>NZ_CP062804.1:1321210-1981815 GCF_008801925.2 Cupriavidus basilensis | reverse complement strand
CCCGGCGGTGGCGGCCAGATCGCGGCGCAATCGGTCAAGCGCGCCGACGCGGATGGCTACACCATGTTCGTGGCCGCCACCGAAATGTTCGCGATCAATCCCGGCCTGTACCGGAATTTCTCGTACGACCCGCTCAAGGATTTCAAGCCCGTGACGGCGCTGGCGTCGTCGCCCCTGGTGCTGGTGGTGCCGCAGGGCAGCCCCGTCAATTCCGTCAAGGACCTGGTAGCGCTGTCCAAGAGCAAGCCGAACGGCGTGAACTATGCCTCGCAGGGGATCGGCTCGATCGGCCACCTGCTGGGCGGCTTGTTTGCCGAGAAGGCCGGCGGCCACATGACGCACGTGGCTTACAAGGGCTCCGCCCCGGCCTTGCAGGATGTGATGGCCGGGCAGGTCGACATGATGTTCGACCCGGTGATCACCACCTCGCCGCTGATCAAGGGCGGCAAGGTCAAGCCGCTGGCCATCGCCGCGCCGCGCCGCTCGCCTTCGTTGCCGGACGTGCGCACGCTCTCCGAACTCGGCATCGGCGGGCTGGATGCCGGCGTCTGGTTTGGCATGGTGGTCAAGGCCGGCACGCCCGATGCCATCGTCGCGCGTCTCAACGAGGCAGCGCTCAAGGCGCTCAAGGCGCCCGAGGTGACCAAGCGCTTTGCCGACCAGGGTCTGGAAGCGCTGCCCATGACGCCGCAGCAGTTCGGCGCCTTCCTCAACAGTGAAAGCACGCGTTGGGCCCCGCTGGTCAAGGCCAGCGGCGCCAGCGTGGAATGACGCAAGAGTTCCAACAGGAGAGATCCATGACCCGCAAACTGAAAGCCGCCATCATCGGTTCCGGCAATATCGGCACCGACCTGATGATCAAGATACTGCGCCATGGCGCGCATATCGAGATGGGCGCGATGGTCGGCATCGACCCGGCATCGGACGGCCTGGCGCGCGCCGCGCGCCTGGGCGTGGCGACCACCCACGAAGGCGTGGAAGGGTTGACGCGCCTGCCTGTGTTCGGCGATATCGATGTGGTGTTCGATGCCACCAGCGCCGGCGCGCACGTGAACAACGATGCGTTCCTGCGCGGCCTGCGGCCGTCGCTGCGCATGATCGACCTGACGCCGGCGGCCATTGGCCCTTACTGCATCCCGGTGGTCAACGGCGATGCGCACCTGGACGCGCACAACGTCAACATGGTCACCTGCGGCGGACAGGCCACCATCCCCATGGTGGCGGCCGTATCGCGGGTGGCGCCGGTGCTGTATGCCGAGATCGTGGCCAGCATCTCCAGCAAGAGCGCGGGGCCCGGCACGCGCGCCAACATCGATGAGTTCACCGAGACCACCTCCAAGGCGATCGAAGCCATCGGTGGAGCCAGCAAGGGCAAGGCCATCATCGTGCTCAACCCGGCCGAGCCGCCGCTGATCATGCGCGACACGGTGTATTGCCTGAGCGAGATGGCGGACGAGGCTGCCATCGCCGCGTCGATCGACGCCATGGCCGCCGAGGTGCGGCAATACGTGCCCGGCTATCGCCTCAAGCAGAAGGTGCAGTTCGACCGCATCCCGGCGGATGCACCGCTGGTGGTGCCCGGGGTGGGGCGTGTGAGCGGGCTCAAGACCTCGGTGTTCCTGGAGGTGGAAGGCGCGGCGCACTACCTCCCGGCCTACGCCGGCAATCTCGACATCATGACCAGCGCCGCGCTCACCATCGCCGAGCGGATGGCGAGCGCCATGCTTGCCCAGCGCGCCGCCGCCTGACTTACCTGCAGATAAGGAGTGCCTGCCATGCAAGGCCAAAAGAAGATCTACATTTCCGATGTGACGCTGCGCGACGGCAGCCATGCCATCCGCCACCAGTACAGCGTCGAGCAGGCCCGGCAAATCGCCAAGGCGCTGGATGACGCCAAGGTCGATTCGATCGAAGTGGCCCACGGCGATGGGCTGCAGGGATCCAGCTTCAACTATGGCTTTGGCGCCCACACCGACCTGGAATGGATCGAGGCGGCGGCCAGCGTGGTCAAGCACGCAAAGATCGCCACGCTGCTGCTGCCGGGCATTGGCACCGTCCACGACCTCAAGGCAGCCTATGATGCCGGCGCGCGCATCGTCCGCGTGGCCACGCATTGCACCGAGGCGGACGTCTCGCGGCAGCATATCGAGTACGCGCGCCATCTGGGCATGGAAGCCGTCGGCTTCCTGATGATGAGCCACATGACCACGCCGCAGCACCTTGCCGCGCAGGCCAAGCTGATGGAGAGCTACGGCGCCACCTGCTGCTATGTGGTGGACTCCGGCGGCGCGCTGACCATGAACGATGTCCGCGACCGCTTTCGCGCCTTCAAGGCGGTGCTGAAGCCGGAAACGCAGACCGGCATGCACGCGCACCACAACCTGAGCCTGGGCGTCGCCAACAGCATTGTGGCGGTGGAGGAGGGCTGCGACCGCGTGGACGCCAGCCTGGCCGGCATGGGCGCCGGCGCCGGCAACGCCCCGCTGGAGGTCTTTATCGCGGCCGCCGAGCGCATGGGATGGGACCACGGCTGCGACCTGTACAAGCTGATGGACGCGGCCGATGACATCGTGCGTCCGCTGCAGGACCGGCCCGTGCGGGTCGACCGCGAAACGCTGGCGCTGGGCTATGCCGGCGTGTACTCCAGCTTCCTGCGCCACAGCGAGGCCGCTGCGAGCAAGTACGGCCTGAAGACCGTCGACGTGCTGGTGGAGCTGGGCCGCCGCCGCATGGTGGGCGGGCAGGAAGACATGATCGTCGACGTGGCGCTGGATTTGCTCAAGGCGCGCTAAGGTCATCGGCGCCTCAGGTTTCATGTTGCCTGGCAAGCCGCTGGCGGCTCAGTGCCTCGGCAGTAAACACAACGCCGCCTCCCCGCTTTCGCCGGGGAGGCGGCGCGTTGCGGCGACGCAGAACGTCACCGCGAGCAAAGAGCGTTAATTCGCCCAAGGTCAGCCGTGTTAGATCGCGGCGGGCCCTGAAGGCTATTGCAGTGGCTGTTGCAGCCCCATGCGGCTAGCGGTGGACTTGCTGGCCACTCTTCTGGCCTTGCTGGTTTTGTTGCCCGGCCTGATCGGTCTTCTGGCCTTGCTGGCCTTGCTTGTCCTGGCCGCGGTCCTGCTGCTGTTGCTGGCCGCCCTTCTGATCCTGGCCACCTTGCTGTCCGCCTTGTTGGCCACCTTGCTGGTGCTGCTTGCTTTGGTCTTGCTGGCCTTGGCCGGGTTGCTGTTGCTGTTGCTGTCCCATCTCTGTCTCCATGGCGCGGCGGTAGTGCCGCGAGAGGGAAAGGCGCAAGGCGCGTGCCACGGCTTGTGCGCTGGCGCCACATGAGAGCGTCCCACCGCGGCTGATACCCCGGGAATCCCGGTCTGGCAAGGGATGGCGCAGTCTTTCGCTTTCTTCTTTCGTACGGTTGCTGCGTCCAATCTGCGTCCGACACGCATTGCAAGTCGTTGGATCTGCACTTCCAGGGCCCGCTAGCCAAGGTCCTGCCAGCCCCTTTTTACAAATCCCGCAGGTTTTTACAAGCCGACCAGCAGCGCCACCGACAGCACAAAGCGCACGATCAGCGGCTGCAAGGTCACCGCCAGAGGCCGGCCTCTCATGCCGCCAGGTGCATGCGCGACGCCGGACCCGGCGGGGTTCCGCGGTTATCGCCAGGTTCGAGCAGGCTCAACGCGGCAGGGCCCAGCGTGTTCGCGCAAGCGCAGGCTAACGCAGCCACGCTGCCCAGGCCCACTTGCGCGGCCAGCCACTCGGTGCGCACGTCGCTGAAGCCGGCAAGCAGGTACACCGCGCGCGCGACGCGCTGCTCGCGCAGCAGCGCGCCTAGCGCCTCGCCCTCGGCGAACAGCCGTGCGCGTACCAGCCGCGGGGTGACTTCCCATCGCTGCGCGACCAGTGCCGCATTCCACGGTAGCCGAGGCAGGCCGAAGATCTCGCCGGCAAGCGCGCGTGACCAGTGTTTCTCCGAATGGCACGGGCAGCCCGGCAGGGTGGCCAGGGTCATGCGCGGGCATGCGTCGTCCGGCACTTCCTGCAGCGTGATGGTGGTGCTTTGGCCCGGCGCTGGCAGCAGGTCGCAATCGAAGTACGCAAACGCCGGCACCACGAACGGGTTGCCAGGCGTCACCTCCCGCCGCGCGTTCGCGTCGCGCAGGCGCGCGGTGCCATGCCGCGCGTCGACGCGCACGGCAAAGGGGAAGCGCAGGTGAGACAGGCGCAGATCGGTGCTGCTGACGAGGGCCATGCGAAGCTCAGGTGACGCAGGCTGGCGCGCATCGGGCGCGGCGCCAGGGAAAAATCGCATTGTACGGCTTCGCGCGGCCAGTGAGTTTCACGATGCCGAAGGCGGGTTTCAACGCCGGCCTTGGCCGCGACCGCTGCACGATGGTCGCTGCCTACAGCTCCGACAGGCCAAAGTGGCGCAAACGCTCAAGGTCGGTCACCCGGATGCTCTGGTACGACAAATCGACCATGCCCTCCGCCGCCAGGCGCCGCAGCGCCTGGTTGACCCGCTGGCGCGAGAGCCCCGTCAGCAGGCCGATCTCCTCCTGCGACAGCTCCAGCACCGCGCTGGTACGGGGGTACAGCGCCGGGTGGAAGAGTTGGGCAACCGCCTGCGCCACGCGGGCATCGACGCTCAGCAGCCGCTCGTTCTGCACGGTGGCGATGAACTGGCCCATGCGCTCGTTCAACTGGCGCACCACGAAGCTGGCAAACGGCAGGCTTTCGCTGAGCAAGGTGTGGAACACCGTGTCGGGCACCAGCGCCATGCGGGAGTCGCGGATGGCGATCACATCGTATCTCCGCGCTTCGCGCTTGATGACACTGCCTTCTCCACACCAGCCGCCCGCCGGTACCCCAGAAAAGGTGCAACCGCGCCCATCCGGCGTGTAGACCGCGAGCTTGATCAGGCCGGTCTCGACCCCGATCCAGTAGCGCGATGGCTCGCCACGATGCGCGATGAAGGCGCCAGCGGCAAAATCCTGCACCACCACCTGCCGCGTTGCCAGCGCCTGGTGGCCAGGCGCTAGCGCGGCGAACCATTCATGCCGGGAAAGCAGGGCGGCATGCCCGGTGCAGGGCGGTGGCGTCGTGATATCTGCGGGGGGAGGGGTAGGCGATCTGGGTGTGGCTGCGGGCAGGCTGGGCATGATTTCGGCTTGGCCCGGCACGGGCATTGTCATCCGGACGACAGAGCTTGGTCCTGTGCGATGATAGCCTTGCACAGTGAAAAGTAACAGCGACCGGCGGCGCGCGGCACATCCCGAGGGCCAATACCCGCACAGCCGGCGCATGCGGAGACTACGGCAATGCCAAGCGATTTCGACACCGGCCTGGGCAAGAACCCGGCCAATCACGTACCCCTCACACCCATCGATTTCCTGGCGCGCGCCGCCAGCGTGTATGGCGACCGGCTGGCCATCGTGCACGGCCCGGTGCGCCAGAACTGGCGCGACACCTACGCGCGGGCACGGCGCCTGGCCAGCGGGCTGGCCAGCCTGGGCGTGGGCAAGGGCGATACCGTTGCGGCCTTGCTGCCCAATACGCCTGCCATGGTGGAGGCGCACTTCGGGGTGCCGATGGCGGGCGCGGTGCTCAATGCGCTGAATATCCGGCTCGACGCTTCTAACCTGATCTTCATGCTGCGCCATGGCGAAGCGCGGGTGCTGCTGGCCGATACCGAGTTTGCCGACCTGGCGCGGCAGATCGCCAACGAGATTCCCGGGCTGAAGGTGGTGGCGGTGCTGGACGCGCTCGGCCCCCAGGACGCTCCGGCCTTCGGCGAGACCGACTATGAGCGCCTGCTGGCCTCGGGCGATCCCGAATTCGCCTGGCAGATGCCCGCTGACGAGTGGGATGCGATCGCGCTCAACTACACCTCGGGCACCACCGGCGACCCCAAGGGCGTCGTCTACCACCATCGCGGCGCGGCCATCAACGCCATCTCCAACATCCTGGAGTGGGACCTGCCCAAGCATGCGGTGTACCTGTGGACGCTGCCGATGTTCCACTGCAACGGCTGGTGCTTCCCGTGGACCATCGCGGCACGCGCCGGCGTCAACGTCTGCCTGCGCAAGTTCGAACCCAAGCTGGTGTTCGACCTGATGCGCGACGAGGGCGTGACGCACTATTGCGCCGCGCCGATCGTGCATACCGCGCTGGTCAACGCCCCGCCCGCCTGGCGCGAAGGCCTGCGCGGCCCGGTGCGCGGCATGGTCGCGGGTGCGCCGCCGCCCGCCGCGGTGCTGGCGCAGATGGAGGCCATGGGTTTCGCGTTGACCCATGTCTATGGCCTGACCGAAACCTACGGCCCCGCCGCGGTATGCGCCGAGCAGGACGACTGGGCCGGCCTGTCGCAAGAGGACCGCGCCACCAAGAAGGCACGGCAGGGCGTGCGTTACCACCTGCAGACGGAGGTGGCGGTGCTTGACCCGGACACCATGCAGCCGGTGGCCTCGGACGGCGAGGAAATCGGCGAGATCATGTTCCGCGGCAACATCTGCATGAAGGGCTACCTCAAGAACGAGAAGGCCACGCGCGAGGCATTTGCCGGCGGCTGGTTCCATACCGGCGACCTGGGCGTGTGCACGCCAGACGGCTACGTCAAGATCAAGGACCGCAGCAAGGACATCATCATCTCCGGTGGCGAGAATATCTCCAGCGTGGAAGTGGAAGACGCGATCTATCGCCATCCCGCCGTGCTGGCCGTGGCGGTGGTGGCGCAGCCGGATGTGAAATGGGGCGAGACGCCCTGCGCGTTCGTGGAACTGAAGGATGGCGCCAGTGCCACGGCCGAGGAGCTGATCGCCCATTGCCGCACCCTGCTGGCGGGCTTCAAGGTGCCCAAGGCGGTGTACTTCGGGCCGTTGCCCAAGACATCGACGGGCAAGATCCAGAAGTTCGAGTTGCGCAAGAAGGTCAAGTCGGATGCGGCGATCGACGTGTAAGGGCTTTGTCCGAAGTCGCTAGATACGCCAGAGCCGTCTGCGATGAAGGCGGCTGTCACCTCCTCTCCTCACAGCTGCTCTCCCGCAAGCAGAAGAGGCCACCTTGTACCTGCAAGTCCGCGGCGGGTCACACATTGCCCGAGAACCGGGTCTTGCCAAGAGGCTCGGGCGGCAGTTGAGTTGGCTTATGGCAGGGATGACCACCTGGCGTAGCGGCGCGGCAGGGTAGCCGTATGGGATGTCTATTGCGCTGGCTTTTGGCTATCCCTGCCCCAGCAACGCGGACTTCTTTCTGAAAATTCCTTGCATTATTTCGGAATTTTCCCAATGACATTGAGTGTGCTTTTGGGTGAAGCTAACTAGTTAGCGTTCCACTCGAAAGGAGCAGCATTGTCGCAACAGATCAAGAGCGTTCGCTCTTGCGGGCACGTCCTCCACAGCTCACCAAGCGTGTTTATCCTCGTCCGCGACAAGCTGGCGAAGGGTGAATCTGCCGTGCGTCTTACGAATACCCAGATCCGGAGAAGCCTGAGAGGGCCATAGCGTCTCGGTCTACCTTCCCCCCGTTGACGTCTACGTCGAAAGCAAGGTCTCGCCGGCTACAGCCGAGTGGGGGGCGGGACTGTTCAACGTATTCACTGCTAACACGGATGACTTAGAGGCCCAATGGCTGACACTCGCGATGCACTCCGCAATGGAGATAAAACAAGCACGAACGGCATACTCATCGCTACCGGTCGCAGCGTTTTCCATCACAACGTAACGTTGGGTGTCGAAGGCGACTACGCAACCTGTCCTGCTTGCAAGGCTGGTGGCCCTGTGATGAACGACTGCTACCCGGCCTTCGACATAGACGGCAAACAAGTGCTTGTAAGCGGAGCACGAGTCTTCTGCAAATGTTCAACAAGGCCGTTTGTTATTCCCTCACAGAGGGACTTCACCATCGAAGTGAACCGAGGAGGATACCGAGGTGCGGCACCGAGCATACCAACAAGCAATCTAGCCCCGGATGCTTCGAACAAGCTTGTTGAGGATATACAAAATAGGCAATACGCCGAGGACGAGAGCTTAATTTGCCCAAAAATGAGCAACGTCGAATTTCATGCAACCATGATGCAACTACGTGACAAGGCGGTACGGCTGCTGAGTGATCGGCTTTTCGAGTTGTCGCGGTGGAATCAGGCAGACCAGGACAAGGTGATCCTGTGGTTCGGTCACGCGTCTGGCAATACGCGGCAAACGCTACGCGATGGGTTGACCAGAATCCGTGACATTATGGGAAGCTTGCGTGAAAGGAACTTTGAACGCCATTCAGGAGAGAGACTCCGGCGCGTGGGGTGTGTACCGCGTGCCCGCGATGGGGAGATTGAAGCTACCGCGAGTGTTTGCAAGCCGGATGGCACCTACACTATTTTTGTCGGCCCAAAATTCTGCCGTCTGGATCATGAGCAGAATAGCCCAGAGGGAATCCCCTTCGATAAGGATAGTAAGCTAACAGTACTCATTCATGAGGTTTCACATTTCCCGGAGGCGATGAACTCTGAAGACAAGTGGTACAGCATTCTCCTGTCAAGGCTTCGGGCCAAAGCGCGCAATCAGTTTTGCATCGTCAATGCAGATAACATCGCATACTACGTGACGAACATCCCAAATTGGAGCTACAGGCCGCCAGCATGGAGACCGTGATGAAAAAGCTGCTCGTTGCATTCGTATTGCTCTGTGTGTTGCCTGCCTATGCCTGCCGGCCTGCATTCTTGACGCACGAACCCATTTTCGAGCGTGGGGCCGCGAAGCTCTCCGTCCCCGAAATTGCTCGGCTGGCCGCGTGGCGCAGTGATACGCGGCAAGCGTTTCCCGCGGGCTTTGAGGTATTCATGTCGCTCTGGCAGAACGAGAGCGCCGGAATCTCCAGGAAGCTTGCCGAAGCGCGTGCACGTTGGCTTGCCGATCTGCTTGAGCACATGGATGTCAACGGCGCGGACATTCACCAGCCAGAGATTCGCGACATCGACAACCACTACGCTCCATCAGCGGATGCCGCCACGTTCCTGAACACCGTTACGATAGCTGTAAACCCGCGATGCCCGCACGCATGTTGCGACAAAGCGAGTCGGTGAGTTGTTCCCCGTGCCTACTTGGCCGTGTCCCCTCGTGCGGGGGCGCCCTGGGCCGGCTACCCACCTGCAGGCAGTGTCCCTGACGCTCTCTAAATAACCTCAGACAAGGCCTTGGCGAAGGCAGGGAGAAAACCGGCCATGCCGCGGTCTCAGGCGCGCAGATAGCCTTCGGCCAGCGCCACCCAGCACGCAGCGCCAAGCGGAATCAGCTGGTCGTTGAAATCATATCCGTCGTTGTGCACCGAGCAGCCTACCCACTCGCCGGTGCCATTGCCCAGTGCAAAATAGCAGCCCGGCATCCTCTCCAGCATCCACGCGAAATCCTCGCTGCCCATCTGCATCGAGGGCGGCACCTGGATGACCTTGTCGCTGCCCAGCACGCTGGCCACGGCCTGCCGTGCGATGGCGGTTTCTTCCACGGTATTGCAGATCGCGGGCGCCAGGCGCTCATAGGCGATGTCTGCCGTCACGCCGCACGAGGCGGCCTGGTGCGTCACCACCTCGCGGATGCGGGTCTCCAGCAGGTCTCGCACCTGCGCCACGGTGGCGCGCACGCTCAGCTTCAGCGTTGCGGTCTCCGGGATGATGTTGTAGGTGCTGCCGGCCTGCATCTCGCCCACGCTGATCACGGCGGCGTCGACCGGCGCCACATTGCGCGCCACGATGCCTTGCAGCGCCACCACGGTCGAGGCGAGGGCCAGTGTGGGGTCGGTGGCGCGGTGGGGCATGGCGCCATGGCCGCCCTTGCCGCGGAACGTGATCGTGGCACGGTCCGAGGAGCCGCCCATCGGGCCGCTCTGCACGACCGCCATGCCAACCGGCAGGCCGGGCGCATTGTGAAAGGCGTAGATCGCGTCGCAGGGGAAACGCTCGAACAGGCCGTCGTTCATCATGGCCAGCGCGCCGGTCATGCCTTCCTCGTCGGGCTGGAAGATCAGGTTGAGGGTGCCGTCGAAGTGGCGTGTGGCGGCCAGGTACTCGGCTGCGGCCAGCAGCGTGGCGGTGTGGCCGTCATGGCCGCAGGCGTGCATGCGTCCTGCTACCTGGCTGGCATAGGGCAGGCCGGTGCGCTCCTGCAGCGGCAGCGCGTCCATGTCGGCACGGATGCCGATGGTGCGCGCGCCGTTGCCCACCTTGAGTTGCGCCACCAGCCCGTGGCCGCCTACGGTGTGCACGCTATAGCCCCACTCGCGCAGCAGCGCGGCGGCCATCTCAGCGGTGCGTGGCACGTCGGCGCCCAGCTCTGGGTGGGCGTGGATGCGGTGGCGCAGTTCGGCGAAGCGCTCGGCGGATTCGGTCAATGCTGGCGGGATGTTTCCTGGGTGCTTGGTCATGGCTGCAGGGTGTGTGTCGTGATGTCGGATGGGTTGGGTTTTGCGTCGCGGGTCAGTCGCGCCCAGGGTGGCTGGGGAACAGCGCCAGCGCGGTCAGGCTGATGCAGGAGGCCGCGATCAGGTATCCGGCAGGCGCCATGTTGCTGCCCGTGGCGCTGATCAGCCAGGTTACGATCAGCGGGGCAAAGCCGCCGAACACGGTCACGCCAAAGCTGTACATCACCGACATGCCAGTGGCGCGCTGGTGGCGCGGCAGCGCTTCCATCATCAGGGCGGCACCCGCGCCGCTGCCGACCGAGCCCAGGGTAACGGCCCCGCCGATCAGCGCCATGGTGAGCGGCAGGCTGGGGCCTGCGCACAGCAGCGTGAAGTTGGGGTAGACCAGCGCCAGCGAAGTCAGCCCACCGGTAAACAGCAGGGGCTTGCGGCTCGGCAGCCGGTCGGCCAGCAGGCCGAACAAAGGCGCCATCACCAGCATGGCAGCGCCTGCCGTGCATGCCGCCAGGAAGGCGGTGACAGGTGGCATATGCAAAGCGCGCACCAGGTAAGTGGGCATGTAGAACACCATGATGTACATGGATGAGGTGCTGCCGGTCATCAGCAGCATGCCTAGCAACAGCGTGCGGCCATGTTCGCGGAACACCGTGCCGACACCGCCATGCGCGCTGCCGCCTTCGTGGGTTTCTTGCAGGTGCCGGCGGATATACATGCCCACCGGCGCAATCAGCAGGCCAAGCATGAACGGCAGGCGCCAGCCCCACTCAAGCATGGCATCGGGGCTCAGCAAGGCCGATGCCGCGGCTCCCGTCAGCGCGCCCAGCAGCGCGGCACCGCCTTGCGTGGCGGCTTGCCAGCTGACCAGGAAACAACGGTTGCGCTTGCTGGCGGTCTCCAGCAGCAGGGCCGATGCGGCGCCGATTTCGCCGCCAGCCGACAAGCCTTGCAGCAGCCGGCCGACAACCACCAGCACGGTGGCGGTCACGCCGATGCTGGCATGGGTGGGCGTGAAGGCGATCAGCGCGGTGCCCGCCGTCATCAGCACGATGGTGAGCGTAAGCGCCGCCTTGCGGCCGCGCTGGTCGGCCAGGTTGCCGATCAGCACCGCGCCCAGGGGACGCATCACGAAGCCGACACCAAAGGTGGCGAAAGACAGCAGCAACGATGCCAGCGGGCTGCTGGACGGAAAGAACAACTTGCCGATGGTGGCGGCAAAGAAGCTATAGACTGTGAAGTCGTACATTTCCAGCCCGTTGCCGATGGCGGCGGCAACGATGGCGCGGCGCGAGTGCGGGCGGGCGGCAGTGGCGGGCACGGCGCCGGCCGGATGGCCTGGTGCGGTGTGGGCGATGGTCATGCTGTCCTCCTCGGCTGGGGTAGATGGGCAGCGGGTGCGGCGTGGCCCCGTTACTCTCGGTGTGGGGGCATGTTAGGGGCCGCGCGAGGGATAAGCACTTCGCTTTTTTTCATGGGTATGAGCATTGGGAATCAGGGGGCGGCCGCCGCTTGGGCGCGCGGCGTCAGGCAATGGGCTTGTTTTCATTGCCCTTTGATTTGATCGTTGCCCGTAACTAATTGATTGTTATGGGTTTTAATCGGGGGTGGTTTGCGTCATGCCGGGCCAGCGCGGTGCTGGGGCATTGCCTGGCCCGCATGCGCGTTGCCGGCGCGTGCGGGCGCTCACTGGGCGGCGGGGTTGCCCGGTGGCGGATAGTGGCTCGCCAGCGCTTGCAGCACGGCGTCGTGCAGGCGCGCTGCCGCCCAGGTCAGCACATGCCGGTCGCGCGTGACCAGCGAGATGATGCGGTCGGGCACGGGTTCGGCGATCTCGATGAAATCCATCCGCTCGGTAATGTACTTGCTGCCAAGCGACTCGCTGGAAAGCAGGATCAGGGTGTCAACCTGCCAGCACAGGTCCAGTGCCAAGCCCATCGATGTGCATTCGATCACCCGGGCCGGCACTGCCAGGCCGTTACCCGCGAACAACTGATGAAAAGGCGAGCTGGCATCGGACAGCGGGTCCAGCGCGAGCCAGTCCGCCTGCTGCAGCACGCGCACCGAGCGTGCCGCGCGCAGCGCATGCCCGCGCCGGGCACCGATCACGGTCGGCAGCCGGCACACCTGGGTGCAGTCCAGCCCGCGATCCAGCGGCAGCAACTGTGAGGTCACCGCGAAATCCATGGTGCCCTCGCGCAGGTGCTCCAGCAATTGCGCCGGACGCATTTCCAGCACCCGCAGCCGGGCGTTCGGGAACTCGCGGCGGAAGGTGCTCAGGCAGGCCGCCATTGGCCGCATCAGCGCAGTGACCGGCGTCACCCCCACGGTGATCTCGCTTTGCACCGTGCCTTTCATGTCTTCCAGGTCTTCGCGCGCGCGGCGCACATTCTCGCTGATCAGCCGTGCATGCGAGACCAGCCGCTGACCAAAGGGCGTGAGCTGCACGCCCTTGCTCGAGCGCACGAACAAGGTGGCGCCGACGCTGCTCTCCAGCTCCTTGATGGCCTTGCTCAGCGCGGGCTGGGTCAGGTGAAGGATGCGCGAGGCTTCCTGGATGCTGCCGGTTTCGGCAACGGCGGCCAGGGCGCGCAGCTGGTTGAGCTTCATGGGGTGGCCTGCTGGATCGTGGGCGCACATGTTAATGGCAAAGCGGGCGGCGTGAAAGGATGGGCGCCTGGTGCTGAGATCCGCGTGGGAGGTGGCCGTGAGGTGGCCTTGAGGTGGCTTTCAGCCAGGCGCCGGAACCATTGGCATGCTCCTTGCGCGGGGAACTGCATCCGGCTTGCGCTAGAATGGCAAGCCTAGCCACTGCAAGCAATCATGATGCGCTGCCATCCCGGCGTGCCTGATTCATCTTGCGTTAGCGCGTGCGCACCGATATTGTGCATCGGTGCACCGCCGACGAAGCTGCGCCGCAGTAGCCATCTTTTTCTCGCAGCGCTTCGTCTGCCTTACTCTCAATATCCCATGCAGCTTGACGACACCAACCCGCAAAACTCCTTCCTGAACACCACGCGCAAAGAGCGCAAGCGTGTGCAGGTGTACCTGGTCAGCGGCATCCGGCTCGTCGGCTCCATCGAGTCTTTCGACGCATTCGTGGTGATGCTGAGCACGCCCGGCGGCATGCAGACCATCTACAAGCGCGCCATCTCGACGATCCAGCTGGATACCGGCACGCGTCCTCCCGGCGGCGGTGGCGGCGCACGTCCGCCCGGCGCAGGCCCGCGCACGCCCGGCTCGGGCCCCCGTCCGCCGCGTGTGTCTTCGGAAGGCAACGCCCAGGCACCGCTGGTGGTTACGCGCAAGCGCCGCGCCATGGTGCCAGGCGGTTCAGGCGAGTAATGCTGGCCGTCCTGGCCGGGCGGCCGGGGCCTTGCGAAAGGTGGTGAGGCCACCTTGTGTCGGTTGCCGGCGGTTGCCGTCAGTTGCCGATGCCTAGCAGCTCGACTTCAAAGTTCAGCGTGGCGTTCGGCGGGATCGTGCCGGGCACGCCGCGCGCGCCATAGGCGGTCGGGCCCGGGCACACCAGCTTGGCCTTGCCGCCAACCTGCATCTTCTGCACGCCTTCCGTCCAGCAGGGAATGACGCGGTTCAGCGGGAACGAGATCGGCTGGCCGCGCTTGTAGGAGCTGTCGAACTCGGTACCGTCGGTGAGGGTGCCGCGGTAGTGCACCTTGACCACATCGGAGGCCTTCGGCGTGGCGCCGGTGCCCTTGACAAGGGTCTGGATGGACATGCCGGACGGCAGGGTCTCCGCGGCCGGGGCGGCTGCGTGGGCGAGGGACGCCATGCCCAGTGCGGCAAGTAGCAGTGCAATCGTCTTCATGTGTGTGCTGGCAGAGTGGAGGGGGAAGTTGGCCGGTCGCGCCGGCGGGAAAACCAACATCTTAATATGATGGATGCCGGCATTGCAGGAAGCCTTCTCCTGGCTCGAGCCGGTGGTCATCGCCGTCCTGAGCAACCGGCTGGGGTGGTCAGCACGAACCTGTGCCGATAGCGCTTGCCGTACAACGGAAAGCAAAGCGCTGGCAAGCCTGCCGTCGCCTCTGCGCGTTGTGCGCGGCCAGCCATGCGACGCCAGTAGCACCCGGCGGCAAACTTGGCTAGAGTGGGAACCTCGTACAGTTCGCGTCAAGCATGAGGATACCCATGGAAGCCCAGCGCCTGCAGTTCCCGGGAAGTGATGGTCAGCAACTCTCCGCGCGGCTGGATTTGCCAGTTGGCCCGGTGCGCACCTTTGCCTTGTTCGCCCATTGCTTCACTTGCGGCAAGGACGTGCTGGCGGCGACGCGTATCGCGCAGGCGCTGACGGCACACGGCATCGCCGTGCTGCGCTTTGATTTCACCGGCCTTGGCGGCAGCGGCGGCGATTTCGCCAATACCAATTTCTCGTCCAACGTGGCCGACCTGCTGGCGGCGGCGGACTATCTGCGCCAGCATCACCGGGCGCCGGCCTTGCTGATCGGCCACAGCCTGGGCGGCGCGGCGGTGCTCAGCGCCGCGCACGGCATCCCCGAAGCCAAGGCGGTTGTCACCATCGCCGCGCCGAGCGATCCGAGCCATGTGGTCGGCCTGTTCGGCGACCAGGCCGCGCGCATCGAGGCCGATGGAGAAGCCGAGGTCCGGCTCGCCGGCCGTCCGTTCAAGATCAAGCGGCAGTTCATCGAAGACGTGGCCGAGCAGAAGCTGCTCGATAGCGTAGCCAAGCTGCGCAAGGCGCTGCTGGTCATGCATGCGCCGCAGGACGACACCGTCGGCATCGACAACGCCACGCAGATTTTCATTGCCGCCAAGCATCCCAAGAGCTTCGTCTCGCTCGACCGCGCCGATCACCTGCTCACGCGCAAGGCCGATGCCGTTTACGTGGCCAACACCATCGCGGCATGGAGCCAGCGTTATCTCGACATCGATGCCCTGGATGTGCCGGCCGCGGTGGCCGAGGAAGGGCTGGTGCGGGTGGAGGAAAGCCACGTTGGCAAGTACCAGGAGCGCATCACCGCCGGGCCTCATCACTTGCTGGCCGACGAGCCCGTTTCGTTTGGCGGCCTCAACGGCGGCCCTGCGCCTTACGACCTGCTGCTGGCGGGGCTGGGCGCCTGCACTGCCATGACCATGCGCATGTATGCGGACCGCAAGGGCTGGCCGCTGGAACACGTGGCCGTGACGCTGCGCCACGAGAAGATCCACGCGGCCGATTGCGCGGAGTGCTCCACCACCGAAGGCAAGATCGACTGGATCGAGCGGGAGATCACCATGCGCGGCCCGCTGGACGAGGCGCAACGCGTGGCGCTGCTGGAGATCGCCGACAAGTGCCCGGTCCACCGCACCCTGCATTCGGAGGTGGTGGTGCGCACCCATCTGGCGGAGACAGTCGCCGGGTAGGCTGCCGGCACGAGCCGGAAGAGGCGGCCTTCGGGCTGTCCCTTCCGGTCTTGCCTGGGGCTTCTCAGAGGAAGGTTGTCTCGATCCTCGACGCACCCTTGAGGAACAACGTCACCGGCGTGCGCTCGCAGATCTGCGCGAGCCGCTCGCGCTCGGCCTCGCCCAGTTCCACACCGCTGAGCCGGACTTCGCGCCGGATGAAGCGTGCCTCATCCTTGCCCTGGAAGACTGCCGTGACTTCCACATCGGCCACGGGCCACTGTTTTTTCTGCATATACATCTTCAGCGTGATGGCGGTGCAGGACACGAGACCGGACAGCACGAAGGCAAAGGGCGGCGGGCCCTGGTCCGTGCCGCCCAGCCCGGCGGACTCGTCACCGAGCAGTGCGTGGCTGCCAGCCTGCAGGTGCACGAGGTAGTTGGCGTCGACCGAGCCGATCCGGGCGGTGGCCTGGGAGTTTGACATGGTATTTCCTGGGGTGGTTGGTGCAGATGGTTGTGCGGATTGTGCTCAATATTATGTGGGCGCGCGCCGGAGGGAAAGGCTCTTTTCGGCATATTTCCCGCTTGTCATCGGCACGGGGGCCAGTGCACCGTACCCACCTGAGGTCCCCTGTGGCCAGGGCGCGCCTACACTGTAGCCATCAATTCAAGAACAGGGGCACGCATGGAAGCATCGCAAATCTTGTCGTTGCTGCTGCATTTCGACCAGAATCTCGGCCCCGCCATCGCGCAATACGGCGTCTTGGTCTACGGCATCCTGTTCGCCATCGTGTTCTGCGAGATCGGGCTGTTGCCGCTGTTCTTCCTGCCTGGTGATCCGCTGCTGTTCCTCTGTGGCGCGTTCTGCGCGTCGGGTGCGCTCAAGCTATGGATCTTGCTGCCGGTGCTGCTGGTCGCCGCGGTGGCCGGGAGCCTGCTGAACTACGCCATCGGCAAAGCCATCGGGGCCCGCGTGTTCACCGGCGGCTACCGATGGATCAACCGCGACGCACTGCGCAGGACGCATGACTTCTACCAGCGCCACGGCGGCCTGACTTTGCTGCTGTCTCCCTTCGTCGCCGTGGTGCGCACCTTTGCCCCTTTCGTCGCGGGCGTGTCCGCCATGTCCGCGCCGCGCTTCGCGCTGGCCGCGAGTGCTGGCGCCACGGTGTGGGTGGTGTCGCTGCTGGGCGGCGGTTATCTCTTCGGCAATGTGCCGCTGGTGCGCGACCACATGAGCGCCATCGTCCTGCTTGGGCTTGCGCTTGGGCTGGGGTCGCTGGTGGTGGCCAGTGCGTGGCGGGCGGTGAAGGGCAGGCAGGGCGCGCGGGGGTGAGTCGTTTGCGGTTGTGACGGCGCGCAAGCATGGACATGGAAGGCCTCGGGTCGCCCGGCTTCTGGTTGCTGATCGATAGGACAAAAAGTACACATATTTTTGTGCTAAATTATGTGCTTTATTACGGGTAACGAACGGGCTGCAAGCCTGTCCATGCAGTCCGATTGGAACCCGCTACGCCAGGCAACCCAAAGATATGACAGTCACACGCGCCATCTACGCTACCGCGACCGTAAGCATCACGGACCTTCGCCGCAACCCCGGTGCCATCATTGAGGAGGCCGGTAACGAACCCGTGGCAGTCCTCAATCACAATCGCCCGGCCGCATACCTGGTTCCCGCCCAGGCTTTCGAAGCACTTATGGACCGGCTTGAGGACATCGAGCTTGCAGAAATCGTTCGGCAGCGTCGCGGCGGGAAGTCCGTAAAGGTGTCGCTGGATAAGTTATGAGCTCGCCTTTCACGAAGACGCTTTGAAGGAATGGAAGAAACTCGATGCGTCGATCAAGGATCAGTTTCGAAAGCAGCTCGAGAAACGTCTGGCCGAACCCCGGGTGCCGTCTGCCAAGCTCAGTGGCAAGGACATGAAAGACGTATACAAGATTAAGCTGCGCGATGCCGGATACCGGCTGGTGTACGAGGTCAACGATCGTACCGTCACTGTGCTAGTGCTCGCTGTTGGACGACGGGACAAGAGTGAGGCTTATCGCCGGGCCGGTGTAAGGCGATAGCGGTCACCTTGTATTGCCCGACCTATGGTTCGCCTTTCCCATCTCGCGTAGCAATGGCATCATCCGGCCGGCTCGTGCTCCACAAGATGCACACCAGCAACAACACCTGCACCACTAGCCGGATACCCAGCAGGCTAGGCGGAATCTTCGGGAACAGCTCGGGGTGCTGCCACATGTAGACATTGGCCGGCGTGACCGCAAGCGTCAGCAGTGCCAGGCCGTATCCCGCCGCTCGCCGGGTGGGTAGCCACAGCACCCCCAGCGCGCCCAGCAGCTCGAACACGCCGCTCACCAGCACGGCGGCGGCAGGGTAGGGGATCGATGGCGGGACGATGCTGACGAACAACGGCGTCAGCATAAAGTGCCCGAGCCCGCCGAGGGCGAACCATACGAACACAAACAGCAGCCCGGCGCGTTTTGCTTTGCTCATGAACGTCCTTGTCGGTGCGCGTACGCCATCCTGTGGGTTTCATCGGGGGCAACCTCTGGTCCGGCCGGGCACCCTGTGCTCCCCCACGTGGAAGGTGCCCAAGAAGGATACCTTGTCCTTTGCGCCGTTTGAATGTTCCACCCGTTTCAATCGAGAGATGGGGTCCCCGGGGCCGAGAATGGCCACGGTCCTGCATGGCCATGTGCATGCCTCGCACCCAGTGGCCCAGTGGCTCAGTAGCCCATGCGGCCCGGCGGGCCGGCAGCGAGGTCGGCCCGAGGCCACTTGGCGCGGGCGGCTGGCCAGGCAAGCCTCCCAATTCGAGATTGCTCTCCAACCTTCATCGTTTTGTCATCCTCACCACCCAGAATGCGCTCACTGTTGATGCAAGGAGTGTGGGATGACGCATGCGATTGAAGTGCGCGGCCTGTCCAAGTCGTTCCAGGCGGGACGCAAGGCGCTGGATAACGTGAGCCTTGCCGTTGCCCCTGGTGAAATGGTGGCGCTGCTGGGTGCCTCGGGCTCGGGCAAGTCCACGTTGTTGCGCCACGTGGCGGGTTTTGTCGCTGCCGATGCGGACGGCGCTGGCGAGGTGCTGGTCAATGGCCGGGCCATCCAGCAAGGCGGCCGGCTGGCGCGTGATGTGCGCGCGGCAAGGGCAGAGATCGGTTTTGTATTCCAGCAGTTCAACCTGGTGGGCCGCCTGCCGGTGATCACGAACGTGCTGACCGGCATGCTGCCGCGCGTGCCGCTGTGGCGCAGCCTGATCCGCTTGTTCCGTGCCGGCGAGATCGACGCAGGGCTCGAAGCGCTTGCCCAGGTTGGTATAGACGACTATGCCTTTCGACGGGCATCCACCTTGTCGGGCGGCCAGCAGCAGCGCGCGGCCATTGCCCGTACGCTGGTGCAGAACGCACGGGTGATCCTGGCCGACGAGCCGATCGCCTCGCTGGATCCTGAATCGGCGCGGCGCGTGATGGAGTTGCTGGCGCAGATCAACCGAGCGCGCCGCGTGGCGGTGGTGGTGTCGCTGCACCAGGTGGATGTGGCGATGCGCTATTGCCCGCGCGTGGTCGCGCTGCGCCACGGCAAGGTGGTCTACGACGGCCCCTCCGCCGCGCTGACCCCGGCCATGCTGCGCGAGCTGTATGGCACGGAAGCCGCCGAGCTGCTGCCCGACGGCGCGGGGCTGGAGGTTGTCGCGCCCGCCATCCCGCAAGGCGGCCTGGCGGCGGCCTGATTGACCCCGGATTTTTTCGTCATGTTTCCCGCAAGCACCCCCAACAAGGCTTTTCCTCGGAGTTTCCTCATGCTGCGCAGAACCCTTTTCGCCCTGATCGTCACGAGCGCCGCTGGCGCACTCTCGCTGCCCGCCTTTGCCCAGGAAGGCAAGGTCCTCAACATGGGCTTTATCTCGACGGAAACCTCGTCCAACCTGAAGTCCGCCTGGCAGCCGGTGATCGACGACCTGAGCAAGCAGATGGGCGTGCAGGTCAAACCGTTCTTTGCCTCCGACTATGCCGGCATCATCGAAGCCATGCGCTTCAACAAGGTGCAGATTGCCTGGTTCGGCAACAAGTCCGCTATCGAAGCGGTGGACCGTGCCAACGGCGAGGTGTTCGCCTCGGTCATCGACAAGGACGGCAACCCCGGCTACTGGTCGCTCCTGATCGTCAACAAGGACAGCAACCTCAAGACGCTGGATGACGTGCTCAAGCAAGGCAAGTCGCTGAGCTACGGCGCGGGCGATCCGAACTCCACCTCGGGCACCGCCGTGCCGGGCCACTACCTGTGGGGCGCCCACAAGATCGAGCCGAAGACCTTCTTCAAGACGGTGCGCGTGAGCAATCACGAAACCAACCTGCTGTCGGTGCTGAACAAGCAGGTCGACGTGGCGGTCAACAACACCGAGAACATGGAGCGCTACCGCATCAACACCGGCAAGAGCGCCTATGACCAGGTGCGCGTGCTGTGGAAGTCGCCGCTGATCCCGGCGGATCCGCTGGTCTATCGCAAGGACCTGCCGGCCGATGTCAAGGCCAAGGTGCAGACCTTCTTCGTAAACTACGGCAAGGGTGCCGACGCCGCGCGCGAGAAAGAGAACCTCGCCAAGCTGACCTACCAGGGCTTCCGCGCGTCCAACGACAACCAGCTGGTGCCGATCCGCCAGATCGAGCTGGCCCGCGAGAAGACCAAGATCGAGTCCGACACCACGATGGCCGCGCCGGACAAGGAAAAGCGCCTTGCCGAGCTGAGCAGCAAGCTGGCTGAGCTGGACAAGATCGCCGCCAGCGCGCAGTAACGCGCCCATCGTCGGCCCGCCCCAAAGCCGGGGCGGGCCGCACACTGTCGCCTCACCTTTGCTTTAGCCCGAGTATTCATGCATCCATCCGCCAACCCCACCATGATCCCAGCCACCCCGCCTCGTGCCGTCCGTCCGCCGCGTGCCAGCCTGCCTGTCATGTTCGTATGGGCGGTGGTGCTCGCCTTGCTGGTCATGTCGTGGCAGGGCGCCGACATGCGTCCGCTTGACCTGTGGAGGGACTCCGGCAACATGGCGAAATTCGCTGCCGACTTCTTCCCGCCCAGTTTCCGTGACTGGCGCATCTACCTCGACGAGATGCTGGTGACCGTGCAGATCGCGATCTGGGGTACCTTCCTGTCCATCGTGTTTGCCGTGCCTCTGGGGCTGGCGTGTTCCGCCAATATCGTGCCGGCCTGGGTCTACCAGCCGATGCGCCGCGTGATGGATGCCTGCCGCGCCATCAATGAGATGGTGTTCGCCATGCTGTTTATCGTGGCGGTGGGGCTGGGCCCCTTCGCCGGTGTGCTCGCGCTGTGGGTGCACACCACCGGCGTGCTCGCCAAGCTGTTCTCGGAAGCCGTGGAGGCCATCGACCCGCGTCCCGTGGAAGGCGTGCGCGCCACCGGTGCCAGCGCGCTGGAAGAAGTGGTCTACGGCGTGATCCCGCAAGTGCTGCCGCTGTGGATCTCATATGCGCTGTACCGTTTCGAATCCAATGTGCGCTCGGCCACGGTGCTTGGCATCGTCGGCGCGGGCGGCATCGGCACCGTGCTGTGGGAGATCATCCGCAGCTTCCAGTATGCCGAGACCTGCGCGGTGATCATCATCATCGTTGGCTTTGTCACGCTCATCGATTTGCTGTCCGCCCGGATCCGCAAGGCGCTGGTTTGACAGCGGCTTAAGGCGGCCTTAAGCCGCCTTAAGCCGCCTTAAGCCGTTTCAAGCCGCCTCACGACACCAGCCCGCACACACAAATCATCATGACGATCCTCAGGCGCATCGAAATCCTCTTCTCCGGCCACGGCACCGCCTTCTACGGCGGCGAGGCCATTACCCAGACCGAGCATGCGCTGCAGTGCGCGCAGCTGGCCGAGCAGGCCGGCGATCCTGAGCCGCTGATCGTTGCCAGCCTGCTGCACGACCTCGGCCATCTCGTGATGTCCGAGGACAGCACCACCGATCTGCGCCACCAGGAAGTCGGCGCCGACCTGCTGGCGGTCGGCTTCGGGCCAGCGGTGACCGAGCCGGTGCGCATGCATGTGGCCGCCAAGCGCTACCTGTGCGCGACCGAGCCTGGCTACCAGGCCACCCTGTCACCAGCCTCGCAACATAGCCTGGCACTGCAGGGCGGCCCCTTTGACGCGGCCCAGGCGGAGGCTTTCGTCGCCCATCCGCACGGGCCGGCAGCCGTGCGCCTGCGCCGCTACGACGACCTGGCCAAGGTCGTCGGCCTTGCCACGCCGCCGCTGGAGTACTACCTGCCGATGGTAGCGCGCTGCCTGCGCCGCGCGCCCTGACCGGCATCGCACCTAAGCAAACTCACTCGAACCCGATATCCGCATGGACTTGCCAGAAGCACGCCGAACCAGCGGCGGCCCGACCCTGCACGAAGTGACCGGCACCGATGCCGAACTGCTGCAGGTCGCCGCCTTGCTCTCCGAAATGGACAACGAGACGCCGCTGCCTTTGCAGCGCATGCGCGCGCTGTTCGCCCAGCTCAAGGCGATGCCGCACTATCGCTGCTACCTGATGCGCAGCGCCGCCGGCGAAGCGCTCGGCACGTTCTGCCTGCTGGTGTTCCCGGTGCTGGCGCACGACGGCCGCAGCGAGGCGATCGTGGAAAGCGTGGTGGTGACCCACGCCGCGCGCGGCACCGGCGTAGGCACGGCCATGATGCACGCCGCCATGCGGCTGGCCGAGGAGGCGGGCGCCTCCAAGCTGGCGCTATCGTCCAGCGCGCGCCGGCTGCAGGCGCATCGGTTCTACCGGCAGCTTGGGTTTACGGAGCACGGGACCAGTTTTAGCATCGGGTTGCCGGTGGCGGCGGTGCATCTCTGATAAGAGCGCTATCTCATCCGCTTGCCCCCACTCCGCCTCACCGTCTCCCCCCCGGCTCCGGGCGCCTTTTCCGCCGGCGGCTCGATACTTTCGCGAAAGCGCTGCGTGACAGCGGTTTCGGCCAGCGCGTGATACGCCAGGGAAATGCCGATCGACGCATCCGGCGGCAGGTCGGAGATCGGGCGGAACACGACGCGGCCCGATGAGTGCGATGCGTTGACCGATGGCACCAGGGCGACCCCGAGCCCGCTATCCACCAGCCCTACCACGGTCTGCACCTGTACGGCTTCCTGCGCAATGTAGGGGCTGATGCCGGCGCGTGCGAACAGGTGGGACACCGCGGCTTGCAGGCCGCCCACGTGTGAGGGCGTGTAGCCGATCAGGGGGCAGTCGGCGAGGTCGTGCAAGGCGACCTGCTTCTGCTTGGCCAGGGCGTGGCCGCGCGGCAGCGCGGCACAGAATACGTCGGTCTGGATCAGCTGGAAGCGGACGTTCTCCGGGCGTGCGGTGGGCACGCGCACGAAGCCCACGTCGAGCTCGCCGCTTTCCACCAGCGATAGCAGTTCGAGGTTGGTGCCTTCACGCAATTCCAGCTTGACCTGCGGGTGGCGCTTGGTGAACGCCTGTATCAGCCGCGGCAGCAAACCGAACGTGACCGAGCCGATAAACCCGATGCGTAGCCGGCCGGCTTCGCCGGTGGCGGTCGCTCGCGCGGCCGCGCTGACTTCTTCCGCGTTCTGCAGGCATTTCCTGGCGGCTTGCAGGGCGGCCTCGCCGGGAGCGGTCAGCCGTACCCCGCGGGCAGTGCGCTCGAACAAGGGCGTGCCGAGTTCCTCCTCCAGTTTGCGGATGGCGACGGAGAGCGGCGGCTGTGCCATGAACAGCCGTTCTGCCGCTCGGCTGAAGCTGCTGGTCTCGGCGACGGCCACGAATTGCTTGAGTTGGCGCAGGTCCATCCATATACCTCATGTATAGCTAGGTGCATGTAAAGTATTGGATTAAGTATATGGCATTGCTTACGATTGTTTCTGAAACAGGCACAAAGAAGCCAAGGGCGCCGAGCACACGCTTGGCCGCGCCTGACCTCAGACCGGAGACAATCGATGATCAGCACGAAACGCTGGCTTGCCGCTGCCGTTGCGGCCACCGCCGCTCTCACCACGCCCGCGCTTACCCTGGCGCAGGCTTTTCCTGCCAAGCCCGTCAAGATTGTCGTGCCTTACCCGCCGGGCGGCACCAATGACATCGTGGTGCGCCTGCTGGCGCAGAAGCTGGGCGACAGCATGGGCCAGCCGTTCGTGGTCGAAAACAAGCCCGGCGCCTCCGGCAACCTGGGCGCGGAGCAAGTGGCCCGCGCGGCGCCCGACGGCTACACGCTGCTGCTGGTGACGACGGGGCATTCGATTCACCCTTCGCTCTACAAGAACCTGCGCTACAACATCAAGACCGATCTCACGCCGGTGAGCGAGCTCACGCGCGGCCCGATGCTGGTAATGGTGACCCCGTCGCTGCCTTACAAGACGGTGCGGGACGTGATTGCCGCGGCCAAGGCCAAGCCGGGATCGATCAACTTCGGCTCGGCGGGCAACGGCTCGTCCACGCACCTTGCCACCGAACTGCTGAGCTCGATGGCAGGGGTGAAGATGACCCACATCCCGTACAACGGCAGCGCGCCTGCCATGGCGGACGTGATGGCGGGCAATGCCCAGCTGGTGATGGACCTGATGTTCTCCGCGCTGCCGCAGGTCAATGGCGGCAAGCTGCGTGCGATCGCCATTACCGGCGCAAAGCGCTCGCCGCTGCTGCCTAATGTGCCGACGGTGGCGGAGTCCGGCGTGCCAGGCTTCGAGACCCTGGCGTGGAACGGGCTGATGGCGCCGGCAAACACGCCCAAGCCGATCATTGACAAGCTCAATGCCGAGATCCACAAGGCGCTGGACGCGCCGGAGATGAAGGAGCGCCTGCGCGCGCAGGGCTTCGAGCCATCGCCGGGCACGCCTGAGCAGTTCGGCACGTTGATCCGCTCGGAGAGCGACCGTTGGGCGAAGGTCGTCAAGTCGTCCGGCGCCAAAGTCGAATAAGCCGGATTTGCGAAGGCAGGGGCGGGTACCGCCCCGACCCGATCGGCTCCTCTTCTTTTTCCTATTCCTCTTCCGCCGCCACGGTTTTCTTGCAAGCGATCTCGCCATGCCAGACCTTAATCCCCTTGTCCGTCTCCTTCGCCCGCGTTCCGTCGCCGTCATCGGCGCCTCGGATGATCCGCTGCGCATTGGCGGCCGGCCTATCGACTACATGCGCAGCCAGGGCTACCAGGGCCGCCTGATGCCGGTCAATCCCAATCGCGCCACCATCCAGGGCCTGGAAGCCTACGCCAGCGTGGCCTGCCTGCCGCAGACGCCGGACGTGGCCATCGTGGCGGTGGCCGCCAAGCTGGCGCCCGACGTGGTGGCGGAGCTGGCGGCACGCGGCACGGCGGCGGCCATTGTGTTTTCCGCCGGGTTTGCCGAGGCCGGGGACGAGGGCGCGCAGATCCAGCAACGCATGGTGGCGTCGGCGCGCAAATACGGCATGCGCCTGCTTGGCCCGAACTCCCTTGGCGTGGTCAATCCCGGCACCGGTTTTTACGGCAGCTTCACCTCGGTGGTGGAAATGGGCTTTCCGGTGGCGGGGCGGGTCGGCATTGCCAGCCAGTCCGGCGCATATGGCAGCCACATCCTGGGTATTGCGCGCGATGCAGGCATCGGCGTGTCGGCCTGCGTGATGAGCGGCAACGAGAGCGACATCAGCCTGGGCGACATCGTCCACGCCATGGTGGACGACGACAACACCGATGTGATCGCGGTCTACTCCGAGGGCATCCGCGACGGGCAGCGCCTGATGCAGGCGCTGGAGGCCGCGCGCAAGGCGCGCAAGCCGGTGGTCATGATGAAGGTCGGCACCAGCGCGGTGGGCAGCGCGGCGGCGCAGTCGCACACGGCTTCGCTGGCCGGCAACGATGCGGTGACCGATGCGGTGCTGGCCGAGTTCGGCGTGGTGCGGGCGCGCTCCACCGAGCATATGCTCGACGTGGCACGGCTGGCCACGCGCCGCATCTATCCCGCCAACAATTCCCTGGGCGTGATTACCGTCAGCGGCGGCGCTGGCGTCATTATTTCCGATGCGGCGGAAGTGGTTGGCTTGCCGATGCCGGAGATGCCCGCTGCGACCCAGGAGCGCCTGAAGGCTTTGCTGCCCTTTGCGGCGCCGCGC
This sequence comes from Cupriavidus basilensis, assembly GCF_008801925.2. Classification (NCBI taxonomy): domain Bacteria; kingdom Pseudomonadati; phylum Pseudomonadota; class Betaproteobacteria; order Burkholderiales; family Burkholderiaceae; genus Cupriavidus; species Cupriavidus basilensis. The sequence goes on along the minus strand of NZ_CP062804.1, from coordinate 1,955,944 downwards.
AACCCCGTGGACTGCACGGCGCAGTTCCTGAACGACATGACCATCGCGGGCCGTTTCACGCAAGCCGTGGTGGCCGAGGGCGGCTACCAGTCGGTGCTGGGCTTCTTTACGTACACGGGCGGCGCCGATTCGATCGCGCCGCGCCTGCGCGAGCAGCTCAAGGGCGTGCGCGACAAGCATCCTGACCGGCTCTACCTGCTGTCGGTGCTGGCCTCGCCCGAGCGTGTGCGCGAGTACGAGGCCGACGGCTTTTCCGTGTTCGAGGATCCCACGCGCGCGGTGGTGGCCATCGAAGCCATGGGCCGTTTTGGGCAAGCGTTCGAGCGGGCTGCTGGCTTGCCGCCCCCTTCGGTGCCCGCGGTGGCGCTGCCCGACAGCATGCCTAGCGAGGCGCAGGCCAAGCGCGTGCTGGCGCAGGCCGGCATCGCCGTGGCCCCGGAACGCGCTTGCGCCACGGCGGGCGAGGCGGTGGCGGCGGCCGAGGCGTTGGGCTATCCCGTGGTGCTCAAGATCCTGTCGCCGGACATCCAGCACAAGTCCGAGATCGGCGGCGTGCTGCTGAACGTCACCGATGCGGAGGGCGTGCGTGCTGGCTTCGGCCTGTTGATTGCACGCGCCAAGGAGGCTGTGCCGGGCGCGCGCCTCGAAGGCGTGCTGGTCGCCAGACAGCTCAGCGGCGGCGTGGAGTGCATTCTCGGCATCCAGCGCGATCCCGTCTTTGGCCCGGTGGCCATGTTCGGGCTGGGCGGCATCTTTGTGGAAGTCATGAAAGACGTGGTGCTGCATCGTTGCCCATTCGGCGAGGACGTGGCCGAGCAGATGATCCGCTCCATCAAGGGCGCGCCGCTGCTGCTGGGTGCGCGCGGCAAGCCGCCGGTGGATATCAAGGCGCTGGCGGGCATGCTGGCGCGGCTGTCTGTGTTTGCGCACCAGTGTGGCCCGCGCTTGCAATCGGTGGACCTGAATCCGGTGTTTGCGATGCCGCAAGGACAGGGCGCCTTTGCCGTCGACGCCGTGATCGAGGTGACGGAGCTGCCCCGATGATTCGCGACGCCGAAACCCTCAATGGCCTGCTCGACAGCATCCGGCGCTTTGTGCGCTAGGAACTGGTACCCGCCGCGCGCCTGACGCCGTCACCATCCAGCAGACAACAGCAGACAACACGCCATGCCACTCGACCCCAAACATCTCCTCAGCCGCCAGTTCGCGCCCGTCGAGCAGGCTTACAGCGCGCGCGACAGCATGTGCTATGCGCTGGGCATCGGCCTGGGCGCCGATCCGCTGGACGCTGGCCAGTTGCGCTACGTCTATGAGCACGCACGCGGCGGCCTGCAGGCGCTGCCCACGCTGGTCAACGTGCTGGGTTACAGCGGCTTCTGGGCTGACCAGCCGGATACCGGCATCACTTGGCAAAAACTGGTGCATGCCGAGCAAGCGTTCGTGCTGCACCGGCCGTTGCCGGCGCAGGGGCGGGTGGTCGGCAGGAACAAGGTCACCGCGCTGTACGACAAAGGCCCGGACAAAGGCGCGTTGATGATGCAGGAGCGCCAGGTGCATGACGCGGCCACCGGCGAGCTGCTGGCCACCGTCACCCAGACCACCATGCTGCGCGCCGACGGGGGCTTTGCCGCCGGCGGTGCCACGGCGGGCTCGCCGCCGCCCCCGCATGCGATGCCTGAGCGCGAACCGGACGCCGTGTGCGATCTGGCGACGCTGCCGCAGGCTGCACTGCTGTACCGGCTCAACGGAGACTTCAATCCCTTGCACGCCGACCCGGCGGTGGCGCAAGCGGCCGGGTTCGCGCGGCCCATCCTGCATGGCCTTTGCACCATGGGCATCGCCATGCATGCCGTGCTGAACACCGTGCTGGCTTACGATGCCGCGACGGTGCGCGGCATGCGGGTGCGCTTTACGGCCCCGGTGTTGCCCGGCGAAACGCTGCGCACGGCGATCTGGGTCGATGGCCCGGTGGTGTCGCTGCGCACCACGGCGCTGGAACGCGGCGTGGTAGTGCTCAACGCCGGGCGCGTGGACCTGAGCCGGCCGCCCGCGCCAATCTGACCCAATCTGACGCTGCTTGCGCAGCCATCCCGACACACGTATTCCGAGGAGAACCGAATGGATCTGCTGATCAAGGACAAAGTCGCCATTGTCACGGGCTCGGCCCGCGGCCTGGGCGCGGCTACGGCACGCCACCTGGCGCAAGAGGGCGTCAAGGTGGTGATCACGGACATCCTGCGCGAGCAGGCCGAAGCTACGGCCGCCGCGCTGCGCGCAGACGGCTTGCAGGCGTATTGCATCGTCGCGGACATCACCAAGGGCGCCGATGTGCAGCGGCTGGTGGATGAAACCGTCGCGCATTTTGGCGGGGTGCACATCCTGGTCAACAACGCCGGTTTTCCGCGCGACAAGTACCTTGTCAAGATGACCGAGGAGGACTGGGACCTGGTGATGGAGGTCATGCTCAAGGGCGCCTTCCTGGCTACCAAGGCCGTGATGCCGCGTTTGATCGAACAAGGCTGGGGGCGGGTCATCAACATCAGCTCGCGCGCGCACTTCGGCAATCCCACGCAAGCCAATTACGCGGCGGCCAAGGCCGGGCTGATCGGCTTGGCCAAGGCGCTGGCGCTGGAGGAAGGGCGCTACGGCGTGACGGTCAATTGCGTGGCGCCTGGCTTCATGGAAACCGAGATGGTGCAGGCGTTGCCGACCTACGAGACCATCAAGGAGCGGGCCGTCGCCGCGCAGCCGATCAAGCGGGTTGGCCGGCCGGGCGACATTGCCGACGCGGTGGCCTTCCTGGCTTCGGAGCGCGCCGGCTTCATTACCGGCGAGGTGCTGCATGTCACCGGTGGGCGCTATGGCTGAGTTCTCGGCAGGGCCGGTGCGTTGCGCCGCCAAAGACGGCATTGCCACGCTGACGCTGGACAACCCGCCACTGAATGTGGTTTTCCGCGGCCTGACCGAGGCGCTTGACCGTGCGCTGGACGCGCTGGAACGCGATCCCGCCGTGCGCGCCGTGGTGCTGACCGGCGCCGGCACCCGTGCCTTCTGCGCGGGGTCCGATATCGCCGAGTTCCGGCCGCTGATGCGGCCCGGGCAGATCGTGCCGGGCAAGCTTGCGTTGCAGCATGCGGTGTTTGGGCGGCTGGACGATTTCCCGAAGCCGACAGTGGCGGCGGTCAATGGCCTGGCGTTCGGCGGCGGCCTGGAGATCGCGGTCTGCTGCGACCTGATCGTGGCGGACGAGACGGCACGCTTCGCGCTGCCCGAGATCAAGCTGGGCGTGTTTCCCGGCAGCGGCGGCCCGGTGCGCGTCACGCGGCGCGTGGGCGAAGGGCGCGCCAAGGAGCTGATGTTCCTGGGCGAGCCCATTGATGCAGCCACCGCGCTGGCCTGGGGCCTGGTCAACCGCGTGGCGCCGCCAGGCCAGGCGCTGCAAGCGGCATTGGCGCTGGCTACAACACTGGCGCAGCGCCCGCCGCTGGCGCTGGCGCTGTGCAAGCAGGCCATCGACCTGAGCTTTGACACGACCGAAGACGAGGCCATGCGGCGGGCGCTGCCGCTATTGGACCGCGTTTTCAGTTCCAAGGAAGCGCAGGAGGGCGTGCGTGCCTTCTTCGCCAGGGAAACCCCGCGGTTCGGCACTGACGAACTGCATCAAGAACAAAGGATGCCATCATGAAACGAGCCGCCATTGTCTCTCCGCTGCGCACGCCCATCGGCGCGTTCGGCGGCAGCCTGCGCAGCATCGCTGTCGAAGAACTCGGCGCCACCGTGGCGCGCGCCGTGGTCGAGCGCACCGGCCTGGATCCGGCCCGTATCGAGGACGTGGTGTTCGCGCATTCCTACGCCAACGGGGAGGTGCCTTGCACCGGCCGCTGGGTGGCGCTGCAGGCCGGCTTTCCCATCAGCGTTGCCGGCATGCAGCTGGACCGCCGCTGCGGCAGCGGCCTGCAGGCCATCGCCACGGCTGCGATGATGGTGCAGACCGGCGCCGCCGATGTCGTGCTGGCCGGCGGCGTCGAGAGCATGAGCAACGTGGAGTACTACACCACCGACATGCGCTGGGGCAAGCGCGCCGGCACCGTGAAGTTCCACGACCGCCTGGAGCGCGGGCGCGAGCGCTCGCAGCCCGAAGCCCGCTTCGGCCGCATCTCCGGCATGATCGAGACCGCCGAGAACCTGGCTCGCGACTACGGCATCTCGCGCGAGGAGGCTGATGCCTTTGCGCTACGCAGCCACCAGCGCGCCGCCGCCGCGTGGTCCAGCGGCAAGTTCGCGCAGGAAGTGGTGCCCGTCAGCGTGCCGCAGCGCAAGGGCGAAGCGCTGATCGTGAGCGAGGACGAGGGCATTCGTGCCGATCTCACCATCGAGCAGCTCGCGCGGCTCAAGCCCTTGATGAAGGACGGCATCGTCACTGCCGGCAATGCCTGCCAGCAGAACGACGCCGCCGCCGCCTGCCTGATCGTGGCCGAAGACAAGCTGGACGCGCTTGGCCTGGCGCCTATCGGCTACCTGCATAGCTGGGCCGTGGCCGGTTGCGAGCCGTCGCACATGGGCATTGGCCCCGTGCCAGCCGTCAAGAAGCTGTTCGGCAAGAACGGGCTGGGCTTTGACGACATGGGCCTGGTGGAGCTGAACGAAGCCTTTGCCTGCCAGGCGCTGGCCTGCGCCAAGGGCTGGGGCTGGAACGATCCGGATCGCTTCAATGTGAACGGGTCCGGCATCTCGCTGGGGCATCCGGTGGGCGCCACCGGCGTGCGCATCATGACCTCGCTGATGCACGAGCTGGGCCGGCGCGGTGCGCGCTACGGCCTGGAAACCATGTGCATCGGGGGCGGGCAGGGCATTGCCGCCGTGTTCGAACGCGCCTGACGCCGCCACTACGCCACCACGGACCGGACCGCCCCATGACCTACCCATTCCTCAACCGGCTGCGCGTGATCGAAAGCTCGGCCTTTATCGCGGCGCCACTGGCCGGCCTCACGCTGGCTCAGTTCGGCGCTGACGTGATCCGCGTGGACATGATCGGCGGCGGCATCGACTACATGCGCATGCCGCGCATGCCGCAGGCCGGCGGCAAGGGGCGCAGCCTGTACTGGACCGCGCTGAACAAAGGCAAGCGGAGCATCGCGGTCGACCTGCGCAAGCCTGAAGGGCGTGAACTGGTGCAGGCGCTGGCGACGGCGCCCGGGCCGGATGCGGGCGTGCTGCTGACCAATATCGGCACGCCGTGGCTCGCGCACGAGGCGCTGGCCGCGCGGCGCGCGGACATGATCAGCTGCACCATCCAGGGCAACGGCGACGGCGGCACGGCGGTGGACTACACCGTCAATTGCGCCACCGGTTATCCGGCTGTCACCGGCGGCGGGTCGCGCGAGCGGCCGGTCAACCATGTGCTGCCGGCGTGGGACATTGCCTGCGCCTACCAGGCCGCCTTTGCCGTGGTCGCCGCGGTGGCGCAGCGCCGGCGCACGGGCGCAGGCGCGCAGCTAAAGCTGGCGTTGTCCGACATGGCCTTCACCATGCTGTCGCATCTCGGCTTGCTGGCCGAAGCCGAATTGCTGCAGCAGGAGCGGCCGTCGATCGGCAACCACCTGTATGGCGCCTTCGGCCGCGACTTTGGCACGCTGGACGGCGGCCGCCTGATGGTGGCGGCGATCTCGGCGGGGCAATGGAAGGCGCTGGTGGAGGCATGCGGTATCGCCGGGCAGGTGACTGCGCTGGAGCAGCGCACCGGCCTGAACCTGGGCGACGAGGCCGATCGCTTTGCCTGCCGCGAGGCCATTGCCGAGCTGGTCGCCCCCTGGTTTGCCGCCCGCACGCAGGCCGAGGCGGAGCGCCTGCTGGAAGCGCGCAAGGTCTGCTGGGGCCGCTACAGCACGGTCGGCGAATTGCTGGCCGGCGATCCGCGTGTCAGCCTTGCCAATCCGGTGTTCGAGCGCATTGCGACCCCAGGGGTCGGTGAACATCTTGCGGCAGGCGCGGCAGTACGGGTTGCGTCGATGGAGCGCGCGGCAACGTTGCCTGCCGCGTTGCTGGGCACGCATACCGATCAGGTGCTGCATGAAGTCCTGGGGCTGGATGGCGCCGCCGTCGGCCGGCTGCATGATGCCGGCGTGGTGGCGGGTCCGGAGCGGGACCCTACGGCTGGTGCTGGTTCTGGTGTTGATGCTGGCGCGTGCGCTCGTGCGTAAGCCGCATCAACGCGCTTGCCGCGTCCTCCAGCGCGCCGCTGTTGTCGATCACCGTCAGCCGGCACCCCGCCGGCACGGCGAACGGCTCGCCGGCGCGCTGCAGGCGCCGCACGATGGCTTGCTCGTCCTCGCGGCCGCGCAGCCGCAGGCGCTCTCCCAGCACGTGCAGGCGCACGCTGACCTGTACGGCGTGCAGGGCCGGATAGCGCGCGTGGGCGGCGGCCAGGTGCTCGCGTGACCCGTTCACGACCACGCACAAGCCTTGCGCCAGCCAGTCGTCAAGCTCGGTCCCGATGCCGTAGCACAAGCCGTGGCTGCGCCAGTGCAGCGCAAAGCCGCCTTGCGCCACGCGTTGCTCGAACGCCTCGGGGGTAATCGCCACGCTGTCTTCATCGGCGCTGCTGGCGCGGGTGATGTAGCGTTGCGCCACGCGTACGCCGGCATCATCCTGCAACTTGTCGCGCATCACGCGCAGCAGCGAGTCCTTGCCGCTGCCGGAGGGACCCATCAGGTAAACCAGGCCGCTGCCGTCCGGGGCTTCGGCACCGGCCGCGGCGATGTCGGCGCGCGCCGCGGTGCGCATGGCCTTGGCGCTCATGCCGTGGCTTCCAGCAGAGCCGCGCCGGCGGCATCGGTGGTGGTGCCGTCAAAGCCATAGTGGCGGGCGGCCAGGAAGGGCGCATCCGGCGCGCTCTGCACGAACAGGCTGACGTCGCGTACCGGCATCGGCTGCTGCAGCAGCGGGCCGCTTGCGGCTTGCAGCATGGCGATGGCGCTGTCCTGCTCGGCTTGGTCGAGCAGCCCAGTGAGCGTGATGTGGAAAATAAACGTCTCGAATGCGTACGGGTAGCCCCACGCCTCCAGCATGCGCCGGGCTGGCTCGCTCAGTTGGCCCGGCTTGCGGCGTGCCAGCTCGGCAGGGGTGGGCGGCGCGCGGAAGCTGTCGAACTCACGCACCGCTGCGTCTGCCAGCGCGTGCATGTGCGCATTGGCGCTGGCGTCGCCGCCGAGGCTCCAGGCCAGGAAGCCCCGCAGGTTATGCAGCGCTAGCGGTACCGCGAAGGGCTGGCGGTCCAGCGCGAAGGCGCGCATGGCGGCGTCCAGCCCTGCGGGCGTCTGGCCGTGCGCGAGCCGGAACGGGGCCTTGAGCGTGGCATGCAGGCCATAGTGGGCCGGCGCTTCGGTCCAGCGGGCAATGTGGGCAATGTGGCGGGCAGCGTCGGGTACGGTACGCGCGATCGCCTCGCCTGTTTCGGCGCTGCGCCCCAGCCATTGCTCGCCCACCTGCCGAAAGGGCGCGGCAGGATTAAGGTAGATGGCGTAGCGGTAAGCCTGTGGCAGTGGATTGTTCGACATCGGGCTCGGCATCCTGTGCATGCGGGTCAGGCCGCGCGCCGCTCGCCGCCGGCCTGCACCAGCGGGAAGGCACGCGTGGCGTGGTGCAGCACGCCACCGACAATGGCGGCGCAGACCTGGGGCAGGGCGGGATCGCGGTCGTCGACGATGATGGCGTCGGCACGCAGGCCGGGGCTGAGCGCGCCGCGGTCGTTCATGCCGGCGGCGCGCGCCGGGTTGCGCGAGACCAGGTCCCAGGCGGCCGGCAACGGCAGCACGCCGAGCTGCGCAACGCGGAACGCGGCTTGCAGGGGCGCCGGGTAGTAGTAGTCGGAGGCCAGCACGTTGCACAGTCCGGCCGCGATCATCTCGGTAGCGTCCGGGGCGCCAGTGTGGCTGCCGCCGCGGATCACGTTCGGCGCGCCGAATACCGCGTAGTTGCGCAGCGCGCGGGCGGCGCGGGCCACATCCACGGTAAGCGGGAACTCCGCCACGGTGCAGCCTTGCTGGTGATAGCGCTGGCGGGTGGCGGCGTCGCCGTCGTCGTGCGAGGCGACTTGCAGGCCGGCGGCGCGGGCGGCGGCAATCAGCCGGGCTACGCCTTCGGGCACCTCGCCCGCCTGCGCGGCGGCTTGCTCCAGGCGCTGGCGGAAGATGACCGGGTCGCACTCCGCACGGTCCGCGTACTGCGCCAGCTTGCGCGCCACATGCAGGCGGGTGGCCATCAGCGGCAGGTGGTCGTTGATGGCCAGGAAGCGCACCTTGCCGCTGTCGATCCAGGCCAGCGCGGTTTCCAGCCCGGCCAGGTGATGTGCCTCGAAGCGCAGGTGCACATGGTGCTGCGCGCCAAGGGTGCCGCGCATGCGCTCCAGGCCGTCGAACATGCGCTGGGCGTAAGCCTCGCCACGCAGGCCGCCTTCCCACGATAGCGTCACGCCGTGCAGCTCGGTGGTGATGCCATGCGCGAGCAACTGGCGGTCCACGTCGAACAGCGCGCTGGTGTACGGAAAGCTCACGCCGGGGCGCGGCATCACGGCACGCTCGAAGGCATCGCCGTGAATATCCACGATGCCGGGCAGCACCAGCAGGTCGCCCGCATCGAGGGCAGGCCCTGCCGTGCTGGCTGGCCCTGCCAGGCAACCGTCGCGGAATGCGAAGGCGGCCGGCGCAATGCCGTTGGCGGAGAGAACGCGGCGGCCACTCAGGCCGGCGAGGGTGGGGTGAGATGCGTGATTGGTATCCATGCTGGCGACCTTAGCGCGGGCAGATGACAAACAGATGTCTAGACCAATTTGATCGGTGGGACCGCGTTCCAAACTGCAGCCGATTGCGCATTTTAGTCCTCATCGGTTACGGTCAGCTGGACCCAGTCGCCGGCAAAGCGCACCACGCTGTATTGCAGCGGCGCGCCGTCCAGGTCGACGTTGAGCGCCTCCACCTGCAGGATCGGCCGCGTCTTGGGCTGGTTGAGCTGGCGGGCCACCGGCGCCGTCGGCATGGCGGCGGTGATGCGCGACCACTTGCGCGTGTAATCGGTAATGCCGTAATGGGCGAGCGCCTTGGAGATCGACAGGCGCGCACGCAGCTCGGCGTCCATGCCGGGAAACCGCGTGGCATCGAAATAATGCTCGGCCACGTCGATGGTGCGGGCTTCGGCCTTGCCCAGCATCTGCACGCGCAGGATGGGCGCGCTGCGCGCCAGGCCCAGGTGCTTGGCGATCTCGGGCGCGCGCAATGTTTGCGATTCCAGCACCTCGATGTGCCCGCGCATGCCCTGGCTGGCCAGGTTCTGCGAAAACCGCGTGCGCCGCCCGATGGCGTAGTCGATGGCGTGTTCCTGCACGAAGGTGCCCCGGCCTTGTTCGATGCGCACCAGCCCGTTTTGCTCCAGCTCGCCCATGGCGCGGCGGATGGTATGGCGGTTGACGGCGAAACGCGTGGCCAGCTCTGGCTCAGGCGGCAGGCGCTCGCCCGGGACATAGAGCTTGTTGCGGATGTCGAGCGCCAGGGCCTCGCCGATCTGGCGCCATACCGCGACTCCCGAGCCCCGCTCGACTTCTTGTTCCACCATCGTGTCCTGCCTTTTCGTCATCCTGCGTTAATCATTTGCGTGCTTCAATAGGGTGCGATTGTGCCTCAACCTGGCCATGCCGTGCACGAGGCCAAAGCGCATCGCCGGGCGTCATGAAAGCTTCATCTGGCTGTGTTGTAGTTCGGCCATGGATGGTATTCTACATCTAAACGTATAGACGTATAGGGGATGTGAAATGGATCGAACCGATACCGAAGCGGGCGCGCAGCCGGGGGCAGCGGCCCAGCAGCAAGCGGCTCAAGCGGCCCGCGCCGCCTGGCTGCGCGTGCTGGCACTGGCCGCTCCGGATGCCCTGGCGCAGGCCGTGGGCCGCCTCGGCGCGCTGCCGGCCTACCGCCTGCTGCGCAAGCCGGAGAGTGGCATGGCCATGGTGCGGGGGCGCGCCGGCGGCACGGGGGCGCAGTTCAACCTCGGCGAGGTCAGCGTGACGCGCTGCGCGGTCACGCTGGAGCCGGGCGTAGTCGGGGTGGGTTACGTGCAAGGCCGCATCCACGCCCAGGCGGAGCAGATCGCCGTGCTGGATGCGCTGCTGCAGTTGCCAGATTGGCATGCGCGCGTGCAGGCCGAAGTGGTCGCGCCGCTGGACCGGGCGCGCACGGCGCAAGGCGAAAACAAGGCCGCCGTGGCGGCGCAGACAAAGGTGGAGTTTTTTACCATGGTGCGTGGAGAGGACTGAGATGCCAGGCCAAACGATTGCCGCCCAGACGGCTGGATACGACAACGTGCCCCCGGCGCGGCACGGCGCGCCTGCGCCGATGCTGCTGCCCGGCTTTGACGATGCGGTGCAATCGGCGCAGCGGACCTTCCGCGCCGCGCTGCATGCCATGTCCCACCCGGGCAGCATCGGCGAGCTGGCCGAGCCGTGCGGCGTGCCGCAGGGCTTGTCCCCGGCCTTGAGCGCGCTGCTGCTCACGCTGGTCGATAGCGATACGCCGCTGTGGTTGCCACCGCAGACGCCCGAAGGCGTGCGCGCCTTCCTGCGCTTTCACTGCGGCTGCCCGCTGGTGACGCAAGTGGCGCAGGCGGCCATCGTGGCGGTGCCGGCCGGCCATGCCATGCCCGATCTGATGGCTTGCGCCCAGGGCGATCCGGCGTACCCGGACCGCTCGGCCACGTTGCTGATCGAGGTCGCGTCGCTGAGCGGCGGCCCCGAGGTCACGCTGCGCGGCCCGGGCATCGAGACCCACGCCACGCTGGCCGTGCAAGGCTTGCCTGCCGATTTCTGGACCCAGTGGCAGGCTAACCATGCGCGTTTCCCGCTTGGCGTGGACGTGCTGCTGACCAGTGGCGGCGCCCTGTGCGCGCTGCCGCGCACCACCCAAGCGGAGGCTTGACATGTATGTTGCCGTCAAAGGGGGCGAGCGCGCCATCCTCAATTCGTACCGCATGCTGGACGATTACCGCCGCGGCGACCGCCGCGTGCCGGAGCTGACGCTGGCGCAGGTGCGCGAGCAGATGCCGCTGGCTGTGTCGCGCGTGATGGCCGAGGGCTCGCTGTATGACCCGCACCTGGCCGCGCTGGCGATCAAGCAGGCCGCGGGCGACCTGATCGAAGCCGTGTTCCTGCTGCGCGCCTATCGCACCACGCTGCCGCGCTTTGGCTATTCGGTGGCGCTCGATACCGGCGCCATGCGCCTGCAGCGCCGGATCTCGTCCACCTTCAAGGACGTCCCGGGCGGGCAGGTGCTGGGGCCGACCTACGATTACACCCAGCGCCTGCTCGACTTCACGCTGGAAGCCGAGCGCGACAATGCGCCGCTGCCGGCTGCGGCAACCACGCTGGATGCGCGCATGCCGCGTGTGACGGACCTGCTGCGCCAGGAATCGCTGATCGAGCCGGAGACCGTGCCCGAGCACGATCCCGCGCCGCCCGACCTCACGCGAGAGCCGCTGGAGCTGCCCGCTGCGCGTCCGGCGCGCTTGCAGAACCTGGCCCGCGCCGATGAAGGCTTCCTGCTGTCGATGGGCTACTCCACCCAGCGCGGCTATGGCAACTCGCACCCGTTTGCTGCCGAGATCCGCTACGGCGAGGTGGAAGTGGAGCTGTTCGTGGAAGAGCTGGGCTTTGCCGTGACCATCGGCGAGATCGAGGTCACCGAATGCCAGATGGTGAGCCAGTTCGCCGGCAACGCGCAGGAAGGGCCGAGCTTTACGCGCGGCTACGGCCTGGTGTTCGGCTATGGCGAGCGCAAGGCCATGTCGATGGCGCTGGCCGACCGCGCCATGCGCGCCGCCGAACTGGGCGAAGCCGCCGACGCGCCCGCCAACGACGTGGAGTTCATGCTCTACCACAGTGACAACGTGGAGGCCTCCGGCTTCGTGCAGCACTTGAAGTTGCCGCACTACGTTGATTTCCAGACCAATCTCGAACTGCTGCGCCGCCTGCGCGCCGAGCGTGGGCAAGCCGTGCCATCCCCGGCGCCCACGCCGCCGGGGCAAGACGCTGCCGGTATCTCCCAAGTGCTGGCGCAGGAGGCCATCGCATCATGACCGACACCAATGCCAACACCGTCGTGCGCGACGAACACTACAACTTCGGCTACCTGGACGAATCCACCAAGCGCATGCTGCGCCGCGCGCTGCTCAAGGCGGTGGCGATCCCCGGCTACCAGGTGCCCTTCGGCAGCCGCGAGATGCCGCTGCCCTACGGCTGGGGCACCGGCGGCATCCAGGTCACCGCCTCCATCATCGGCGCAGACGACGTGCTCAAGGTGATCGACCAGGGCTCGGACGACACCACCAACGCCATCAATATCCGCCGTTTCTTTGGCCGCGTGACAGGCGTGCAGACCACAGAGCGCACCGCACAGGCCACGATCGTGCAGACCCGCCACCGGATTCCGGAAACGCCGCTGGCCAAGGGCCAGATCATGGTGTTCCAGGTGCCGATCCCGGAGCCGCTGCGCTGGCTGGAACCGAGCGAGACCGAGACCCGCACCATGCACGCGCTGGCCGAGTACGGCGCGATGCATGTCAAGCTGTACGAGGACATTGCCCGCCATGGGCGCATTGCCACCACCTACGACTACCCGGTGATGGTCAACCAGCGCTATATGATGCGGCCGTCGCCCATCCCCAAATTCGACAACCCCAAGCTGGACTACAGCCCGGCGCTGATGCTGTTCGGCGCGGGGCGTGAGAAGCGGGTCTACGCGGTGCCGCCCTTTACCAGCGTGAAGAGCCTGGACTTTGACGACCATCCGTTCGCGGTGGAGACGTGGGATGGCTGCTGCGAGCTATGCGGCTCCACCGACAGCTATCTCGATGAAATCATCACCGACGACGCGGGCGGGCGCATGTTCGTCTGCTCCGATACCGAGTACTGCGCCACCCGCCAGGAGCAGGGTGAGACCGGGCCCAACGGCACGGCCGCCAACGCAAGCAAGGAGGCAGCATGAGCCGCACCGATCCGCACCAGCCGCTGTTGTCCGTGCGCGGCCTGACCCGCACCTGGGACGGCGTGCATGGCTGCCACGATGTCAGCTTCGATCTGTTCCCCGGCGAAGTGCTGTGCGTGGTGGGCGAGTCCGGCTCGGGCAAGAGCACCTTGCTGCAGGCAGTGTCCTGGCAGGCCGCGCCGGAATCCGGCAGCGTTTGCTACGACACGCGCGAGCAAGGGCTGGTTGACCTTGCCACGCTGTCCGACGCCCGGCTACGCCTGCTGGCGCGTACCGACTGGGGCTTCGTGCGCCAGAACGCGCGCGATGGCCTGCGCATGCGGGTGAGCGCCGGTGCCAATATCGCCGAGCGCCTGATGGCGGTGGGCGGGCGCCACTATGGCGAGCTGCGCGAAGTGGCCGGCACGTGGATGGAAAAGATGGAGCTCGACCTGGGCCGCCTGGACGATGCGCCGACCAGCTTCTCCGGCGGCATGCAGCAGCGCTTGCAGATCGCCCGCAACCTGGTGACGCATCCGCGCCTGGTGTTCATGGACGAGCCCACCGCCTCGCTCGACGTCTCGGTGCAGGCCCGCCTGCTCGACCTGCTGCGCCGGCTGGTGGCGGACCTTGGGCTGGCTGCCATCATCGTCACCCACGACCTCGCCGTGGCGCGCCTGCTGGCGCACCGCACGCTGGTGATGCAGGGCGGGCGCGTGGTGGAAAGCGGCCTGACCGACCAGATCCTCGACGATCCGCACCATCCGTACACCCAGTTGCTGGTGTCTTCCATTCTGCAGGGCTGATCATGACGCAAGACGCCTACCACCATCCAAGCACAGCCGCCGACGCCCAGCGCATCCAGGTGCGCGGCCTCGGCAAGACCTTCATCCTGCATAACCAGGGCGGCACGCGCCTGCCCGTGCTGCAGGCCATCGATTTCGACGCTGCCGCCGGCGAATGCCTGGTGCTGGCTGGCAGTTCCGGCGCGGGCAAGAGCACGCTGCTGCGCTGCCTGTACGGCAACTACCTGGCCACGGAAGGCAGCATCCGCATCCGTGACAACGACGCGTGGGTGGAGCTGACCCGCGCGCCGGAGCAACGCATCCTGCAATTGCGGCGCGAGGTGATTGGCTATGTCAGCCAGTTCCTTCATGTGATCCCGCGCGTGAGCACGCTCGATGTGGTGGCCGAGCCGCTGCAGCAGCGCGGCGCCAGTGCCGACGAAGCGCGCGAGCGTGCCGCGGTGCTGCTGGCGCGGCTGCAGGTGCCGGGCCGGCTGTGGAGCCTGCCGCCCGCGACGTTCTCGGGCGGCGAGCAGCAGCGCGTGAATATTGCGCGCGGACTGATCGGCGGCCATCCGGTGCTGTTGCTCGACGAGCCGACCGCCTCGCTCGACGCGGATAACCGCGCGGTGGTGGTGGCGCTGATCCGCGAAGCGCTGGCCGAGGGCCGGTGCCTGGTCGGCATCTTCCACGACGAAGCCGTGCGTGAGGCGGTGGCCACCAGGCTGCTGCCATTGCACCCGCCGGCTGTCATGGAGGCTGCGCCGGCCGGCAAGCTTGCGGCTGTCGCGGGCTGAGCCATTCATCTTTCCCGTATTTACTCGTTCCCAATCGTTCCCAATCGTTCCCGGAACCGACCATGCTTCCTGCTTACCTGACTCATGCACGGATCGTCCTGCCCGACGGCGTGCTAGCCGACAGCGCCTTGCTGATCGACAACGGCCACATCGCGGCCATCGAGCCCGATGCCGCCGCCGTGCCGCGTGCCGCCCAGGTGATCGACCTGCGTGGCCAGACGCTGCTGCCCGGCCTGGTCGATCTGCATTGCGACGCCATCGAGAAAGAAGCCGAGCCGCGCTCGCGGGTGATGTTCCCGCTGGATTTTGCCGTGGCGCAGATCGATCGCCGCAACGCCGCCGCGGGCATCACCACGCCTTACCATGCGGTCTCGTTCGCCGGTAATTCGTTCGGCGTGCGCAATTTCGACACGGCCGGCGAGCTCGTGCGCGCCGTCGCCGCCTTTCGCAGCCACAGCCTGGTGGATAACCGCATCCATTGCCGTTATGAAGTCACCGACGCCAGCGCGTTGCCGGTGCTGGAGCAACTGGTGGAATCCGGACTGGTGGACCTGGTCTCGGTGATGGACCATTCGCCCGGGCAGGGCCAGTTCAAGACACTGGAGGCCTACCTGGCCTACATGATGGGCAACCACGCCATGAGCCGCGAAGAGGCCCATGCTGCTGCCGCCAGGAAACTGGTGGAGAAGGACGGCGCACTGGAACGGGTCGAGCGCCTGCTGGCACTGGCCGCGCGCACAGGGGTGCCGGCCGCGAGCCATGATGACGACTCGGCACAGCGTATCGCCACCATGCATGCGCTGGGCGTGCGCATGAGCGAGTTCCCGATCAACCTGGAGACGGCGCAAGCCGCCAAGGCAAAGGGGCTGCCAACCATCCTTGGCGCGCCCAACGTGCTGCGCGGCCAAAGCCAGAGCGGCTCCATGCGTGCCATCGACGCCATCAACGCCGGGGTGGCGGACTGCCTGTGCTCGGACTACCAGCCGTCCACGCTGATTGCCGCCGCCTTTGCCGCGGAACGCCTCGCTGGCCTGAGCCTGCCGCAGGCTGCCGCGCTGGTCAGCGCCAACCCGGCCGCCGCTTGCGGCTTGTCCGATCGCGGGCGCATCGGGGCCGGGCTGCGTGCGGACCTGGTGGCGGTCGCCATGGTGGCGGGCCAGCCGCTGGTGACGCATACGTGGTCATCGGGCCGGCTGGTGTTTGCCGCGCACTATCCGGCGGGCGCCCGGGCGGCTGACAGCGCGGGCGTGGTCCAGATGCCAGCGCTCGACGCACCAGGCGAGCCTAGCCGCGCGGCGGCATGACCATGGCGGCCGATATTGGCAACGGGTGGGCCGAATCGCCGCAGGCGGGCAGCGTGGCCGCGGTAAGCCTGAGCGCCACGCACACCTTCAGCAAGACGGTGACGCCAGTCATCCGCCTGCTGGCCGGGCTGGGCGTGGAGGGTGACGCGCATCTGGGGGTAACCGTCAAGCACCGTTCCCGCGTGGCGGTGGACCCCAGCCAGCCCAACCTGCGGCAGGTTCACCTGCTATCGGTGGAACTGCTGGCCATGCTGCAAGCCGCCGGCCATGCAGTGGCGCCCGGCGCGCTCGGCGAGAACATCACCACGCGGGGCATCGACCTGCTGGCGCTGCCAACCGGCGCGCGGCTGCACCTGGGCGAGACCGCGCTGGTCGAGATCACCGGGCTGCGCAATCCCTGTGCGCAGATCGAGCGCTTCCAGCCGGGCCTGCTTGCTCGGGTGCTGGGTCGGGACGATGAAGGCAAGCTGGTGCGCAAGGCCGGCATCATGGGCATTGTCCTGGCCGGCGGACTGGTGCGCGCGCACGACACGATTCGCGTGACGCTGCCGCCCGAGCCTCACCGCAAGCTGGAACGGGTTTGAGCAGGATGCGAGGATGAGGGTACGGATGAGGGGGGGCCGCCCTAGCGGTGCGACGCGCGGACCGCTCCGCGGTGGGAACCGTGCCAGTCGCCCGGTATGTCGGGAAAGATCTCGCACTCGCCGCGCACGATCAGCTCCACCGTCGCGCAGACGCCCTTGACACCGCGCGGGCCTACGCAGACCAGGCTGTGCGGGTGTTCCGAATGATTGGGAATGGCATACACGCGCATCCCTTCCTGATACAGGGGATGTGCGGGCAGCCTGGCGTTGAGTAGTTCGACAAAACGCAAGGGGCTTACAACCGGCTTTTCCATCTTGCTCTCCCATGGAGCATGGGCGCGACCTCCGGCGGGCTCCGGATGGGCCGAAAGTGCTTGGAGAACGGACTGGACGGGAGGCGGGGGGAGCCCTCCGTCCATGTCACCTGCACAGACCAGGAATGTGACCAGGACGCCGCGGCAGGCGCGGAATACGGCGCAAAAGCCGCTTACCGCGGCGATCGATTCAAGGGGCCACGCCGTAAGGTTAGGCGATTTATTGGCGGGATCAAGCTTGCCGTCGGCGTAAAAGAGCTAGTGGGACGAAGGCGGCACTCAGCGGCGGCCATCGCCGCTGGGGAAGGCCGGCTGGCGGGCTGAGGTATATTCCACGGGTGGCAGATACGCGCCTCCTACCGATTTCCTTTTCCGCATGAACGTTACGCCACCCCTTGCCACCGCTGGTGCTGAATCCAAGGCCGCTTCCTTCGCCGCATTGCGCGCGCACTACGATGCCGTGGTCCTGCCGCTCTGGACCGGGCCGGGATGGAACGCCACGATGCAGCTGCCCTATGAGGCGCTGTCCGGCACCGACTGCCAGCCTTTGCCGGTGGCGCGCTACCGCGCCATGGCCTGCGCGCGCCAGCTCTATGTGTTTTCGCGGTGCGATGGCCCCGATGGGGCGGCCCATGCCGCACGCCTGTTCGCATCACTCGGGGGCCGCTTTGCCGATGGCGCGCAAGGTGGCTTCATCTACAGCATCGATGCGCAGGGACAGCCTCTGGATACCACCAAGGACCTGTACACCCACGCCTTCGTCGTCTTTGCCTGCGCGGCGTATTACAAGCGTTCAGGCAGCGCGCAGGCGCGTGCCTTGCTGGATGGCACCACACGGCTGATCGAGGCGCGTTTCGCCACCGCGGATGGCCTGTACCATGCCGCGCTAGCACAAGACTTTCGCCCGCTAGGCGGCCCCCCCCAGCAGAACCCGATCATGCACCTGACCGAGGCCTACCTGGCGGCGTTCGAGGTCACCGGGGAGCGCCGCTATGCGGACCGCCTGGCGGGCATTGCCGCAGCCGTGCAGGCCACCTTTGTCGATCCGGCGACGGGTTGCATTGCCGAGTTGCCGATGTGCACGGATCGCGCTGGCAACCGGGTCGAGCCCGGCCATCAGTTCGAGTGGTTCTCGCTGCTTGCCAGCGCGCCCGCGTTGTTCGAGGGCTCCGGGCTAGCGCAAGCGCTGGCACGCGCCTTCGGCTTTGCCATGCAGCACGGCGTTGACACCAGCACCATGGGCGTAGCCGCGGCGCTGCATCTGGATGGCTCGCCCCGAGACCCGATCCAGCGCATCTGGGCCCAGACCGAATTCGCGCGGGCGCTGGCGGTGCGCGGGGACACCGTGGCGCTGGCGCACCTGCAGGCCTGGCTGAAAGCCTACCCGGCGCGATTCCTGCACGCGGGCGGCTGGCATGAGTGCCTGTCGCCTGCCGGCAAGGTGGAGCGCGCGGAGATGCCTTCGACCACGCCATATCACCTTGCCACGGCTTACCAGGCGCTGCCGCGGGATTGACGCCCTGGCCGGTCAGCCGGCGGCTGGGCTGAGCAGGCGGTCGAACTCGCTGCGCACGATACGGTAGGACTCGCCGGAAAAGCCCTCCAGCCCGGCCCGGTCGATCACGGTGATATGGCCGCGGCTGTGGCGGATCATTTGCAGCTCCGCCAGTTTGCCCACCGCCTCGGTCACGCCCTCGCGGCGCACGCCCAGCATGTCGGCAATGGTTTGCTGGGTCACGTCGAGCTCATTGCAGGGCGAGCGGTCCAGCGCCAGCAGCAGCCAGCGGCACAACTGCGTGGTCAACGAGTGGTGGCGGATGCAGACAGCCGTCTGCGACACCTGCGTAAGCAGCGCCTGCATATACAGCAGGGCCATGCGCTGCAATGTGGGCAGCTCGGGGTAGATCGCGCGCAGCTCGCTCGCGGCAACGCGAAAGCCGGCGCCGCTCCTGCGCACTTCGATCCGGTTGGGCATGGTCTCGGCGCCGGTCAGCGCGGGCAGGCCCACCAGCCCCTCACGGCCCACGGAGGCGAGTTCCACGGTGGCGCCGCTTTCCTGCAGCGACATCATCGAGATCACCGCCGTGCTCGGGAAATAGAGATGCCGGATGCGCTGGCCGGAGTCGCTCAGCAGTTGCCCCGCGCGCAGGTTGACGCTGTCCAGGCGTGGCAGGAGCAAGCGGCGCTCGTGCGGTGGCAAGGCGCCCAGCAAGTGATTGCCGGATAGATCCAGTTCGGTGTCGGTCATCCCGTTGTCTCCCCAAGTCGAAAGGTCGCGGCTGCTGCGCCAGCCGTTTGGTTTTTCTCTGTTCGGTATGCCACGCAGACGGGGCTTGACCCGTTAACGTATTAAGCTTCATGCGTGCGCTTGCCGACAGTGGCCGGAGGTTGGAGATCGCCACGGTATTGGGGGGATATGCTTTTGGCTGGATTCAACCCTGGGTTCATACTTTTGACCTAGGAGGGCTTAGGTGGGCTTAGGTGGGCTTAGGTGGGCTTAGGTGGCCCGGGCGCCGCACGGGGAGGCGGCGGACGGATCGGCGCAAACAATCTGAAAAAAACCTGTAAGTTCGTGTGGGTGGCGGCGACGAATGGGCACATTCACCCAGTTGGAGATTGCCATGTACCCGAACCTCACCAAGTCGTTCACCAAGTCGCTCACCAAGTCTCTGTTCGCCGCCGCCATCGCCGGCGCCGTGCTTGCCCTGGGCAGCGCCCAAGCTGCTAGCCCGGCTTCCCATGGCGCCACCAGCGTGCGCGATATCTACAGCGACGGGGCGCGCACTGCGCCCGTGAACGCCTTCACCGATGGCGCACGAGGCGGGCGGTTCGATGCATTCACCGACGGTACCCACGCCCGCATGGTGGATCCCTTTACCGATGGCGCACGCATCGCCGGCCTGGATCGCACTGGTCCCTCCGCAGATCCGGCACGCAGCATCGACACGTTCGTCGACGGCGCACGCAAGCTCGATACGTTCACCGATGGCGCGCGCATCGCCGGCCTGGACCGCGCTGGCGTATCCGCCGATCCGGCGCGCAGCATCGACCCGTTCGTCGACGGCGCACGCAAGCTCGATACGTTCACCGATGGCGCGCGCTTCGCCGGCCTGGATCGCACTGGCGTATCCGCCGATCCGGCGCGCAATATCGACCCGTTCGTCGATGGCGCGCAGAAAGTGGCTGGCATGGACACCCGCGGCGTTTCGGCGTCGCCGGCCCGCAGCTTCAACGTGTACCAGGATGGCGCGGATGCTTGAGCCGCGCGCGGCCCAATGCGCCGGGGCCGGCTACTCGTCCAGCCAGGACCCGCGCAGATCGCTCTTTTGCAGCAGTTGCAGCAACGTTTCGGCGGGCCGGCTCAGGCGGCCCGCGCGCAGCGAGATGAATTCCACCTCCGGCAGCGCCGGCAGGCTGTCGCCGTTGACCAGTGGCGACAGCCCGCGCCCGGACAGGTATTGCGCGCGCACGGTAATGCCCAGCCCGCCACGCGCGGCGGCGATGCAGCCCGAGTGACTGCTGCTGGTGCAGACGATCTGCCAGCGCATCCCGGCCTTGGCCAGTGTATCGAGCACGATGGCACGCGTGACACTGGGCTCGGGCACCAGGATCAGCGGCAGCGGCTGGCGCAGGTCCGCCACCGTGCCGGGCCGGGCTAGCCACTCCAGCTTGCCCCTGAACAACGGAGACCCGCGCCGGTCGCCTTCGCGGCGCTTGCCGATCATCAGGTCCAGCGCGCCGGCATCCATCAGCTCGTAGAGCTTGCCGGTCATGCCGATGGTGATCTCCAGTTCCACATCCGGATGCGAGTTGCGAAATGCCGCCAGCACATTGGGCAAGGGGCCCAGCGCGAGGTCATCGGAAGTACCCAGGCGCACGCGGCCCTGCAGGCGCGGCGCATTGAACTGGGACTCCGCGCGCGCAATGGCATCCAGGATCAGCCGCGCGTGCGCCAGCAGCGCCTCGCCGTCGGCGGTCATGGTCAGGGTGTGGGTATCGCGCACAAAGAGCCGGCGCCCGACGTGCTGTTCCAGGCGCCGGACGTGGTCGCTGACGCTGGATTGGGAGAGGCCGAGCTGGCGCCCCGCGTCGGTAAAGCTGTGCGCGGCGGCTACGGTGGCGAAGGTCTTGATCCAGACAGGGTTGAGCATGCCGCATTGTCATCGGATTTTCCGATGACAGTCAATATACCTAGCGGGGTTCCCGATTGGCATGGCCGGTATTAACATCGGCTGCATTCCTGGCACTGGTTTTGCCCCGATCGCTTCTTGCACGGTCCATTCCAGATGCCGCGCCGGTCATTGCCCCTGATTGCCGGCACTTGCCCCGAGACGTACCAGATGACCAGCCAAACCTCGCAAAAGGCCATGTTGTGGATTGTCGCAGCGGGCTTTTTCATGCAAACGCTCGACACCACCATCGTCAACACCGCGTTGCCCGCGATGGCGCGCAGCCTCAACGAAACCCCCCTCGACATGAAGCCCGTGGTGGTGGCCTACACGCTGACCATGGCCATGCTCACGCCGGCCTCGGGCTGGCTGGCCGACCGCTTCGGCACCCGTCGCGTGTACTTCGCCGCGATCCTGATCTTTGTGCTGGGCTCGCTGTTCTGCGCGGGTGCGCAGAACCTGGACCAACTCGTGATCGCCCGCGTGATCCAGGGCGTGGGCGGCTCCATGCTGCTGCCGATCGGCCGGCTGGCGGTGCTGCGCAGCGTCTCCGGCGAGCAATACATCGCGGCGCTGGCCTTTGTCTCGGTGGCGGGGCAGGTCGGGCCGATCTTTGGCCCGGTGCTGGGCGGCTGGATCGTGCAGTCGGTGGCCTGGCACTGGATCTTCCTGATCAATGTGCCCGTAGGCGCCATCGGGATGCTGGCGGTCTTGCGCTACCTGCCCGACCACACCGTTGGCCGTGCGCCGCCGTTCGACTTTGTTGGCTGCGGCTTGTTGTCGCTTTGCATGGTGGCATTCTCGCTGGCGCTGGACACCCCGCACGAGGCAAGCCACGCGGCATGGAGCGGCGGCCTGTTCGCGCTGAGCCTGCTGTCCGCGCTGCTTTACATCCCGCATGCGCGGCGCCGGCAAAACCCGCTGTTCCGGCTGGCGCTGTTCCGCGAGCCCAATTTCAGCGTGGGCCTGGCCGGCAACCTGGTGTGCCGCATCGGCTCGGGCGCGGTGCCGTTCCTGATGCCGTTGCTGCTGCAGTTGCCGATGGGATATTCCCCGCTGCATTCGGGGCTGATGCTGCTGCCGGCCGCACTGGCCGGCGTGGTCGCCAAGCGCTGGATCGTGCCACTGGTCAAGCGCTTTGGCTATGACAACTTCCTGCTGGTCAACACGGTATTGGTGGGTGGCTCGATCGCCTCGTTCGCAGCGATTGCGCCGGGCTGGCCCGTGGGCCTTGCCATTGCGCAGCTCGCTTTGTTCGGGGCCACCAACTCCATGCAATTCGCTGCCATGAATAGCGTGACGCTCAAGGGTTTGAGCGTGGAAGACGCAGGCAGCGGAAACAGCCTGTTCTCGATGGTGCAGATGCTGGCAATCGGCCTCGGGGTTACCATCGGCGGCGGGCTGGTCAGCATGTTCACAGCCCAGCTGGGCGTGGCCGGCACAGCCTACCGGCTGGCGTTCTTCACCGTGGGCATGATCACGCTGCTATCGGCGCTGGTGTTCCGCCGGCTCGATGCCGAGCAGTTCGACAAGAGCCGCGGCCCGGCCAGGTAGCCAGCCGCTGATGTGCCCTGGCGCAACGCGCCGCGCCGCGCGCCGGCTTGCCCCGTCATCACTCGGTCACGCCGTTCTCATGCAGCAGCCGCTCGCACTCGTCGAGCAGGTCGTGCGCAAAGGCCGACTGGTAATTGGGGTCCAGCGCTTCCATCATTTCGTGGGCGGTGTACAGTCCGGCCTCACGCGAGAGCGTGCCGGCGAGCTGGCGTGCGAACTGATCGCTCAGTTGTGACAGCAAGCGCCGCTCGGCCAGCGCCAGTTGCAGCTTGGAGCGCGATAGCCACAGGCTCGCCAGGGTGGCGCCCTGCGCATCGGTCATCCATTGGCGGTGTTCGTAGAATGCCGACAAGCGCTCGGCGGCGAGCGCAAACAGCAAGGCCTTGCGGGTATTGAAATCGAGCTTGAGCGCGGGCGCTGGCGCGGAAGCAGAAGCCGAAGCGTCGGGGGGAGAGGTTTTCATGATGACTTGCAATCTTGCGGTGGGGCGCGAGCCTACCACGCTATCCGATGTCGGGGCGACGTCCGTGCGGGTCAGGATTTCCCGGCCGCCGCGAAGCGCGCATTCAGCCAGGCGCCGATCGCCTTGATCTCTTCCATGCAGACCGAGTGCGACATGCGGTAGGTGTGCCATTCCACCTTGCAGCCCAGTTTTTCCACGGTCTCGCGCGCCAGCAGGCCGAGCTGCACGGCCACCACGTCGTCCTCGCTGCCGTGTCCGGCAAAGATCGGCGTGGCGCGGTTGGCTTCGCTGAACTCGGCGGCAAGCATTGCCGGCGCGGGGATGTAGGTGGAAAGGGCGATGATGCCGCCCAGCGCCTCGGGATGCGTCAGGGCTGTGGTATAGGCCACGGCCCCGCCTTGCGAGAACCCCGCCAGCACTACGCGGTGGCTGGGTACGCCGCGCTGGTTCTCCCGCGCGATCAGGGCGCGGATGGCATCGCGGGAGACCCGGATGCCGGCCTCGTCCGCATGGCGGCGGGCGTCATCGAGCGACTGGATGTCGTACCACGCCGGCATGACGTAGCCGCCGTTGCAGGTAACCGGGATGGCCGGCGCGTTGGGAAACACGAAACGCACGCCGGGCGCGGACGCCAGGCCCAGCTCCGGCACCACGGGCACGAAATCGCTGCCGTCGGCGCCGAGCCCGTGCATCCAGATGACCGACCACGTGGGTGACGGCGCGGTTTCGATTTCAATGGCTGGCAGTAGTGCGCTCATTTCGATGTTCCTTGTTCCCGGATCCTGATCGGGCCCCCTTGCCGGCACGGCGAGCGCGCTGGGCGCCACTGCCCGGTGCGGGGCAATGTGTTTGTGCGGATGGCATGGGGGTGGCCGCGTGAGGCGGCAAGTATCGCACAGCGCCCGCGCGGTGCCGGCGGCTGGGCTATCGGGAACGCTTCAGCACGTGCCGCGTGTCATGCGAGCGGATGGCCGCGGCGGCTTCAAGCCGCGCGGCACGGCATGAGGGCAAACTGTCAGGCTGCTGAAGGCACGGTAGGCACTGTGATGAGGCCGGGCGCGGAGCGGGGCGTTTGCGCATGCTCCGCGGCGACGGGAGCGCGCCGCTTGTCCACGACGCTCTCGACGCCGGAGGCGGTCACCTCCTCCAGGAAGGCGACCAGGTCGCGGTAGTAGTCAACCTGCATCTGTGCCTCCAGCAGGCGACGCTCGGCTTGGAATAAGGTAAGCCGCATTTGCTGCAATTCCCTTGCTGCGATTTTCTCCGGGGTGGGCGGACTAAACATGTCTGCAAGCGAACGCATGGCAACCTCCCGCTATCGACGGCTTCGAATTGAAGCTCCTGCCATGCAACCAATATAGTAAAAAAACGCGCATTTCAGGTTCTGTCGCGCGCCGTCCACACGGTCGATTGCCGGCGCGCGGTGGCAGGAGTAAATTGATCGTCCGGTGTTTGCAAGGCAGCTGGCAAGGCTTACATGGCGAGCGTTCCCGGCTCCGGCTGCTTCATTTTTTCCAGGTAGCCATGGATCTGCGCGACCACCGCCGCGCCTTCGCCCACGGCCGCTGCAACCCGCTTGGTGGAACCCGAGCGCACGTCCCCGATTGCAAAGATGCCTGGCACACTGGTCTCCAGCGTGGATGCCGGCAGGGTGCCTTCATGCGGCGTGTCTGTGCCGGTCAGCACGAATCCCCTTGCATCCACACGCACATTGCAACTGGCGAGCCATCCCGTATTGGGATCTGCGCCGATAAACAGGAACAGATGCCGGACCGGCACCTCGGTCACGCGATCGCTGTCGCGCGAGCGATAGCCGATGGTGGCCAAGCGTTCTTCCCCGCCCAGGGCTACGATTTCCGTGCCGGTATGCAATTCGATATTGGGCTGGGCCGCGATGCGCTCGATCAGGTAGCGCGACATGCTGGCCTCCAGCCCCGATGCCCGGATGAGAATGTGCACGCGCTTGGCGTGCGCGGCCAGGAACACGGCGGCCTGCCCCGCGGAATTGCCGCCGCCCACCAGCACGACCTCTTCGCCGCTGCACAGGCGGGCTTCCACCGGGGAGGCCCAGTAGTAGACGCCCCGTCCTTCGTAGCGATCGAGTGCCGCGATGGCGGGGTGGCGATAAGCTGCGCCACTGGCAATGACCACGGTCCGGGCAGCAATCTTGCGGCCATCGCTCAGCTCGATGCGCTGCGGATGTTCACCGCAATGCAGCGCGCTCACCTGCAAGGGGATGGCAAGGTGTGCGCCGAACTTCTGGGCTTGCACGAAAGCCCGGCCGGCCAATGCTTGTCCGGAAATACCCGTGGGGAAGCCCAGATAGTTTTCGATGCGCGAGCTGGCGCCGGCCTGGCCGCCTGGCGCAAGGCTGTCGAACACCGCAACGCACAGGCCTTCGGAAGCGGCATACACCGCGGTGGCCAGACCCGCCGGACCTGCACCCACCACGATCACGTCGTAGATATAGTCCGGGTCGAATTCGGGCAGCAGGCCCAGGCAGGTGGCAAGCTGGCCCGCGTCCGGGCAGCGCAGCACCGCGCCGCCGGGGCAGATCACCAGCGGAAAGTCGCCGGGCGCGGCGCCGGTGAAATCGAGGAGTGCGCACGCATCGGGATCGGTATCCGCGTCGACCACGGTATGGGGGTAGCCGTTGCGCCGCAGGAACGCCTGCAGGTGCAGCAGGCGCGCGTCGCTGCCGCGGCCCAGCAGCGTCGGACCATTGCCGCGCTCGATCAGGCCAACGCGGCGCAGGATCAGCGCACGCATGATGCGCTCGCCCAGTTCTGCTTCCGCGACCATCAGCGCGCGCAGCCGGTCGGGTGGAATCGAGATGGCCTCGACGTCTTCCAGCGCCAGGCCGTCGACCAGCGCGGGCTTGCCCGATAGCTGCCCCACTTCGGCAAGGAAGCTGCCCGGTCCGTGCTCGCCGACCACAGACGCACGGTCTAGCGCGTCGCGCTGCAAGACGCGCACGCGGCCCCGCAGTATCACCACCATGCCGTGGGCGGGGTCGCCGGTGCGAAACAGGTATTCATTGGCGCGCCACTGCCGCGGTGTGCCGAAATGCTGGAGCCGCACGATCTCGGCGGCGGTGAGCAGGGGCCACATCTGGTGGCGCCGGGACTCCATCGGCGAGAACGCCGCGGTGGCTGCCTCCTGCTCGATGGCCAGGCCTGCCGCAACAATGGCTTGCGGGTCAGGGGGTTGCAGGCTTCCGATAGCGTTGTCTGCGCTCATGGCTGTAGGGCCTCTCCCGGTGGCACCGCGCTGCTGCCGGTGCGGATGAGTCGAGTGCTGCTGGTGCGTGCGCGGGGAAGCCCGGGCATGGTCCGGAGAGTGTGCTCGTGATGCTGCGTTGCGGCAATCCTTCGTTGTCCGCGCACCCCAAAAGCGTAGTACACGCGGGGCATCAAAGGGCGGTAGTGCCAAATAGTGATCTATGGCTGTCTTTGTGGTTGCTGCGGCTTATGCCGTTGGTGGATATCGTAAGTACAACCTAGTAAAAACCCTTGACTATCTACTTACAGGTAGATAAGATGTGTTCCATGGACGCCGCAGCAAGGTAACGCTAAGCAGACATGGCCCAGCCGGCCGGTTTCCAGCGCAGCAAACAAGTAACAAGACGAAAGTCATTTTTTTTGCCCCGCTTCTCTACCTAGTGATAGGTAAGAGAGTGAAAAAAACGACGAACCAGCTAAAACCCGGTCCCCGCGGCCAAAGCAGACCCCCGGACCCATGCTTCGATTGGAGAACATCATGAACACCAAGCTTTTTGCCAAGTCCCTGCTCACCGCCGCCACCCTCGCCGCAGCGTTCGCTGCCGGCCACGCCCAGGCTGCCGCAACCGTTACCGCCGACAAGTACGGCTATGAATACCGCACCCGCGACGTCTACAGCGACGGCGCCCGCAGCGGCAAGTTCGATGCCTTCACCGAAGGCGCGCGTGCCGGCAAGGCCGATCCGTTCACCGACGGTGCCCGCGTTGGCAAGACCGACCCGTACACGGATGGTTTCCGTACCGTCGCAGGCCTGGATCGCAGCGGCGTGTCGTCTGAACCCAGCCGCAAGTTCGACCCGTACACCGACGGCGCCCGCAACGACAAGCGCAACCCGTACTTCGACGGTGCCCGCAGTGGCGCGCGGGACGTGTACACCGACGGCGCAAGGGCCTGAGTCAAAACCGGTACCTCTCTGGTCTCGATGACCAAGGTGCCGGACTGCATGCATCACCCCGTGGCGTCAGCGTAACGGCGCACGGATACCAGGAGCGAATCATGAACCGTTGGCAAAGTTTCCGGATGTTGGCAGGCTGGGCGCTGGTTTGCGTTGCCAGCGGCTCCATGGCCACCGTAGTGGCACAGGCACTGCCCGCCTGAGGGTTCCCCGGGATCCGCAGCATCCGTGGTAAAGAAGGCATAGCGCAGCGTCCCCACGCTGCCCGCGAATCGGCGCGCCCAATGTGGCGCGCCGAAGCTTTTTCCAGGCCCCGTGAATCCAGCCCGGATCGCTGCGCCTGGCTAGCTTGCCAGGCGCTTGCTCCAGCCGCGCACAATGCCCGTTGTCAGGGCGGTGCCGGCCAGGATCACGGCGCAGCCCGGCAGCATCGAAGGGGTGATGCGCTCTCCCAGGAACAGCGCACCCCACAACACACCGAAGGCCGGGATCAGGAATAGCGCGGTCATTGCCCGTGCGGGTCCCGCCTTGGCGATCAGGCGAAAGAAGAGCACATAGGCCAGCGCGGTGCAGGCGGCAGTCAACGCGCCCAGCGCCAGCCATGCGTGCGCGCTTGGCTGCGTGGCCGGCCACAGCCAGGCTGCAGGCGCACACAGCAGCAGAGCCGATGCGAGCTGGCTGCCCGCTGCCACCGTCAGCGGCGGCACGTCCGCCAGGTACTTGCGGGTGAAGTTGGCGGAAAAGCCATAGAGCAGGGCAGCTGCCAGGCAGGCCAGTGCAGCCAGCCCGACGGCCTTGCCCGCGGCGCCGTGCTGCAGCCCGGCCTTATCCCATACCAGCCACAGCACCCCGGCGAAGCCCAGGGCCAGCCCGGCTATGCGCGGCGCTGCCAGGCTTTCACGCAGCCACAGCCAGCCGATCAGCGCGGTAAACAGCGGCGTGGCCGCGGTGAACATGGCGGAAAGCCCAGCGGGAATGGTCAGCGCGGCAAAGCTGAACAGCACGAAGGGCAGCGCGGAATTCGTGATGCCGACCACGGCGATCGCCCACCAGCGGCGGCGCAGGCAGGCCAGCCCGCCGCGCCAGGCCAGCAGCGGGAGCAGCAGCAGGGCCGCGCCGCCGGCGCGCCCGCCCGCCAGCGGCACGGCGCCGAACTCACCCGCACCCAGACGGATAAACAGGTAGGAGGCGCCCCACAGGGCGGCCAGGGACAGCAACATCGAAAGCTCGGAGCGTTTCATTTCCAGGCACCTCATGGGGGATGACAGGGCCAGGATAAGACGGCAAACTGGTACCAGAAAAGAGCAAGAAATCAGAAAATATATGGATCCAGACTTCGCCTTCCCGATCCGCTTGCCGGCGGCCGGATCGCGCCATTTGCTGCGCAGCCTGCACGGCCAGCTTAAGGAGGCAATCCTGGACGGGCGCCTGCGTCCCGGCTTGCGCCTGCCTGCTACGCGCGCGCTGGCCCAGGCCTGTGGCGTGTCGCGCAACACCGTGGTGGCCGCCTACGACCTGCTGCTGAGCGAGGGCTATGTGGTGGCGCGCGATCGTGGCGGCACCTATGTGGCGGGGCTGTTGGCGCGCACGCGCGAGCCAGCCCCGCAGCCCGGTGCGCCCGAGGCTGAGCGCCGGCTGGCCGCGTTCTGGCGCGCGCCGCCCTTGCCGCCTCGGGAAGCTTCGCCGCTGGTGCCGCGCTTTGATTTTCGCGTTGGCGTGCCCAGCCTGTCGGCATTCCGGGCAGACCTGTGGGGGCGCCTGACGGCGCGCACAATGCGGGCGATGGCCCATGCGCCAGTGGCCTATGCCGATCCGCAAGGGCAGCCCGCATTGCGCGAGGCGATTGCCAGCCACGTTTCGTTTGCGCGCGCGGTCGCCTGCCAGGCTGGCGACGTGGTGGTCACGGCGGGCGCGCAGCAGGCCTTCGACCTGCTGGCCCGCGTGCTGGTGACGCCCGGGCGCACCGTGGTGGCGATGGAGGACCCGGGCTACCCGCCGGCCCGCGCAGCCTTTGCCGCCGCCGGCGCCAGGATCGTGCCGGTGCCGGTGGACGCGCAAGGACTGATGGTGGACCGGCTGCCCGCCGATGCGCGGGTGATCTACGTCACGCCATCGCATCAGTTTCCCCTCGGCCATGCCATGTCGGCGGCGC
This sequence comes from Cupriavidus basilensis, assembly GCF_008801925.2. NCBI lineage: Bacteria > Pseudomonadati > Pseudomonadota > Betaproteobacteria > Burkholderiales > Burkholderiaceae > Cupriavidus > Cupriavidus basilensis. Next base: position 1,926,642 of record NZ_CP062804.1, on the reverse strand, counting down.
GGCGTGCGGCCCTGCTTGCGTTCGCGCAATCGCACGGCGCGGTCATCGTCGAAGACGATTACGATGGCGAGTTTCGCCACGCAGAGCGCCCGCTCGACGCCCTGCAGACCCTCGATCGCGCCGAATCCGTGTGCTACGTCGGGACCTTCTCCAAGAGCCTGTTTCCCACGCTGCGGCTGGGCTTCGTGGTGGCCCCGCGGTGGGCCCGGCAGGCCCTCACGCTGGCCAAGCAATGCAGCGACTGGCATTGTGCTGCCACCGCGCAGGACACGCTCGCCGCCTTCATCGCCGAAGGGCACCTGGCACGCCACGTACGCAAGATGCGCCGGCTTTATGGCGTGCGCCGCCAACTGCTGCTGGATACGCTGCGCGCTGATTTCAGCGGCCGGCTCGAGCCGGTGCCCTGCGCCGCCGGGCTGCATCTGGCCGCGCTATGCGTTGGCCATGCCGATCCCGAGCCGCTGGCGGAGCGCGCGAGGGAGCAGGGCATTGGGGTCTGGACCGCGCAGGAGTACTACCTCGGCCCGCAGGATCGCGCGGGCTTGCTGTTCGGCTTCGGCGCGATCGACGAGGCGGGCATCGCGGCAGGGCTGAAGGCGCTGCGCAAGCTTTGGTGAGGGCCGGCGCGCTCAAGCCTGGATGCACGCGGTGCAACGTCTGGCGCTTTCGGTCGACGATGATGCGGTGGCACGGATTCTTTGCTCCGCGCCAAAATACGTCACCCGCAGGGTGCCAGGTACGCTCCCAAAGCCGCTCTGCCAATCTGATACGTTGCTTCCTCGCGGTGCACCGCGAAGCCCAATTGCCGGTTGATCGAGAGCATGGCAGCGTTGGCATTGGCGTTGTAGGTAGTGACCATCTGCACTCCCGGGCGGCGCTCTCGAACAAGCTTGAGCATGCGGGCCTTGACTGCCTTGGCCAATCCCTGCCCTCGCCAGGGCTGTGCGACTGCCGTCAGGTTCTGGTGAACTCGGCCCGGGAACCGTTGGTCCCAGTTGGCATCGCACGCTGCGGCTATGTTGCCCTCGTCGCGCAGCAGCACCATGAAATGATCCCCGCCGCGCCTGTCCATATCTGCATACCAGGTTGGGTAGCTCGCTAGCTCATAGCGCAGACGGGGCCCATCGAGAGTCCCTAGCGGTTGTTCGTTCAGCAGCGAAGTCAATGGTTCCATCAAGGATTCGAGCCTCGCCATTGGCACGCGTCCCGCATGAATTTCCCACGACAGTTGCGAGCAGCGTAATGCGGGGGGCTCGCCCCATCGATCTAGCGCATCCCAGTCCACCTGGTCAAACAACAAGCGATTCTCAACATTGCGCAGCTTGCAATCCGCCCCGATCCGCGCCATGTACGCGTGGCCCTCGGGCAGGTGAACCTTGGTTGTTGCGATACGCTTGGCGCGCTGGTCCATGAAGTGCGCCAGTCCTTGGAGAAGGGCCCTGCCAATGCCTTGGCGCCGGTGATCGCGCAGCACCCCGCCCGAAATATCCACATAGTCGAGGTAATCCTCGCTCCCGGGTGACCCTTCGCGGCGACACGAAAGGGTCAGGATGCCGACCATTTCGCCATTGCGCAGGGCCAGCAATCGCTGGGTCTCGTGAATCGGGTGCTGTTGGCGCAGGACATTTTCTGCCTCGTGGTCAGGCATGACCGGATCTTCCGGAAAGTCCTGACCTAACCGAAGCCGCCGAAACGCGTGAAACTGCTGCCATTGCGCAGGGGTTGCGGCTGCGGGGTCCAGGCGATGGAGTTCCACGGGTGCACGATCGGAGGAGAAATGGGGCATGGGCCGGAATCCGACTTCGAGGCGATACGCTCGGCACACGAGCCTATCACAGCGTGAGCATGACCACCCCGAGGCGCGTACCCCGCGCTAACGCCGCGGCGCCTTCTTCGGCGGCGCGCCAAGGGCGCCGGACGCGGCGGCTTGCACGATGCGCCGGAAGGTGGGGCATTCCATGTGGCTAGGCGCCGGGCAGGCGGCGGCGTGGCGCAGGCCGTCGCGCATGGCGCTGAGCTTCTTGATCGTCCTGTCCAGTTCATCCGCCTTGGCTGCGAGCATCTGCCGGTCGATACGGGGCTGTCCCTGCGGCGCGAACATGAGGGCAATTTCGTCGAGCGAGAAACCGGCGGCGCGCCCTAGCGCGATCAGTGCCAGCCGTTCCAGCACGCCGGCATCGAACAGGCGGCGCAGCCCGCGCCTGCCGGTAGAGGCAATCAGCCCCTTTTCTTCATAGAACCGCAGCGTCGACGCGGGAACGCCGGACTGCTGCACCACTTCGGCTATGTCTAGGCTTTTCACCCTCTTGACCTCAAGTCGACTTGAACTGGCACAGTCTAGCTTCCGCCCCCTGGGGCAGCAAAGGAAAACGATCATGGACGTCACACAACGGGCCGAAAGCGAGCAGGCGCCGCTCTGGAGGGGCCGCTCCGGGCGCGCCTGGGTCGAGGCGCAGGCGCCGCTAGACCAGATGTTCAAGCCCTTCGAAGACCTGCTCGTCAAAGCGGTCTGCGCCGGCGCCGGGCACCGGGTGCTGGATGTGGGCTGCGGTACGGGCAGCACCACGCTCGCCGTAGCGCGGCGGCTCGGCGCGAAGGGCCATTGCACCGGCGCCGACATTTCGGATCCGATGATCGCCGTCGCGCGGGCGCGCACCGAACGCGAAGACATCACCGCATGTTTCATCCGCGCCGACGTGCAGGACCATGCCTTCGATCCCGCAAGCTTCGATTGGATCATCTCGCGCTTCGGCGTCATGTTCTTCGACAACCCGGTTCTGGCCTTCAAGAACCTGCGCCGCGCCGCGCGGGACGGCGCGGATCTCTGCTTTATCGCGTGGCGCAGTGCCGCGGAAAATCCGTTCATGACGACGGCCGAGCGCGCCGCGGCAGCGCTGTTGCCGAACATGCCCGCGCGCCGGCCGGATGCGCCGGGGCAGTTTGCCTTCGCGGACCGGCATCGGATCGCTGCTTTGCTGGAAGACAGCGGCTGGGCCGAAATCGACATCCGGCCGATCGAGGTGGACTGCACCATGCGCGAGTCGGATCTGCTCGGCTACCTCTCCTGTCTTGGTCCCGTCGGCCTGATGCTTCAAGAGGTGGACGAGCGTACGCGCGAACAGGTCATCGAAACGGTCCGCGCCGCCTTCGATCCCTATGTGCACGGTGTTGAAGTTCGCTTCACCGCGGCCTGCTGGATGGTCAGCGCCCGAGCGCGGCCTGCGCCAGGCACGCTAAAGGGAGCCACCCATGTCTGACGCGGTGGGCTACCTGATGTGCGCTGTCCTGATCGGGGCGGGCGCGACCGTGGTGATGGACATCTGGGCCGCGGCGCGAAAGCGGCTGCTCGGCATTCCTCCACTGAACTATGCTCTGGTGGGCCGCTGGCTCGGCCATCTGACGCGCGGGCGCTTTCGCCACGCTCCCATTGCGGCTTCGCCGCCCGTACGGGGCGAGCGCCTGATTGGCTGGCTTGCCCACTACCTGATCGGCATCGCGTTTGCGGCTACACTGCTGGCCTTTTGGGGCCTTGGCTGGGCGCGTCATCCAACTCTTGGCCCGGCGCTGATTGTGGGAATCGGCAGTGTCGCCGCACCGTTTTTCGTGATGCAGCCAGCCATGGGGGCGGGCATTGCCGCCAGCCGTACTCCGCGCCCGGGCGTCGCGCGCTTGCATAGCGTCGTCACGCACGGGATATTCGGCCTGGGCCTTTATGGGGCCGGTTGGGTGGCAAGCTGGCTGGACTCGCTTGCATGGCGGAGTTTCTGGTAGCGCTTGCGTGCCCATCTGGACCCCAATCCGATGGGCGCTGCCAAAAAGCGATTCAGCGGTTTATCCACATAATCCATCGAAATTATCCATTTACCTTATATTGCCGCGCTCCCTACACTTTGCGCCAACGCCCCCCTTAGCAGGGCGTACGACAAGAGAGGAGCAAGTATGGAGACCACCTTGGCGCGCCGCACGGCGGCGCTGGCGCTAGCTTTGCCGTTGCTCGCCTGCGGCGGCAACGATGACGGCGCAAACACGGGAGCCGCTGCCACGTCCGCCGCGGCGGCCACCCCGGGCATGACGCTGACCATCACCGCGCGGGAAGACATGCCCGGCACCTACGGCAACGTGGGCGCCTACGAAAAACTCACCGGCACGCTCAAGGGTGAGGTCGATCCCGCCAATGCACATAACGCCATCATCCAGGACCTGGCGCTGGCCCCGGTGAATGGCCGCGGCCTCGTCGAGTACACCACGGAATTCGTCATGCTCAAGCCCAAGGACATGAGCAAGGCGGGTGGCGTGCTGCGTTACGACGCGCCCAATCGTGGCAATATCCTGACCATGCCGAACCCCACCGCGGTGCCCGGGGATTCGCTCTACTTCGAGCGCGGTTACGTGCTGCTGTACTCGGCCTGGCAGGGCGACGTGCCGAAGAGTTCGGCGGCACGCCTCACGCTGACTGTGCCGGTGGCGAAGAACAAGGACGGCAGCAGCATTACCGGCCCGTATGCGGCGGAGCTGATCCCGAGCGTGGCCAGCCCGTCGATGAGCCTGCCGGGCGGCGTGTTCAACAGCACGATGATTCCCTATGCGCCGGCCAGCCTCGACAACACCTTGCCGGACTATACGCTGACGCGGCGCGTAAACGAGACCGACCCGCGCGTAGCGATTCCCGCCACGGACTGGAAGTTCGCCACCTGCGATAACGCAGGCAACCCCTTCCCAGGCAAGGCCGACGCTGCCAACGTCTGCCTCAAGGGCGGCTTCGTGCCGGGCTACCTCTACGAGATCACCTACGTGGCGAAAGACCCGAAGGTGATGGGTGTGGGCCTGGCGGCGCTGCGCGACACCATCACGTTCTTCCGGCACCAGGCCGCGGATTCGGCGGGCACGCCCAATCCGGTGGCGGGCGCGGTGCGCTTTGCCATCGGGCAGGGCACCTCGCAATCGGGCAACGCGATGAAGACCTTCCTGCATCTTGGCTTTAACCAGGCGCTGGATGGCAGCAAGGTGTTCGACGGCATCTATGCGCACGTGGCCGCGCGCCAGACCAATATCAACACGCGCTTCGCTGTGCCGGGCGGCGGCGGTGGCCTGCGCACCGACCATCGCGCCTTCGGGCAGACCGCGCCGCGCGGGCTGGCCGCCGACTACCAGGACACGCTGGCGGGCCGCACCGGCGGCGTCATGCAGCGCTGCACCGCTACGCAGACTTGCCCGAAGTTCTTCCTCGGCCTGTCGGGCACGGAGTTCTGGCAATTGCAGGGCTCGCCGGTGCTGACCGATCCCTACGGCTTTGCCGACCTGAAGCAGCCTGACAATGCGCGCATCTACTACTACGCCAGCACGCAGCACGGCGGCAAGTCGCCGCTGATCAGCTACGCGCCAGTGTCGACGGTGTACCCGGCAGGTTCCATGGTCGATTTTGCCGATACCTTCCGCGCGCTGTTCGTCGCGCTGGAAGACTGGGTGGCTCGCGATGTCGCGCCGCCGGCCAGCCAGGTTCCGGCCATCGCCGATGGCACGCTGGTGCGGCCCGATCAATTGACCTTCCCCGTGACCAAGGGCATTACCTGGGCCGGCGCGGGCAGCAATGCCGCGATTCCCGCGCTGCAGTACCTGGCGCGCTATAACGGCTTCCCGCTGCTCGACTACGGCCCGACCTATCGCCCGCAGGATGAGTCCGGCATCCCGACCCTGCTGCCGCCGTCGTACATGGGGCGGGACTACGCCATCATGGTGCCGCAGGTGGATGCGCAGACCGGGCTGACCAAGGCCGGCATCCACGCCGTCGACGTGGACGCGCCGGTGGGCACCAGCCTGGAGTTCAACTACGTGGCCACGCCGGGCATTGTGGATCTGGTCAACCTGAGCGGCAGCTACATTCCTTTCCACAAGACCGAGGCCGCGCGCATTGCGGCTGGCGATACGCGGCCCTCGCTGGAGGCGCTCTACACTGACCAGGCCGGCTACGTGGCCAAGGTGCAGAGCGTGGCCGCCGGGCTGGTGGCCAGGCGCTTCCTGCTGCAGGCGGATGCCGACCGGCGCGTGGCGAGTGCGCAGGCGAATCCCGTGCTGCCCTGAGGGAAGGGGCTTTTGAAGGGGCTGTGATGCGGCGGGCGGGGCGCTCCGCCCCGCCTAGCCCGGAAGCCTCGCTGCGGTTCCTGCGCCTTGCCATCCGGGATCCGCGGCAAAGCGCTGCGCAAGGAAGTCCAGCATGGTGCGCAGGATTGCCGGCATTTGCCGGCGCGATGCGTAGACGCCGTGGATGCCAAGCGCCTGGGGTTGCCACCCGGGCAGCAGGGCCACCAGTTGCCCGCTGCGCAGCAGCGGCGCGGCAGAGTAGAGCGGCTGCATGGCGATGCCGGCGCCCGCCACCGCGGCGGCCAGCAGCACGGTCGATTCATTGGCGCTGAGGTTGCCCTGCACCGGCACCGCCAGCGTTTGCCCCGCGCGTTCCAGTTGCCACAGGCTCTTGCCGAAGTACGAGTAGGTGAGGCAGTTGTGCATGGCGAGGTCCTGCGCCTGGCGCGGCATGCCGTGGGCGGCGATGTAGGCGGGCGCAGCGCAGATCACCGAGGCGCAGCTTGCCAGCGGGCGCGCGATCAGGTTGGGGTCGAGGTCGTTGGTGATGCGGATCGCCAGGTCGATGCGTGCCTCTACCAGGTTGACCGCCTGGCTGCCGATATGCAGGTCGACGGCGGTTTCCGGATAGCGCTCCAGGTAGGCCGTCACGGCCGCGGCCAGCACGGACTCGGCCAGCGATTGCGCGCAACTGATGCGCAGCATGCCGCGCGGCATGCCCGCGCGCTCATGCTCGGGCCGCGCCATCTGCGCGGCGATCTCCAGCATCTGGCGGCAGCGCAACAGCGCTTGCTCCCCGGCGGGCGTCAGGCTCAGGCTGCGCGTGGAGCGGTGCAGCAGGCGTTGCTCGGCCCAGGTTTCCATCTGCGCGAGATAACGGGTGACCATGGCGCGCGACATGTCCAGCGCCTCGGCGGCGGCCGTCATGCTGCCGCGTTCGGCAATGGCTACGAAGACTTCGGCGGCGGTGATGCGGTCCATGGATTGCGTTGGCGGGTGACGCTGGTGATCTGGTGACGTGACGCTGGATTAGCTTGTTGCCCTATTTGATCGATTGATGCAACAAAGATGTTCATTCTATGGGGTTTTTGTACTGGTCTGTGCAAATTAAGCTGGCGGCTTCCTTGATTCCCAGCCATGTGAGACTCCCGATGCGCTCCAGCCTGACCCTGAACCGATTCCTGCGCGGCCTCGCCACCGCCTTGTGCTTGGGCATCGTCGCCAGCGCGCCCGCAGTGGCCGCATCCGCGCTCAAGCTGGAGGTCTACAACCCTGGCACCAAGAGCATTTTCCCGGTCTCGTCCGAACTTGTCACCGGCGCGCACGACGCGGTGCTGATCGACGCGCAGTTCCAGCGCAACGACGCCGAGGCGCTGGTTGCGCGCATCCGCGCCAGCGGCAAGAACCTCACCACCATCTACATCAGCCACAGCGATCCGGATTTCTACTTCGGGCTGGACGTGCTCAAGGCCGCGTTCCCGGCGGCCAGGATCGTCGCCACGCCGCAAACGGTGGCGGCCATCCGGGCATCCATGTCAGGCAAGCTGGCTTATTGGGCCCCGATCCTGAAGGACAATGCGCCCAAGGCGCTGGTGCTGCCCGAGCCGCTGGCCGGCAATGCCATCGAGCTGGAGGGCAGCAAGCTGGAAGTGCTGGGCCTGGACGGCCCGGCGCCGGAACGCACGGTGGTGTGGATTCCGTCGCTCAAGACCGTGGCCGGCGGCGTGGTGGTCTTTGGCAAGAGCCACGTCTGGGTGGCCGATACGCAAACACCGGCCTCGCGGCAGCACTGGATCGCCATGCTCGATCGCATCGCGGCGAAGAAGCCAGCGCGGGTCGTGCCCGGGCACTATCTGGACGATGCGCCGCAGACGCTGGCGTCGGTGCGCTTCACGCGGGATTACCTGCGCACGTTTGAGCAAGAGGCGGCGCGCGCGCCGGATGCCAAGGCGCTGAGCGCGGCGATGCAAAAGCACTATCCGCAACTGGGCGGCCTGGACTCGCTCGATCTGAGCGCCAAGGTCATCAAAGGCGAAATGCAGTGGCCTGCAAAATAACGGCTGGGCGCCAAGCCGTGTCTCGCGTTTCGCGATGTGCATAACGCCAGCATCAACTCTCAGGAAGCATTGATCATGTCCGGTCTCACCCTGCATTACATCTACGACCCGCTGTGTGGCTGGTGCTACGGTGCCGCGCCGCTGGTGCGTGCCGCGCGCGCCGTGCCTGGCCTCGCGCTCGCGCTGCACGGCGGCGGCATGCTCACGGGCGCCAATCGCCGCCGCGTCACCGCGCAATGGCGCGACTACGTGATGCCGCACGATCGCCGCATCGCCGCGCTCACCGGCCAGCCGTTCGGCGAGCGCTATTTCGAAGGCTTGCTGCGCGACGAGAGCGCGATGATGGACTCCGCGCCGCCCACCACCGCGATCCTGGCCGCGCAGGCGCTGGGCGGCGTCGAGGCCGCCGCCGATCTGCTGGCGCGCCTGCAGCATGCGCACTATGTGGACGGGCTACGCATTGCCGATGCGCAGGTGCTGGCCGATCTTGCCGGGCAGGCCGGACTGGACCCGCAGCGCTTTGCCAGCCTTTGCCTGGACATCGGCGGTGACAAGACGCAGGCACATATGGCCGCCAGCCGCGCGCTGCTGAACCGTCTGGGCGGGCATGGCTTCCCCACGTTTGCGCTGCAAAACGGCACCGGCCAATTTGCGGTGCTGGACGTGGGCCCGTTCCTTGGCGACGTGGGGGCGTGGCAGGAAAGCCTGGCGCGGGCGGTTGCGCAGCAGGGCGGGCGCGTGCAGGCGGGCAGCCAGGATGGCGCCGGCGGCCCGGCTTGCGACGCGCAGGGTTGCGCTTTGCCTGCGCAAGGGTAAACTTCGCGCCCGCATTGCCGTTATACCAATCGACGTCCCGGCACACAGGCTGCGCCGGTTCCGTCGATTGTCGTTTGCACGCGGCTTGTCCTTTCGTCGGGACAAGCGCTGCACGAGACGGCATCGACCCTACACCCGCACCCTACATGCCGCACATCCAAGGCCCTCCCGGAGAGACCGAACTTTTTCGCACGCTTGTACTTGGCGTGACCGATTACGCGATCTATGCGCTGGATCCCGCTGGCATCGTGAGCAGTTGGAACTCCGGTGCGCAGCGGGCCAAGGGATACACCCGGGATGAAATCCTGGGCGCGCATTTCTCGTGCTTTTACACGCCGGAGGATCGCGCCGCGGGGCTGCCCGAGCAGGCGTTGCGGCAAGCGCGCGAGGCGGGCCGCTTCGCGGCGGAAGGCTGCTGGCGCTTGCGCAAGGATGGTTCCCGCTTCTGGGCCCACGTGCTGATCACGCCGATCTTCGATCGCAAGGGCAAGCAGCTTGGCTATGCCAAGGTCACGCGCGACATGACGCAGCAAAAGGCCGACGCCGAGCGCATTGCGGAGGTGACACGCACGCTGGACCTGGCGTTGGAGAACATGTCGCAGGGGCTGTGCCTGTTCGATCCGCATGGCACGATCATCCTGACCAATCGCCGCATGGAAGAGATCTTCCGCGGCGCGGGCGCGGCGCTGGTGCCAGGCGCGGATTTTCTCGCCCTGTGCCGCACCATGGCCGGCGTGCGCGAGAGCGAAATCGCGGCACCAGGGGTGCTCGCCAGCCGCCTTTACGGCGATATGCGGGCCGAGGCCGGCCAGTCCGACGACCGCGCGGAGCAATACGCGCAGGCGCTTTGCGAGCGGCACCGCGAGATCCTGCGCCGCCACCAGCAATGGCGCAGCGTGGAAGCGTTGCCCGACGGGCGCGCCATTGCGCTGTCGCACAGCGCCATGGCTGACGGCTCGTGGGTGACCACCTGCGAGGACGTGACCGAGCAGCGCCGCATCGAAGCCAAGATCCAGTATATGGCGCGCCACGATGGGCTCACCGGCTTGCCCAACCGCAGCTATTTCAACGACTACCTGGACGAAGAACTGCTGCGCGCGCAAAAGCAGGGCAGCCGGGTGGCAACGCTAGGCATCGACCTGGATCGCTTCAAGGAAATCAACGACCTGCACGGGCATGCGGCCGGCGACACCGTGCTGCGCGCGGTGTCCCAGCGCATCGCCAGCCAGCTGGAGCCGGGCGAGTTCATCGCTCGCATCGGCGGTGATGAGTTCATTGCCGTGAAGCGTTTCGAGCGGCAGGCCGAGCTGAGCGACTTCAGCGCGCGCCTGGTGACCTGCCTGAGCGAGCCGGTGCGGCTCGAGGGCTTTGACCTGACCACGGGCGCGAGCATCGGGATTGCGATCTATCCCGGCGACGGCACCCATCGCGACCAGCTCGTCAGCAATACCGACCTGGCGATGTACCGCGCCAAGGGCAGTTTGTCCGAATCGATCTGCTTCTACGAAAGCCGGATGGACGAGGCCGAGCGCGAGCGGCGCGCGCTGGCCGGCGAGCTGTGGACCGCCATCGCCGCCAACCAGTTCGTGCTGGACTACCAGGTGCAGACCGCCATTGCCAGCGGTGAGGCCATCGGCTGCGAGGTGCTGCTGCGCTGGCATCATCCCGAGCGCGGGCTGATCGCGCCCGATAGCTTCATTCCCCTGGCTGAAGAATGCGGCGCCATCCTGCCGATCGGCGAGTGGGTGCTGCGCACCGCATGCCAGGAAGCCGCGCAGTGGACGTTCCCGCGCAAGATCTCGGTCAACCTGTCGCCGGTGCAGATCACCCACGGCAACCTGGTCACGCTGGTGGCGCAAGTGCTGGAGGAGACGGGGCTGGCGGCGGGACGGCTGGAACTCGAAATCACCGAGTCGACCATCATCGGCGACAAGGAACGGGCGCTGGACATATTGCGCCGCATCAAGGCGCTGGGCGTGACCATTGCCATCGACGATTTCGGCACGGGCTACTCGTCGCTGGACACCTTGCGCTCCTTCCCGTTCGACAAGATCAAGCTGGACCGCACCTTTATCGCGGAAATTTCCGACAGCCAGCAGGCCAAGGCCATCATCCGCGCCATTCTGGCGCTGGGCCAGAGCCTGGCGATCCCGGTGCTGGCCGAAGGCGTGGAGACCGACGAGCAGCTCAGCCTGCTGCAGGCCGAGGGCTGTGATGAAGCGCAGGGATTCCTGCTCGGGCGCCCGCAGCCGCTCGAGCATTTCCGCCGCGCCCACGCCGTGGTCGGGCCGCGGCTGGTGACGGCGCAGACACCGGAACGCTAAGAGGCGCATCCGGCGCATGCGGGGCATCCTGTGCGCGCGCGTCGCGATCTGTGCCGTTAGCGCGGTCCCGGCCGTATGCAGCGCCTTTGCGCCGCGGTGGAACTCGCCCGGCAGCCAGCCACTCTCATTGCTTGTCGGCAGGCTCCCGCGCTGCCATACGGGTAAAAACCGGGAGTGGCCGTGGCACCACGCATCACCGTCGAAGGTGGCCAGCCGGCCGGCCAGCCTCATGTGCGCGAGGTGGGCGACCCCACCGGCGGCCAGGCACTCGCCCCGCACCGCCTGGCAGGCTGCGCGCACGCCGATCCGCTCACGCCCGCCGATCGCTACCAGGAGTTGTTCGTGGCGGTGCAGATGGGGCGCATATTTCCCGACAGCAAGACCTTCACCGACGCCATGCCCCGGCAGGACCCGGCCACCATCCTGGCCGCCTACCGCGCTCGCGCCGGCGCTGCCGGCTTCGACCTTGCCGCCTTTGTGCACGCGCATTTCGTGCTGCCCGAGGTGCCGGGCAGCTGCTACGAGTCCGATCCCAACCAGGCGCTGGCCGACCATATCGACGGGCTGTGGGCGGTGCTGACCCGGCATCCCGCGCAGCACCCGCCGCAATGCTCGCTATTGCCGCTGCCGCATGCCTACGTGGTGCCGGGCGGGCGTTTCTCCGAGCTTTACTACTGGGATTCGTACTTCACCATGCTGGGCCTGGCCGCCAGCGGGCAGGGCGGCTTGCTGCGCGGCATGGCGGACAACTTCTCCTACCTGCTCGACACCTATGGCGTGATCCCCAACGGTACCCGCAGCTACTACCTGAGCCGCTCGCAGCCGCCGGTGTTCGCGCTGATGGTGGAGCTGTTCGAGGACCAAGGCGTGCAGCCCGAGCTGGATTTCCTGCCACAGTTGCGCAAGGAGTACGCTTTCTGGATGCGGGGCGCCGACTGCCTTGCGCCGGGGCAGGTGTGCCGGCGGGTGGTCAGGCTGGCCGACGGCAGCCTGCTGAACCGCTACTGGGACGAGCGCGACACCCCGCGCGAGGAAGCCTATATCGAAGATATCGGCACGGCCGCATTGGCCGCCCGGCCGGCCGCGGAGGTATTTCGCGACCTGCGCGCCGCGGCCGAATCGGGCTGGGACTTCAGCTCGCGCTGGCAGGAACCCGGCGGCGGGCTGGAGTCCGTTCGCACCACGGCGATCCTGCCGGTGGATCTCAATTGCCTGTTGTTCAAGCTGGAGCACAAGCTCGCCGAACTGGCCCAGGCCGCCGGTGACGCCGACGCACCGGTCTTCGCCCAGCGCGCGCAGGCCCGCCGGGAGGCCATCGACCGGCTCATGTGGCGCGAGGCTGAGGGCGCCTACTTCGACTTCGACTGGCAACGCCACCGCGCCCGTGCCAACCTGACGGCGGCGACCGTGGTGCCGCTCTTCGTCGGCGCGGCCACCCCCGAGCAGGCGGCGCGGGTGGCGCAAACCGTGGTCGCGAGGCTGCTGCAGCCCGGCGGCATTGCCACCACCGAGCACGTCAGCGGCCAGCAGTGGGACCTGCCCAACGGCTGGGCGCCGCTGCAATGGCTGGCGATTGGCGGGTTTGCGTGTTCCGGGCAAGCGGCGCTTGCCAACGAGATCGCCCATCGCTGGCTGGTGACCGTGGCTAGCCTTTACCAGCGTGAGTACAAGCTGGTGGAGAAATACGCCCTGCAGCTCACGGAGGACGGCGCCTTAGGCGGCGGGGGTGGCGAGTATCCGCTGCAGGATGGTTTTGGCTGGACCAACGGTGTGGTGCGCAGGCTGCTGCAGGAGCACCCCACGCATGTGGCGTGCCGCTGCCGCGCGGGCGTGAAGTCCGTGCATCCATGAAGGCGCGAAGGTGTGAAGGCATGAGGGCATGGCTTCAGCGATGGCTGGCACTGGTTGCCGCTTGCCACCGCGCCACCGTGCCAGCCAGCCAGGCTGGATCGTCGTGCGGCAAATCGTGCCCCGCCCAGGGATGGCGGCGGTGCTGGGCGCCCCAGGCTTCGGCCAGGCGCGCAGAGCACACCGGGTCGACCAGATGATCCGCTGCTGATGACAGTACCAGCGTCGGGCAGGCAGGCGGCGCACCCGGCGCGTGATAGCGTGCCGCGGCCCATAGCTGGCGCAGGGCATTGGCCCGGCTTACCGGCGCGCTGCTGCGAATCGCGCACCATTGCGCCACATCCGTCGCGAAGGCCGCGCTCGCGTTGCAGGTCAGCCGGTAGATGATGCGCTCGCAGTAAAGGGCGTTGTGCCAGCGCAGCGCCATGCCCAGCAGTGCCGGCCAGTTGCGCGGCGGCAGCCGCTCGGCCACGCTGCTAAAGGGCCGCATGCTGGTGTTGACCAGCACCAGCGCGCCGATCTCCTCCGGGTGCTGCTGCGCCCACTGCGCCGCCACCATGGCGCCCAGCGACATCGCCAGCAGCCGGTATGGCCGCGCCAGCCCTTGCCTGGCGGCGCGCTCGCGCAGGAACGCCACCATGGCAGCTACGTTGGCTGGCGCGCGCCCGGTCGCCTCAACGCCATTGCCAGGCAAGTCCAGCATGGTGACTGGCCCGATGCCGGCGTGGGTTTGCAGCACGCCCGGCAGGATGCCCCAGTGGCGGGTTTCGCGTGTCAGGCCGCGCAGCAGTATCCAGTCACTCATCCTGGCGGCCCCCAGGGCCACTGTGCGTTGGCGCGGTCGAGCAATTCCTGGCGGCGTTGCCCGCGTGGCAGCCAGCGCTCGGGCGCATAGGCCACGCGGGCCAGGAAATCCAGCAGGTTGGCATGCCGGCGCAGCACGCGCGCGGTGCGGTGCGCCTTGACCGGGTTGAAGAATCCCTGGCGCGAGAACAGCTGGCGGGGATTTTTCTTGATCCACAGCCAGGAACCCAGCTCCAGCGTCATCGGCAGGAAGATGTTGCCGGGCGGCGTGTGGTCGTAGGCCCAGTCCCACAGGTCCCCGTGCAGCAGGTATTGGCGGCTCTGCGGCTCGAAGGCATAGCCGTGGTGAGGATGCGCCTGCTCGAACATGGTCTTGAGGGCAAACATCTCGGGCAGGTGCGGCATTGGCGCGGTGGTGCGCGCGTAGGGAAACCAGATGCTGTCGCCCCAGCCGTAGCCCGAGTGGCAATCCAGCGCGAAGCTCAAGGGCCGGCCCTGCAACTGTTGCTCCACCACTTGCAGCATGGCTGTGCTTTCCACCTCCATGGGCGCACCGAGCTTGCCCCGGTACCACGGCAACCATGCCCCCACGCGCTGGCCGCCAGCCAGCGGCGGCACCCGGCCAACCGCGTCCTGCGGCGCGTTGCGCATCAGGTCCACGCCGTTGGGGTTGGCGCGCGCGCCCGCCCACATGCCGCCCGGGTTGACGATCGGCATGAACAGCAGCCGCACGGATTGCAGCTGGCGCTCCAGCAGTTCGTCCCACTCCAGGCGCCACAGCAGCATGCGCATGTAGTCGAGCAGCAGATGCGTGCCGATGCGCTCCAGGCCATGGATGCCGGCAAAAAAGCCGATGGCAGGCGCGTGCGGATCGCTCGCCCCGATGCTGGCGGTGTACAAGGGAAAGCACTGGCCGCCTGCCTGCACCTCGCCAACGCGGCGGGCATCCAGGCGGCTTGCGCCGGCTTCCAGGATGCTCTCCAGTTGCTGCATTTCAGCAAAACTGCCTGCGTTGGGTGGCTGCGCCATGGGCGAGGGCGGCTCCTTGGGGGGCGATGCGATGGTCGATTGTCAGGGCGTCAACGTCAATATAGGCGCTGGCGGCCGGTCAGGTAACAAAAGCGTGCCCGCCATCATCCCCCGGTTTTGTGAAAGCCCCGTGACCGGCGCCAGGTGTCAGGGGGGGCAGGCCGTGGCCAGCGCTGGCTCGGCCGATGCAAACAGCATCAGCAGGGGCCAGCCGCGCGTGTTGGCCAGCGCGCGCAGCGCAGCGTCCGGGTTGGTGGCCACCGGGTGGCTCACGGCTTCGAGCAGCGGAATGTCGTTGCGCGAGTCGCTGTAGAACACGGTGCGCTCGAACTGCGCCCACGCCATGCCGAGCGATTCCAGCCACTGCGCCACGCGTGTGATCTTGCCCAACCCGAAGCTCGGCACGCCGTCTACCGCGCCCGTGAAATTGCCTGACGCGTCGCGCCCGGCCTCTACCGCCAGCAGGTGCGCCACGCCCAGCGCCTCGGCGATCGGCTCGGTGACGAAGCGGCAGGTGGCGGTGACGATGCAGCACAGATCGCCGGCGTCCTGGTGTGTGGCCAGCAGCGCGCGCGCCTCGGGGCGGATGGCCGGCGCGATCACGTCGCGCATGAAGCCGCTGCGCAGGCTCTCCAGCCGTGCATGCGGATGACGCGCCAGCAGGCCCAGGGCGAAGGCGGCGTGGCGGTGGAAGTCCAGGCGTCCGGCGCTGTACTCGGCCAGCCACAGCGCGTTGTTGGCCTCGACTTCGGCGGCATCCGCCGCGCCGGCCTCCACCAGGTAGCGTGCCCATTCATATTCGCTATCCAGCGGTAGCAAGGTGTGGTCGAGGTCAAACAAGGCAAGGCAGGACATGCGCCGTCTCCGGTCGGAAAAGCGGCAAGGATGCCCACCGGCAATGACCCAAGGATGAAGCGCGGCGCAAGAATCCCGATACGGCTATCAGGGATCTTTGCCGCCTTTGGCGAAGTTGCCGAGCTTGCGGGGGGCGCCGATGCCGCCTACGCCGCCTTGCGCGGCGCGAGGCATTCCAGGAAGGCCCCGATCAGCCGCGTATGCGTGCGGCCCTGCAGGCAATAGAGGTATTCGTGCAGCACGGGCGGCTGGCTGGCAAACGGCACAATGCACAGCGCCGGGTCGCGCGGCACTTCTCCCAGCGGCACCACGCTTGCGCCAAGGCCCTGGCGAATGGCTTCGTAGATGGCTTCGCGGCTGCCGATGACGGTGCAGGCCGGCAGCGGCAAGCCGGCGTCGTCCAGCGCGGTCTCGGTGGCCTTGCGCGTCATCGAGCCGTGCTCGCGGATCAGCAGGTGGCAGGTTGCCAGCTGCGCCAGGCTGACCTTGGGCGCGCGCGCCAGCGGGTGGGCGGGGTTGACTACCAGCACCATTGGGTCGGTGGCCAGCGTGATGCGGGCCAGACGCTCGTCCTCGACGGCGTGCGAGGAGACGGCGACGTCGATGCGGTACTCGATCAATGCATCCAGCATCTGCTGCGAGTTGCCGATATCGATGCTGATCTCGATGGCGGGATAGCGTTCGCGAAACGCGGCCACGCTCTTCAGGATGTAGTAGGGGCCGGTAGCGCCGATGCGCAGATGGCCGAGATGCAGGTTGCCGGCATTGCGCAGCAGGAAATCCGCGCTGCCTTCGTGCTGCATCAACTGCTCCACCACCGGCATCAGGGCCACGCCGACGTCGCTCAGGTCGACCCGGCCAGCGCGCCGGTAGAACAGCTCCACGCCGTAGTTCTCTTCCAGCTGGCGGATGCGGCCCGTGACCGTGGGCTGGCTTACGCGCAGTTGCTTGGCGGCGGTGGTGATGCTGCCCTGCCGTGCCACTTCATAGAACGTCGTCAGCAGGTCGCCGAGCATGGGGGATTTCCGTGGGGATTGCGCAAGCGCGCCAGTCTAGCGGCGATTTATGACAGTTCTTCGCCGCGCGGCCACGGGCGCGGCGGCGCGGCGAAGAAGCCGGGGGTAACAGGCAAGCCCGGGCCTGTGCGTGCGGCCCGGGCTGCGTTCAGGGCACTGCCCGCGCGGGCTTGCCCTGGGCCGGGTCGGAGATGGAGTCGGCGCCCGTTTCCAGGCGGCCGGCAAAGCGGCGCCGGAAGCTGCCCTGGGTGGTGGTCACGACGAAGTCGTACCAGTTGCCCTGAAGCCCCACCGGCCAATGCTGGTCGAGCTGCTTGCCGGCCGGGATGTCGAAGGTCCAGGGGCCGTCGTCACGGTAGGCGGCGGGCGTGACGGTGAAGGTGCAGGCATTGGTGCCGGTATTGATCATGGTCAGGTAGACGGCGGCATTGGCGATGTCGTAGCACACCCGGATTTCCGGCGCGGTGCCGCCCGCGGCGGCCACGGTGCTGACATCGCCCTGGAAGGCCCGGTGGAATCCGTTCGGGCCCAGCACCCACAGGTCGTATTTGCCGTTGTCAGCGGTGAAGACGTCCCAGCTGTCATTGACCTGTTTGCCCGGCTCCACCGCATAGCGGCGCGGCACGCGGTCCAGGTGCAGGCGGTCGTACACGTGGAAGACGGCGGCGGCCGTGCCGGTGTTGCTCAGCAGCAGCCACATGGCCTTGGCGCCCGGATCCTCGCGGCCGCTCACATGCAGCTCGTAGGGCAGCGCGCGCGAGGGCCGTGTGCCCGCGGGCTGGGTGGCCGGGTTGGCGGCCTGGGCGGCTACCGTGGGCAACGCTACCTGAAGTTTTGCTTCCTGCGCAGCGCGCACGCTGTCGGCATCGGTCTTGGTGCGGTTGGGGATGTTGGGCAGCGCCGCGCTGTTCGGGCTGACGAAGTTGAACGCCGACAGCATGTCGCCGCAGATGGCGCGGCGGTACGGGCTGATGTTGGTCTCGGCAACGCCGAAGCGTGCCTCCAGGAAACGCAGCACCGAGGTGTGGTCGAATACCTGCGAGTTGACCCAGCCACCGCGGCTCCACGGCGAGACCACGTACATCGGCACGCGCGGGCCGGGGCCGTAGGGATGCATGTCGGTATGGTACTCACCGTCGGTGGCGACGGTGGACTTGCCGGCGAGCACGCCGTTGGCGTCGTAGGCAGGCGCGCAGGGCGGCGGCACATGGTCGAAGAAGCCGTCGTTCTCGTCGAAGTTGATCAGGAGCACGGTCTTGCTCCAGATGGCCGGGTTGGCCGTCAGCGCATTGAGCACTTCCTGCGTGTACCAGGCGCCTTGCACCGGGCTGGAAGGCCCCGGGTGCTCGGAGTAGTTCGCCGGCGCCACGATCCATGACACCTGCGGCAGGCTGCCCGCGGCGATGTCGTCCTTCAGCGCTTGCAGGAAGCCGCCGTCCGGCATGGTGTTGCCGATGCCCTTGATGAGCGGGTTGATGGCGTCGTCGGCGATGGTATAGGCCGGGTAGGGGCTGCCATTGGACGCATTGCCCCGCGCCTCGTTGGCCTTGCGATATTGCACGAAGCCAGCCAGCGGGTTGTCGGTGAAGTTGTCCGGCATGTTCTGGTACAGCTTCCAGCTCACGCCCGCCGCCTGCAGGCGCTCCGGATACGTGGTCCAGCGGTAGCCGCCGGTGGATGCGCCCATGGAGTCGCCGCTGTTGTCGATCACCGGGCCGCCATTGGCGCCGGTGGGGTCGTTGGTGCCGGTCCAGTGGAACAGGCGGTTGGTGTTGGTGCCGCCATGGAAGCCGCAGTGATAGGCGTCGCACAGCGTGAAGGCGTTGGCGAGCGCGAACTGGAAGTCCAGCTCGGTCTGGGTGTAGTAGCCCATCGACTGGGTGTTCTTGAAGGTGGGCCACTTGTTCATGCGGCCCAGGTCCCAGGCGTTCTGGGCGTCGGGGTAGCTGTGCGGCGTGCCGCTGACGCGCTGCGCATTGCCGGCCGTGCTGTCGAGGTGGTACGGCTGCACGATGCGGTTGGTGTAGGCCTGCTGCCAGACATTGAGGCCGCCAGCCAGCGGGATCGGGAAACGATCGCCAAAGCCGCGCACGCCCTGCAGGGTGCCGAAGTAATTGTCGAAGGAGCGGTTTTCCTGCATCAGGATCACCACGTGCTCCACATCGCGGATGGTGCCGGTGGCGTTGTTGGCGGGAATCGCCAGCGCGCGCCGGATCGAGGGCGGGAAGGCGGCCAGCGCCGCGGTGGCGGCGGCGCTGCCGCCGGCCATCTTGAGGAATTTGCGTCTGCTGTGAAGGCTCATCTTGGTTTTATGCTGGACTGTTCGGTTGGTGCAGGGCGTGGCGCCGGTGCGCTATCGCGCGCTGGCGCACGCCGCTGTTGGCGACGGTTTGCTAATGCTTGTCAGGGTGCGCAGCGCAACTGCGGCGTGGCTGCGGGCTGCTGCCCGGGCTGCGCCGGATCGGCGGGCTTGTCATTGGCGTCGCCGCCGCAAGCCGTCAGCGTGGCGCACAGCACCAGTGCCGCCAGCCAGCCCGGCTGCGCGAAGAAGGAGATTGAAGGCTTCATGGTCACGTTTGCTCTCGGGGAATAGGTATCAGGGGTTGAGCGTGGACAGCGGCTGGTGCGAGCCGGCAATGCTCTGCAGCTCGGCCAGGCTGAGCTGGCGCGTCCACATGGCCAGGTCGTTGAACTCCATCACGCCCTTGAGCGCGCCGCCGTTGTTCGCCACATAGGCATGCGTGGCATCGTCATTGAGGCCCCAGGCCTTGGTGGCCAGGCCGTTGAGCTTGGTCACGTCGGTGTTGGCGATGGCCTTGTTTTCAGCCTTTTGCAGCCCGAGCACCGGGTCGATGAGGTAGGCGCTGAAGGTCTTGGCCGTGGCGTTGATCGACAAGGCCAGGTAGGTCCACTGGTTGGCGCTGAACGTCATGCCCGTGATGTCGTCGCGCTTGCCGCCGCTGCCGATGTTGAAGCTCACCGAGCAGCTGCCCCACAGGCCGATCGCGATGCCCGCGTTGCTGCCGGAGGTCCAGTTCTTGTTGGCCAGGATCGGCTCGCCGGTGCCGTTGCCTTGCGTGCAGTCGGACCTGAACCAGAAGCCGATGGTGAATTGCGGGGCGAGTGCGATATCGGCGCCGTTCTGCGTGAGCCGATAGGCATCGATTCTCGAATCGACCTTCAGCGCCTTGCCGCCGAAATTGTCGCTGCTCAGCGAGCCGCCATCGGTGCCGGGAATCCAGGGGCCGATGGTGGTCGTGCCCTTGCTGTCGGTTGCCGGCAGCGTCTCGAAACTGTAGTAAGCAGCCAGGTTGTTGCGCAGCGTGTCGGCCAGCACGATTGGCTTGACGTAGTTGATCTGTGCCAGCAACGCGGTGGGCACACCGTTGCGCACCAGCGTGTAGTTGAAGTGGTACACGCCGCTGGCCGGCGGGGTGATGGTCTTGTCCTCATAGGTGGACGTGCCGGCCGGCAGCGTGGCGATCTGTACGCCGTCGCGCAGCAGGGTCATGTCGCCGCTGGCGGTGGTGGGGTTTTGCCATGACAGCACGATCGAGGTGCTGGTGCTGCCCACCACGGACTGCAAGGCCCGCACGCCCGCTGTGCCGGCCAAAGCCGAGCCGTCGATCTGGTACGAGGCGGCGGGCAGGGCCACGCCAACGTGCGCGAGCATGGTGGGCAGCAGGTCGGCCTCGGTCGGCAGTGCCGCCAGCGCGTCCGCATTGGCGGGCGCGGCCGGCAGGTTGCCGGCCACCGCCGTGTTGAAGGGCTTGTTGAGCGCGATGAAGGTGGTGCGGTTTTGCACCGTCGGCAGCGTGGTGGTGGAACCCGTCGCGTCCAGGCCGTGACTGGTGGTCACGGCGACCAGCCAGTCTTCGTTGGCATTGGCGGCGCGGCGCGCTTGCACGGCAGCCAGCAGCTTGCCCAGCGCCTGGTCAAAGCCGGACAGCGCGGTGGCGTAGCCGCCGTTCTGGAAGCCCTGGGCGGACGCAGCCAGGTCGGGCGCGCTGAACTGGGCGAAGACCACGTCGTAGCCGGACTGCACCAGCTTCACACCCTCTTGCGCCACGCAGTTGTCGTCGGCGGTGCAGTCGCGCATCGAATCGAGATTGCCCGCGGCCACGTCGGCCTTGAGCAGTGCTGGCAGCACGGGCGCGCTGGAAGCGACGCCGCGGCGCAGCCGGCTCGAGCCGGCGTTGGCGCGCAAGTACTGGAACAGGCTCGGCGTGCGCAAGCCGGTGGCCACGGCAACGTCGTCGCTGACGCCGTGGCGGTTCGCCCAGTTGCCGGCGAGGACGGTGGCCCAGCTCGGGCCGGCAAGCGGAACCTGCTCGGTGGTGGTGCCGAGCCGGCCGCCGGTCGATGCTGGCGTGATCGACAGCGTGGCCAGGTTGGGCAACGTGCGCTGGGCGATGCCGTTTTGCAGCTGGCTATAGGTGGCGCCGTCCACGCCGACCAGCAGCACTTTCTTGCTGGCAACGCCACTGCCGCCCGTGTTGTTCTGATCGGGTGCCACCACTGCCGGCGAGTCGCTGCCTCCGCCGCCGCATGCCGCTACCGTGCCCGCCAGGGCCAGGCCACATGCCATGCGTGCCCGCTGTTTCCATGCCATATCCGGTTCCTCTTTTCTGTTATCCAACGCGGCGCGCCGCTCCGGCGGCGCGTCCGATCACGCTCCCCGTGACGCGTTGGCAGAGTAAGAAAAGGGGTTGTCATGCGGGTGACAGGGAGGCAAAGAATGCTGATACGCCCATTTGTATTCTTGATGGGACCGGCACGCAGAGGCGCACGCCCTGCCTGGATGGCGGGATGGAGGACGAAAAAAGCGAGGAGAGTGCGGCGCCAGCAATGACCGCGGAGGACGACGAAGGGAGAGGACGCGAGGCGTAAGGCGGGATGTAGTGCGGGGATCAAACGTGCTGCGTTGCCCCTGTCATGGCGACGTGGGCAACGCAGCGGCGGCGAGCGCCGCGAATGTCAGGCCTTGGCTGCCTGCGGGGCCGCACCGCTAGCCTGCGTGTTCGGGCGCCGCACCATCAACGCCAGCAGCGCGGCCACCACGCACGCCGCGCCCGCGGCGTACAGCGCCGGCGTGTAGGTCAGCAGCAAGGTACGGGTAAGGCCCGCGCCAAACGCAGCCGTGGCGGCGCCGACCTGGTGGGCTGCAAAGATCCAGCCGAACACCATTGGTGCGCGCTCCTTGCCGAATACCGAGCCTGCCAGCCTGACCGTGGGCGGCACTGTGGCGATCCAGTCCAGGCCATAGAACATGGCGAAGATGGACAAGCCATACAGCGTGAACGTGGAGTGCGGCAGCCAGAACAGCGACAGCCCGCGCAGCCCGTAATACCAGAACAGCAGCTTGCGGCAGTCATAGCGGTCCGACAGCCAGCCCGACAGGATGGTGCCGACAAAGTCGAACGCGCCCATCATCGCCAGCGCGCCGGCGGCCGGCACGGCGGCCATGCCGAAGTCCGCGCACAGCGAGATGAAGTGCGTCTGGATCAGGCCGTTGGTGCTCAGCCCGCAGATGAAGAAGGTGCCGGCCAGGATCCAGAAGGTCTGGTTGCGGGCGGCGTCGCGCAGCACCACAAAGGGCCCGCGCAAGGTCAGCGGCGTGGGCGCACTGGTCGGTGCCGGCGCGGCTTGCACGTGCACCGGCACCTCACCGAACGCAGCCAGGCCCACGTCGGCCGGACGGTTGCGCATGAAGCAGAACACCAGCACGGCCAGCACCGCGCAGGCGCCCAGCACAGGCACCACCGCGATGCGCCAGCCCATATGCTCGATCAGCCAGGCGGCCACGGGCAGGAACGCCAGCTGGCCGGTGGCCGAGCTGGCGGTCAGGATGCCGATCACCAGCCCGCGGCGCGCGCTGAACCAGCGGCTGGCGACCACGGCCGCGAGCACCAGCGCGGTCAGGCCAGAGCCAACGCCGAGCATCAGGCCCCAGGCAATGAACAATTGCCACAGCTCGGTGGCCACGGTGGCCAGCGCCATGCCGCCGGCTATCAGCGCCAGCGCGGCCCACACCACGTTGCGCACGCCGAAACGCTCCATCAGGATCGCCGAGAACGGGGCCATCAGGCCGAACAGCGCAAAGCGAAACGCGAGGATGGATGAGATCTGATCCGTGTCCCAGCCCATCTCGCGCGTCAGTGGCTTGAGGAAGGCGCCGGGCAGGCCGAGCGCGGCCGAGGTGGTCAGCATCACGCAGAAGGTGATGGCGGCGATCAGCCATGCGTAGTGGATGCCGCGCCGGTCGAGCCGGCTGGAAAGCGCTTGAGCGAACATGGGTCGGGTTCCGGGGGGCGTTTGGTTTGTCTTGGGGCGCTGGCCCTTGCTGTTACTGCGGATTCGGGCCCAGCAGCATGTCGCGCGCCGCGGCCAGGATGTCTTCGGAGATGGCATCGCCCTGCGTGGCACGTGCCAGCGTCATGGCGCCCACCAGCATGGCCAGCTGTCCCAGCGCCAGCTTGCGGCGCTCGGCCGGGTCGGCGTGCTCGACCGTCTTCATCCAGTCCTCGACCATGACCTTGAGGCCGTCGATATAGACCTGGCGCACTGGCTTGTCCGCCGGTTCGCGGGCAATGTCGCCGGCGAGGGCCACCGCCGCGCAGCCATCGCCGCGGTCGGTGCAATGCGCCGTGGTGAGGTAGGCGTCCACCAGGCTGGTGCGCATCGCCTGCTTGTCGCCTTTGGCGCGTTCGATGCGGCGCGACCAGCGCCGCGCGGATTCCTCGAAGGCGCGCTTGCTCGCCAGCGCGGCCAGCGCGTCCTTGGACGAGAAGTGCCCATAGAAGCCACCGTGCGTGAGGCCCGCGCCGGCCATCAGTTCGGCCACGCTCACGCCGTTCAGGCCGCGCTCGCGAAATAGCTTGGAGGAGGCCTGCTCGATGGCTTCCCTGTGCTTGTCTGCCTGCTCTCGTGATGCGCGCGCCATATCGGGCTCTCCTGCTGAAACTTTGCTTGACCGGATTTTATATGACGGCCATAATTTATTCAATAAATGTTGACTATCATTTAAGTTGGCATCGCCGCGCGGCATCCCGGATGCGGGCGGCGTTGCCATTCTTTTCCTCTGTATCAGGAGAATCCGTCATGCAGAACCTGTTCGATCTCACCGGCCGCGTTGCCGTCATCACCGGCTCCACCAAGGGCATGGGGCTGGAAATGGCCCGTGCGCTGGGCGCCTCTGGCGCCGCGCTTGTGGTATCCGGCCGTGACCAGGCCGCTTCCCAGGCGGTAGCGGCCGCACTGGAGGGCGAGGGCTTCAAGGCCAAGGGCATCGCTTGCGATATCGGCAACGTGGAGAGCGTGCAGGCGTTTGCCAGGCAAGCGCTGGATGCCTACGGCCGCGTGGATGCGCTGGTGCTGAACGCGGCGGGCAGCAGCACGGCGGGCGCGCTGCTGAGCCAGGGCCCGGAAGTGTTCGAGCAGGCCATGGCGGGCAATGTGCGAGGCAACCTGGTGCTGGTCAATGCGTTGGCGCCGCAGATGATCGAGCGTGGCGACGGTGCCGTCATCTTCATGTCGAGCATCGCCGCCAAGCGCGGCTCGGCCATGCTCGGCATGTACAGCATCACCAAGGCCGCAACGGACGGCGCGGTGCGCAGCCTGGCGCTGGAGCTCGGGCCGAAGGGGATCAACGTGAATGCGATCAACCCCGGGCCGGTGCGCACGGAATTCTCGCGCGAGGCGCTATGGGGTAACCCGGAACAGGAGGCGCGCCTGGCCGCCGCGATTCCGATGCGGCGGATTGGCGAGGCGAAGGATGTGGCGGGGCTGGCGGTGTTGCTGGCATCGCCGGCCGGGCGCTTCATCCACGGCCAGAGCATTGGCGTGGATGGTGGACTTTCGGCGTGAGCCGCTGAGGGTCAAAGGTCAAAGATCAACGTTCAAAGGATCGCGCCCCGCAGATGCCGGGGCGCCGGGCCGCCAACGCCCCTCAGCTATGCATGCCTGCCAGCCGCATCAGCAGGCGCAGCAGCAAAGCCGCCACGCCAAGCGCAGCCACGCTGGCCACCCAGATCAGCACCATCCAGCCGACCCGCTTGAGCCACGGCCTGGGCGCATCATCCGGCGATCGCCGGCGGTGCTGCGTCGCTGGCATCAGTGATACCCCTCGCCGTGTTTCACCTTGCCCCGGAACACGTAATAGGCCCACACCGTGTACATCAGGATGAAGGGAATGATGAACAGCGCGCCCACCAGCGCAAAGCCCTGGCTTTGCGGTGGCGAGGAGGCGTCCCAGATCGAGATATCCGGCGGCACGATATTCGGCCATACGCTGATCGCCAGCCCGCTATAGCCCAGGAAGACCAGCGCCAGCGTGTACATGAACGGCGCGAGGTGCGCATGCTGTTGCAACGAGCGGATCAGCCGGTACATGGCAAACGCCACCAGCAGCGGTACCGGCGAGAACCAGAGCAGGTTGGGCAGGCTGAACCAGCGCTCGGCAATGCGCGGCTGCGACAGCGGCGTCCAGATGCTGATGACCGCAATGACAGCGAGCAATACCCAGGCCAGCTTGCCGGTGAGTTCCAGCATGCGCTCATGCAGCTTGCCTTCGGTTTTCATGATCAGCCAGGTGCTGCCCAGCACGGTGTACGCCACCACCACCCCAACGCCGCAGAACAGCGGGAAGGGCTGCAGCCAGTCCAGCGGGCCGCCTGAGAAGGTGCGCCCGGTCACCTTGATGCCGTCGATATACGCGCCCAGCGAAACGCCCTGGAAAAACGCCGCCACCAGCGAGCCGCAGATAAACGCCTTGTCCCAGACGTGGCGCTCGCGGTCATTGGCCTTAAAGCGGAACTCGAACGCCACGCCGCGAAAGATGAGCCCCAGCAGCATGAAGATCAGCGGCAGGTAGAGCGCGCTGAGCACCACCGAGTAGGCCAGTGGAAACGCGGCCAGCAGGCCGGCGCCGCCCAGCACCAGCCAGGTCTCGTTGCCGTCCCATACAGGTGCCACCGTGTTCATCATGACGTCGCGGTCATGGCGGTCCGGCACGAAGGGATACAGCATGCCGATGCCCAGGTCGAAACCGTCCATCACCACGTACATCATCACGCCAAAGAAGATGATGACGGCCCAGATCAGAGAGAGGTCGATGCCCATGATGATCAGCTCCTGCTATCGGCCAGGCGGTTGGTGGAAGCGACCGCGCCAGGTACGTCGCCCGGATCGTCCACCGCGGAGAGCGGTCGCGCCGGCGTGCCTTCCACGGCGTGTCCGCCGTCGGGTTCCGGATCGCCCTCGTGCTCGACCGGGCCTTTGCGCACCAGCCGCATCATGTAGGCGATGCCCACGCCGAAGACGAAGAAATAAGCCACCACGAACAGCGCGAGCGAGAACGCCAGTTCCGGCACGCCGTGCGGCGAGACCGCGTCGGCGGTGCGCATCACGCCGTAGACGATCCAGGGCTGGCGCCCGATCTCGGTGGTGAACCAGCCGGCCAGGATCGCGATCAACCCGGTCGGGCCCATCCATAGCGCCATGCGCAGGAACGCGCGCGCGCGGAACAGCTTGCCGCCCCGGCGCAGCAGCAGGCTCCAGAGGCCGAGCAGGATCATCAGCATGCCCAGCCCCACCATCACGCGGAAGCTCCAGAAGATGATGGTGGAGTTGGGCCGGTCTTGCGGCGCGAACTCTTTCAGGCCCTGGATCTGGCCGTCCAGGCTATGGGTGAGGATCAGGCTGCCCAGGCGCGGGATTTCCACCGCGAAGCGGGTTTCCTCGCGTGCCATGTCGGGCCAGCCGAACACGATCAGCGGCAGCGGCTCGTCGCCGTGGTTTTCCCAGTGGCCTTCGAGCGCGGCGATCTTGGCCGGCTGGTGCTTGAGCGTGTTGATGCCGTGCATGTCGCCAATGACGGCCTGGATCGGCGCCACGATCAGCAGCATCCACATGGCCATCGACAGCATCTTGCGGATGGCCGGGTTATCGCGCTGGCGCAGCAGGTGCCAGGCGGCGGAGGCGCCAACAAACAGCGCGGTGGCGAGGAAAGCCGCCACGCTCATATGCAAGAGGCGGTACGGGAACGACGGGTTGAAGATCACCGCCAGCCAGTCCACCGGCACCACCCGGCCATCGACGATCTCGTAGCCCTGCGGGGTTTGCATCCAGCTGTTGGAGGCCAGGATCCACGTTGCCGAGATCAGGGTGCCGAGCGCCACCATCAGCGTGGCGAAGAAATGCAGCCCGGGGCCGACCCGGCTCCAGCCGAACAGCATCACGCCCAGGAAGCCGGCCTCCAGGAAGAACGCGGTCAGTACCTCATAGGCCAGCAAAGGGCCGGTCACGCTGCCGGCGAAGTCCGAGAAGAAACTCCAGTTGGTGCCGAACTGGTATGCCATCACCAGCCCCGAAACCACGCCCATGCCGAAGTTGACGGCAAAGATCTTGGACCAGAAGTGATAGAGGTCGCGGTAGACCGTGTTCTGCGTGCGCAGCCAGCAGCCTTCCAGCACGGCGAGGTAGCTCGCCATGCCGATGGTGATGGCCGGGAAGATGATATGGAAGGAAATCGTGAAACCGAACTGGATCCGTGCCAGGTCGAGCGCGCTCAAGCCAAACATGTCGTGATCTCCGTGGGGCATTGGGAACGGGCTTGGCCGGCCAGTTCGGGTGCGGTCCATTCACGTTGCGTTTCAGGCGCACGCATACATAGAGTAGACCACAGGCCGAGCGCATAGAGGTGCGCTTTTTCGTGGGCTGACTGACGTGGCGAAAGGCCGGGGGAGGTTGCTCGCAAAAGGAAACCCGCCGAGGCGGCCGGGTCTGATGCAGGGATGTCCATGGATGGGGCAGCAGTGAGGCTGGGAGTTGGCGGCGTGCCATGGACACCATCCTACCGGTAGCTTGCGGTGGATAACAGAAGCAACAGCTCAGAAAAAGACCGGATCAGATTTGAGGGAAGTGTCCTGGGAAGTGCCTTCCATGCGCGTTCAGACCAGCCAGTCCCGACTTGGCAACGCGTTGGACCAAGGTCCCATTGTCTTCGCCTGCCATGGAACCCACTCTTAGGGGAGGAACCACTGGTGTGTCAAGGAGAGCAGAATGAACAGCAAGCATTTTCTGGTCGCGGCCGCGCTGGCGGTGATGGCGGGTTCGGCGCTGGCCCAGCCCGAAACCCAGGTTGAGGTCAAGAAAGCACCGGGCCAGGTCACCATGTCAGGGACCGCCAGGGTCACGGCCACGGTGGTTGCCATCGAAGCGGCCACCAGGACAGTGTCGCTGAGGGACAAGACGGGCAAGGTGGTCAGTCTGGTGGTGGGTGAGGAGGCCCGCAACTTCGACCAGTTGAAGGTCGGCGACGTGGTGACCGCCGAGTACAAGGAAGCCATCACCCTGACGCTCAAGAAGCAGGGCGGCGGCAAGAGTGCGGTCAGCGAGCATGAGTCGATGGACCGGTCCGCGCCGGGTGCCAGGCCGGGTGGCACGGCCGGGCGCGAGGTGACGGTCCTGGCCGATGTCGTTGCGATCAATGCCAAGACCAAGATGGTTACCTTGAGAGGGCCTAAGGGCAATACGCTGGACCTGATGGTTGAGGACCCCGAGCAGATGAAGAACATCAAGAAGGGCGACCAGGTCCAGGCCGTGTACACCGAAGCCGTGGCGGTATCCGTGGAGCCTGCCGCCGGAAAGTAGCGCTGGCGCGCGGGCTGCAGGGGCTGCGGGGGCTACGCTAGACGGCCGATATCGAAGCGGCACCGCCCGACGCGCCATCCAGCACCGGCGGTGCGGTGACGATCGATTTCAGCCCGGGCTGCGCCGCGCGCAACTGGTCCAGCCGCGGCAGCGGACGGCGCAGCGCCTCGGATCCTGCAAAGGCTTGCTCCATGGCATGCGCCACACCCAGCGTATGGTGATCGGCGCGGAAGCGGCCCACCACCTGCAGCCCGAACGGCATGCCGGCATGGTCCAGGCCGCAGGGCAGGCTGATGGCGGGGTGGGTGGTGAGCGTGACCACGTAGGTAGGGGCCAGCCAGCGGTAGTAGTTCTCTTGCTTTTCCCCATTGATGGTCTCGGCGTAGAGGCTGGTCCAGGGGAATGGCGACACCGGCGTGGTTGGCGACAGGATCACGTCGTAATCTTCAAAGGCGGCCTGGAAGCGGCCCAGGATGCGCGTCTGCTCGGCTTGCGCCCAGGCGCTGTCGACCAGCGACATGGCCGCGCCCATCTCATAGTTGGCGCGCGTGTTCGGGCCCAGGCTCTGCGGATCGCGCTGATAGGCCTCGTGCATGCCGGCGACAAAGCTCTCGGCGCGCAGCACGTCGAAGCAGCGGTGCGCGTCGCCCAGGTCGAACCGGATCTCGTCGCAACTGCGGAACAGGTGCCGCATGGCGGCGATCTTGTCGCGAAAGACCTGCCGGATCTGGTTGTCGACCGCGCACACGCCGAAATCCTCGGTCCAGCCCACCCGCAGCGAGCCCAGGTCGACATTGCCTGGCAGCAGGAATGACATCGGGTCGAGCGCATAGGTGAGCGGGTCGCTGGCCGACACGCCGGCCGAGGCCGCCAGTTGCAGGCAGGCATCGGCGACGGTGCGGCCCATCGGGCCGACCACGGAGATGGGCGTCCAGCCCAGCAGCTTGCGCGAGCTCGGCACCACGCCCGGCGACGGGCGGAAGCCCACCACGCCGCATTTGGCCGCGGGGATGCGCAGTGAGCCGCCGGTGTCCGAGCCGGTGCAGACCGGCAGCATGTCGGTCGCCAGCGCGGCAGCGGAGCCGCCCGAGGATCCCCCCGCATTCAGGTTGGGGTTGAAGGGGTTGCCGGTGGCGCCCCACACCGCGTTGCGCGAGTTGGCGCCCGCGCCCATCTCCGGGATGTTGGTCTTGCCGGTGACGATGGCGCCGGCCGCGCGCAGCCGGGCCACCAGCACGTTGTCGGCGCTGGGCACGTTGTCGCGGTACAGCGGCGAGCCATAGGTGGTGAGCAGGCCGGCCGTGGCTTCCAGGTCCTTCACGCCCAGCGGCAGGCCGTGCAGCAGGCCCAGCGGCGCGTCGTCGAGCACGGCGCGCTCGGCTGCGCGGGCTTCTTCGCGGGCGCGCTCGTAGCAGGTGGCGGTGACGGCGTTGATAAAGGGGTTGACCGCCTCGATGCGGGCGATGCACGCCTCAAGCAGTTCAACGGGCGAGATCTCCTTGCTGCCGATCAGGCGGCGCAGCGCCACGGCGGATTGGGCAAGCAGGTTATCGGTCTGGGTCATGGTGAATTCTCTGGCAGGTAGGGGGAAGCGCCGCGCCGGCATGGCAGGTGCGGCGGCGTGGCATGCGAATCGCGCTAGCGGCTCAGCCCGCGCGCCGACACCGGCCACAAGCAGGCCACGGCCTGCCCACGCACCCCAACGATCTCGTCGTACAGGTTGAGGGTGGGGTCGCAATGGCCAGGCACCAGCAGCACCTGGCTGCCGAGGCCCGGCAGGCCCGCCGCGCTGGTGCCGGGCACGGGCTCGATGATGCCGTGCTCGTCGTTGGCCGCCACATAGGCCAGCGCGTGGTCCTGGCCATTGGCGCCCCACACCAGTGGCAGGCCTGAATCCACCGCCATCGATTTCAGGCCCGCGTCCAGCACAACGCGCGGCGAGGGCCGCGTTGCCGCCGCCACGCTCATCACGGTGGTGGCGATAAACAGGCTGTGCTCGAAACGCAGCGCGCCGCTGTAGTCGTTGCGGCCGTAGTCAGCGTCCATGAAGATATAGGAGCCGGGCTGGATTTCGGTATAGACGCCGCTCTCCAGGTCGAACTCCACGCTGCCGCTGCCGCCGCCCGTCACGGTGGCGCAAGCCACGCCGGCCTCGGCCAGTTCGGCGACGATGGCGGCGGTACGCGCCGCGGCATCGGCCGCGGCCTGCCGGCGCGCAGTGTAATCGCGCACATGCTGAATGCCGCCGTGATACGCCTGCAAGCCGCGGAACGCTAGCTGCGGATGCGCGCCGATGGCTTGAACGAGGCGCAGCGCGGCAGGCGCGTCAGCCACGCCGCAGCGTCCCTGGCCCACGTCGATCTCGACGAACACGCCGATGCTGCTGCCTGCCTGCGCGGCGGCTTGCGCCAGCGCGGCGACCTGGCGCGCATCATCCACGCAAACGCTCATCCGTGCATGCCGCGCCAGGCGGGCCAGCAGCGCGGCCTTTGCCGCCCCGGCGATCTCGTTGCTGATATGGATGTCCCTGACCCCCGCCTGCACGAACGGCAGCGCCTCGCTGACCTTCTGGCAGCAGATGCCGGCCGCGCCGCGCGCGATCTGCGCCAGCGCTATCTCCGGGCATTTGTGCGCCTTGGCATGCGGGCGCAGTTGCACCCCGGCGCGGTCGGCGGCCTGCTGCATCTGCGCCAGGTTGCGCTCGAAGGCATCGAGGTCGAGCATCAGCGCCGGCGTGTCCATGGCGGCTGCGGGCTGGCCGACCACGGCGCAGGCGTCAAGCTGCAGGGTGGCGGAAGTGGAATCGGGGAGCGTCATATATCGGGCTGTCTTGGGCTGTCTCGGATCGTTCTGGAGGGCATGGCGCCGCCTCGGGGGCGGCGGTGCTTGCGATGATGTGGGCTGGAGGCGGGCGCTGTCAAACCAAGCCCGCCACGGGCCATCTGCGTGCGCTCAGTCCGCGGTGATATTGGCACGCTGCGCAATGGCGCGCATGCGCGGCAGTTCCTTGGTGATCAGCGCGGTCACCTCCGCGCCCGTGCCGTAGGACGGCTCGAAGCCATTGTCCAGCAACTTCTTGCGCGTATCCGGGTCGGCCATGGTCTCGGCCAGCGCCTTTTCCAGCTTCGCCTTCACCTCGGGCGCCAGGCCGCGCGGCGCCACTACGGCCAGCCAGGTATCCATATCGGTACCCGGGTACCCGCTTTCCGCCACGGTGGGCACGTCGGGCAGCAGGGATGAGCGCTTGGCGGTGGTGACCGCAATGGCCTTGACCTTGCCGGCGCGGATCTGCGGCACGGCGGCCGAGACGGTATCCACCGAGAACGGGATCTGGCCGCCGATCAGGTCGGTCATGGCCGGCGAGCTGCCGCGATAGGGCACGTGCAGCATCTTGATGCCAAGATCGTTCAGCAGCATCTCGCCGGCGAACTGCGCGGTGGTACCCGTGCCGAACGAGCCGTAGGAGAATTTTCCGGGTGTCGCCTTCACCGCTGCCGCGAGCTGCTTGAGGTTGTTGACCGGCACATCGCGGTTGGCCAGCAGGATCAGGCCGGTGCGCCCGGTCAGCCCGATCGGCTCGAAGCTCTTGAGCGGGTCGTAGGGCAGCTTGGGATGGATGGCCGGATTGACCGTGAATGTGGTGCCCGAGCTGACCAGCAGCGTGTAGCCATCCGGCGCTGCCTTGGCCACCAGCCCGGCGCCTACGATGGTGCCGGCGCCCGGCCGGTTGTCGATCACCACGGTCTGGCCCAGGTGGTCGCCGAGCTTCTTGGCCAGCAGCCGGCCGATCACATCGGTGGCGCCGCCGGGCGGGAAGGGGATCACCATCTGGATCGGGTGCGTGGGGTAGGCCTGGGCCAGCGCGCTGCCGGCGGGCACCGCCAGGCAACAGGCGGCCAGGCATGCAAGCTTGAAGGTATGGACGGGTTTCATGCTGACTCTCCTGCGTGCGACGATGGGGGAATGGATGCTGGCGGTTAGCGGCTCAGGCGGCGAGCGCGGCCGCCTTGTCCAGAAAGCCTTGGTACTCCGCTGGCGGCACGAACAGCCCGCCGGTGGTCCACACCAGATGCGTGGCTTGCGGCATCGTGGCTTCGAGCTGGTGCCGGGCCAGGTAGTCGCGCCCCGCCGCGCTCTCGCACAGCAGGCGCGGCCCGCTGAAGCCGGCCGCGGCAGAGGGCTCGATGCGCAGCCCTTGCGTGTGCCATGCCATGGCCAGGTGTTCGAACAGGGTATCGTCGGCCACCGTGAACACGCCGGACAGCAGCGGGCGCATGACGGCTGCGGCCAGCTCCGAAGCCCGCGGCACGGCTAGCCCGTCGGCCTGCGTGCGGTTGCTCAGGCCGAAGTCATAGACGGACGGATTGCCTGTGCCTGCCATCATCTGCACCAGGAAGCAGGGCGACTGGGTCGGCTCGGCAAACACACAGTGCACGTGCGGCCCAAACAGTTGCCGCATGCCGAAGGTGATGCCGGCCGGCGCGCCGCCCACGCCGCAAGGCAGGTAGACGAAGAGCGGGTGGTCGGCATCGACGGGGATCGCCTGCGCGGCGAGTTGCTGGCGCAGGTGCAGCGCCGCGGCGCTGTAGCCGAGCAGCAGCGACAGCGAGCGCTCGTCGTCCACGAAGTAGGTGAACTCGTCCTGCTGCGCCTGGCGGCGGCCGGCGGCGACGGCGTCCTCGTAGTCGCCAGCATGCTCCACGACTTCCACGCCACGGTTGCGCAGCCGCGCCTTCTTCCATGCCTTTGCATCCGACGACATATGCACGGCCGCGCGAAAACCTAGCGCCGAGGCCATCACGCCAATGCTCAGGCCAAGGTTGCCGGTGGAACCCACCGCCACCTGGTAGCGCCCGAACAAGGCGCGCACCGCCGGCTCCCCCAAAGCCAGGTAATGCTCCGGCCCGTTGCGGCCAGGGCCAAGCAGGCCATGGCGCAGCGCCAGGTTCTCGGCAAACTCCAGCACCTCGTGGATGCCGCCGCGTGCCTTGATGGAGCCTGCCACCGGCAGGCTGTGGTCGGCCTTGACCCACAGCCTGCCCTGGCTGTCTGGCAACCCAAGGGCTGCCTGCATCGACGCCGCGGCGACCAGGGGCGACTCGATGACGCCATGGGTCTCGGCCAGCTCGGGAAACAGCGCCGATAGCAGCGGGGCAAAGCGGGCAAAGCGCGCCTGTGCGGCCTCGACATCAGCTAGACTAATGCTGTGCCCGCCGGCGGCCTGGACCGGCGGTGGCGTCGCGGCGCGCGCCGGATTGCACCAGAGCAGCGGCGTGGCGGCGGCCAGGCTGGCGCGCAGCGCTGCGGCATTGTCCGTGCTGGTTGCGGTTAATGGGTTCGTGGCTAAAGGCTGGTTCATCGCAAAGGGATAGGCTGCTGCGGGTTCCTGGGTGACTTCATTGTTGGCCCGCGCGGATGCGCTGGCAATCCATTTATATTTAGCGAGGCATTAGTTTGACTAATGAAAACCTGAGGGCGGACGTGCGTATCGGCGGGCACTTATGAGTGCCTTGTCATGAGCACCTTGTTATCGTCCTCCTTGCTGAGCTGGCTGCGCTGCTTCGAGGCGTCGGCGCGCCATTGCAACTTCACCCACGCGGCCACGGAACTGTGCGTGACGCAGGGCGCGGTCAGCCAGCAGGTGAAGCAGCTGGAGCAGTGGCTGGACCGGCCCTTGTTCCTGCGCACGCCGCGCGCGCTGGTGCTGACGCCCGAAGGCGAGCGGTTGCGCTTTGTGCTGCGCGAGTCCTTCCAGGCCATCGAGGGCACGCTCACCCAGCTACGCAAGCCGCGCGAGACCGGCCCCATCGCGCTGAGCTGCGCACCGTCGTTTGCCATGCGCTGGCTGACCCCGCGGCTGGGCGATTTTTTCCGTGATCACCCCGAGGTGGGCCTGCGCGTCTACGGCGAGTTCCACGCGCTGGACCGCACCCGGATGGTGCGCGATGGCATCGACGCCGCCGTGCGCTTCGACCTGGGCGGCTATGACGACCTCAAGGCGCGGTTGTTTCTCGACGAATGGCTGCTGCCGGTGGCAAGCCCCGCCTTCCTGGCCGCGCATCCCGAGTTGCGCAGGCCACAGGACCTGAGGGGTGCCTGGCTGCTGCACGACGTGAGCCCGTGGGACGGCGCGCAAGCCTTCGAGGAATGGCGCCACTGGCTGCAGGTGGCGGGGGTGGAGGCAGAGGTGGGCGAACTCGAAGCGGGCCAGCGCTTCAACCTGTCGCAGCTGGCCGTGGGTGCGGCGCTGGCCGGGCAGGGCATCGCGATGGGGCGCTCGGCGCTGGTGCTGGAAGATATCGAGGCCGGCCGGCTGGTTGACCTGTTCGGCATCCATGCGCGCTCGCAGGCGTCCTACTTCTTCGTCTGCGCACATGGGCAGACGTCGCCTATCGCCACGGTGGAGGATTGGCTGGCTGCCGAGGGCGCGCGTTTCGAAGCGGCGCGGGCCAAGGTGCTCGATGTGCAGGCACGCAGCGCGAAGGCCGCGCTCAGGTGACAAAGCGTTCAATCCCCTGCATAGTTTGCGACTTTCGAGCATTCAAGCATTCGAGCTTTCGAGTCACCGATGGAATTTCCTGTCCTGATCCTGGCGCTGGGCGCCGTCGTGGCCGGCTTCGTGCAAGGCTTGTCCGGGTTTGCCTTCGGCATGGTGGCCATGTCCTTCTGGGTCTGGACCGTGGAGCCGCGCCTGGCAGCGACGATGGCGGTGTTCGGCTCGCTGACCGGGCAGGTGGTGGCGGCGGTGACGGTGCGGCGCAGCTTTTCGCCTCGGCAGTTGCTGCCCTTCGTGGCCGGCGGCATCCTGGGCATTCCCATCGGCGTGGCGATCCTGCCTGCGCTCAATCCCAGCGTGTTCAAGGCTTGCCTGGGCGGGCTGCTGGTCATCTGGTGTCCGCTGATGCTGATGTCCAGGCAACTGCCCCACATCCGGGCCGGCGGGCGGGTGGCTGATGGCGTGATCGGCGCGGCCGGGGGCATCATGGGCGGCATCGGCGGCTTTACCGGCGTCATCCCCACGCTGTGGTGCACCCTGCGCGGGCTGGCCAAGGACGAGCAGCGCGCCATCATCCAGAACTTCAACCTGGCCACGCTGGCGGTGACCATGGCGACCTATGTCGGCACCGGCATCGTCACGCGCGACATGTTGCCCATGTTCCTGGTGGTGGGGCCGGCCATGCTGGTGCCCAGCATCCTTGGCGCGCGGCTGTACATCGGCATCAGCGAGATCGCATTTCGCAGGATCGTGCTGAGCCTGCTGACCGCATCCGGCGTGGCGCTGCTGTCTGCCTCGCTGCCGAAGCTGCTGGGCACGTTGCACTGATTGGCCACTGAGCCCTGGGCCGTGCGCGCGGCGGCTCAGGTGTGAAAGGTCTCTGTTTCGGTTTCCGCCTCCGCCTGCACTGGCGCGTCAGAGCCGCCGCGCTCGAATTCCGCGATCACCTGCGCCCCGAGCAGCAGCAAGGTGGCGGCGATTTCCAGGCTCAGCAGGACGACGATCGCGGTGGTGAGCGAGCCATACACCACGCTCACCTGCGACAGCGTGGCGAAGTACCAGACCAGCACGTGCCGCGAGATCTCCCAAAGCAGCGCGGCGCTCACCGCGCCAATCAGCGCATGGCGCACCGACAGGCGGCCCACCGGCATCACCAGGTAGATGGAGGCCAGCAGCAGGATCTCCCCGGCCAGCCCGAGCAGGTAGAGCAGGGTGCCGGAGACACGGTCCAGCGACAGGTCATGGCCCAGCACTTCGACATGCCGCGCGCCTAAGGCCTGCAGGCTGCCCGAGACCACCGTCACCAGCAGCAGGCCGATGCTGAGCACGACGATGTAGCAGTACGGCAGCACCGCCGACACCAGGAAGTGGCGGCGGCGGATCGCCACCCGGTGCACAAAGATCACCGACATGGCGTTCTCCAGCACCGTGAACGCCAGCGAGCTGAAAAAGATCATGCTCGCCAGCAGCACCCAGCCGATCACCCCGCGGTTCGCCAGGAAGTTGGCCAGCTCGTCCACCAAGGCGCGGGATTGCCCCGGCAGCAACCATTCCAGGTAGCGCGACAAGGTGGCCAGCAGCGATTGCGGCTCGATCACATGGGACAGCGCGATCACCATCA
Organism: Cupriavidus basilensis; assembly: GCF_008801925.2. Lineage (NCBI taxonomy): Bacteria > Pseudomonadati > Pseudomonadota > Betaproteobacteria > Burkholderiales > Burkholderiaceae > Cupriavidus > Cupriavidus basilensis. The sequence goes on along the minus strand of NZ_CP062804.1, from coordinate 1,890,046 downwards.
GGATCAGCAAGGGCACGATCGACAGCAAGGCGTAGTACGCGACCGCGCCCGCGAGCAGCAAGCCCTGGTTGGCTCGGAAATGGCGGAGCGTGCGCAGTACGAAGCGCCATGGGTGTTTCAGCACCAGCCGGGCGCGCGCGTCGAGTATCTGCATGGCAGGGGATGGGTCAGTTCGTCATGGCAGTGAGGTCACTTTCGCGGCGCATCCGTGTTCTCTCAATGTGGCGCATCGCGCGCCGTACGGCAAGCCGTGGTTGTCCTACACAGGCTTGCGCCATTCTCCGACAGAAACGCCGGCAGGCAAGACTATGCTTGGATAAGGCTTGGCGCGCGCCATGCGCGCATGCCTATTGCCCATTGCCCATTGCCCATTGCCTCGCCGGCATTCACGCGACACGCACGCGACCATCTCGACAGGAACCGCAATCCCATGGCTGATCTGAACGCCAGCCCCGCTGCGCAAAACCAGTCGCCTGTCTGCGCTGACGCCGCAGCTGCGGGCGCATCGGCGACCCAGCCTGCACTGGCCGCAACCCTTCCCGTCGTCCCGGCCAGGCGCGGCGACCTGGCACTAACCATCCTCGCGGTGCTCGCATCGCTCTACACGCTGCACCTGGCCAGCGCTTTCGTGATCCCCGTGGTGCTTGCGGTGGTCGTCGCGTACATGCTTGATCCGCTGGTCACCTTGCTGTGCGGACGGCGCATCCCGCGCGTGCTCGGCGCCTCGCTGGTGTTGCTGGCGCTGCTGGCCGGCGTGGTCTGCTGCGCATACCTGGTGCAGGATCAGGTTGCCGGCCTGATCGACCGTTTGCCGGAAGTGGCCACCAAGCTGTCGCGCTCCGTGGGCGCCTTGCTCAGCGGCGACGACTCGATGGTGCAAAAGATCCGGCGCGCGGCCACGGTGCTGGGTGGCACCGGGCAAGGGCCGCCCGTGCGTGGCTCCCAGATCGTGGTGGAGCGCGCCGGGGATTCGCTCAACAATATGCTGCTGGCAGGTTCGGTCGGCGTCTTTGCCGTCGCCGCGCAGGCCGCGGTGGTGTTGTTCCTCGCCTTCTTCATGCTGGTGTCCGGAGACATGTTCAAGCGCAAGTTCATCAAGATGGCGGGTACCACGCTGTCGCAGAAGAAGATCAGCGTGCACATGCTCGACGAGATCAACCGGCAGATCCAGCGTTATATGGTGATGCTGCTGGTCACCAACGCCATGGTGGGTGCGCTGACCTGGCTCCTGCTGAAATGGCTGCAAGTGGATAACGCCGGCACGTGGTCGTTGGCCGCCGCGGCGTTGCATCTGGTGCCTTACTTCGGTGCGGTGCTCATTGCGGTTTGCATCGGTCTTGCCGCCTTCATGCAGTCGGGCGACTTCGCGCTGGCGGCAATGGCGGCAGGCGGCTCGCTGCTGGTCGCCACGCTGATCGGCGCGCTGGTGACCACCTGGATGACGGGGCGCATGGCCAAGATGAACGCCGTCGCGGTGTTCGTGGTGCTGCTGCTCTTCACCTGGCTATGGGGCACCTGGGGCGTGCTGCTGGCGATTCCCATTGCCGTGATTGCCAAGGTGGTGGCTGACCATGTGGAGGGGCTGGAAGTGGTGGCGGAGTTTCTGGGCGAGTAAGGTTGGCTTAAGTTGGCTTAATCCGCAGCCACAAAGCGCGCCACCAGGGCCGCCACATCGGGTGGGACTGCATCCGCCGCGCACGCCCGCAGATGCAGCGTCTGTCCCGTCGGCAACGTCATGGCCGCATCCCGCTCGCCAAAACGCAGCGTGCCTTCGGCAAACTCGCGCACCTGGCAATCTCCCTGGCTCATCGACACAAACTGCAACGGCAGCGCTTGCCGCGGGCCATTGCCGGCGGCGATCCACAACCACTGGTATTTGCGCGAGCGCGGCGCATCGGCGGGCAAGCCGAGGCGCTTGATTTCCAGCACCGCGCCCGTGGCCGCGGTGAAGGCGAAGAGAATCTGGTAGGGGGCAGAGGCCGCAGGGGGGTGCGTCATGGCTGGCTGGATATCTGCAGGAAACCGGAGCGTGATTCTACCCGCTGCCGAGCTGCGAGCGCGCCGCGCAAGCCGCGCATATCGATAGGCGAACACCTTCATTCCCTGCCCATGGCCGCGGCGCTAACATCGCTGCCAAGCGAGCCGGCATCACAAGTGCCGGTCGCGCTTTGATAACAGCGGCCAGCTTGCGCGCCGCCGCGCATCGGCGCGGCGCGCGAAGCGCCGCAACCCTGAGTGTGGAGCCTGCATGCAACGCCGTAGTCTATTCAAATCCATCGCCCTGGCCGCCGCCATGATCGTGTTGCCGGCCGCGCACGCCGCCGACCAGGTGGTGCGCCTGGGCACCATGAGCGGCCCCGACGCGCAGATCTGGGAGGTCGTGCGGACCGTGGCCAAGCGCAACGGCCTGGACGTGAAGATCATCGAGTTCAACGACTACGCGCAGCCGAATGCGGCGCTGGATGCCGGGGACCTGGACGCCAACAGCTTCCAGCACCAGCCCTTTCTCGACAGCCAGATCGAGGCGCGGCACTACAAGATCGCCAATGTCTGCCTGACGTACGTGGCGCCAATGGGCTTTTACTCGAAGAAGCTCAAGTCGCTGAAGGCACTGCCGGACGGCGCCAAGGTGGGCATCCAGAACGATCCATCCAATGGCAACCGCGCGCTGCTGCTATTGCAGAAAGAGGGTCTGGTCACGCTGCGCGATGGCGTCGGCAAGAACGGCAAGAACGCCACGCCGCTCGATATCAAGGCCAATCCCCGCAAGCTGAAGATCGTGGAACTGGACTCGGCCATCCTGCCGCGCTCGCTCGATGACCTGGCCGTGGCTTCCATCAATACCGATTATGCGGTCAAGGCCGGGCTCAGCCCGGCCAAGGATGCGATTGCCACCGAAGACCTGCGCGGCCCCTATGCCAACCTGATCGCGGTACGCACGCAGGACAAGGACAAGCCGTGGGTCAAGCCGCTGGTGGCGGCCTACCAGTCGCAGGAAGTGCGCGACTTCCTGGCCACGCAGTTCAAGGGCGCGATCCTGCCGGCTTTCTGACGGCGCGCTCTTTCGCGGATAGCGCCGGCTATGCGGCCAGCGCTTCCTCGACAAACAGCAGGCGGTCATTGCCCCAGAACAACTCGTCGCCGACGAAAAAGCTTGGCACACCGAACACGCCGCGTGCAACCGCGGCCTCGGTGGCCTGCTTGAGCGCATCCTTCACCGCCGGGTCATCGATCATCCCCAGCACCTGGCGCGCGTCGAACCCGGCGGCTGTGAGCGCGGCGCCGATCTCGGCGGGGTCGTTCAGGTTACGTTGCTGCTCCCACATGGCGGCGAAGATCGTCTCCACATAGCGGTGGAACGCGGCTTCGTCCTGCAACTGGAAGCCGATCGCGGCGCGCATCAGCGCCAGCGTATTGACCGGGAAATGCGGATTCTGCTGGAGGTTGGCACCGTACCGGCGCGACCAGCGCGCGGTGTCGGTCTTCGACCAGCGGCCCTTGGCGGGGATCTCCGCGGGGCTGTGGTTGCCGGTGGCCTTGAACACGCCGCCCAGCAGGATGGGCCGCCATACGATCTGGGCGCCGGTGCGCTGTGCCACGCGCGGCAATTCCTTGTAGGCCAGGTAGGAATACGGGCTGCCGAAGTCGAAATAGAATTCCACTTGCTTGCTCATGTCGTCGTCTCCGCTTGTTGTGGTGTTTTGTCTTTGGTGCCTTTGATGGCTTTGATGGTTTTCATTGCTTTGAGGCTCTGGCCGGCAGGGCTTACCACGGCTCGATCCACGGGCGGATATCCAGCTCGTGCGTCCACGCGTCGCGCGGCTGCTGGTGCAGCATCCAGTAGGTGTCGGCGATGTGTTCCGGATTGACGATGCCGTCGTCCTGCTTGGTGGCGTAGCGGTCGGGGAAGTTCGAGCGAATGAAGTCGGTGTCGATGGCGGCGTCCACCACCAGGTGCGCCACGTGGATATTCTTCGGCCCCAGCTCTCGCGCCATGCTCTGGGCTAGCGCGCGCAGGGCGTGCTTGGCGCCCGCAAAGGCGCTCATGCCATCGCGCCCGCGCAGGCTGGCGGTAGCACCGGTGAAGAAAATCGAGCCGTGCCCGCGCGGCAGCATCACCCGGGCGGCCTCGCGCCCCATCAGGAAGCCGCCGAAGCAGGCCATCTCCCAGACCTTGAAGTACACGCGGGATGTGGTTTCCAGCACGGAAAACCGCACATTGGCGCCGATATTGAAGATGGCCACCTCCAGCGGCGCGATCTCACGCTCGATGCGCTCGATCAGCGCCACCGTCTCGTCCTCCTTGCGGGCATCGCAGGCAAAGCCGTAGGCCTCGCCGCCCTCGGCGCGGATCTGCTCGACCAGCGGCGTGAGCTTGTCGGCGCTGCGGCGCGTCACGCAGGCGATATAGCCCTCGCGCGCAAAACGCCGAGCAATGGCGCCGCCAGTGGCGTCGCCGGCACCTACCACAAGGATGGCTTTCTTGTTGGACATGACTTGTCTCCAGTCTTGGAATGATCCGCCGGCCATGGCCGGGCGGGCTTTCTGCGTTCGTGCCCACGCTGGCCGCTTCCATCGGAAGTGGATCCGGCATAAGATAAACGATCGTTTAGTAAACGAACGTTATGGTATGAATGCGGGTCGCGTCAAGCGGCATCTGCCCCAGCACAATCTCAGGAACTGCAATGCGTTATTCCGCAACTCACAAAGCTGCCACCCGCGAGCGGGTGCTGGAGGCCAGCGGCGCGCTGGTCAAGCGCGAGGGCTTTGCGTCGACCGGCGTTGACCAGCTGATGGGCGCCGCCGGCCTGACCGGCGGGGCGTTCTACAGCCATTTCGATTCCAAGCAGGCATTGCTGCGCGAAGTGATCGAGCGCGAGCTGCAGCGCAGCCGGGAGCTGTTGCTGCCTGACGGGGAGGGTGGCGATGGCGCCTGGCTGGCAAGAATGCTGGATTGCTACCTCACCATGGGCCATGTGCGGCATCCGGAGACGGGCTGCCCGCTACCCAGCCTGGGCGCGGAGATCGCCCGCGCCGATGTGGACACACGCCAGGCCTGCGAGGACGGCATGGTGGCCATGCAACTGGAACTGGCGCTAAGGCTGGGGAGCGGAGAGGCGGCCTGGGGCGTCATGTCCCAGTGCGTCGGGGCGCTGATGCTGGCGCGCACGGTGGCCAGCCAGGATGTGGCCAGGGAGATATTGAAGGGGGCGCGGACGATGCTGGAGCGTGCGGGTGACTCGCGCGTGTAGCGCAACGCGCTTTGTTCTAACATGCGGGCTGCACATTCAGACAGGACCCCCACCGATGAGGAACGTCATCCTGATTTCCGTTGTTTCGACCTTGCTTGCCTTTGGCAGCGCAGCCTGCGCCCAGGTCGATGACAAGTCCAAGCCCGAGGCGCTGATCCAGACCGTGACGCAGCAGCTACTGCGTGAGGTGCGCACCCGCGCGGTCGCGCCGGGCGATATCCAGCGCATCACGACGATCGTGAACAAGGACATCCTTCCGTACACCGATCTGAACCGCACCACGCAGCTCGCCATGGGCCGTTACTGGCGCACCGCAACGCCGGCGCAGCAGCAACAAGTGGTGGAGCAGTTCAAGCTGCTGCTGATCCACACCTATGCCGGCGCTATCGCGCAACTCCGCCCGGACCAGCAGATCGAGTATCCGCCGTCGCGCATCGAGCCAGCCGAGACGGACGTGGTGGTGCGCACGGTCGCCACCAATATGAAAAGCGGCCAGCCTGTGCAGATCGACTACCGTTTGCACAAGACGCCGGAAGGCTGGCGCGTGTATGACCTGAACGTGCTGGGCGCCTGGCTGGTGCAGACCTACCGGCAGCAATTCAACGACAGGATTCAGCAAAGCGGGGTGGATGGGCTGATCCAGTCGCTGACCGAGCGCAATGAGCGGCTTGTGTCTGGCAGGCAGTAGGGGAGTCCAGGGGGCCATGCTGGCTAAAACCGCCGCATGACCTGGAGGATCAGTCGGCCCGATACCACCGGCCAGAATCCGGGCGCACAGCAGCCCTTGCATCGTTCAGCCAGACTTGCTCGTCATGCAGTTGCGATGAGGTCGAAGGTGCGGTGTCGAAGGCAACCTGAAGTGCGTGCGCCACATGGGTATCTTCGATGGGAAGCTCCCAGGTCAGGAATAGCTGGATGCAATCCTGGTCGGGCGGGAAGTCGCCCGCGTTAAACCCGCTGCTGTGGCGTTGAATCACGCCATGGGGCTGGCAGGTATCGAATATCACCGCCGTACCCCGGGACAGGGGGATTCGAAGATCCAGCGAGGGAAAATGCAAGTCCTGGCCCCTGTCTTCACTCAGGAAGAGATTGCAAAAGGCCGCACCGCCATACTGCGCGCCGTCATGGTGATACCTCGCGCCGCGGCAGGCCATGAGGGCGACGTCGCTGGCGGCAAGCACCCCGGGCAGTCCAAGCGCGCACGCCCAATTGGACACCGCCTGCACGCAGCGCGCGTAGTCCGGCCAGCGCGCCCGCGCTCGCGCCAAGGGCATGGCCTCGACATCCCCGGGTTCCAGGACCATGCGGGACGATATCTCCCTGGCCCAGTCCGCAAGCAGGCGCGCAGGGAGCGCGGGCACGTCGACTGTGCCGGTTAGCACGATGCCACTGACGCATCGACTGCGGATCGCGTCGCCGCTCCAGAAATAGGAGGTGAGGAGGTCTTGTGCTGGATGCGGTTGAGGGCGGTGGTTCATCTGTACCAGTGTCATGCGGCTGTCTCGATACTGTAGCGGATCGGAGCGCGTCGGCCGCTGTTGGCCATGGGTTCAATCGGTCAATGCCGCACACTAAGGGCTGTTAGAACGGGGGCCTGCTGGTAAGCTCGCCGCTTGTAGTGTATTGCGATCATCCACGGGCCGTCTCAGGTAGCTCGCGGATTTCGAACCCCACTTTCGCGAGTGGGGAATCCACGCAACGATAGAAGAATCCTGATCATGGCTCAGCGTCGTATCGTGCTCACAATGCCGGCATCTGCCGCCGTAGCGTTTGAGGCCTTCCATAATCACGAGAAACGGTTGATATGGGACACATTGCTGTCGGTTGCTTATGTGGAGGGCGGCGGGACGCATCCCCACGTAGGTGCCATCACCACGAATCTCGGTCGTGGCTGGAAAAAACTTCTTGGCATGCGAACGCAATTCGTCAGCTACGATCCTCCAAGAACTGCCGCAGCGACCACCATTGCCCCTACCGGCCTGTTCGCATTCTGGGGCGCTTCGATGCGACACCGTGACCTTGGCCATGGCGCCTCGGAGCTGATTTACACGTTCAACATCAAGCTACGCCCCCGGCTGTTGGGGCGCATTCTGGATCCATTCGTGGCCAAGATCTTCGAGTTGGAAACGCGTCGACGCTTTGCTGCAATGGCTGCCTACTTGCGACAACGGAAGCCAGGAGATGACTGACTTCATCGGGGTGGCGCTTTCCGCTGATCGGTTTCATCAAACTGCTATCTGTTGCATCGATCGGTTGAATCCTCACCCAGAAGCAGCCGTCCAATAGGCGCAGCCTGCTGCCGGGGGGGCGGCCGATGCCGCATGGTAGTGTCCCGCCATATCTCCCTCCACACGCTTATTGAGGCCGCAATGAAAGTCAAACGCATCGTTGCAAATATCAGCACGCAAGCCGTAAGCGACGCCAAGGACTTCTACGGGAGCGTATTTGGCCTCGACCTGTTGATGGATCATGGCTGGATTGCCACGTACGGGTCGCCGGAAAGGATGGCAGTGCAGATCAGTTTTGCTTCGCAAGGCGGATCGGACACGCCAACGCCGGATTTATCAATCGAAGTGGACGACATTGCCGCCGCACTTGAGCGTGTGAAGGCGGCAGGGATTCCCATCGAGTACGGCCCGGTCGACGAACCTTGGGGCGTACGGCGCTTCTATGTTCGCGACCCATTTGGCAAGCTGATCAATGTGCTCGCTCACACCTGACGCGCAGTTCTGCCACGGCGGGGGCGAGTGTGCTGACAATGGCAGGCAACCGCAACAGTCAGCCAATTCCCGCCAGCTTTCGGGCGTCGAGCATCATGTTCGCGCCCAGCACAAGCAGAACCGCGCCCATGGCCCAGCGCTGGGCCAGCAGGAGTCCCGGCCGGCGGGACAGGAGCGTTGCCATGCTGCCAGAGCAGATCGCCACGGCGCCGTTGACGGTGGCGAACGCGATAATCAACGAGGACCCGAGCACGAGCGATTGCTCGAGGACGTTGCCGTCCCGATAGTTGATGAACTGCGGCAGGACTGACAGGAAGGTCATCGCCAGCTTGGGATTCAACAGGCTGGTGGTGGCGCCCATCGCAAACAGCCGTCGAGGGCGTTCGTGCGGCAGGTCGCGGACTTCCAGCGGAGAGCGGCCGCCAGGCTTCACGGCCTGCCACGCCAGGTAGAACAGATAGGCCGCGCCCACCGTGCCCAGGATGCTGCTGGCGTAGGGCACGCTCAGGAAAAATGCCGTGATGCCAAACGCCGCGCCAAACATATAGAAAAGGTATCCGAGCATGACGCCAGCCAGCGACACGAGTCCGGCCTTGCGTCCTTGCGCAATGGAGCGTGACATCACGTAGACCATGTTCGGGCCAGGCGTCACGGCTAGCATGCCCCCAACCGCTAAAAATCCGTAGATCGATTCCGTACCGTGCATGTTCGGGGTTCCCCAGTGGACATCGACTGCAGTATCCACCTGGTGAGTAGCCGAGTAAAACGGGTTAAACTGAGGTTTTTGTTCAGATTTTCTGATTAATATGAAAAAGCTCGATCTGGACGTCATCGAGATGGTGGTGGCGGTTGCCGACACCGGATCGTTTGCGCGGGGGGCGCAGACCGTACACCGGTCCGCGTCGGCGGTGAGCATGCAGATCAAGGCGCTTGAGGAGTCGCTTGGCAAGCCGTTGTTTGTGCGGACCACGCGGCACGTGACGATTACCGCCGAGGGAAAGACGCTGCTGGACTATGGCCGTCGCATGCTCGCGATGCGGGAGGAGGCGTGGGCGTCGATCGTGCGCCCGGAGATGAAGGGGCGCGTCACCATCGGCGTGCCTGACGACTACGCGTCATCGTTGCTGCCGTCGGTCCTCAGGCAGTTCGCGGTGGCGCACCCGCGTGTGGAAATCCGGGTGATCGGCATGCCTAGCAGTGCGCTCGTGCCCTTGCTTAATGACAACACGCTCGACCTGGCATGCCTGACCAGAGCCAAGGGCATCGCCGGCGAATTCATTCGCTTCGAGCCGATGGTGTGGGTCGGGTCGGCCGTAAGGAAAGTGTGGAACGAGCGCCCGCTGCCCATCGCCGTTTTCGCCCATGGCAGCACGGCGCGCGCCAATGCCATCAGCGCGCTGCAGCGGGAGAACATCAAATACCGCATGTCCTACGAGAGCCCGAGCCTGCTGGGCCTTGTCAGCATGGTCGAAGCGGGGCTTGCGGTGGCCCCCCTGGCGAGATGCAGCGTACCCGGGCATCTTGTTCAGCTATCCCAGAGCGATGGCTTGCCGCCACTGGCCGAACTCGAAATCGTCCTCGCCCGCAGCTCCCGGTCCGCGCGACCTCCCTGCGATTATCTTGCTGAGCAGATCCTGGTTGAATTGAGAACCTGAGGAGAGCCTGAGCGATCACGCATGGTGAAGCGTCCATCGGCGAATATAGGGGGCTAGGTCAGTCCGTGGCGGGTGATGGCTCAATCGTCGGCGACCTGGCGCGAGCGCCAGCGGCCGTCACTTTGCTTGCAGAACCAGCCAGTCCAGTTGTCTTCCTGGTCCGCCCGCCTGAGCTGCATCTTCAGTTGCCGGCAGGGCTGGCCCTTGTCGGTCTTGCTGCGCAGTGGCGTCAACTGGCCTTCGATGGGCTTGCGCCTGGCTTCCGCCGGGGACGTCCAGGACGCCATGGTGCCATCGGTGCCGTCATTCAGCACCTTGGCTACGCTCTGGGCGAGCGAAGCGGATTCCTTCTGACTCATGTTGCCGATGACCATGCCGTTGATGAAGGTGTCCAGGTAGGCGAGCGCGGGCGCCGGCGCGGCGAGCAGGGCGGCGCAGAGTAGCGTGGTGCGGAGCAATGGGTGCTGGGTCATGGCGCGGTCCTTGGCGGAAGGTCGTAAGCGGCGGGGGCAAGGCACGGCAGCAGGCAACAATGTGCTTGAAACAATGCATGCTGTCGCCTGCGCCAGAAGGACTGGCCTGCCACCTTGCCGCTAACTTAGTCCACGCCGTTGGCAAAAGGCAATACAGACTGTTCGCGCCGAGACTTAAGGAAAATGAATCCGGCCAATGCAGGCTGGGCAGACGGCCTGACGTTAGCGAAGCGCGGGCACGAATTGAAGTGAAAGATCTCGCCGTGTGAATTAAGTCTCATGGCGAACGTGATGTCCGGGATGGGTGGGGCGGGCGGCACTTTCGGCTGATTTCACTTTCTACCCCGTCCGATATGAAATCTTTCAACAGGCATGCCGCGCGGCGCCATTGCGCGCTATGTTCAACTCCGAAGTACCGCTGCGTGCCGCGTGCCCCGGTGGCCTCCGAGTTATTTCGTATCCACGCTTTTTCACTTGTCAGGACAGCCATGCCTAATCGTCGGTTGATTTCCCGTTCCCTGCACGCGCTGAGCCTCCTTGGCGCGGCCATGCTTTTCGCACCGCTCGTCCACGCCGCGCCGCCGGGCCCCGTCGGCATGGCGGAGGAAACCGTGGTCTCCGGGCGCATCGTTTCGATCGACCCGGAATCGAAGGCGGTGCTGGTGCAAGGCCCGCGCGGCAATGTCGCCGAGCTGATCGGTGGCGATGAAGTCAAGAATTTCAAGCAGATCAAGAAGGGCGACATGGTCACGCTGACGCGCGCGGCGGCCGTGGTCACCATGCTGGAGCCGGTCGATAGCAAGGACACGGCGCTGGCGGAGTCGGTGGAGCGCACCGCGCGCGCTGGCGAGGGCGACAAGCCCGGCTTTGCGCGCGAGATCACAACCACGGTGACGGCGGAGATCACCAAGGTCGATGCGAAGAACCGTACCGTGACTTTCCGTGGCCCGCGCGAGACGCTGCGCACGGTGAAAGTCCAGGATCCCGGCATCGACCTGGGCAAGCTCAAGGCGGGCCGCCTGGCCAAGATCGTCTATCGCGAGGTCATCTCGATTGTGGTGACGTCGCCGCCGAAGTCGTAAGGCGCGCTGGCATCGACAGTGATCCCGCGGCGCTGCGTGGCCGCGGGATTTTTCTTTTGGCTTATTGTGGCGCCAGGCTAGCGGTGAAAGCCGCCCATGCGCCGCCCGCCACCGGCACCGCCAAAGCTGCGGCCACCCGCACCGCCGCTGCTCCATTGGCGGGACTGGGACGCCTGCCCGAACCGTTCCTGTCCCACGTCGCGCGCCTGGCGCTGCTGGTCCAGCCGTCCCGTGACATCCGGGCTGGCCTGCACAGGCTCCCAGCCGCCCTGCGTATGCTTTTGCCAGCCGCCGTCCTGGGTGTGCTGGTAGACGTTGCCGTCGTGCCCGGCATACACGTCGCCATTGTTCCAGGCCACCGCATTGCCCTTGTCCCGGTTGACCACCACGCCCTTGCCGGCTGCCTCGTGCTGGCCGGTCTGCGTATTGCCGGCCACGCCAATCTCGGCCGCGCCGGCGCGCCCGGTCTGTGCGTTGTAGCCCGCTACCTGGCGTGCGCCAGCGTAGTTGCCGGTGTACGCGTTGCCGGCGATTGCGCCGCGCCCGGCCCCGCTGCGCCCGGTCGATGGGTTCGAGAACGAGCCTTGCCGTCCTGCCGCCGCATTGCCGCTGTAGGGGTTGAACGCGGCGCCCTGGCTGCCCTGGTAGCGTGCGCCGGTGGCCGGGTTGTAGCCGGCGCCAGCGGTGCCGCGCCATTGCGTGCCAGTCCAGGCGTTGTAGCCCGAGGCGTGCGTCACGGTGCCCTGGCCCCAGCGCCCGTAGAAGTTGGCCGTGTTGACGTTGACGTAGTTCCAGTAACCGCCGCCCCAATAGGGGCCCCAGTAAGGCGCGGCGGCGCCCCAGATCGCGCCCACCGCGAAGCCGAAGGCGAACCCTTCGGCGGTGCCCAGCGCAAAGCCCGCGCCGTAGCCGTAGGTGGGCGGATAGCCGTAGTACACGGTGCCCACGTATGGCGGGTAGACGTAGCCCGTGCCATAGACCACGGTGCCATCCGGGGCTACCACCACGCCCATGTAGCCCGGCGTATAGCCGACCACCACGGTATCCGGCGTCACGGAGTAGATGCGCACATAGGTGACGTAATGCAGCGGCGAACTGGTGGGGATGGTGTAGATCACGCCAGGCACTTCGGTGGCAACGCGCCAGGGGCCGGTGGGCGCCGTGGCGGCGAACCACACGCCGTTGGACACGGCGTAGAAGTGCTCGCCGTCGACCTGCAGCACCGGCGTGGCAGCGTTTACCGCGTAGTTCAGCGAGGTGCCGGCAATGGGCGTGAAGCGCGGCGCGCCGTCGAAGGCGACCGTGATCGTTGCCTTGGCGCGCGACACCGACGCGGTCTGCGGGATGTTGGCGGCGATCTGCGCCTCGCGTGCCTGCGGGGTGCCCGGAACCGACACCAGCACGTTGGCCTTGGGATCCTGCGGCGGGATCTTGGCGAAGTCCGCCGGCAGTTCGCTGCCTGGCACGAACTGCCACGGACCATCGAAGCCCGGCGCGCGGAACCAGCGCCCGGAGATCAGCACGTAGTAGCGGTTGGAATTGGGATCGACGAACACCGCGCGATCGGTGTTGGTGACTGTCAGCAGCACGACGCCGGCCACCGGCGCGAGCTTGGGCGTGCCGTCGATGACGATCAGCTCGGTGGGCACGGTGGACACCAGCACCGCCGGCGGGTTGGCGGCGCGCTTGCCGTCGGCCGGCAGCATCGGGTCGGCCTTGACGCCGGCCTGTGCCTTTGCCGCGGCGGCGCTTAGCGCTTGCGGCGGGCTGGCCAGCACAGTCCAGGGGCCGGCCAGCGCCGCGGCGCTGTACCAGTAGCCTGCGGCCTGCAGGTAGAGCTTGCCGCTGTTGTCGCGCAGCAGCAGCGCGCGGCTGTTCAGCGCGTGCTGGTAGCGCGTGCCGCTCACGTCGCGCCAGGCCGGCTCGCCATCCACCATCGCCAGCAAGGTGGGCGTGGAGGCGAACACGATCTGCGGCGCATCGTTCTTCACCGGCACGCCGGGCGCCTTGGCCTGCTCCTGCGCGACGGCGTAGCTGGCCTGCAGCTCATCGAGCGGCACCGTCATGCCGCCTTTGGGCAGGCGCGCCACCAGGGCCGTGCGCACCGCGTCGGCGGCGTTGGGGTTGGTGGGGACCTCGACACTGGTGAACTCGATGTCGCGCAGCTGCACCAGGCCAGAGGTCTTGTCGATATCGGCGTGCGCGGCGAAATGCGCGACGCCGTAAGTGGGTGAGCCATCCTTGGCGCCGATGGCTACCGCCGCGCGGCCGGATAGCTTGTCGCCATCCCACTGTTCGACCTGCGGCTGGTAGATCTCGATATGCTGCGACGCAGCGTCGAAGTTGCGCGGCCAGGTCAGGGGCGCCGTGGGCTTGGGCGGGTTGGCCGCCTGCGCGGGGGGCAAGCCCAGCGCCAGGCAGCAGGCTGCCAGCAGGATGCGCAGGCGCGGCGCAGGCTTGCGTGCGCAGGTGGTGGTCGGCTTGGACATGGGGGCGGCTCCTTGTCGATGAAATGGAGTAGGCGGCTAGCCTGGTGGCCGGCGGCCGTGACGGTGGCGCGGCGGCTCAGTGCCAGGCGCTGCCCACCTGCACGTAGAAAGCGTTCTGGTCCTTGCTATGGGCGACGTCGATGCCGATTGACAGGCCCAGCTTGCGCGCAATCAGGTAGCGAAAACCGCCCCCCACGCTGTACACGGTGGCTGCATCGGAAAAGCTGTGCCACTTGCCGTAGGCCTTGCCCGCGCCGGTGAAGCCCAGCAGCGACCAGCGCGGGGTCATCTCCCAGCGCAGTTCCATCTCGGTGGCGAGCGCGTTGCGGTCCTGGTAGCGTCCTTTTGACACGCCGCGCAGATCGACGAACGGCTGCGCATAGAAGGGGATGTCGCCGGTGGAGAAGCGGCCGTCGGCACGCAGCCCGAGGATCCACGTGCGTGCCAGCGGCAGCCAGGTAAAGCCCCGCGCGTTGTACATATTGAAGGCCTGCGTGCTGCCGAATCCGCCGCGCGCGAACTGCGCTTCCAGCTCGGCGTAGCTGCCACGGCTGGGATAGAAGATGTTGTCGCGCGAGTCGTAGTCGACCACCAGGCCGCCTTTGCCGATACGCTGGTCGCGCTCGAAGCCGCCCAGCTCGGTGGCCACCTGGCCCTTGAAGGTGGCCTTTGAGTCGAACAGCACGTAGCGCGGCCCTACGTACCAGCGGGAGTCGCCCAGGCGCACCATGAACTGCTGCACCAGCATCAGTCCCTCCAGCGCATAGGCCCGCGCCTGGTTCAACAGGCCGTAGTAGTCGAGCTGCGCGTCGACCTTGGCGATGGCGCCCAGGTAACGGTAGCGGTCGCCATCCCAGGTATGGAAGTGGGCGGCGCCGGCGCCCCAGGTGCCGTTTGCCGTATAGGCGCCGCCCACGGCAGTGATGTTGGGCGGGGCTGGGCCCTTGCCGGTGGATTGCGCTTTCTCGGCTGCATCCTTCATCGATTCGGAGAAGAACACCAGCCCCAGGCCGCCGCCGTAGCCGACGGCAGGCTCGGTGATGAGGGTCGGCACCGGCAGCGCGCCCTTGTGGTTGAGCAGGTAGTCGCTCGCGTCAAACTTGCCGTCCTGCGGATCGGTGAAGCTAAGGCTCTTTGCAGACTTCGCTGTCGTCTCTGGCGCCTGGTCGCCTGCCGGCGCTGCTTGTGCCTGTGCGGTTGGCGCATTGAGCGCCATGAGGGCAATGACAAGGATGGTCGGCGCGCAAGAGAACCGGTTCGGTATTGGCATGGGCAAGCGTTGGGCAAGCGATCGGCTTTGCGTGGCAGGCGCCGCCACGTCCCGCTACCTTATGCCATCCCCCTGCGACGCGGACGCCACGCAAAAACTTTCAGATCGCGCACGAAAAGGACTGAATACCGGTTACGTGCACGCTGTGGCAGCATCGCCCCTGCGTGACTGATGCGCCAGCCGAGTCCTTCGGCTGGTGGCCAGTGGCCGAATTGCGGGGAACGAGACGATGAGGACCACTTTGCTGCGCTGCGGCCCTGCCGCGATGCTCGCTTTGACGCTAGGCGTCGCGCCGGGGCTGCACGCGCAATCTGCCGCGGACGACGCCAACAAGAGCAACAACCCGCTTAATCCGGCGCCTTCGCTCAACCTGCAGAACTATTACTCGCCACGGGTGTACGACACCAACGTGCACACCAACGATTTCCTGCTGCGCGGCACGCTCCCGGTGCTGCCCGGCAAGCTGGTGGGCGTGCCGCAGATCCTGCGCGCCACGGTGCCGGTGAGCACACGCCCGCAGGCCGATGGCAGCTACACCACGGGCCTTGGCGACATCAATATCTTCGACATCTTCTTGCTCAAGGAACACGGCACCCAGATCGGCGTGGGGCCGCTGCTGACCATGCCGACGGCGACTTCGCCGGAGCTCGGCACGGGCAAATGGCAGGCTGGCCTGGCCGCGGTGGTGGTGGATCCCAGCCCGGCGCGGCTGCTGGGCGCCTTGGTCCAATGGCAGCATTCCTTTGCCGGGCAGAGTGCGCGCCCGACCGTGCAGACGCTGACTTTCCAGCCTTTCGGCATCTTTAATTTCCCGGGCGGCTGGTACGTGCGCTCCACGGGGGTGTGGACATTCAACCTGCAAAACGACGCGTACTACGTCCCCGTGGGTCTCGGCGTTGGCAAGGCCTGGAAAGAGGGCAAGACCATCATGAATGCGTTTATCGAACCGCAGTACTCGGTGGCGCACCACGGTCCGGGGCAACCACAGTGGACGGTGTTTGCCGGACTGAACATGACATTCGGCAAATAGGGGAGCAAGCAGCGTGGTGAACGACGCAACGGCGGCGATGGCCACCAATTCCCTAACATCGGACCCCAAAATTTTCAATTCTCATTCCGGTTTGCTCTGCCATGCTAAGAGCACGCGCCGGCTTGGGGCGTGGCTTGCCTATTCCGGAACAAAGCAATGAGTCGCCGTCGAGAGAAGGACAACCAATTGCGCCGCGCTGCGCTGGCCGGGGTCGCGCCTGCGGCCAGGAGCACGGCCCCGGTGGCGGCAGCCCCCACGCGCTGGCGCCGCGCGTTGCTGATCGGCTCGGCGGTGCTGGCTTGCGCAGCCGTGGGCGGGGGCGCGGCGTGGTGGCAGGCGCGTGGCGCCGTGCACGTACCGGCCACGGCCGTGTTTGGCGATGGCAAGACCGGCCCGAAGGACATGGCCTGGGTGCCGGGCGGCGAATTCCTGATGGGCAGCGACCATAAGCTCGCGCAGGCCAACGAGCGTCCGGCACACAAGGTGCGCGTGCACGGCTTCTGGATGGACCGGCACCACGTCACCAACGCGCAATTCGCCACGTTCGTGCTGGCCACTGGCTATGTCACCACGGCGGAGCGTAAGCCGGAGTGGGAGACATTGCGCGTGCAACTGCCACCCGGCACGCCGCGCCCGCCCGATTCCGCGATGGTGGCCGGCGGCATGGTTTTTGTCGGCACCAACCGCCCGGTGCCGCTGCAGGATTACTCGCGCTGGTGGCGCTATGTGCCGGGTGCTGATTGGCGGCATCCGAACGGCCCCGACAGCAACATCATCGGCAAGGACGACCACCCCGTGGTGCAGGTGTCCTATGAGGACGCGCAGGCCTACGCCAAATGGGCCGGCAAGCGCCTGCCGACCGAAGCCGAATGGGAATTCGCCGCGCGCGGCGGGCTGGAGCAAGCCACATATGGATGGGGCGACCAGTTTGCCCCGGACGGCCGGCAGATGGCCAACGTCTGGCAGGGCCAGCAGGTGCAGCCGTTTCCCGTGGTCAGCGCCAAGGCAGGCGGGGCGCTTGGCACCAGCCCCGTGGGCACCTTCCCCGCCAATGGCTATGGCCTGTCGGACATGACCGGCAACGCCTGGCAATGGGTGGCCGACTGGTATCGCGCCGACCAGTTCAAGCGCGAGGCGGTGTCCGCCAGGTTGATCGACAACCCGGCCGGCCCCGGCGAATCGTGGGACCCCTCGGAGCCGGGCGTGCCGACGGACGCACCGCGCCGCGTCACCCGCGGCGGCTCGTTCCTTTGCAACGAGGACTACTGCCTGAGCTATCGCCCGAGCGCGCGGCGCGGCACGGACCCATACAACAGCATGTCGCATCTCGGCTTCCGCCTGGTGGAGGACGACGCGCAGTGGAAACAGCAGTCCAGGGACGGCAAGGCGATGACGCAGGCGACCGCTGGCGCAGCCGGGCCCGGCTGAGCCCGGTTCGCATCGCGCGACAAAGACAACCATTGGCAATTTCAACTGGCGCTGCGCAAGGGCGCGGGGATTCCTTCGCCCTGCGCCCGGGGCGGCAACGGACAAACTGCTGCACAGGAGGAGCATCGATGCCTTCGCGCACGACAGCGGCAAGATCCCGGCACGGGAGCCAGGCGCAATGAGCCGAATCCGGGGAAGCACCGCATCCATCGCCACGCTCACGCCGCCCGCGCCGCGCGAGGCGAGCCTGGCGCACGCCGGCGCCGGCAAGCGTGCCGTGGTGCTGGGGGCCTTGCTCTTCGCTTCGGGGGCTTGCGCGCTGGTCTACCAGGTGCTGTGGATCAAGCAGGTAGCGCTGATCGTCGGCGTCGATGTGTACGCCGTCACTACTGGCGTCAGCGCCTTCTTTCTGGGCCTGGCCTGCGGCGGCTGGGTGCTGGGCAGGCTGGCTGACAGGGTGGCGCGGCCGTTGCTGTTCTACGCCGCGCTGGAGCTGGGCATCGCCGTGCTGGGGCTTGGCGCCACGCTCGGCCTGGCACAGGCGGCGCCGTGGTTCGTCGCGATCGAGAGCGGCGCCGGCCTGCTGGCATGGTGCCTGCCATTCGCGCTGATCGGGGTGCCGGCCTTGCTGATGGGCGGCACGCTGCCCGCGCTGATGTCGGCATGCGCGCCGTCGGCGGCCAAGATCGCGCGCGCTGGCGGCGGGCTTTACGCCGCCAATACGCTGGGCGCCATGGCAGGCGCGTTGCTGACCACCTTCATCCTGATCCCGTCGTTTGGCGTGCGCGGCGCGGCCATGGCCGCCGCGCTGGTCAACGTGGCGCTGGCCGCAGCGGCATTCGCCCTTGGCCGCGCCAGCGCGCCGCGGGCAATCGTTCCCGCGGCGGCAGCGCCCGTTGCCGCCACGGCCGCGCCGCAAGCGCGGGCGAGGCTTGCGGTAGGACTCTACGCGGTGGCTGGCGGCATTGCGCTTGGCTACGAAGTGGTCTGGTCGCAGACCATCGTGCAGTTCATGAGCACGCGCAGCTTCGCCTTCACCATCGTGCTGGCTACCTACCTTGGCGGCCTGGTGGTGGGCAGCGCCATCTACGCGCGCTTTGCCGATCGCGTGCGCGATCCGTGGGGCGTGTTTGGCGTGCTGGTGGGCCTGGCGGGCCTGGTCGCGCTGCTGCAGGTGGCCGGACTTGGAAACTGGCTAGGCCAGTGGCAGGTGAGCCTCGCAGGCGTGGTCATGGATGTCACCGGCAGCGAGCTGGCGGCGATGTGCGCGCGCTTTGCGTTGGCGGGGCTGTGCGTGGTGTTTGCGCCCACGGTGCTGCTGGGTGCCGCGTTTCCCGCGGCATTGCGCTTGTGCGCCGAGCCGGGCCATATCGGCCGCGACATGGGCGTTGTGCTGGCGCTCAATACCGTGGGCGGCATCGCCGGCACCTTCCTGACCGGCTTCGTGCTGGTGCCGGTGCTGGGCCTGGTTCACGCGCTTGGGATACTTGCCGCCGCCGCGGCCACGGTAGGCACGGTGGCGGCGCTGCGCGGCCCTGGCGTGCGGCCCGCCATGTGCGCGGCCGCCCTGGGCATCGGCGTGTGCGTGGCAGTGGCCGGGGTGCTGACACCGCCCGATCGCCTGGCGCGGCTGCTGGCCGAGGCCAAGGACGGCACCTTGGTTTCCTATGAGGAAAGCCCCGGCGGCACGGTCGCCGTGATCGAGCAGGGCAGGCCGGGCGCCAGCTTCCGCCGCTTGTATATCTCGGGTGTTTCCAACTCGGGCGATGCCATTGGCTCGTTGCGTTATATGCGGCTGCAGGCCTTGCTGCCGCTGCTGGTCCACACCCGGGAGCCGCATTCGGCGCTGGTGGTCGCGCTTGGCACGGGCATTACCGCGGGCGCGCTGACGCAGTACCCGGGGTTGGAGCGCCGCGTCACGGCCGAGCTGTTGCCGGCGGTGGTGCGCGCCGTGCCCGAATTCCGGGGCAACTACGACGTGAGCCGCAATCCCCGCTCCGATATCCGCGTGCGCGATGGCCGCCACGAGCTGCTGCGCAGCGCCGAGCGCTACGACCTGATCACCTTGGAGCCACCGCCGCCATCGGCCGCCGGCGTGGTGAACCTGTATTCACGCGATTTCTATGCGCTGGCGCGCAGCCGCCTGCAGCCGGGCGGGCTGTTCGCCCAGTGGCTGCCGATTGCCACGCAGAACGACGAAGACACGCGCGCGCTGGTGCGCAGCTTCCTCGACGCCTTCCCGCATGCCTCGCTGTGGACCACCGAGGTGCACGAGATGTTGCTGGTGGGCTCGGACGCACCGCTGGAGCTGGACGCCGCGCGTATCCAGGCGCGCTTCAACCAGCCAACGGTGGCCGGCGCGCTGCGCGAGGTGGGGATCAATTCGCCAGCCGCGCTGCTAGCCACCTGGGTGACAGGGCGCGAAGGGCTGGAGCGCTACGCCGCCGGCGCGCCCGCCGTGACGGACGACCGCCCGTTGATCGAGTACGCAGGCTGGGTGCGGCGCGACGAGATCACGCGCGTGCTGCCGGCCCTGCTGGACTTGTACGCAGCGCCGCCGCTGCGCGGCGCCGATCCTGCCTTGCTGGGGGATATCGCGCAGGAGCGCGGCCGGTTGATGCACTTCTACGCGGCCTCGCTCGCCGCCTACGCCGGCGACCGCCAGCGCTGGCAGGCGGAGATCGGGCAGGCCATGCAGGGCGGCCAGGCCAACCAGTACTTTCGCCGCATGCTCGGCATGCGGCACTGAGCAACGCAGCGTCCGCGAACACGGATTTGAGAAACCGGGGCCGCCGGCAGCGGTCGGGCAATAGAGGAGAAGCAGACATGCGAATCAATCGCTCACTAAAGCGGGCGGCTATCGCGCTCGCCGTGGCGGTGCCGATCGCGGCCGCCGGTTGGCTGGCTTCCGCGCCAACCACCACCATGGCCGCGGACGCGCCAGCCAGCGCGTCTGGCGGCGGGTCCGCCAGGAAGCCGAATATCCTGGTGATCTTCGGCGACGATATCGGACAGACCAACATCAGCGCCTATAGCCAGGGCGTGGTCGGCTACAAGACGCCGAACATCGACCGCATCGCCAGGGAAGGCATGATGTTCACGGACTACTACGCCGAGAACAGCTGCACGGCGGGCCGGTCATCCTTCATCACGGGACAGACGCCGCTGCGCACGGGCCTGAGCAAGGTCGGCGCGCCGGGTGCGCCGGTCGGCCTGCAGAAGGGCGACATCACCATTGCCCAGGCGCTCAAGGCGCAGGGCTATGCCACCGGCCAGTTCGGCAAGAACCACCTCGGCGACAAGAACGAGTACCTGCCGACGGCGCATGGATTCGACGAGTTCTACGGCAACCTCTACCACCTGAATGCGGAGGAAGAGCCGGAGCGCCCCTACTGGCCGAAGGACAAGAACGATCCGTTCGTGAAGAACTTCTCGCCGCGCGGGGTGATCCATTCGTTCGCCGACGGCAAGATCCAGGACACCGGCCCGCTGACGACCAAGCGCATGGAGACCATCGACGACGAAACCACCGCCGCCGCGCAGGAGTTCATCAAGAAGCAGGCTAAGGACAACAAGCCGTTCTTTGTCTGGATGAACACCACCCGCATGCACTTGTTCACCCATGTGCGCGATTCGATGAAGGGCCGCAGTGGCATGCCCGGCAACGAGTATGCCGATGGAATGCTGGAGCACGACGAGGACGTGGGCAAGCTGCTCAAGACGCTGGACGACCTGGGGATCACCAAGGACACCATTGTGGTCTACACCACCGACAATGGCCCGAACCAGTTCTCCTGGCCAGACGCGGCAACCACGCCATTCCGCAGCGAGAAGGACACCAACTGGGAAGGGGCGTTCCGGGTGCCGGCGATGGTGCGATGGCCCGGCCATATCAAGCCGGGCGAAGTGTCCACCGAGATGTTCTCCGGGCTGGACTGGTTCCCGACGCTGTTGGCCGCTGTGGGCGACACCACGGTCAAGGATCGCTTGCTCAAAGGCTGGTCGCCAGCGTCCGGACAGAGCTTCAAGGTGCATCTGGATGGCTACAACCAGCTTGACTACCTGACCGGCAAAAGTCCGAAGGGCGCGCGCGAAGAGTTCTATTACTTCAGTGACGATGGCGATCTGGTCGCAATGCGCTACAAGGACTGGAAGGTCGTGTTCTGCGAGCAGCGCGCTCCGGGCGGCATGCAGGTCTGGGCCAATCCGTTTACCTGCCTGCGGCTCCCCAAGGTCTTCAACCTGCGCATGGATCCCTACGAGCGCGCGGATGTCGTCTCGGATCAGTACTACGACTGGGTCACGAAGAATGCCTACCTGACGGAGATCGCTACGATGAAGGCCACGGTATTCCTGGAGACCTTCGTCACCTACCCGCCGAGCCAGAAGCCGGCCAGCTTCAGCGTGGACCAGGTGCGCAAGTCCGTGGATGAGCGCATCGAGAAGCTGAGGCCGCCCAAGAAGTAGCCATTGGCATTGCGCAAGGAAGCAACGAACTGGCCCGCCGCTCCTGCTGGCGGGCCAGTTTCTCGATATACCCCGGCCAGCAGGCCAGGGATCCAGAGGTCCGCACAATGAGTCCCAGAGAGGCGATCGCCGCCCTGCAGCAGCATGTGGAGCGCTCCATCAAAGGCCAGGGCGACGTCATCCGCCAGATCGTCATCGGCCTCCTGGCCAACGGCCACCTGCTGCTGGAAAGCGTGCCGGGGCTGGCCAAGACGCGCATGGTCAAGAGCGTGGCCGCGAGCCTGGACGCGCAGATGCGCCGCATCCAGTTCACGCCGGACCTGCTGCCCGCCGACATCACCGGCTCGGACATCCTGTACCAGGACGCGGGCAAGAACAGTTTGCGTTTCCAGCCGGGCCCCGTGTTCGGCAACCTGATCCTCGCCGATGAAATCAACCGCGCACCGGCCAAGGTGCAATCCGCGCTGCTCGAAGCCATGGAGGAGCGCCAGGTTTCTGTCGGCGGCACCACCCACCCCATGCCCGCGCTGTTCATGGTGCTGGCCACGCAAAACCCCATCGAGCAAGAGGGCACTTATCCGTTGCCCGAGGCGCAGATGGACCGCTTCCTGATGAAGGTGCTGATCACCTATCCCGCCGCCGGCGATGAGCGCGATGTGCTGCGGCTGGTGCGCGGCGAGGAGATCGGCAGCACCGGCGCTCGCGCAACGCCGCACGAGGCACAAGCCAAGGTGCCGCAAGCCGCGATCTTCGCCGCGCGAGAGGAAATCCACGGCATCCACGTGGCCGACGCGATCGACCGCTATATCATCGATCTCGTCAATGCCAGCCGCACACCGGCCCGCTTTGATGCCGAGCTGGCGAAATGGATCGCGCTCGGGGCCAGCCCGCGCGGCGGCATCGCGCTGGACCGTGCGGCCCGTGCCAACGCCTGGCTGGCGGGGCGTGATCACGTTACCCCGGACGATGTGCGCGCCATGGCGCTGCCCACCCTGCGGCACCGCTTGATACTCTCTTACGACGCCAGCGCCGACGGGCTGGATGCCGACGCGGTGGTCAACAAACTGGTCGAAGTCGTGGCCGTGCCGGCATAGGGGCCCCCGCGATGCCGGTGGGAACCCGCGTAGCCAACCCGGCCAGCAGGCCCATGCGGGCGAGCGAGCTCGGCACCGTGTGGGTCGACGCCGCGCACCTGGCGCGGCTGGAGCTTGCCGTGCGCGACCTGGGCTTCACCATGCGCCAGCCGCATGCCAGTGTGCTCTCGGGCAAGCATGGCTCGCGCATCCGCGGGCGTGGCCTGAACTTCGAGGAGCTGCGCGGCTACCAGCAGGGTGACGATATCCGCCACCTGGACTGGAAGGCCTCGCTTCGCACGGGCAGGCCGCTGGTGCGCGTCTACACCGAGGAGCGCGACCTGCCGGTGCTGCTGGTGGTGGACCAGCGCATGCCGATGTTCTTCGGCTCCAGGCGCGCGATGAAGTCCGTGCTGGCCGCGGAGTTTGCCGCGCTGTGCGCGTGGATGGCGCTGCAGGCGGGCGACCGCGTGGGCGCCGTGGTGTTCAACGACAGTGAAGCCACGCTGATCCGTCCGCTGCGCAGCCGTGCCCGCGTGCAAGCCGTGCTGGGCGCCATCGTGCGGATGAACCAGGCACTGCACGCCGACAGCGCAGCACGGCCGGTCTACGGGCAGCTAGACCGCGCGCTGGAGCGCGCCTTGCAACTGGCCGGGCATGACCACCTGGTCTGCGTGGTCAGCGACTTCGCCGGCGCCGGCCAGCGGACCCAGGACCTGCTGCGCCAGCTCTCGGGCCACAACAGCGTGATCGCGGCGATGGTGTTCGATCCGCTGTTCCAGGCGGTGCCGCACCACACGGGACGCATGGTTGTGACGGAAGGGCAGCTGCAGGTGGAGCTCGATATGGGCAACAAGACCACGCGCGAGCCGATCGAATCTTTTTTTACCGGCCGCCTGCATGATGTCACCGAGCTGCTCAAGCGCAGCGGCGTGCCGATGATGCCGATCGATACGCAGGGCGAGGCCCTGGCCCAGTTGCGGCATTTCCTGGGACGCCTGGCGCCGCGCGGCAAAGCGCCCGGGCGATATTAAGCCGTCCGGCGCACACCCCATGGCAGACCTGACCCACGCCTACGCCACCGATGCCGCGCGGCCCGCTGCCGGCACAGCCGATGCTGCCGGCACCTTGGCCAAGCTGCAGGAAATCCCCTTGCCGCCACCGGTTTCCTATCTGCCCCAGACCTGGGGCTGGGCCGTGCTAGCCACCTTGCTGCTGGCGCTGGCCGCGCTGCTGGCCTGGCGTGCCTGGAGGCGCCATCAGGCAAACCGCTACCGCCGCGACGCGTTCGCCGAGCTGGCGCGCATCGAGGCCGGCCTCACGGCCGCGGGCAGCGACGCCAGCCGCCGCGAGGTGCTTGCCGCCTTGCCGGCGCTGGTCAAACGCGTGGTGCTGGCGTTCGCGCCGCGCACGCAGGTGGCAAGCCTGTCCGCGCAGGCGTGGCTGGATTACCTCGATGGCACCTGGCGCGCCGGCAGCTTTACCAGCGGCCCCGGGCGGCTGCTGCCGGAGCTGGCTTACGGCCAGCGCCCGCCACCCGCCGCCGAGGTCACGGCGCTGATCGCGCTACTGCGCGCCTGGATCGGACAGCACCATGCTCACCTTTGACCATCCGTGGGCCGCGCTGGCCTTGCTCCTGCCGGTCCTGGTCTGGCTGTGGCTGCCGGCTTACCGGGAGACCATGCCTGCGGTGCGCGTGCCGTTCTTCGAGGAAATGGCCGAACGCTCCGGCCTGCGGCCATCCGAGGGCGCGGTGGTGATGCGCCGCAATTGGGTGCAGCGCCTGCTGGCGCCGTTGTGCTGGGCGCTGGTGGTGGCCGCGCTGGCCAAGCCGGTATGGGTCGACCCGCCAATCGAGCGCACGGAGCCGGCGCGCGACCTGATGCTGGCCATCGACCTGTCGCAATCGATGGAGGCCAGGGATTTCGCGCGAGCCGACGGCCACCGCGTGGACCGGCTGGCCGCGGTCAAGCAGGTGGTCAACACGTTTATCGACCGCCGCAAGGAGGACCGCATCGGCCTGATCGTGTTCGGCGCGGCAGCGTTCCCGCAGGCGCCGCTCACCATGGATCACGGCAGCGTCAAGGCGTTGCTTGCCGAGGTGCAGATTGGCATGGCCGGCCCGCAGACGGCTATCGGAGACGCCATCGGGGTGGGCGTGCGCATGACCGGTCAGTCGCCCGCCCAGGAAAAGGTGCTGATCCTGCTGACCGATGGCAACGACACCGCCAGCAAGGTGCCGCCAGAGCAGGCCGCGCAGGTCGCCAAGGACAAAGGCCTGATCATTCATACCATTGGCATCGGCGATGTCAACGCGACTGGCGAGAACAAGGTCGATCTCGGTGCGTTGCAGAAGATCGCCAGCATGACCGGTGGCCGCGCCTTCCGTGGCGAAGACCTGGCCGGGCTGGAGGCCATCTATGCAACGCTCGACCGCATCACGCCGGTCAAGGTAAAGCGGCAGTCGCACCAGCCCAAGCGCGATCTGTTCTACCTCCCGCTTGCCGCGGTGGGCGTGCTGCTGCTGCTCTACCACGCGATCATGCTGCTGCTGACCGCTGCGCGCCGCCCACGGCGGCAGCCGCTGGTGGCGCCGGCGCCCGCCACCGTGGCGGAACCGGGGCATTGAATGGATCTCTCCGCATTCCATTTCCTGCGCCCCCTGTGGCTGCTGCTGATACCGGCGGCGCTGATGATCGTGCTCGCCTGGCACTGGCTGTCGGACCCGCGCCGCCGGTGGCAGGGCGTGATTGCCCCGCATCTGCTGGCGCGGCTGATCGTGGACGGCGGGCGCGGCTGGCGCCTGCGGCCGGTGCACGGCGCATGCGCCGTGCTGGTCCTGACCGGTCTGGCGGCGGCCGGCCCGGCCTGGGAGCGCGAGCCCCCGCCCTTTACCGAGGACAAGGCGCCGATGGTGATTGCCATTGATCTTTCGCGCAGCATGGACGCGGTAGACCTGGCGCCGACGCGGCTGGAGCGCAGCAAGCAGAAGGTGCGCGACCTGATGCAATTGCGCGCCGGCTCGCGCACCGGGCTGGTGGTGTACGCCGGCTCCGCGCACATGGTGGTGCCTCCGACCGACGACCCGCAGTTCATGGACTTGTACCTGGCCGCGCTGGATACTGGCATGATGCCGCGCGCCGGCAAGAACGCCGCCGCCGCGCTGGCGCTCGCCGACAGCCTGCTGGGACGTGAGTCGGCCGCGGGCACCGTGCTGTTCATCACCGATGGCTTTGATCGCGCGCAGATTCCCGGCTTTGCCGCGCATGCCCGCAACAGCGATGTACAGCTGTTGGTGCTGGCCGCGGGCACCACCCAGGGCGGGCCGATCCGCACCGCCGATGGCCGCGTGGCCACCGATCAGCAAGGCCGCCCGGTGCGGGGCCAGCTGGACCAGGCGGGGCTCAAGGCGCTCTCGTCCGACGCCGATATCCCGCTGGCCAGCCTGACGTTGGACGACGGCGATGTGCGCTGGGTTCAGCGGCGCGCCGTGCGCAATATGGAGGCCGCGCAGGAGAAAAACGCCGAGGTCCGATGGAAAGAGGGGGGCTATGTCCTCACCATCCCCATCGCGTTGCTGGCCGGCTTCTGGTTCCGGCGCGGCTGGGTGGTGCGCTGGCTGCCGGCGCTGCTGCTGGCCCTGCTTGCGCAGGCACCGCGCCCGGCAGTGGCGGCGCCGGCGGCGCCCACCATGGCGTCAGTCAAGACATCGGTCAAGGCATTGGTCAAGGCGGCATTCCTGGATGCCTTCCTCACGCCCGACCAGCAGGGCCGCTGGCAGTTCGAGCACGGCGACTTCACCGCCGCACAGACGCATTTCCAGGACCCGATGTGGCGCGGCTGGGCCAGCTACCGCGCGGGCGACTACGCGGGCGCGCTGACGGCGTTTGCCAGCCTCGCCACGCCGGACGCCTTCTTCATGATGGGTAACTGCTATGCGCAGCTCAAGGACTATCCGCGCGCGCTGTCGGCCTACGACAATGCGCTCAAGGCGCGCCCCGGCTTTGCGCAGGCCACCGCCAACCGGGCGCTGGTAGCGGCACTCATCGAACAGGAGAAAAAGAAGAAGGACGATGGCGAGCAAGCACCCGACATGCCGCCGGACCAGATCCAGTTCGACAACAAGGACGATGGCGGCAAGAAAGGAAAGGTCGACATAAGCCGTTTGCGGCAGCAGAACGCCGAGCTATGGATGCGCAACCTGCAAATCTCGCCAGCGGATTTCCTGCGCCAGAAATTCCAGATCGAGGCACGGCAACCCGCGCCGGGCAAGGCCGCGCCATGAAACGCCTGCTGCTCTACGGCACCATCCTCGCCTTGCTCAGCCTGCTGATCGCATTGCCGGCCCTGGCCGATGCGCCGAAATCGATGGCGCGCGCGCACCTGGAGCCGGGTGGCGCGGTGGCACAAGGGCAGCCCGTCAAGCTGGTGGTGGACGCGCTGACCACCAACTGGTTCACCGAAGCGCCGGTCTTTCCCCCGCTGGAACTCCCCGGCGCTATCGTCAGCCCGCCGGGTGATGACGCCACCAACCTGAGCGAAGACATCCAGGGCGTGAAGTGGTTTGGCGTTTCGCGTACCTACATCGTCACGCCCCAGGCCGGTGGCGATATTGCCATTCCGCCGCTGGAACTCAAGCTGCAGGTCGGGCAGGTGAGCGGGTTGGTCACGGTGCACACCCCGGCGCTGAAGCTGAAGGTCAAGGCAGTGCCGCGCCCGGCCGGGGCCGAGAACGCCATCGGCACCACGCGGCTTGACGTGACGCAGTCCATCGACCGTGACCTGCGCGCGCTCAAGGAGGGCGATGCCTTTACGCGGACCATCGAGATCAGCGCCGATGGCGTGCAGGCCATGCTGCTGCCGCCCACCCCGTTTGCGCCGGTGTCCGGGTTGGCGGTCTACCCCAGGGCGCCTCGCGTGCAGGACATCAGCCAGGAGCGGCAGGGCTTTCTTGGCGGGCGCCGGGTGGACGCTGCCACCTATGTGGTGCAGCGTCCCGGGCGCTACGAGCTGCCTGGCGTGGATGTGCAATGGTGGGATATCCGCGCCGGCAAGCTGCGTACGGCTAGTGTGCCGCCATTGCGGTTTTCCGCCGCCGCCAACACCGGCTACCAGCCGCCGGTCGGCATTCCCGGCGAGCCCCTGTCGGCGACGACGGCACGCCACGCGCGCCTGGATCCGCTGCGGCTCGCCTATTGGGCAGCGGTGCTGTTGGTGCTGGCGCTGGCGGCATGGCTGCTGTTGCCGCGGCTGATCCGTGCGCTTGGGCGCTTTAGGGCCTGGCGCCGCCAGCGGCGGCTGGCGTACGCGGGGTCCGAGGCCGCCGCCTTCGCGCGGCTGCGCCGCGCGCAGCGGGGCCGCGATCGCGGCGAACTGATGGGCAGCCTCTATGCCTGGCTGGACCGCGTGGCACGGCGGGCGCCCGCGGTGCTTGGGCGGCCCGCGGCGCTGGGCAATGCCGAACGCGCCGCCGGCAGCGCGGCGTTTGCCAGTGCGGCTGAGCAGCTGCTGTCCGGCTGCTATGGCGCGATGGCCGGGCAGGGCGACGCGCCGGCAGCGCTGGGCAACGCGCTGAATGAGGCCCGGGCAGCGCTGGCTCACGAACCCGCCAGGCCTGGCCATCGCGCGGCGACGCCGTTGCCGCCGCTCAATCCCGGCAGCTAGCCATGTTTGGCCAGCCCCTTGTGAAACCGATCCATCCTGATCCATTACACCCATTACAACCATGCACCCATCGCCGCGGCAGACCTTCCTTGCATCGTGTCGGCGGCGCGCCGCCGCGCTGCCACAGCCGATCGCGCTAACTATCGCCCTAGCGATCACGCTGACGTTTTCGCTGATGTCCGGCAACGCCAGCGCTGCGCCGGTGGACTTGCCGAACTCCCTGCCCAATATGGTTGGCGGCGGCATTGGCTCGACCACGCAGTACGCCGGCGGCAAGGACCGCATGATCGGCGTGGTGCCCGGCTTGCGCTATGTCACGCAGGGTGGCCATCTGTTCGAGTGGTACGGGCCCTATGCGCAGTACAACTTCGGCGGCGTCACCGGTTTTCAGTGGGGGCCTGCCGTCGCGCTCAGGCTCGGGCGCTCGGATGTCGACGACCCGGTGGTCTCCCAGGTCCACGAGATCAAGACCACGGCGGAAGCGGGTGGCTTCCTCGGTTATGAGTTCCTGAACGAGGGGCGTGTGCCTTACCGCCTGCGCGTCAACGTGGCCGTGGTCACCAATGCCGGCGTGGTCTATACCGGCGCGCGTGCCTCCCTCAACGGCACCGCATGGGTGCCGCTGCACCCGCGTGTCTATGCCGGCGCGGGGCTGGGCGCCAGCTGGGTTAGCCACGGCTTCAACCAGACCTACTACGGGGTCACGCCGGACGACGCCGCGCGCAGCGGGCTGCCCGCCTATTCGCCCGGCGGCGGCCTGCAGCAATACACCGGCTGGCTGGGGTTGATCTTCCAGATCGACAAGAGCTGGTACGCCGGAGCCATGGTCTACGCGCAGCGGCTCTCCGGCAGCGCGGGCGACAGCCCCATCGTGACGCAGCGCGGCACGCGCAACCAGATCACTTACGGTGCGGGCCTGGCCTATGCTTGGAGATAGCCGAGCGTCGCAATCCGTACCAGCAAATACAGCAGAGAACCGAGTCAGTTGCCAAGGAGCGCTTGTGGAAAAACCCCGTGCAGAAACCCCTGAAGACATCCTCTCCCGCCGCGAGGCTGGCAAAGTCACTCGCAAGCATGTGCCCCGCCGTGCGCATGCGGCGATCGGCAATGTCGACCGGGATCCCGTCGAGTTGCTGGAGATCAACAGCGCCGGGCGCGTCGAGCGGCTGGTGCCGCTGCGCTACGGCCGCATGATCGAATCGCCGTTTACCTTCTATCGCGGCAGCGCCATCGTGCAGGCACACGACCTGGCCGGCACGCCGAACTCCGATCTGCCCATCCAGATCTGCGGCGATGCGCACCTGGCCAATTTCGGCGGGTTTGCCAGCCCGGAGCGCTCGCTGCTGTTCGACCTCAACGATTTTGATGAGACCAGCGTTGGCCCGTGGGAGTGGGATCTGAAGCGGCTTGCCGCCAGCTTCACGGTTGCCGCGCGGCACCTGCGCCACAAGCGCGGCGTGGCCGACGACCTGGTCTATCGCGTCGTGCGCAGCTATCAGGAGCACATGGCCGAGTATTCGCAGATGGGCATCCTGGATACCTGGTATGACGCCATTACCTTCGAACGCCTGATTGCCAACGCGGCCTCCCCACAGGTCCGCAAACGCCTGGAGCGCGGGATGGAGCGCGCGGCCAGCCGCACCAGCGAGGCGCTGCTGCCCAAGCTGTCGGAGCAGGTTGGCGAGCGCTGGACGATTCGTGATGCACCGCCGGCCGTCTTCCATATCCGCGGCGCGAACACGCTGTTTTCGCCCGAGGACAACTGGATGACGCTCGAAAACAAAGAGCGGGCGCTGGACAAGGCGTTCAAGGCATACCTGAACACGCTGGCGCCGGACCGGCGCCAGTTGCTGAGCCATTTCACGCGCCACGACGTGGCGTTCAAGGTGGTGGGGGTGGGCAGCGTCGGCACCCGTTGCCTGATCATCCTGATGATCGACAACCATGGCAAACCGCTCTTCCTGCAAAGCAAGCAGGCCAACCAGTCGGTGATTGCCCGCTACTTCAAGTCGGCTCCGGTGGCGCACGAGGGCCGGCGCGTGGTGGAAGGCCAGCGGCTGATGCAGGCCGCCAGCGATGTCTTCCTGGGCTGGAACGACGGCCCCTTCGGCCGCCACTTCTACCTGCGGCAACTGCGCGACATGAAACTATCGCCGCAGATCGAACTGATGGACGCCGAGTTGCTGGGCGAATATGCGGCGCTGTGCGGATGGATACTGGCACGCGCCCACGCTAAAGCCAGCGGCAGTGCGCTGGAGATCAGCGGCTACCTGGGCAGCAGCGACGCGATGGCCGAGGCCATCGTGGCGTACTCCAACGGCTATGCCGACCAGGTCGAGCAGGACTACGATACGTTCGTCGCGGCATGCAGGTCGGGCCGGCTGCAAGCGCGCACGGATGCCGATATGGCGGCGGACTTCCGCGTCTAAGGGCGGGCAGGCCGGGCATGGTGCCGCGCCGGGGAAATGCCGGTCGCCCGGGTACAGATATCGTCTCGCGCCGGGGCCGCGTGGTGCGTGCACCACATCCACGCCATCTCAATTCCAACAGTCGCGAAAAAATTCAAATCACGCGCCAAGATATTTCATATCCGGAAAACTTTTGAAATTGGAAACCGCGGCACTAAAGTTCGGTACTAAGAACTGGCGGCACCGCATGGCGGCGCCCTTGCCGCTGAAGCTGGAGAGCTAACTTTCCTGAGTGTCGCGCTTAAGCAGGCTGGCACACAGGCCGGCGCGGCGCCTCGGGCCAACGTTCCGGAGCCGGCCATGCTTCATGTCCATCGTGCACGCGCCGCGCCGTCCATAGCGCCCGTCGACAGGAAACAGCGCGACGGCAAGCCCGGTGCACTTCCGGCCCAGCGGGATACGCGGCGCGATACGAGCAGCGGGGCGCGTGTCCCGAGGGTCAACACCCGTATCCTGCACACCTTTATCACGCTGTTCAATGCCGGATCGGTCGCCTCGGTGGCGGACAGGCTGCGGGTCTCCCGCGCCACGGTGCTCTACCAGCTTCACTCGCTGGAGGACCGGGTCGGCACACTGTTCTACGTCCAGCCCGATGGCGTGCTGTCCCCGACACCCCTGGCCTTGGAGATGGCCCCCAAGGTCCGTAGCATGCTGGGCATCTGGACGGCGCTGGTCGGCGACGCCACCGCCTGTGAAGGGGTGTCCGAAGCCGGCCGGTTGCGGATCGGCGTCGCTGGCGTGGCGGAGTTGGTGGCGCCCCATGTTCTTGCCCATGTGAACAGGATGCATCCGCGGATGGACGCCATGGCGGTGCCGCTGGCCACCGAGGGCGCGCTGGTCCAGGCGCTGCGCAGCTCGGCAATCCAGCTTGGTTTGTCCCTTGGCGCGGCGGATGGCTTCCAGGTGGTGACCGACTGCGTGGCCATGCACTGCCGGATGATGCTGGTCTGCGCGCGCTCGCACCATGCGCGGTTCATGGCCGCGCCGGTGCATGCATTGCCGTGGCTGCTGGAAGACAGCATGCCGGGGCTTTGCGCGGATCTCGGCGTCTGGTTCCGTGCGGTGCTGGCGGGCGGCGAGGCACGGGTACGCGCGCAATCGGCGGGCGTCCTGCTGGATCTGCTGAGCGCCGGGCTTGGCGTGACCTTGCTGCCGGAGATCGGCCTGCGCCGCCACCTGGCAGAGCGAGATCTCGTGATGCTGCGACCCGCGGCGCCGTTCACTGCGCCGCCGCCAGTGCATCTGTGCGTGGTGGCGGCGTCCACAACCCGTAGCGCGGCCTGCCAGAGAACGCTGGCGCGGGATCTCTATCGCGCGCTGGTTGCCGATATGGAGGCGGGGGCAACGTGCCAGGCCTGATCGTCCTGGATCCTGGCCCCGGTTTCAGCCGAATCACCTGAATCACCCGAACAGGTGATTGCGAGCAACGCCGCGCCGACTATGATCATGGGTCGAGGCAGCCCCGCGACCTGCCTTTTTACACTTAGCCCTTGACCACCCCGGCCGAGGGCTTTTTCTTTTGTGCGCATCGATCGTGCCGGTGCTTGTGTGGAACGAGAATTTTCATGGCGGCGGGAAAAACATTCAATTCAGACTAAACCATTTTCCGAGCAGAATCTGCTGCAGCCGCCATGACGGCGCGACATGTGCGGCCACGGCCCGCCAACGCAGGATGCCCGACCAAAAAGGTGAATACACCATGCCCCTCAGGACGACGAAGCGCATAGTCATTGCCTTGCCAATGCTGCTGGGAGCGGTTTCCGCCAACGCCACGGAAGGCGCGCTGGGCCGGCCCGTCACCGGCACCAGTGTCAACCCCAACGCAGGCATCGTCGCGCCCGAGCCGATCCTGGCGGTCAACCTGGGCGAGATCTACCTGCACGGCAACGTCGGTGGTGGCCGCCAGGGGGCGATCGCGGGGCAGACAGCGCTCGATATCAACGGCGAGGTCGCTTTTACGCTGGCCACCATCATGAAGGTCTGGGACACCAAGACCGGCGCATGGAATTTCGCATCCAGTTTCACGTTGCCCTATCTGTGGACCAAGGCAAGCGCCACGCTCACGGCGGGCAGCCTGCAGGGCCGCCGTGAGGACACCGCGTCCGGGCTGTTCGATCTCTATTTCACACCAGTCATCGCGGGCTATCACTTCTCGCAGACCGAACATGTGGCGCTGAGCCTGAATATCTGGGCGCCCACCGGCAGCTACAACGCCAAGTCGCTGGCCAACACCAGCCTGAACAACTGGACCTTTATTCCGCAAGTCGCCTATACCAAGATCCTGCCCGGGCAGGGGTGGCAGTTCGATGCGGTGGCCGGCCTGCAGTTCTACACGCGCAATAGCGCCACCAACTACCAGAACGCGCCGCTGTTCACGCTTGACGTGATGGCGCGCAAGCACTTCACCAAGGCCTTCAGCGCGGGCCTGATCGTCGGCACCACGCAGCAGATCGGCAACGACAGCGGGCCCACCGCGGACCGCCTCAACGGGTTCCGGGGGCACGACTGGGCGGTCGGGCCCGTCATCAACTACGACACCAAGATCGGCGCCAAGAGCACGCTCTCGCTGGGCCTGCGCTGGGTGCCGACGGTGGCCAGCAAGAACCGGCTGGATAGCACCAAGACCTTCATGGGCACGGCGACGGTCGTGTTCTAGCCCCGGGGCGGGACGAGGAGTTCAAGGCTTGCCAAGGAACAGGTAGAAGCTGTAGCTGCCGCCCGCCGCCCGGCCATAAGCCAGGTAGAAGGGGCCAAGCGGGCTGTCCAGCGCAAGGAACAACGAGCCGGACTTGAGCAGGCCCGTCGGGCCGCCCGGCACCAGCGGCGCGCCTATGCGTCCGGCCTCCAGCGAGAAGCCGGCGTAGACGCCTTCCAGCAGCCGCTGCTGCACCAGCTTGTTGTAGTAAACCATGCGCGCGAACTGCAGGTTGCCACCCAGCAACTGGCCGGTGCTGTAGCCCGATTGCTGCAGAAAGCCACCCCACTGGAACAGGTCGTAGCGCGGCAGCGGGTCGCCGCCGATATTGGTGCCGGCCTTGAAGCCGAGGCTTACCGTATGCCGGCCTTGCGACCAGGCATACATGCCGTCAGCTTCGGCTTTCACATAAGCCTGGTCCGCGCCGAGCCCGCGCTGCGAGCCGTAGACGCTTGCACTGCCGCTATAGCCGGAACGCGGGAAGTTCACGCTATCGAGCTGGTCGAACAGTAGCCTGGCGGTGATCGCACCGCGCCCGATCTTGCCCGGCCCGGGCGAGAGCACTGCCGGGCCGGTACTCAGCGTGGCGTTCTCCTGCCCGTTGAGCACGCCCAGGCGCGCCTCGCCGTATTTGGTGAACTGGCTGCCCACGTCCAGGGCCATATCGACCCGCCTCAGGTCGTAGGTGGCGATGCGCGTGCTGCCCTGGAAGATATTGACGGGACGCCGCTCCAGTTCCACGCGCGGGGCGATGAAGAAATACTGGCTCACGTCCAGCGGCTGGTAGAACTCGCTGACAAGCCGGCTGGTCTGGCCGACCTGCGCATCGGTGCGCCACTCGGCGCCGAGCGAATTGATCCACGTGCGGCGGTAGCTGGCGTTCAGGTTGAAAAAGGCATCCCCGCGAAAATCCGTGCTCAGCCCCAGTCCGAAGCGCAGGTAGTTGGGGCCGTAGGATTTTTCGATGGCATCGACCGAGAGCACGCGCTTGCCCGGCTCCTCGAGAAAACGGTAGTTGACGTGCTCGAAGTCGCCGGTGCCGAACAGCCGGCGCATGTCCTGGTCGAGCTGGTCCTGATGGATTGGCTCGCCGGGCTTGGTCTGCATGGTCGCGGCCGCAAAGGCCGGGTTCACGCGCTGCATCGGCGCGAAACGGATCTCGTCGACGGGGCGCTCGTCCGGCGCCGGCACTGCACGCTGGCGCTCGCGCAGCGCGGCGTAGGCCTGCGGCGGCAAGGCAAGCGCCGACAGCCGGCCCGCCACCTTGCGCGCTGCCGCCTCGCCGATGGGGATGGTGGCCGGAAGGTGGTCGAAGTCGCCGGCGGAAAAATCGCCAAGCTCGGGCAGGATCAGGATGTCTTGCGGCCTGAGCTGGGATAGCGAGGCGCGCACGTTCTGCTCGCTCAAGATATTCAGCATCTGGCTGGTCACGCCGATCACCGAGGTGAGGTCTTCGCGTTTCATCAGCGTGGTGCCAAGATTCACCGCGATCACGATGTCGGCGCCCATGGCGCGCGCCACGTCGACCGGCAGGTTATCGGTCAGGCCGCCGTCCACCAGCAGCCGGCCTTCATATTCGGTGGGGGCCACCGCACCGGGAACCGACATGCTGGCCCGCATGACGTTGGCCAGTTCGCCCCGCTTGAAGACCACGGCGGTACCGTTCACCAGATCGGTGGCTACCGCGCGAAAGGGAATGGGCAGGGAGTCGAAATCCCGATAGCCCGGCGCGCGCGCCAGCGTACGCAGCACGGTTTCGAGCTGTACGCCCGACACGATGCCCTTTGGCAGCAGCAGGCCATTCCCGCTGACGCCGATTTCCGGGGTGAACAGGTTGGTATGGTCATCGAGCTTGCGGCGAATCGCCAGATCCTGCCGGGGCGGACGCTCCTTGAACAGCTTCTCGGTCGACAGGCCGCCGACCAGTTGCGCCATCTCCTCCGGTGCCATGCCGGTGGCGTACGCGGCGCCCACCAGCGAGCCCATGCTGGTGCCGGCGATGCAATCCACCGGCACGCGCAGCGCCTCCAGCACCTTGAGCACGCCGATATGGGCAGCACCACGCGCACCGCCGCCAGAGAGCACCACGCAGATGCGTGGCCGCCCCAGGGATAGTGGTGCTGGAGCGTTTGCTATTGGCTGCGCGGGTCGATCCGGTTGATCTGGTTGATCCGATGGGATCGGTTGTGTCGGTGGGACAGGTTGAGCCGGTTGCGCCAGTGCGGGCCCTGGCGCGGCAAATGCGGCCAGCGCCGCCAACAGGGCCGGCAGCCAGCGAATACGCGCGAGGAGTGGCGAAAGGGGCATGGCTAGGGTGAGGAAGAGGCCATGCCAAGCAATCCACCGGCGGTGATCGGCGGTACCTCATGCAATGGCGCCGGCTGCACCATGCAACCGGGCGCTTTTCATGTTCCATCATGACTGTGGGCAGGGCAATTGAATGTTTTCGATTTTGGCCCGCGGTTGTGCTGCAAAAGGTGGCTGGGCGGCGTGGCTCGCGATGTGCCGGCTTGCTCGCCAGCGCTTTGCTTACGCTTCCACTAGCGCCTCGAAGCGCAGGGCAAGAAAGTCGATCAGGGCGCGCACCGCAGGCAGCAAGCCCCGGCGCGAAGGATATACGGCGTGAATGACGCCGCCCTTTGGCCGCCACTCCGGCACCAGCATGACCAGCTGGCCTTGTTTCAACTCGTCCTCCACCACCATGCTCGGCAGCGCCACCGCGCCCACCCCGGCCAGCGCGGCCAGGCGCAGGGCCAGCATGTCGTCGGTGACCAGCCTCGGGCTATGCCGGATTTCCACGCTGGCGCCCTCCGGCCCCTGCAGCCGCCAGCTATGCGTGGGTTGCGGCGGGCCCCAGTCTAGCGTGGGCAGCTCGGCCACGTCGGCCGGCACGGCGGGCATGGTACGGCCCGCCAGCAGCGCGGGGCTGGCCAGCAGGCACCACGCGCGGGTGGCCAGCGTGCGCATCACCAGGTCACTGTCGCTCAAAGGCGGCACCCGCACCCGGATCGCCACGTCGATGCGCTCGGCAATCACATCCACACGGCGGTTGGTCGCCTCGAGATGCACGACGACCTTCGGGTAGGCCGCCATGAATTCCGCGATCATGGCGCCGATCCGCGCGTGCAGCAGCGCCACCGGGCAGGTCACCCGCACGATGCCCTGGGGCTCCGAGTGCGTCAGGTCGATGGCCTGCTGCGCGGCATCGGCCTCCACCAGCATGGCCTTGCAGTGCGTGTAGTAGCTCTGCCCGATCTCGGTCACGGAGAAATGCCGCGTCGAGCGCTGGATAAGGCGCGTGCCCAGGCGTTCTTCGAGTTCGCCCACGCGGCGGCTCAGCTTGGACTTAGGGATGCCCAACGCACGGCTTGCCGGCGCAAAGCCCTGATGGTCCACCACCTGGGCAAAGTAGAAAAGGTCGTTGAGGTCGGGATGCATCGGGTCATCGTCCTATCAATAGGACACTGAGGATAACGCACGGCGGCTACCGGCGTTCCAGCCGCAGGCCTAAGCTTGTCTTCGTCAGGGGCAAAGCCAGCCCGCCACCGTCCAGGAGTTCCCATGAAGAAGATCACCGGCACCTACCGTGCCCCGCATGCCCATTGGGTGGGCGACGGCTTTCCCGTGCGCACGCTGTTCTCGCAGCAAAGCCTTGGCAGTCACCTGAGCCCCTTCCTGATGCTCGACCATGCGGGCCCGGCTGAGTTCTCGCCTGCCGCCCGGCGGCGCGGCGTGGGCGAGCATCCGCACCGCGGCTTCGAGACGGTGACCATCGTCTACCAGGGCGAGCTTGAGCATCGCGATTCCACGGGGCAGGGCGGGCGCATCGGCCCCGGCGACGTGCAATGGATGACGGCAGCGTCCGGCATCCTGCATGAGGAGTTCCACTCGGAGGCCTTCACCCGCACCGGCGGCACGCTGGAAATGGTGCAGTTGTGGGTGAACCTGCGCGCCAGCGACAAGATGGCCGCGCCCGGCTACCAGACCATCGTGTCGGCGCAGATCCCGTCGGTGCCGTTGCCCGGCGGCGCCGGCCAGGTGCGCGTGATTGCGGGTGAGTATTGGGGCGCAGGCGAAAGCGCACGCGGGCCGGCACGCACCTTCACGCCGATGGATGTATGGGACGTGCAACTGCGCCACGGCGCGGACGTGGACCTGCCTGCGCCCGAGGGGCGCACCGTGGCGCTGGTGGTGCTGCGCGGCAACGTGCTGGTCAACGGCAGCGAGGCCGCCCAAGCCGGGCAGATGGTGCTGCTCGATCGCGCGGGCGCCGGATTCGCGCTGGCGGCCACAAGCGACGCGCTGGTGCTGGTGCTGCATGGCGAGGCCATCGACGAGCCGGTGGCGACCTACGGGCCGTTTGTGATGAACACCGAGGAAGAGATCAAGCAAGCGCTGCAGGATTTTCGCAGCGGCCGCTTCGGGCAGATCGAAGCGGCGTAGTCAGCGTCGGACGCTAACCCATTCGACGTCAATCGCAAATCGTGAATCAATGAAAGGAGATTCTCATGGCAACCCCCTACAAGCGCCTGGACAAGAGCCAGGCCGCCGTCCTCCTGGTCGATCACCAGGCCGGCCTGCTATCGCTGGTCCGTGATATCGAGCCCGACAAGTTCAAGAACAATGTGCTCGCGCTGGCGGATCTGGCCAAGTATTTCAACCTGCCTACCATCCTCACCACCAGCTTCGAAGATGGCCCGAACGGGCCGCTGGTGCAGGAGCTCAAGCAGACCTTTCCCGATGCGCCATACATCGCGCGCCCTGGCCAGATCAATGCCTGGGACAACGAGGATTTCACCAAGGCGGTCAAGGCCACCGGGCGCAAGCAGTTGATCATCGCTGGCGTGGTGACTGAGGTCTGCGTGGCTTTCCCGGCATTGTCGGCGATGGCCGAAGGCTACGACGTATTCGTCGTCACGGATGCATCGGGCACCTTCAACGAGATCACCCGCAACGCCGCATGGGCCCGCATGGAGCAAGCCGGGGCGCAGATGCTGAGCTGGTTCGGCGTGGCCTGCGAACTGCACCGCGACTGGCGCAACGATATCGAAGGGCTGGGCACGCTGTTCGCCAATCACATTCCCGACTATCGCAACCTGATGGCGAGCTATAGCACGGTGAAGGCGGGCAAGTAGCATTCAGCGGGTTAGCAAAAGTGGGGCGGGTTCACAAAAAGGCCCGGGCGCCGCCTTCAGCGCGGCGCGGATGGTCAGCAGTTCCCGGACCCGCCCGAAAATCTCGCCTTGACATCCTTACGTACGATATATATCTTAAGATATGTTTTTCGATACGTAGGAGCTGCGGCGATGCGTCACCACCCCCTTCTGGGCAGGCTTAGCCATCACATGCTTGCCCATCTGTCTTCCCATTTTTCCTCTCATTCCTCGGATTCCTCGCACCATGGCGAGCACCATGGCCGCCATGCCATTGGCCGCCACCACCACGGCGGCGGCCCCGGCGGCTTCTTTGGCGGTGGCGGCGATGGTTTCGACGGCGACGGCGATAGCTGGCGGCGCGGCCGCAAGTTCAGTTCGGACGATCTTCAACTCATGCTGCTGTCCTTGCTGGAAGAGAAGCCCAGCCATGGCTACGAGCTGATCAAGGCGCTGGAGGCTCGCACCAACGGCTTCTACAAGCCCAGCCCGGGCATGGTCTATCCGGCCCTGACCTTCCTTGAAGAACTTGGCTACGCCACGGTGGATACCGAGGGCAACAAAAAGCGCTATCAGCTGGCGGGGCCGGGCCTGGCCCATCTTGACGCCAACCGCGA
Organism: Cupriavidus basilensis; assembly: GCF_008801925.2. NCBI lineage: Bacteria > Pseudomonadati > Pseudomonadota > Betaproteobacteria > Burkholderiales > Burkholderiaceae > Cupriavidus > Cupriavidus basilensis. Next base: position 1,850,510 of record NZ_CP062804.1, on the reverse strand, counting down.
GCGGCTGGCCCTGATGCTCAACAAGCTCAAGCACGTGGCGCGCAAGATGGAATGGGTGCGGCGCGCGCTGTCGGGCGAAGCCGCCGAGCCGGGTGCGGCGGGCGTAGCCGCCGACGAGCGTGAAGCCGCGGGCGGCTGGCTGCCCGAGTTCGTCGAGGCGCGCGTGGCGCTCAAGCGGGCACTGCTGCTGCGCACCGATGCCACACCGGATGAGCAGCGCCGCATCGCCGCCATCCTGGCGCGGGCAACCGCCGAGATCAACGCCGGCCCGGGCGGCCAGGGTGCCTAGTGCTGACCCGCATCCCGACACTCCACATTCCGTATGCCTCATTCCCCTCGTTCCCGCCAACCAGGAAATCCATGACTACTCGTGATCTCACCGTGCAACGCGTTCGCCATGAACTCAAGATGCGCTTGCTGCAAGTGGTGCGTACCCAGGCGGTGTCGCCGCAACTGCTGCGCGTGACGCTGGCTGGCGAAGACCTGAAGGGCTTTGTCTCCGCGTCCTTTGACGACCACATCAAGGTGTTCTTCCCCGCGCCTGGGCAAAGCAAGCCCGCGCTGCCGGAGCTTGGCCCCAACGGCCCTGTGTTTCCCGAAGGCCAGCCCAAGCCCGCCGCGCGCGACTACACGCCGCGCCGTTACGATGCCGCCGCCGGCGAGCTCGATATCGAGTTCGTGCTGCATGGCGATGGCCCCGCCTCGACCTGGGCGGCGCAGGCTGCGCCCGGCCAGTATCTGGGCGTGGGCGGCCCGCGTGGGTCGTTCGTGATTCCCGAGGGCTTCGACTGGCACTTGCTGGTGGGCGACGAAACCGCGCTGCCTGCCATCGGTCGCCGCCTCGATGAGTTGCCGTCCGGCGTGCGCGCGCTGGTGGTGCTGGTGGTGGACAACGCCGCCGCCGAAATCCCGCTGTCCAGCCGTGCCGATGTGGAGATCCGCTGGCAGCACCGTGACAGCGCACCGGCAGATAGCGCCACCGGGCTGCTGGAACAAGCCTTGCGCGAGGTCACGCTGCCGCACGGCGAAGGCTATGTCTGGGCGGCTGGCGAGGCCGCGTCGATTCGCGCCGTGCGTCAGTACCTGGTGGGTGAGCGCGGCATCGAGAAAGGCCGCATCCGCGCGGCCAGCTACTGGAAGGCCGGCGCCGCCGCCGTGCACGAGAACATCGACGACTGAGTGGCGCATGCCGGGGCAGTGCAAGCCTTGAAGGCCGGATCAACTGGTTTTACAATGCAACCGCCTCGCCGCTGGCGCCGCATTCCGCGGCGCTCTGCATCTGGCGAGTGAAACGGAGTTGCACTATGGTCCGGCGAACCAGCCTGGAAGGCGCCGCATGTCCCGTGGCCCGCTCGCTCGATGTGATCGGCGACTGGTGGTCGCTGCTGATCGTGCGCGATGCCTTCGATGGCTTGCGGCGCTTTGGCGAGTTCCAGCGCAGCCTTGGCCTGGCGAAGAACATCCTTGCCGACCGGCTGCGCACGCTGCTGGCGCACGGCATCCTGGAGCAAGTGCCGGCCTCCGACGGCAGCGCTTACCAGGAATATGTGCTGACGCCGAAAGGGCGCGCGCTGTTCCCGGTGGTCGTGGGCTTGCGGCAGTGGGGCGAAGCGTTCTTCTATGGCCCTGGCGAGCCGCATTCCGTGCTGGTGGACAGCAAGGCTGGCAAGCCCGTGCGGCCGCTCGAGGTGCGTGCCGAGGATGGCCGCTTGCTCGGGCCCGACGATGCGGTGGTGAAGAAGGCCGGCGTGCCCGGCGCGTAGCGGTGCTACCGCCCAGCTTGCAAAAGCCGTAGACGCGGCCGGTATTCGCCGCTAAGATCTTTCCGGTCAGCCGCACCAACGGCTGGCAGCGTCGCTCGGACGGTTCCGGGCGCTTACGTTCAAGGAAAATCCATGTCAGCCTCCGCAGGCAAGCGCCGCTTCGCGCGTATCGATCGTCTTCCCCCGTACGTCTTCAATATCACCGCCGAGCTGAAAATGGCGGCGCGCCGCCGTGGCGAAGACATCATCGACATGAGCATGGGCAACCCGGACGGCGCCACGCCGCCGCATATCGTTGCCAAGCTGACCGAAGCCGCACAGCGCCCCGATACCCACGGTTACTCCGCCTCCAAGGGCATCCCGCGACTGCGCCGCGCGATCTCGCACTGGTATCGCGAGCGCTACGACGTCGAGATCGATCCGGATACCGAGGCCATCGTCACCATCGGCTCCAAGGAAGGGCTGGCCCACCTGATGCTGGCCACGCTCGATCGCGGCGACACCGTGCTGGTGCCCGACCCGAGCTACCCCATCCATATCTATGGCGCGGTGATTGCCGGGGCCGATATCCGCTCCGTGCCGCTGGTGCCGGGCGTGGACTTCTTCGCCGAGATGGAACGCGCCATTCGCGGCAGCTATCCCAAGCCGAAGATGATCGTGCTGGGCTTTCCGTCCAATCCCACCGCGCAATGCGTGGAGCTGGACTTCTTCGAGCGCGTGATCGCGCTGGCGCGCAAGCACGATATCTTCGTGGTGCACGACCTGGCCTATGCCGACATCGTGTTCGATGGCTGGAAGGCGCCGTCGATCATGCAGGTGGAAGGGGCGAAAGACATTGCCGTGGAGTTCTTCACGCTGTCCAAGAGCTACAACATGGCGGGCTGGCGCATCGGCTTCATGGTTGGCAACCCGGATCTGGTGGCCGCGCTCACGCGCATGAAGAGCTATCACGACTACGGCACGTTCACCCCGCTGCAGGTGGCCGCCATTGCCGCGCTGGAAGGCGACCAGCAATGCGTGAAGGAGATCGCCGCGCACTACCAGACGCGCCGCGACGTGCTGGCGCGCGGGCTGATCGAATCCGGCTGGCCGGTGGAGATTCCCAAGGCGTCAATGTATATCTGGGCGCGCATCCCCGAGCCGTATCGCGCGCTGGGCTCGCTGGAATTCTCCAAGCAACTGCTGGCCAAGGCCAAGGTTTGCGTCTCGCCCGGCATCGGCTTTGGCGACTACGGTGACGAGTACGTGCGCTTCGCGCTGATCGAGAACGAAGCGCGCATCCGCCAGGCGGTGCGCGGCATCAAGGCGATGTTCCGCGCGGACGGGCTGGTGAAGGTGCCTGTGGACGAGCACCAGCCGCACGGCCACGCGCCAAAGCCCAAGGACTGAGTGCGTCGTTTTTCCGTATCCGCGTGCACGTGAGCACACGCCGGCGCCATGCCGGCGTGCAACGATCAGGCATGCCCTGATCGGCCAAGCATGGCCAGCGGGTGGGCCTCACGCGGCCAAGGGCTGTCGAAGAAAGACTGCACCACGGCCTCGCTGACCTCGCTCGCAGCCCTCACGCGCCAACGCGGCGCATTGTCCTTGTCGACGATCAGCGCGCGCACCCCCTCGATGAAATCGCCTTGCGTGAACGCGTGCGACACCACGCCGAGCTCCATGCGAAAACAATCGGCAAGATCCAGGTCGCGGCCGCGCAGCAGCAGTTCCTGCGTGACCGCCATCATCAGCGGCGATCGCCCGCGCAGGATCTCGAGCGTGCGCGCGGCCCAGTCGGCATAGGCCGGGTCGGATTCCGCGGCCAGGCTCTCGAGCAGGCCAGCCACGCTGCCGTCTGCCCGGAAATGCCGCAGCACGGCAGGCAGCACCGACTGCAGCGGCGCCGCCGGCACGCCGGCGGCAGGCGTTGCGTGCAGCGCGGCGCGCAGGTCCGCCAGCACGTCGCCTGTCCGGTTGATGGCTGCCAGCGTCTGCTCGAAGTGCTCCAGGCTTGCGGCAGGCACGGCGATGTCGGCGAGCTTGCACAGCAGCGTATCGGCAGCGCCAAGCGTCACGCCTGTCAGCCCGACATAGAGCGCCAGCGGCAGCGGCAGCTTCGACAAGAAATGGCTCGCGCCCACATCGGGCACCAGGCCGATGCCGGTCTCCGGCATGGCCACGCGCGAGCGCTCGGTGACCACGCGCAGGTGCGCGGCCTGCGCCAGGCCCATGCCGCCGCCCATGACGATGCCGTCCATCAGCGCCACCACCGGCTTGGGGTAGCAGTGCAGGCGGTAGTCAAGCTGGTACTCGTCCACGAAGAACTGGCGGTGCAGCGCCGTACCCGCGTGGAAGCTGTCGTACAGCGCGCGGATGTCGCCGCCGGCGCAGAACGCCTTTGGGCCCGCGCCGCGCAGCACCACCGCGGCGATGTCGTCGCGCACGGCCCAGGCGGCAAGCTGCGCATCGAGCAGGCCGATCATCGGGTAGGACAGGGCATTCAACTGGCGCGGCCGGTTGAGCGTGATCAGGCCGATGCCGTTGATCTCATCGAAGCGCACCTCGTCTTCGGCGCTCGGCGCGGCGGCGGGGCGTTCCTGGGTGGCATCGTTCGGGTTCAGGCGCATGGCGTGGCTCCTAGGCATTGCGCCATTGCGGCGCACGTTTTTGCAGGAAGGCGTTGACGCCTTCGCGCTGGTCCTCGCCGTCGAACAGGTCGACAAAGCGCTCGCGCTCCAGCGCCAGCGCCGGGCCGCGCGGCACGCCCTGGCGCGCCAGGTGCACCAGCTGCTTGCTGTAGGCAGCCGCGCGCGGGCTCACATTGCTGGCGCGCTCGGCCAGGCGCAGCGCCGCGTCCAGCGCCTGGCCCGTGGGCACCATCTCTTCCACCAGCCCGATGCGCAGCGCGGTGGCGGCATCGATGCGCTCGTTGGCCAGGATCATGCGCTTGGCCCAGCCCTCGCCCACCAGCCAGGGCAGGGTTTGCGTGCCGCAGCCACACGGCAGCAGGCCGACGCCGGCTTCCGGCAGCGCCATCTGGGCCTGTTCCTCGGCAATGCGCACGTCGCAGGCCAGCGCGCATTCCAGCCCGCCGCCCATGGCATAGCCGTTGATCGCCGCGATCACCAAGGGGCGTGCGTTTTGCAGCGCCTCGAAGGCGGCACCGAAGCGTTGCGCCATCAGCCGCGCATGCGCGCGATCGCCGTCGGCAAAGCCATTGAGGTCGGCGCCGGCGCTGAAGAAGCGGCTGCCGTCGCCGGTGATCACGATGGCGCGCACGCGCGTGTCCGCGTTCAGCGTGGCCACCAGTTGCTGCAACTGTGCCAGCCCCTCGGCGTTGAACGCATTGGCGGGCGGGCGCTTGAGGGTGAGGCGGGCGATATGCCCGTCGATGACGTGCTCGATCATGCTTGCCGCTCCTCTTGGGCCAGGTACTGGCGGATCACGCCCGAGAAGTCGAGCTGTCCGTCGCCGGCCTGGCTCACCGCCTGGTAGATCTGCTGGGCCAGTGCCCCGAGGAACAGCGGTTGCCGCACGCTGCGGGCGGCATCCGTGGCCAGGCCCAGGTCCTTGAGCATCAGGTCCGCGCCAAAGCCGCCGCTGTAGCCGCGCGAGGCCGGCGCGGTCTCGATCACGCCCGGGTAGGGGTTGCAGGTGTCTGCAGCCCAGCAACGGCCGGTGGAGGTGTTGACGATCCCGGCCAGCACGCCGGCGTCGATGCCCAGCTTGACGCCGAGCGCCATGGCTTCCGACACGCCGATCATGGAGATGCCGAGAATCAGGTTGTTGCAGATCTTGGCGACCTGTCCGGTGCCGGTGTCGCCGCAATGGACGATGTTGCGGCCCATGCCGGACAGCACGGGTTTCAGTTGTTCGAACAGGCTTGGTTCGGCGCCGACCATGAACGTCAGCGTACCGGCCTGCGCGCCGCCGGTGCCGCCGGAGACGGGGGCGTCGGCAATCGGGTTGCCTTGCTGCTTGGCCTCGACGGCCAGTGCGCGGATGGTGGCCGGGTCGATGGTGCTGGAGTCCACTAGCGGTACGCCGGGCCGTACGCCGGCAAGGACGCCTTCCGGGCCGAGGTAGGTGGCGCGGACGTGGGCGGCGGCCGGCAGCATGGTGATGACGAAGTCGGCTTCGGCGGCGGCCTTGCGGGCGGAGGGGGCTACGGCTGCGCCGTCGGCTTGCAGGGCGGACAGGGCGGTGGGGTTGAGGTCGAATACGGTCAGGGTGTGGCCTGCCTTGAGCAGGTTGCGGGCCATGGGGGCGCCCATGTTGCCTAGGCCGATGAAGGCTATGTGCATGTTGGGTCCTTGTTCTTGGTGGTTGGTGTTTGGTGGTTGGTGGTTGGTGGTTGTGGCAACCGCTTAACTGCAACTGCAGTTTCACCACGCCTGCGGCGCGGCGACCTACTTTCTTGTCTTGCCAAGAAAGTAGGCAAAGAAGGCGCGCCGGATGGGGCGACTACCCCCTCGGGCTTCGACGAAAAGAGCGGCCGGGACCCAAACTCGCATCGCCTTAAGGCGATACTCAGACATGGGTCCCTCTTTTCCGCTCTTTTCGCCGAATCCCGAGGCGCCCCATACGGCCTTGGCACACCTCCACGGCTCGCTTCGCATCGCCGTGGGTGTTTCCCGCCCCAAGGGGCGGGAAACACGGCTACCACAGTTGGTTGATCTTGGCGCTGGTTGGCTCCCCTCTCCCACTTGTGTGAGAGGGGTTGGGGGAGAGGGCGGGCGCTGGCCGAAGGCGATGCGTGCCAATCAGCGCAGGCCAATCAGCGCAGGCTGATCGTCGTATTCACCCCGTCATTTACCGTTGCGTCGTCAAACCACCTTGCGGTGACGGTCTTCGTCTGCGTATAGAACTGCACCACTTGCTTGCCATAGGGGCCGAGGTCGCCGAGCTTGGAGCCGCGTGAGCCGGTGAAGCTGAAGTAGGGCACGGGTACCGGGATGGGGATGTTGATGCCGACCTGGCCGACGTCGATCTCGCTCTGGAACTTGCGGGCGGCCGCGCCGCTTTGCGTGAATACGCCGGTGCCGTTGCCGAAGGGGTTGCGGTTGACCAGGGCGATGGCTTCGTCGAGGGTGTCGACGCCGATCACTACCAGCACCGGGCCGAAGATTTCCTGGGTGTAGATGGACATCTCGGTGGTGACATCGGCAAACACGGTCGGGCCGATGAAATTGCCATCGGGGTAGCCGGCTACCTGCACGTTGCGGCCATCGAGCGCCAGCGTGGCGCCTTCGCGTTCGCCGGCTTCGATCAGGCCGAGCACGCGCTGCTTGGCGGCGACGGAGACTACCGGGCATACGTCGGTGCCAGGCTCGTTGCCGGCGCCGACCTTGAGCGTGGCGGCCTTTTCCACCAGTTCGGGCAGCCATTCGCGCGCCGCACCCACCAGCACGGCTACCGAGGTCGCCATGCAGCGCTGGCCGGCGGCGCCGAAGGCTGCGCCGGCCAGCGCGTTGAGCGTGTGCTCGCGGTGCGCGTCGGGCAGCACCACGGCGTGGTTCTTGGCGCCCATCATCGATTGCACGCGCTTGCCGTGCGCGCCTGCGAGGTTGTAGACGTGGGTGCCCACGGCGGTGGAGCCGACGAAGGAAACCGCCTTGATGTCCGGGTGCGTGCACAGCGCGTCCACCACCTCGCGCGCGCCATGGACCACGTTGAGCACGCCGGCGGGCACGCCGGCCTCGATGGCCAGCTTGACCAGTTCCATGGTGGACAGCGGGTCTTGCTCCGAGGGCTTGAGCACGAAGGTGTTGCCGCACACGATCGCCATGGGGAACATCCACAGCGGGATCATGGCCGGGAAGTTGAACGGCGTGATGCCGGCGCACACGCCAATCGGCTGCTGCAGGGTGTAGGTGTCGACGGTGGCGGCCACGTTCTCGGCAAAGCCGCCTTGCTGCAGCGTGCCGATCGAGCAGGCGTGTTCCACGACCTCAAGCCCGCGGAAGATGTCACCTTCGGCGTCGGCCAGGGTCTTGCCTTGCTCGGCGGTGAGGATGGCGGCGATGCGCTTGCTGTGCTCGCGGATCAGCGCCTGGTACTTGAGCATGATGCGCAGGCGCGCGCCCAGCGGTGTGTGGCGCCACGTGGCAAAGGCGCGGTGCGCGGCGCCTACGGCGGCATTGACCTCGGCCGCGGTGGCCAGCGGCACCTGCGCCAGCACCTGCTGGGTGGCCGGATTGACCACGGGGCGGAATTCGGTGGCAGCGGATTCCACCCACTCGCCGTTGATCAACAGCTGGACGGTGGGCACGGCGGCGTTGGGGTTCTGGGCACTCATGGGGTGGTCTCCGTCGGTTCTATGTGTGGGTGGTGCAAGGCAGGAAAGCGGTCGGGCAATCGGCTCAAAGGGTGCGGGCGATCAGCATGCGCTGGATCTCGCTGGTGCCTTCGTAGATCTGCGTAATGCGGGCGTCGCGGTAATGGCGCTCGACCGGGTAGTCTTCCAGGTAGCCGTAGCCGCCATGGATCTGCAGCGCCTTGGAGCACACGCGCTCGGCCAGTTCGGAGGCATAGAGCTTGGCCTGCGAGGCTTCCGACAGGCAGGGCTGGCCGGCCGTGCGCATATGCGCGGCACGGTGCACCAGCAGGCGTGCCGCGTTGAGCTCGGTGGCCATGTCGGCCAGCATGTTGGCAATGGGCGCATGCTCGCGCAGCGGGCGGCCAAACTGCACGCGCTCGGCGGCGTAGCGGCAGGCGGCCTCAAAGGCCGAGCGGGCGATGCCGAGTGCCTGCGCGGCAATGCCGATGCGCCCGCCCTCCAGGTTTGACAGGGCAATGCGCAGTCCCTCGCCGGGTTCGCCGAGCAGGGCGTCGTGCGGCACGTGGCAGTCGTCCAGCGTGATGGCGCAGGTGTCGGAGGCGCGGATGCCCATCTTGCGCTCGGGCGTGTGCACCGAGAAGCCGGGCGTATCGGTGGGCACCACAAAGGCCGACAGGCCGCGCTTGCCTTGTGCCGGCTCGGTGGCGGCAAACACGATGGCCACGCCTGCGCGCTGGCCGTTGGTGACGAACTGCTTGCTGCCGGATAGTACCCAGCCATTGTCCGTGGCGCGCGCCCGGGTGCGCAGGTTGTGCGCTTCCGAGCCGGCCTGCGGCTCGGTCAGGCAGAACGCGCCGATGATCTCGCCGCTGGCCAGGCGCGGCAGGTAGCGCTCCTTTTGCGCCTGCGTGCCGTAGTGCAGGATCGGGCCGCAGCCCACCGAGTTGTGCACGCTCATCAGGGTGGCGCAGGCAGCGCAGCCGGCGGCGATTTCCTCGATGGCCAGCGCGTAGGCGATGTAGTCGGTATACGTGCCGCCCCATTCCTCCGGCACGATCATGCCGAGCAGCCCGAGCGCGCCCATCTCCGCCACCACCTCCGGTGGCAACTGGCCGGCACGGTCCCACTCGGCAGCGCAGGGCGCCAGGCGCTCGCTGGCGAAGGCGCGCGCGGTGTCGCGGATCATGGCTTGCTGTTCGCTGAATTCGTGATGCATGGCGGCTCGGGTTGGGCCGGGATTGGCGTGGGGGCACGCGATCCGGGTGAGGCTGGCGGTCTGGTGGCCCGCACTGGGCGGGAGTGTTGGCAGCAAGTGTAGGAAGACAGGCGAGGCGCTCCTATGCCAGAATCCGCCAACCTTGCTGAACTCGTTTGCCACTGCCGGCAAGCCTGGGCCAGCGAGCCATCCGTTCCAGATCCTTGCCTTTCCATGGAAAAACACAGCGTCGCCATCTGCTTCGTGCATCACGCCATCGCGGGCTTGCGCGCGCGCGGCATCGCGCCGGAGCCGGTGCTGCAGGCGGCGGGCATCGTGCCCGCGCTGCTGGCGGTGCCGCAGGCGCGCGTGTCGGCGGCAAGCTATAGCGCGTTGTGGCTGGAGGTGGCCGCCGCGCTGGACGATGAATTCTTTGGCCAGGACTCGCGCCGCATGAAGTGCGGCAGCTTTGCCATGCTGTGCCACGCCATCGTGGGCAGCAAGACGCTGGCGCAGGGGCTGGAGAGGGTGGTGCGCTATTTCGGCTTGCTGCTGGACGATATCGGCGTGCGGCTGGAGCGCGAAGGCATGGGCGGCGAGCCGGGCGCTGGCAAACGCGCACGGGCTGCGCTGGTGCTCACGGCCACCTCAAGCCAGCCGCCGAGCGTGTTCGCGCAGGAGACCATGCTGATCATGCTGCACGGGCTGATGAGCTGGCTGCTGCGCCGGCGGGTGCCCGTGCTGCTGGCGGCGTTCAGCTATCCGGAGCCGGCCTATAGCGCCGAGTACCGCCTGATGTACTCGCGCCACCTGGCGTTCGGCCAGCCGGCCACGGCGCTGGTGTTCGACGCGGCCTGGCTGGACCAGCCGGTGCACCAGGACGAGCGCAGCCTCAAGGCCTTCCTGCGCGACGCACCGCACAACGTGGTGGTGAAGTACACCGACCGCACCAGCATCATGGCGCGCGTGCGGCGCCAGTTGCGCTCGCAGCCGCCGGAGCAGTGGCCTACCTTCGACCGCCTGGCGCACGACGTGCATATGTCGTCATCGTCGCTACGGCGCCGGCTGATGGAGGAGGGCGGGACCTACCAGCAGCTGAAGGACGAGATGCGGCGCGACCTGGCCATCGAAGCGCTGAGCCATTCCAGCCGTCCGCTGGCGGAAATCGCGGCCGAGCTTGGCTTTGCCGAGCCGGGTGCCTTCCATCGCGCGTTCCGGCGCTGGACCGGGCTGCGGCCCGGGGCATACCGGGGCACGCCGTTGCAGGATTAGAGGCCGCCTTTGCGGGTCGATTGAGGTTTGCCAGTGGCCAGTTCGGCGGGCGCGCCGGCCGCTGCCGGGGCAGGCACATGCGCCAGCATGCGGTTGCGTCCCGATAGCTTGGCCATGTAGAGCGCCGTATCGGCGCGCGCGGTGAGCTGCGCCAGGCTCTCGCCGGGGTGCCACTGGGCATAGCCGCCGCTTACCGTGTAGCGCACGGTGCCAAACGGGCCGCTGACGCGGCTACCTTCGGCCAGCAGGCGGATGCGCTCGGCGGCGGGGCGGGCCGCTTCCAGCGAACTGGCGGGCAGCAGCACGACGAATTCCTCGCCGCCCATGCGGCCGATGCTGTCAGGCGCGCGCAGGCTGGCGGCGGCCAGGCGCGCGAACTCCACCAGCACGGCATCGCCAGCGGCATGGCCAAAGGTGTCGTTGACGGCCTTGAAGTGGTCGATGTCGATGATCAGCAGCACCGGCGCGGGGCCGCCGCGCCCGGCGCGCGCCAGCTCGCGCGCGGCCTCGTTCTCGAACGCCTTGCGCGACATCACGCCGGTCAGGAAATCGGTGTTGGCCACGGCTTCGAGCTGGCGCACCATGGCGTCGTGGATCATCAGCACGGCGCCCATGGTGAGGCCCGGCATGGCCAGTGCGCCGAGCACCAGGAAGGCGGTATTCAATCCGGGCGTGCTCGTCGTGGCAGGGTGGTCCATGACCGAGAGCGCAGAGAGCACGCCTCGCAATACATGTGCCGCGGACAGGAAGAAGGCGAACCCGGCGGTGGTCAGGTAATGGCTGGCCGGGCGCGCCCGCGGGCGGTAGCGCACCAGCACGTACCCTGCGCAGGCGCAGAACGTGGCGTGGAATGCCGAGACGATGACCACACGGGTATTGAAATCATTGAATACGTAGCGCCACGTCACGACGCCGGCCACCACGGCGAGGGTGCCGGCGATCATCGTGCGCCAGGGTGGCCGCCGCCCGCAGAAGCGGGCGATGCCCGCGTGAAACAATGCCAGCCCCCAAGCCAGCGCGCCGTTGGCCACCACGATCGACAGCGCGTCCGGGATCCTGTCACGCAATGTAATCAGCAGCAGCGCGACCATGGCCGTCAGGTTGGCTTGCCACCACAGCGTCACGCCCGGCTGGCCGCAGCGCCGCAGCGACCAGACGATCGCCAGCATCATGACGCTAAGGAGCGTCGTAACGGCTAGCAGGGCGAACGGGTCGGACATCTGCAAGTTTCCTCCGGTGCCGTGGGTGGGCGTGATGAGGTGCGATGGGGCTTGATGAGGCGGGTCGTCTCGCCGGGCCTCGCGGCGAAGCTCGCGAGAATACCTCAATGGCGCTGTCTCCATTCACCTACGCACGTGGGGTGTCGGACATCCGCCTGCCGCAGGCCGGCGCGAGAGGACGCGCCGGGGCCGGACGGCTAGAATGCTGGGCGGAGCGCTTTGATCGGCGGGGCGCATCAATGTCTGCCTGATCCCTTCATCACTGTCTTGGCCTGAAACACAATGCAACCGATCAGATTTGACCTCGGCGACCTGCAGGCGATGGTGGCCGTGGTGGAGCAAGGTGGCTTCCGCGCCGCCGCCGAGGCCCTCAGCCTGTCGCAGCCGGCCCTGTCGCGCCGCATCGACAAACTGGAGCAGGCGCTCAATGTCAGGCTGTTCGAGCGCACCACGCGCCGTGTCACCCTGACCGTGGTAGGCCGGGAGTTTGTCGGCAAGGCGCGCGCGCTGCTGGCGGAAGTCGAATCTTCGCTGATGGGCATCGGCGACGCGGCCGCGACGCGCTCAGGCGAAGTGACGGTTGCCTGCGTGCCGTCGGCGGCGCATTACTTCCTGCCGGCGGTGATCGCGCGTTTTCATGCGCAATTTCCCAACGTCCGCGTCAAGATGGTGGACGAAGGCGCCAACGTCGTCTTGCACAGCGTGGCCAGTGGCGAGGCGGACTTTGGCCTGAACTTCATCGGCACGCAGGAGGCCGACCTGTTGTTCGAGCCCTTGCTGCGCGATCCTTTCGTACTGGCTTGCCGCCACGATCATCCGCTGGCCCGGCGCCGCTCGGTGAAATGGGCAGAACTTGGCGCCCACACGCTGGTAGCGTTAGCCAGGTCGAGCGGCAACCGGCTGATGCTGGATCTTGCCCTCGCCGAGCTGCCGCTGCGGCCGGCCGCCTTCTACGAGGTGCGCCATGTCAGCAGCGTGCTGGCGCTGGTGGAGGCCGGGCTGGGGGTAGCGGCCGTGCCGCGCCTGGCGCTGCCCGGTGGCGAGCGCGCCACGCTGGTCGCGGTCCCCCTGCGCGATCCTGCCGTGTCCCGCACGCTGGGCATCCTGCGCCGCCGCGGGCGCACGTTGCCGGCGCATGCGCAAGCGCTGTACGACATGGTCGGGCAGGCGGTGGCACGGCGCGGCCGGAGCGCGGCCACATCGGCGCAAGGCGTGGACGGCAGTGCCGGTATTGATGCGTAAAACCGATCAAAGCCAAGAAACATTGCATTATCGCCATGCGCGGTGCTTGCATAGAATGGTCGGCCTGCCTCGCGGAGACTGACGCGGGCAGGCCGATTCCCATTTCAATGCCCACAGAGAGCGCATATGACCAAGCCAACCACGCCGACCATGCTGACCATTGCAGCGCCGTACCCCGTCAAGGCAGCCCGCAAGCTTGTTTCCCCTTCCCATCCCCCGCGGCAACACAAGCAGCGATGGCTGGCACTCATGCTGGCCGGCGTGGCGCTGGCCGCCGGCAATGCGCTGGCCGACGAGGTCAAGGTCATGAATTCGGGCGGATTTACCGCGGCGTACAAGGCCCTCGGCCCGGGCTTCGAGAAGGCCACCGGCAATACGCTGTCCACCGCATGGGGCCCGTCGATGGGCAAGTCGCCCGAGGCCATTCCCAACCGGCTCGCGCGCGGCGAGCACGCCGACGTGGTGATCATGGTGGCCTATGCGCTGGATGACCTGATCAAGCAAGGCAAGGTACTGCCGGACAGCCGGGTCGACCTGGCCGATTCGCGCATCGGCCTGTCGGTGCGCGAGGGCGCGCCCAAGCCGGATATCAGCACCGTTGACGCATTCCGCAAGACCCTGCTGGATGCCAGGTCCATCGCCTACTCGGACAGCGCCAGTGGCGTCTATGTCGAGACGGAGATGTTCAAGAAGCTGGGCATCGAGGCGCAGGTCAAGGGCCGAGCCCACAAGATCGAGAAGACACCGGTAGGCAGCGTGGTGGCGCAGGGCGATTACCAGATCGGGCTGCAGCAGGTCAGCGAGCTGCTGCCGGTCAAGGGCGCCAGCTTTGTCGGCAAGATTCCCGAGCCGTTGCAGAAAATCACCACGTTCGCCGCCGGCGTGCCGGTGGGGGCGGAGCATCCGGAGGCGGGGCGCGCGTTGATTCGCTATCTGGCTTCGCCTGCGGCGCGGGGAGAGATCGAGCGCAGCGGGATGGATCCGGTCGTGGGGAATACGCGGGGACAGTGAGTGTGAGAGGAGGGGCGGGCGCTGGTTGCGCGTTCGCCCTGACGCTTGCCCTGGCGATCTGGAGCGGCGGCGAAGCGGCTCCGGCAGGTCTGCTCCAGCGCGAGGAGACTTCATCCTGAAACCGGTTCTTGGCATGCCGTGCAGCCGGATTCAAAACAATCCGTCTGGATGGTATGATCCGCGTCCATGACACAAGCACACCGCAGAAAGAAGCAGCCCGAAGTGCTGCGCCCGCAGCTATTGCACTCCGCGGCCCAGCTCGCCATCGAGTCCGGCCTGCGCGCCGTGACGCTGGATGCGGTGGCGGCGCGTGCCGGCGTCAGCAAGGGCGGCTTGCAACATCATTTCCACAACAAGCAGGCGCTGCTGGACGCGCTCTTCGACGATGCGGTTGAGACCTTCAACACCGATGTGGCCGCTGCGATCGCCAGCGACACGCAGGCCGAGGGCCGCGCGGCGCGGGCCTATATGCGGGCGACGTTGCAGGAAGAGCGCAGAGAGGACACCGCCAGCTATCTGCATCTGCTGCTGGCGCTGATGCTGACCGATGCCGATACGCGCGATCGGTGGGCGCCACGCATTGCCGAAATCACACGCCCCGATCCGCTGCCCGCGGCGGAGGCGGCGAGGCTGATGATTTGCCGCCTGGCTGCTGACGGGCTGTGGCTCGCCGACCTGCTGGGCAGCCAGTCGATGGAGCCCGGGCTGAGGGCGGAGGTCCTGCGCCAGCTGGATCAGATGACGCGAATCCAGCCGCAATGAACGCCCGATCGAACGCGCAATTGAATACCCGGCTGAATACCCAGCTAAACGCGCAACCCGGCGCCTGGCAGGACGCCGGCGCGCCCACGCAAGACACAGCCGGCACCCCTGGCGCCGACGCGAATCTGCACCGGGCCATCGACGCGGCCCGCGAGGCTCTGCTGAGCCACCAGCATCGCGACGGCCACTGGTGCTTCGAGCTGGAGTCCGATGCCACCATTACCGCGGAGTACATCCTGATGATGCACTTCGTGGACGAAATCGATGCCGAATTGCAGGCGGCGATGGCGGTCTACCTGCGCAGCATCCAGCGGCAAGACCGTCATGGTGGCTGGGACCAGTATCACGGCGGCGCGCTTGACGTGTCATGCAGCGTCAAAGCCTATTTCGCGCTGAAGGCGGCCGGTGACGACCCCGATGCCCCGCACATGGCCCAGGCCCGCCGCGCCATCCTGGCGCAGGGCGGGGCCGCCAAGGCCAATGTTTTCACCCGCATCCTCCTGGCCACGTTCGGGCAGGTGCCTTGGCGCGCCACGCCCTTCGTGCCGGTCGAGCTCATCCTGTTCCCGCGCTGGGCGCCGGTGCACCTGGACAAGATGGCCTACTGGGCGCGCTCCACGCTGGTGCCGCTGACGGTGCTGTGCTCGTTGCGGGCCAAGGCCATCAATCCGCACGGTGTCGGGGTCAGCGAGCTGTTCGTCACGCCGCCCGAGCGCGAGCGGCACTATTTCTCCCGCGAGGGCCTGATGCGCAAGGCCTTCCTGGTGGCCGACAAGCTGGCACGCAGGATCGAGCCGTGGATTCCTGCCGCGGTGCGCCGGCGGGCCATCGCCCGGGCGCAAGCCTGGTGCGTGGAGCGCATGAACGGCGAGGATGGCCTGGGCGGCATCTTTCCGCCGATGGTGTACTGGTACGAGATGATGGCGCTGCTTGGCGTGCCGAAGACCGATCCGGCACGCGTTACCTGCCTGGCCGCGATCCGCAAGCTCGTGGTGCGCCGTGCCGATGGCTCGGCCTATTGCCAGCCCTGTTTGTCACCGGTGTGGGATACCGCCTGGAGCATCATGGCCTTGCAGCACGCCGGCACCGACGCGTGCACGCAGCAGGCGGTGCAGCGCGCCTACGACTGGCTGGAAGCGCGGCAGGTGCGAGACCTGCGCGGCGATTGGGGCAAGCACGTGCCGGCCTCCGTGCAGCCCGGCGGCTGGGCGTTCCAGTACGCCAATGCCTATTACCCTGACATCGACGACAGTGCGGTGGTCGCCGCCATGCTGGCCGTGCACGCGCGCCGGATCGGCCAGCCCGAGCGCTACCAGGACGTGGTCGCGAGCGCCGTGAAATGGATGGTCGGCCTGCAATCGCGCAACGGCGGCTTTGGCGCCTTCGATGCCAACTGCGATCGCGAGTACCTGAACCGCATCCCCTTCGCCGACCATGGCGCCCTGCTGGATCCGCCCACCGAGGACGTTTCCGGGCGTGTGCTGCTATGCATCGGCCTGAGCGGAAACCGCGAAGCGCACGCCGCCGCCGTCGCGCGCTGCGTGGCCTATCTGCGCCGCACCCAGCGCGCCGACGGCGCCTGGTGGGGACGCTGGGGCAGCAACTATATCTATGGCACCTGGAGCGTGCTGGCGGGCCTGGCGCTGGTGGGCGAGGACGTGCGCCAGCCCTATATCCGCAAGGCAGTCGACTGGCTGCTACGCTGCCAGCACGCCGACGGTGGATGGGGCGAGACCAACGATAGCTACTTCGATGACGCGCTGGCCGGCACCAATGGGGGCGAGAGCACGCCCAACTGCACCGCCTGGGCGCTGCTGGCCCTCTTCGCCGTGGGCGAGGTGGATACGCCCGCAGTGCGCAGGGGCATTGCTTACCTGCTGGACTGCCAGGCTGTCAGCGGCCTTTGGCAGCATCCTTCGCACAACGCGCCGGGATTTCCCCGCATCTATTACCTGAAGTACCACGGCTATACCGCCTACTTCCCGCTATGGGCGCTGACGCGCTACCGTCAGCTGGCAAGGCGCCCGGCGGCGAAGTAGGGGGCGAGGCGGCCGGTACGGCCCCCCGGTCAGTCGCGCATCGCCGGTATGGCGTTGCCCGTCAGCAGTACCGCCGCCTGCTCGCCATACGCCACCACGTAACCACCGTTGGACGCTTGCCATGCCTGGGCGCCTTGCCGGTCGGCGAACCAGAGTTGCTGGTAGTCGCCGAACTGTCCAAGGTCGAGGCGGTAGCGGTCCAGTACCCTGGCGGGCCGGCTGTCGATGTCGCGTTTGCATGCGGACCAGCTGGCGTAGCCCAGTTCGGCCGCCAGCAGTTGCAGGCAGTGCTTGAGCTGCAGGGTGTGGCGCAGCCGGTAGAGTTCCGCGACGCTTTGCGCGCGTACCTGCGCGCGGTGGATGCGTCGGATCACCGGTAGCGCCTGCATGGCTTGTTCGGCGTGGAGCTGGCGCAGCAGCCTGCGTGCATGGCGGCGCAGGAAGTCGCTATTGGCGGGGCGAGCGGATGTGTTGAGCGTTGTGAGCCACATGTCATGTCCTTTGCAATGCCGTTTCCCGCGGCGGCAAAAAAGGTCAACGGTGTGGTTCTTGCAACGAACTGGCGGTGCCGGGCTGGATCGCTCGGCACCGTACGGTACGGGCAGGCAGGTGCGCTGGCTTTTGCGGGAGCGGGCGCCCTGCCTGCGCCCGGGCCAGATTATATGCCAACGGCGGGTCGGCTTGGCAAGCGTTGCTGGATTCAGGGTGCGCCCGCCCTCTGGCCGTATACCAGCCGCCAGCCGCCAGCCTGCTAGGCAGCCTGCGCCTCGATCTCGGCAGTTAGTCCGAGTTCCTCCACCAGCCGCGCCGCCAGCGCTGCCGCCTGGTTGCGCACGTCGATGATGGTGCCGGACTCCCACAGCGCCCCGCGTAGCGGCGCGCCCAGTGCGCTGAGGCCCGGCACGAGGCGGCCGCCGCGATCGAATACGCGGCCGTGCCCGTCGCCGTCCAGGCCGGATCCGGCTGCCGCTGGCCGCACCAGGCCGCGCGCCAGCAGGCTGCGCACCAGCGGCCGGGTGTTGCCGGCGTGCCAGCCGTATTCCGCGCCGGTGCAGTTGATGGCGGCGTCCACCGTCGCCGGGGCCTCTAGTTCGCGGGAGAGGTGCAGGGCCACCCGGACGGGTTTCTCCGCCTTGCCTGCGGGGCCGCGTTGCCAGCCCCTGGCGTTGTTCACTTTATTCTTGCTGGCCACGGCTTCGAGCGCGGTGACGCGGGCGGCGTGCACATGCAGGCGGCCCTGCGCACGCACTGCCGCGAAGACCGCGTGCGTGGGCGGTGCCGCGCGATGCAGCAGGTTGTCCCAGAAGGGACGCACATGGCGCAGGAAGCGTTGGCGCTCCGGCACGCTGGCGGCTGCCCACAGCGGGGCGATGTAGGTGCGCAGCGCGGGCGGCACGCTTTGCCAGTCGAGGCCCTGGGCGGCTAGCTTGTAACGCTGCCGGCGCACCCAGCGGACCACGCTGCGGGCGGTGGGCGCGGCCAGCGCTTCGGGCCCGGCGGCGGCGAGGAAGTCGTCGCAGGGGCCGGCGTTGTGGCGCAGCCAGGGCACCAGCGCGCGCCGCGAGAACGCGTGGTAGGTGCCGGTGAAGCCGAGCCGTTCCAGCGTGGCAACCACGTCGAGCATGGTCAGGCTGGTGCCGATCAAGGCGATATCGCGCGCGCTTGCGAGCCGGGCCAGCGCGTCGGGTTGCCAGGGATCCGGGATGTAGCGGCCAGCGGTTTCCAGTGTGTCGTCCTGTGCCAGCGCTGGCCGTGCCTGCTGCACACCGGTGGCCAGCACGATGTGGTCGGCGTCCCATGCGCGGCCGTCGGCGCTGCGCACGCGGTGCGGCACGCCAATGGTCACGTCGGTGATTTCCGTGCGCACGTGCTCCAACGTGGCGCGTCCGGCGGCGTCGGCCAGGGCGCGCGCCAGGGTGTCTCCCAGGTAGTCGCCATAGACGCTGCGCGGGGCGAAGGCATTGTCGGCCTCGGCTGGGCTGGCATGCCCGTGGCGTACCAGCCATTGCGCGAAGTCCTCCAGCGCTTCGGGATAAAGGCTGAAGTTCAGCGCGGGCCCGTTCAGGTAGTGGGCCGGGTCCTGTGTGCTGTAGGCCAGCCCGCGCCCCGGCTCGGCACGCGGCTCGAACAGATGGATGGCAAGCGGGGCGCTGCTGTCGCGCAGCAGGCGGATGGCGCTCAGGGTGCCGGCCATGCCGCCGCCGACGATGGCGATGCGGCGCGGCTGGGAGTCGGGTCGGGTCATGATGGCCTCAGGCTTGGGTGCCGGGCGGCGTGGCTGCCGCGGCATGGGTTGCGACGTCGGCCGCCGCGCGCAGGGCCTGCGCGCCCGCGCCGGTCAGGATCGCGTCGTTCTGCGGCGTGTGGATGCGGCTGCAGAGCACGTTGCGGTAGTGGCGCTCAAGCGGGTTGCCGCGCGACAGGGCGGGGTTGCCGGCGTGCCTGAGCGCGAGCTCGACGGCGGCGATGGCGTTGTCGGTCACGGTGAGCTTGAGCAGGTTGCTGTCGCTGGCGCTGGCTGGCGCGCCGGCATCGGCGTCCGCGCTGAAGCGCTCCAGCAGGACGCGGTTGGCCAGCAGCCAGGCGTCGATGCGGCCCACCGCTTCCTGGAAGCGCGGCAAGGTGGCCAGCGGCGCGCCCAGGCTGCCGGGGGCGCGCAGGTTGAGCCATCCCACGAACCAGTCGCGGGCGCTGCGCGCCACGGCGTCATAGAGCGTGCCGAGCAGGGTCGATGTCCACACGGCCCAGGCCGGGTCGTAGCGCTCGCCCCAGGCGGCGGGCAGGCGCAGGTCGACCGCGTAGGCGGCGGGCAGCGGCGTGTTGTCGAAGACCACGTCGTGGCTGCCGGTGGCGCGCATGCCAAGGTGGTCCCAGGTGGGCACCACGCTGATGCCGGGCGCATCGCGCGGCACCAGGAACACGCCGGTGCGCGGGGCCGGCTCATCGGTGCGCCCCCACACGGCCAGCCAGCTCAGGGCCGGGATGCCGGTGGAGTAGATCTTGTGGCCGGACAAGAGCCAGCCATCGCCATGCCGGCGCGCCACCGTGGCCGGCAGGCCGCCGCGCGCGGGAGACCCCAGCTCGGGCTCCACCCGCAGCGAGTTGATCAGCGCGCCTTGCGCCACCGCGCTGCGCTGCACCTGCTCGCGCACGGGCGCCGGCCATTGCGTGTCTTGCGCCAGGTTGCGGTGGCCAAGGATCTGCATCACCAGCACCAGCGCGGTAGACGGATCTCCGGCGGCAACGTGATGGACGACGCGGCGGGCGTCGGCGAGTCCCGCCCCGGCACCGCCAAGCGCGCGCGGCACGGTCAGGGCGAGCAGGCCAAGCTGGTGGAGCTCGGCGATGTTCTCGAAGGCGAAGCTGCCATCGCGGTCATGGGCGGCGGCGCGCGCCGCAAAGCGTTCGGACAAGGCACGCAGCGCTTCGTCGGAGGCAAGCGCGCGGGCCGCGTCGGGCGGTGGCGGGGCGGGCTCCGCAGGCTCGGCTGAGGCAAAGCCGTTGTCGCGATGCCACTGGGTAATCCGCTGCCGGCTGGTGGTGCCGGTGGACTGCAAGCTCATGGTTGCTCCTGTCGTGTGCTTGTGCCGTTTTGTCTTTGGTGTTGCGTCGCGGGGGCTTAGTGGCAAATCAGCCCGCTTTCCACCAGCATCATGTTGAAAGCGGCGTCGCCGGCGGCCGCATCGCGCAGCCGCGCAAGGCGTCCGTCGCGCTGCCAGCGCGCCAGCCATTGCGCCAGGTAGCGGGCGGATTGCGCATCCGGCTGGCGCAGCGCCAGCGCCGCGCCCTCGCCGTCGAGCACCAGCGGCGCCGCGGCAAAGAAGCGCCATTCGGGCAAGCGCATCACCCGGGCGACCAGCGTGGCGTCTTCCGCCACCGCCGCGCACTCGCCGCGGCGGAATGCCAGCAGCGCCTGCAGCGCAGAGGGATAGCTGCGCAGCACGGCGCCGGCGCGCGCCAGCGCGGGTTGAAAAGGGCTGCCCGCGCTCACGCAGGCCGTCTTGCCGTTGAGTGCATCGAGCCGGCTGACCGGCGTGTAGCGCAGCGTCAGCAAGGTGCCGCGCGGCGTGGCCGGTGCCGGCACGGCAGCCGCGCGCGGACGTGCGGTGTCTTGCGGCGCGCCGAAGGCAAGGTCGATATCCGTGTTGGCGCTGTTGCCGAAGCTCGCAACGGGCAGATGACGCAGCCGCACCGGTACGCCCAGCGCACGGCCGAGCTCGGCGGCCAGTGCGGCCTCGCCCGGGTCGGGCTCCGCGATCAGGGGCCGGCCCGGTGGCGTGGGGCGCGGATAGGCGTGCACGCCCACCACCAGCTCGCCGCGCGCCCTGGCTTGCAGGAGCAGCGGGCCGGGCTCGGCCGGTTGTGCTTGCCAGGGTGCACCCGTGAACAGCCAAAGTGGCATTGCCATGGCACCGGCGGCCAGTGCCATGGCGCCTGCCGCGCGGCGCGCGGCACGCAGCGCTGCCGGCGGGATGCGGGGCAGGGCGCGCGCTGGATCGCGCTCTTGCACCGCATGCGGGCCCAGCCACCCGGTGCCGTTCAGATGCCAGAGTTCATCGGGCATGGCTTACCATCCCTGGCCCAGTCCCAGCAGGCCCAGGATCTCGCGGCGCAGCCGGATCAGCTCGGGATCGTCGCGGTGGCGCGGGTAGTCGCGATCGATCTTGATCTCCGCGGTGATGCGCGCGGGGCGTTCGCTGAACACGATCACGCGGGTTGCCAGCAGCAGTGCTTCTTCCACGTCGTGGGTGACCAGCAGCGCGGTAAAGCGCGAGCGCTGCCATAGCGAAACCAGTTCGCCTTGCATGCTCAGGCGCGTGAGGGAATCGAGCTTGCCCAGCGGTTCGTCGAGGATCAGCAAGCGCGGCTCGTTGACCAGCGCGCGCGCCAGCGCGGCGCGTTGCGCCATGCCGCCGGACAGCTGGCGCGGATAGGCCCGCGCGAACTCGGTCAGGCCGACGCGCGCCAGCGCATCGTCCACGCGCTCGCGCTGGCTGCCGAGCAAGCCGCGCGCCTCCAGGCCCAGCGCGGCGTTGTCCCAGACGGTGCGCCACGGGTACAGCGTCGGGTCCTGGAATACCACCACCCGGCTCGGGTCCGGCCCGCCGATCGGCACGCCATCGACTGCCAGCGTGCCTCGCCGCGGCGGCTCCAGCCCGGCAACGAGCCGCAGCAGGGTGGACTTGCCGCAGCCGCTGGGACCGAGCAGGGCCACGAATTCGCCCGGCTCGGCCGTCAGGCTGACGCGGCTGAGCACCGGCAACACCTGGTCGCGCAGGGTGAAATGGTGGCTCACCTGGTCGATCGTCAGGCGCACGCCGTTGCTGGCGCTGTCCCTGCCGGCAGCAGCTTGCGCAGGTTGGGCCGGGGCGGGCTTGTCGAGCACGGCGCTTACCATTTGACCACTCCTTTTTGCCATGCCAGCAGGCGATCCCGCGAGCGGAACAGCAGCGTGATGAGCCCCGAGAAGATGATCGCCATGACCAGCAGCGCGCCGTACATGCTGGCGTAGGCGGCCCAGCCCTGGGCCCATTGCAGATACCAGCCCAGCCCGGACTTGACGCCCAGCATCTCGGCCACCACCAGCACGGAGAACGACGCGCCAAGGCCCATGAACAAGCCAACGAACACGCTGGGCAGCGCCGCGGGCACGGCCACCTTGAGCACCAGGAAGCGCTCCTTGGCGCCGAGCGTGCGCGCCACGTCGTAGTACGCCGGGTCGACCGCTGCCACGCCCGACCAGGTCAGCACCGTGACCGGGAACCACGTGGCCAGCGCCACCAGGAAGGTCGCGGCGCTGGCGCTGCTGGGAAAGGCGAAGAATACGATCGGCAGCCAGGCCGTGGCCGGCAGCGGGCCCAGCAAGCGCAGCACCGGATGGACCCAGTAGCCCGCGCGGGTCGACCAGCCGATGGACACGCCGGTCAGGAAGCCCGCCAGCGCACCCAGCAGGTAGCCGGTGGCCAGCAGGCGCAACGAATGCGCCACGGCTTCTGCCAGCCGCGCATAGTCCTCGACAAAGACTTCGACAAGCGCCTGGGGTGGCGCGAAGAAGGGGCGCGGCAGCAGCCCGAGCTTGGCGGTCACCACTTCCCAGATCAAGGTCAGCACCGCCAGCACCAGCAGCCATGGCCCCGCGCGGCGCAACGAGGCGCCAACGCCGCCCAGCCGGTGCTGCACGAAGGCCAGCACCAGCAACACCACGGCAATGCCCGTGAACAGCGAGGCGGTCTCATGGGTTAGCGGCCAGTCCTCCGGCTCCGGCCAGAACTTGACGATGGCCGCCACGCTCAGCCAGGCCGCCGCGGCCAGCGCGCCACCTAGCCAGACGCGCGGCACGGCGGGCGCGGGCACGGCCAGGAAGTCATCGTGCGCATCCTGCAGGCCATGCGCGCCGTGTTGTCCTTCAGCCGAGAACGTTGGCATAGATGCGCTCCGCAAATTTGTTGGAGTCGGTGCCCGGCCGGATGACCGACACCAGCTTGAGCTCGTCCGTGTATTGCGCCAGTTCCTTCTTCAGGTCCGCGCCGACCGGATGGTGGCCGTGGGTGTGGCTCTTGAGCATGGCCACCACATCGGCCTGCGGCACCTTGGCGAACTCGGCAAAATGCCGGGCAGTCTCTTCCGGGTGGGCGACCGTCCAGTCCTGCGCCTGTAGCACGGCATGGGTGAGCGCGGCGGCGGCCGGCTTGTCCTCGCGCAGCAGGCTGCCGCGAATCCCCAGCACGCAGCAGGAGCGGTTGGCGTATTCATCCGACAGGTTGGTGGCCACCTCGACCAGGCTGCGTTCCTTGCGCAGCAGGTAGGTGCGCGGATCGCCATCGGCGGCGGCCTGGGCCTCGCCCTTTTCCAGCGCGATGCCGAGCAGGTCCGCCGGGTATTGGCGCCACTGCACGTCGCGCACCGGGTCGATGCCGCGCTTGGCCAGCAGGATGGAGAAGAAATTCTTGGCCGGGCTGGCCATGTCGCTGACCGCTACCGTCTTGCCCTTGAGGCTCTTCAGGTCGGTCACGCCGGAATTGCGCAGGGTGAGCAGCCGCATGCAGCCGCCGTGGGTGGCGGCGGTCAGCTTCACGTCAAAACCCTGTTCCAGCGGCTTGAGCCAGCGCAGCGCCATGCCTACGCCCGCATCCGCCTTCTTGGTCGCGATGGCTTCCAGCAACTGGTCGGTGGAGCCGCCAAAGTTGATCAGTTCCACCTCCAGCCCATGGTTGCGGAAGATGCCTTCCTTCACCGCCGCGGCGACCGGCGCCAGGCACACGCCGCTGGCGTTCCAGGCCAGCTTGATCGGCTTGAGCTGCCCCGCCGCGCTGGCCCGGGACGTCCAGACAAAGGGCGCGATGCCGCTGGCCACGGCCAGCGTGCCGGCTGCCTGCAGCCAGCCGCGGCGGCTCAGGGTGGCGGTGCTGCGCGGATGGTCCGCGGACGCGGGACCGTGGTCGGCCAACGGTTGCTCTGGCTCTTGATGCATGACACTCCTCGTTAGGCGGCGGTATGCCCGATGTGGTGGGATGTGGACGATATGCACCATGCTAAGAACAGGTTCACTGCAATAGAACGAATTTGTTGGCACAAGCTTGCACGCCCAGCGACTAATGCGGCCGCTGCATATGCTTGTACCGAGGCGGTAGCCGATGGCCCGCTGGGTTAAGATCGCCGCTTTCCGCTCCGGTCAGATCGATGCAAGCGCAGGCAGTCGCCGCCCCAAGGCGGGTGGATATCGTGGTGTACCCCGGCTTCAAGGCCATGGAGGCGATCGGCCCGATGACGGTGTTCGACTACGCCAATGTGCGGCTGGCCCAGCTCGGGCAGCCACCGGCCTATGCCACGCGGGTGGTGGCGCTGGAGGCCGGCCCGGTGCGCTCGGACACGTTGATGACGCTGGAGGCCACGGCGCGGCTCGATCCCGTGCTGCTGCCGGATATCGCAGTGATCGTCGGTGCGCGCGACATCGAGCGGGCGATGGGAGACGCCGAGGGCATCGTGCCGTGGGCACGCGCCGTGGCGCCACGCATCGGACGATTGATTGCGCTGTGTTCGGGCACCTTCTTCCTGGCGGCGGCGGGCGTGCTGGACGGGCGGCGCGCCACCACGCACTGGAGCGTGGCCACGCTGCTGCGCCAGCGCTTTCCGGCCGTGGAGGTGGATGCGGATGCCATTTTCATCCGCCAGGGCAACCTGTGGACGTCCGCGGGGGTGACTGCCGGCATCGACCTGGCGCTGGCCGTGGTGGAAGAGGATCTTGGCCGGGACCTGGCCCTATACCTGGCGCGCGAGCTGGTGGTCTACCTCAAGCGCCCGGGCGGGCAATCGCAGTACAGCCTGCACCTGGCCAGCCAGGCGACCAGCCATGCCGGCATTCGCGGCGTGCAGGACTGGATCCTGTCCGACCTGGCGCACGATTTCACACTGGAGGAAATGGCAGGGCGGGTGGCGATGAGCGAGCGCAATTTCCGGCGCGTATTTGCGCGGGAGACGGGCGCCAGCCCGATGGCGTTCATCGAGTCGGCGCGCATCGAAGGCGCGCGGCGGCTGCTGGAGCAGGGTGAACTGCCGCTCAAGGCCATTGCGGCACGCACGGGCTTTGGGTCGGATGAAGGGCTGCGGCGCGCGTTCCTGCGCCAGCTAGGTATCACGCCGCGCGAGTACCGCGAGCGGTTTGGCGCCGTGCAGCCATAGCGTGGCGCTCACGGGTTGCCTGTGGCAGGCGATGCGGCCACGGAGGGCGCATTGGCGTGAAGGCCCGGGTCCTGGCTCGCCGGGGTATCGGCGCTGGTGCCGTTCTGCGTGCTGTCTTGCGAGCGCTGGCGACCCCGGCCGCGGCCGCCGCCACGCCCGCTGGTCCCGACCGGCGCGGCGTGGTTCTGCCGCAACTCCTGGTTGATGCTGTCCACCGTGCGTGGCGAAGGCGTCATGCGCGCGAAGTTGCTCTGGATCGCGTTCATGGCTTCGTCGCCGCCGGCCGGCGAGCCTTGCGCAAAGGCGGCGCAGGAGAGCAGTAACGTAGCTGCCACGGGAATCAGGCGGAACGTGCTGGCGTTGCGGAGCATCGTGTTGTCCCTCGGGGTTGTCGCGATCCCGGAGGATGCTATCAGCATGGTGTGCCGGCGGGCAACGCGGCGCCCGGCGGATTCCGTTTCAGCGGCCACCGGCTTGTTTCAACGTATTACCAAGCGGCGCCGCCTGCCCAAAGCGAGGCGGCTCTACGCCAGGTTCTGCCCGATACGCCACAGCACCCCGGATGGGTCCAGCAGCACGAAATCCCGCATCTCATCGCGGGCGGGCACGAAGGCCTTGAGTTCGATGGCGGACAGGTTGCTCATGGTATGGGTGCCTCCAGGCCAGGCCCAGACAAGCGGCTGCGGTTGGATTTTTGTTTTTTTGCAGGAACGCAGGGCAATGCTCCAACGCTGCTGCGCACGCGTCTCGATCCCGACATTGTCGTGATGGGGCAGTACGTTGCCATCGGCGCCGCGGATCAATGTCCACATGGTTCGTGCGTGCAGGGGAGCGGCAGCTTGCCGCGCCCCCGCCGGCGGCGCGGTTCAGAGCTGTGCCGTGTGATGCCGTATATGGTTTTCCATCAAGGTGGAGATGAAGTAGTAGCCGTGGTCGTAGCCCTCGTGCCGGCGCAGCAGCAGCGGCTGCCCGATGGCGGCGCACGCCGCTTCGAAGACCTCCGGATACAACTGCTCCGCGAGGAATTTGTCGGCCAGGCCCTGGTCGACCAGGATGCCGCGGGGGAAGGGCGCCTTTGCCTGGCGCGCCATCAGCGCCGAGGCATCGTACTGTGCCCAGCTGGCGCGATCCTCGCCCAGGTAGCGGCTGAACGCTTTCTCGCCCCAGGGGCAACGCGTGGGCGCGGCGATTGGCGCAAACGCCGACACCGAGCGGAAGCGCCCGGGGTGACGCTGCGCCAGCACCAGCGCGCCGTGCCCGCCCATCGAGTGGCCGAAGATGCCAACGCGCTGCGCATCGGCCGGCAGCACGGTGGTGACCAGGTCGAACAGCTCCTGCGTCACGTAGCTCTCCATGCGCCAGTACTGGCTCCACGGCGCCTGCGTGGCGTCCAGGTAGAAGCCCGCCCCCACGCCGAAATCCCACGACTCGGCCTCGCCGGCAATACCGGTGTCGCGCGGGCTGGTATCCGGCGCCACCAGGATCAGGCCGTGCTCGGCGGCATAGCGCTGGGCCCCGGCCTTGATCATGAAGGTCTCCTCGGTACAGGTCAGGCCGGCCAGGTAGAACAGCGCGGGCAGGCGCTGTTCGGGCTGGACCAGCGCCTGTGCGGGCAGGAACACCGAGAACCGCATCGGCAGGCCGATGGTGGCCGACGCATGGAGATAGAAGCGCTGCACGCCGCCGAAGCAGCCGTGTTCGGAGAGAAGCTCGAGCATGGCCGGCCTCAGTACAGCACGACCGAGCGGATCGACTCGCCGCGCTTCATCAGGTCGAAGCCCTCGTTGATGCGCTCCAGCGGCAGGGTGTGGGTGATCAGGTCGTCGATGTTGAGCTTGCCCTCCATGTACCAGTCGACGATCTTGGGCACATCGGTGCGCCCGCGCGCGCCGCCGAAGGCCGATCCCTTCCATTCGCGCCCGGTCACCAGCTGGAACGGACGGGTGGAGATTTCCGCGCCCGCCTCGGCCACGCCGATGATGATGGACTTGCCCCAGCCCTTGTGACAGCACTCCAGCGCCTGGCGCATGACCTTGGTGTTGCCGATGCACTCGAAGGAGTAGTCGGCGCCGCCATCGGTCAGCTGCACGATATGGTCCACCACGTTCTCGACTTCATTCGGGTTGACGAAATGCGTCATGCCGAACTTGCGCGCCATGGCTTCGCGGCCCGGGTTCAGGTCCACGCCGATGATCTTGTCCGCGCCCACCATCTTGGCCGCCTGGATCACGTTCAGGCCGATGCCGCCGAGGCCGAACACCACCACGTTGGCGCCGGCTTCCACCTTGGCGGTAAACAGCACCGCGCCCACGCCGGTGGTCACGCCGCAGCCGATGTAGCAGACCTTGTCGAATGGCGCGTCCGGGCGGATCTTGGCCAGCGCGATTTCCGGCACCACGATGTGGTTGGCAAAGGTGGAGGTGCCCATGTAATGGAAGATCGGCTTGCCATCGATGGAAAAGCGCGAGGTACCGTCGGGCATCAGGCCCTTGCCCTGGGTCGAGCGAATGGCCTGGCAAAGGTTGGTCTTGCGCGACAGGCAGAACTTGCACTGGCGGCATTCCGGCGTGTAGAGGGGGATCACGTGGTCGCCCGGCTTGAGCGAGGTCACGCCCGGGCCCACGTCGGTGACGATACCGGCGCCTTCGTGGCCCAGGATGGCCGGGAAGATGCCCTCCGGGTCGGCGCCGGACAGTGTGTAGTAGTCGGTATGGCAGATACCCGTGGCCTTGATCTCCACCAGCACTTCTCCTGCGCGCGGGCCGTCCAGGTCCACTTCTTCCACGGTCAGCGGGGCGCCGGCTTTCCAGGCGATGGCGGCTTTGGTCTTCATGATGGTTTTCCTTGGTTGTGGCTGGCAGCCAGGGCGCCGGCCCGATGTCTGGGGACGAAAGTCGGCGCCGCGCGGTACAGGCCCGGGCGCGGCGTCTTTCGTCAGCTGCCACTATACGTCGATCAGGGTGGCCATGGACGCCCGAAGCGGCGGATTTGGCCTTGGGCGCCTCCTGTTTGGCCAAAATCGTGGGTTGGCTGGCCGGGTTGGTTGACCGGGCCGGCGGGTGGGGCTTAAATGCCGGTTCCACCCACGCGTTGCCGCCCGAGCTCAATGTCCTTGCCGTATCGCCTGTGCGCCTCGCCTACCTCCAGCAAGGACCAGACATGAGCCACGACGCCGAGCGCACCTCCCGCGCCTCGCCTGTGCAACGCGCCCTCTGGATCCTGCGTGCCCTGTCCGACCCGCAAGTGCGCCGCCTGTCCGACGTGGCACGCGCCACCGGGCTGGACCCGGCCACCGCGTCGCGCCTGCTGGAGTTGCTGGTGGCCGAAGGCTTTGTCACTCGCGATGCCAGCCGGCGCTTTGGCATCGGCCCGGAGATATTCCAGCTGGCCGACGTAGCCCAGCGCCGGGTCGACCTGCGCGCGCTGGCGCGGCCGAGCCTGGAGCGGCTGGTGGAAGAGTTCGAGGATACCTCCGTGCTGACGCTGGCCAGCCGGGGCGAATCGGTGGTGGCGGATATCGAGCTGGGCACGTTCCCGATCCGCGCCAACTATGTCGAGATCGGCACACGCCGCCCGCTCGGGGGGGGGGGCGCTGGCAGCCTGGCGGTGCTGGCCTGGATGCCGGAAGCCGAGCGCACCGCGCGGACCCGGCTTGGCAAGGCGCAGCGTGCGCGTTACCCGCGCCTCACCGCCGAGGTGATCGGCGAGCAGATCGAGGCCGCCCGTGCGCGCGGCCATGCCTTGTTCCTGGATTGGGTAGTCGACAAGATGGGTGGCATCGCCGTGCCGCTGCTTGACTACGAGGGCCGCCCGCTGGGGGCGTTGAGCGTGGCGGCACTGAGCGAACGGATCTTGTCTCGCGAGGCGAAGATGGCACGCCGGCTAAAGGAAGAGGCGCGGCGCATCACCGGTGCGTGGGCGCGCCGGGCGCTGGGAGACTAGTGCAATCGTGCGTCTGCGCGGTGCGTCTCTGCGCCGGCAGGCCTCAAGGCATGTCGAACTGTTCCGCGGGCTTGCCCTGGTCCAGTTCCGGCAAGCCCGCGGAATACATCACCGCCCAGTTGTCTGGACCCAGCCCGCCATCACGGCAAGGCAGGCTGGCGATGCGCTTCTGGTCTTTCTCCACCACCAGCCCCTCCTTCTCCCAGCCCTTGCCGCTGCCGGCGTAGACCACATAGTCGTAGCCGCCGTTGGAGAACCTGAAGTAATCGGTGCCGCCGCCGGAGTAGGCCGTGACACCCCAGCGGAAGTGCTTGCGGGGATCATCCGTGAGTTTCGGGTACGCCAGTTCGACGGCGCCCTTCTTGCCAAAGCGGTACTGCACATACCCCTTGGTTTTGGACAGGTCCGGCGAGGCGCACAGCGACACAAGCTTGTTGCCCTTGACGGTGCAGGAGAACGCAACTTGTTCGTCCTTCGTGCACAGCGAGTCGCGTGCCGTTGCTGTCAGCGAGAACATCGAAAGCAGCAGGGCGCCGAAGAGGCGATGCGAGCGGTACATGGATGGCTCCGGGAGGGGGGGCTCAGGCGAGCAAGGCAGCCTGATCGAACGCGACGAATTCGCAGCCGTAGTGGTGTACCACATCATCGGCCGTGTTCACCAGTTGGTAACGCACGACGCGCACGCTGACTTCGAGCCTGGCCAGCGAGCCAAAGCTGAGGATGCCTCTGGGGAGCACCGCCCCGACGGCCAGTGCGGTTGTCCCTGGCGTGCGCGAGCGCAGCCCCACGCCGGAAGCCGATAAGTCGGCTATGTCCAGGACGAGTGCGGTGCCGTCAGGCAACGGGGCCTCGAACGTGTAGTTGTAGTCCAGCGTCTCTGCCCGGTAGTCGCGCCGCCGCTGCACCTGGGACAGCATCGTCGGGAGCGGCACGGCGAATGCGGTCGCGCCGGCGAACACGCAGCGCTTCGCGGCGCCCAGGGCAAGCGTGACCGAGACATCGTCGAGCACGGTCGAAAGCTCGCTCTGTGCGCTGGCCAGTACCGCCTGGTTGTCGGATTCGTTCTCGCAGCCCTCAAGCGTAAACTGGCGCGCTGCAACATCCACGAACAATACCCGTGAGCGCACGGTGCGCCCATCCGGCAAGCGCAAGTCGAGGTAGCGCTCCTGCGTAGCCAGGACTTCCAGCATGTCGTGGATCTCATCCGCAAGCGCGTGCTGGAATCCATCCGGTGACGGCGGGTTTATCGAAGCGGGATCAAGTTTATTCATGGGTTGGTGTGGCTGACCGGCAAAGGCGGCCGCAAGCATGGCTGCTAAACGTTGCCTAACGGCAGGAATCTGCCAATCTTTAGTCCGGGCGAGAACGTGGCGGATGCCTAAAGAACGGGCTTGCAATGCCGTTAGAGCCGTCAGCATGCAAACGAATGAACAAATGATGCAAAGCGGCGAAGTGCAGCCTGGAAGCTGGATGCGCGCAGCGTTGTCCGATCCGATATCCAATGTCTTGAATGAGTTAGTTGCGATGAATCGTAGTGCGCACGCGGCCATGCTCCTGGGCCACCCGGCACCACCACCATGGCTTCGGCAGCCATAGGCACGTCCTTGCCGTTTCCATTGGTGGCGAACGGCGATGTCGAGCGGATCAGCGATCCGGACCAGGTACTTGAGATCCT
Organism: Cupriavidus basilensis; assembly: GCF_008801925.2. Lineage (NCBI taxonomy): Bacteria > Pseudomonadati > Pseudomonadota > Betaproteobacteria > Burkholderiales > Burkholderiaceae > Cupriavidus > Cupriavidus basilensis. The sequence goes on along the minus strand of NZ_CP062804.1, from coordinate 1,819,448 downwards.
GCAGGATCTGGTTCGCAAGCGCATCCGGCTCCATCTTCATCCCGCGCAGCAGTACCGGGTGGCTTCGAGCTTTCTGTTCATCGATCCCGCCAAAGGCAGCTGCGTGCTCGCGTGGTGCCGCAATGGCGTGGAGCTGGAGGCAATCCTGAACGCCAGCGATATGGCGGCTTCGGCGTCGATGGGCGACATCACGTTCCAGTTTCGCATCGCTTCTGCCGCCGTCACCCGTTTCGATGGCGGACCGGCGTTTCTCGCCCCTTACCCGACCGGGATCTATCAAGTCCCGCGGCGCAGGCATTTCCGCGTCCGCCCGCAGGAGGAAAGACAGTGCCGCTGCCAGATCGTGCTTGGCGACGGCCAGCTCGTGGAGATGGAAGTCACTGACGTGTCGGTGTCCGGCGTGGGCTTGCGCTCCCGCAGTGTCGGCCCGCAGCGCTTGCCGGTCGGGACCTGGATCGCTGAATGCCATCTGGACCTTGGCGAGCTGGGCGGGTTGAACCTGCCGTTGCAGGTGGTGCGCCATCGAAAGGCCTGGCGCGGCGACGAGGCGCACCATCATTTTGGCTGCCACTTTGGCCAGATGGATGTTCAGGCCGCGAAGTGGCTGCAGCGTGTTGTGTTTGCGCTGGAGCTGGCCGGGCGCGAGTAAGCAGGCAAGCCGGCCGCCCGGCATCGCTGCGGCCACGGTCGGACATCGAGCTCATCCCTTGGCGGCATTGCGCACAAAGCGCTGCTCTGTCACGGCAGCCCCCCATTGCTCGCCCGGCGCCTCCTGCACAAGTTGAAACCCGTGGGACTCATAGAGATGGCGCGCCGCGTCGAGGCCCTTGAACGTCCACAGGTAGGTTTGCCTGTAGCGCGCATCCGCGAAATCCAGCGCGCGTTCCAGCAACTGGCGTCCGACGCCGGTGCCGCGCAAGGCGTTGTCGACGATAAACCAGCGCAGGTGGGCGAGCCCGCCCGGTTCGCCATCGATGGCGATGCTGGCCAGCGAGCGGCCGCCTTCCAGGCACAGCCACAGTTGCCTGTCCGGCGATGGCAGGCTGGTCGCGAACGCGGCCAGTTCGGTGGCCACCTTGTTCTCGAAGAAGCTGCCGAAGCCCACCAGTTGCGAATAGAAGCGGGCATGCAGGCTGGCGATGTCGCCGATGCAGCCCGGGCGATAGCCTTCCTGGATCCCGCTGCCCACGCCGGCATCGTCCCCGGTGGTCTTGTGCGCGTTGTCCGCAGCAAGCGCATTCGCATAGATCGACAGGGACCGGACCAGCGCTTGCTGGTCGGCCGGGGTCAGCCGCCGCAATGCGCTGGAGACCTGTTCCGTGGCAAAGCCATCGATCTGGTGGTGCAAGTGCCTGCCGGCCTCGGTCAGGGTCAGGTGGGATGCGCGCGCATCATCGCTCGCGGCCGTGCGTACGACCAGACCCAATGATTCAAGCTTGGCGAGCTGCCGGCTTGTATTGGACTTGTCCAGCCGCAGGATACTGGCCAGATCGCGCGCCTGCAGCCCCGGCGCCAGCCCGATCTCGATGATGGCGTGCACCGCGGAGGGCGCAAGCTGGCTATCGGCCAGCGTGGTCCGCATGAAGCCGAGCTCGCGGACCAGCTTTCTGGAGAACACCCTGAGCGCGGCGATCGTGGCATCACGCGGCTCGGGCAGGGGCTCGACGATATCCATGGCGGCTCCGTTGGTTGCGCATCGCAACCATAATAGTTGCGGGTCGCAAGTTATTCAAGGAACCCAGCCGGAGAGGCCTGCCTACGCCGGTCCGCGCAACAACGGGGCCAAGGCCTGCGGCACCTCCACCTCGAACCGCAACACCGCGCTGGCCAGCGCCTTGCCGTAGTTGTCCAGCGCCAGGCTGCGCGACACGCCGCCCCCTAGTGCGCCATGCGCGACGAAGTTGAGCACCTGCAAGCCATCGGCCTCAAAACGATCGACCTCGCCGGTGACCACGCCGCCATACAGGCTCTTGAAGGCTTGGGCGGTGAGCTGCGCCTTGAGATACGGGTAGAACGCGGCGTCATAGGCGATCACCGAGGTGTTCGAAATATCGCCCTTGTCGCCGGACCGGGTATGCGCCACGCGCCTTAGCAGAACTTTCATGCGATATGCCTCGCAGCGGATCAAAGGAAACGGGTCAAAGGAAATGGATCTCGGAACTGACCTGCGCGCGCGGCACCAGGGCCGACCACACGCCGATGATCTCGCGCGTGCGCTCCTGGTGCGGCACGCGCTTGCCGGTGGAGGCCAGGCCGCACACGGCCATGCTGTCGATCTCGCGGCCGACCTTGGCGGCTTGCTCCCGGGTGAGGGTGCGCGCGGCCACGCGCACGGCAATCTCGTTGGGCTCGCAGGCCGGCGCCGGGGAAGCCTCGCCGTGGATCGCGTTGACGCCAAGGAAGTCGATGCGCAGCGCTTGCGCGTCGAGCCCGGCCAGCTGGAACCGGTGCGCCAGGATGGTCTTGGCCAGCCGCGCCTTTTCCAGGCAGCCGGGGCCGGCGTAGAAGAACATGTCCTCGCCGATAAAGCCCTCCGTGCAGCCAAGCGAGACCTTGAGCGTGGGCGTGCGCGCAGATCCGCTGATGCCGCTCATGCGCACCTGGTCGGGCGCAACCTGCTCCAGTTGCGCGGTGGTGAAATCCACCACCACGTCAGGCGTGATGTAGCGGCGCGGGTCGTGCACCTCGTAGAACATCTGCTCCTTGACGGTCTGCAGGTCGATGCGGCCGCCGGTGCCTGCCACCTTGGAAATCACGGCCGTGCCGCGCGCGTCCACCTCGGCAATCGGGAAGGCCAGGTTCCACGGCTCGGGCACGTCCTTGTAGCCCGGGTCGCCAAAATAGCCACCCGTCACCTGCGCGCCGCACTCCAGCAAATGGCCGATGGCGCTGCCGCGCGCGAGCAGCTCGGTATCTTCAGGCTGCCATCCGAACGCATGCATCATCGGCGCGAGAAACAGCGAGGGATCGGCCACGCGGCCCGTCACCACGATCTGCGCACCGGCTTGCAGCGCGCGCACGATCGGCTCCGCGCCCTCATACGGCTCGGCCGAGATCAGCGAGCCGCGCAGGGTGGCGATGGGCGCGCCGGTCTCCAGGATCTCCAGCGGCTGGTCGCAGATGGTGCCGGTCAGGTCGGTGGTGGTGATCGCCGCGATCTTCACGCCGGGCAGGCCAAGCTCTGCGCACAGCTGCGCGATGCGCCGCGCCGCGCCGAGCGGATTGATCCAGCCCTGGTTGCTGACGATGCGCGTGCCGTTGGCGATGCAGTGCGGCAGCACGACGCGCATGCGCTCGTCGAGGTAGGTGTCGTAGCCTTCGAAGGCGGGGTCGCGGCGTTTTCGTACCTGCGCGGCGCAGACGGTGGCCTCGGCCATGGTTTCGAAGCAGAGGAAATCGAGCTTGCCGTGCTGCGCGCTCAGGGCCGCGGGTTCGACGCGGTCGCCCCACCAGCCGGAGCCTGAGCCAATGCGCAGGGTCTTGGTTGCCATGACGGGATCCTTGGTTTGTTGTTCTGCGTGGCGTCTTGGGCTTACTGGGCCTGGATGCCAGCGCTCTTGATCACGCGCGCCCATTTCTCGGTATCGGCGCGGATCACCGCGGCGAAGGCGGCGGGGGAGTCGCCGCCGGGCACCGCGCCGAGCTGCTCGATGCGCTGCTTGACCTCGGGCGCGGCCAGCACCTTGGCCACCGTTTGCTGCAGGCGCGCCACCAGCGCGGGCGGCGTGCCGGCCGGGGCCAGCAGGCCGAACCATGAGTTCACCACGTAGCCGGGCAGGCCGGACTCCGCCACGGTGGGCACATCCGGCAGGATGGGCGAGCGCTGCGGGCTGGTTACCGCCAGCGCGCGCACCTTGCCGGCCTGGATTTGCGCCAGCGCCGAGGGCAGGTTGTCGAACATGAGGTTGACCTGGCCCGCCAGCAGGTCGGTCATGGCGGGCGCCGCGCCCTTGTACGGCACGTGCTGCATCTTCACGCCGGCCATGCTGTCGAGCAATTCGCCAGACAGGTGCGGCGAGCCGCCGGTACTGGTGGAGGCGTAGTTGAGGCCGCCCGGCCGCTGCCTGGCCAGCGCGATCAGTTCGGCCACGGACTTGACCGGCAGCGTGGCATTGGTCAGCAGCACGTTGGGCGAGTTGGCGACCAGCGTCACCGGCGCGAAGTCCTTGGCCGAGTCGTACGGCATGCGCGCGTAGAGAAACTGGTTGGTGACCTGGGTGCCCAGCGTGCCCATCAGCAGCGTGTAGCCGTCCGGGGCGGCCTTGGCCACGGCCTCGGCGCCGATGTTGCCGCCGGCGCCGGGCCGGTTGTCCACCACCACGGTTTGTCCCAGCGCCTCGCCCAGTTTCTGCGCCATCAGGCGCGCGAGGATGTCGGTGGTGCCACCGGGGGTGAAAGGCACCACCAGCCGTAGCGGCTTGGTGGGGTAGTTGTCCGCAGCCCGCGCCGGCAGCGCAAGCTGGGCGCACAGGGCGGCGCAGGCCATGGCGGCCAGGCGCAGGGTGGCACGTCGGTGCATCGTTGTCTCCTCGCAGGCGCTGCCGTGACGGCAGTGCCCGGTGGTTGTGCCGTGTGCGCGGGTGCGCCGCGGCATTTCGTTTAGTGAAATCTTTTTTGGATGATCTTATGCATGAGCCGGTTTGAAGGTCAAACAAAGGCTATGAATTTTCATTCAATGAAAATTTGATGCATCGCCAAGGGGCTCTGCGGCCCGGGTTCCGGTGGTGCCGCGCGAGTTGCCGATGAAGCTGGCCGCGCTGCTGGGCTGCGCGGTGCCTGGCGGCAACCGAACCGCGCTCAGTACCCTTGATACCCCTGGTATCCCTGGTATTGCGGCTGCGGCGGCTGCTGATAGTAATAGGGCGCCGGCTGCGGTGCGCATGGCACGTAGGCGTGGTCGTAATCCCGATAGCAGTATCCCGGCGGGGGGCCATATGCGGGCTGGGGCGGCGCAGCGACAACGACCGGCTGGCTGGCCACGGCGGTGCCGATCACGGCCAGTCCGACCAGGGCGCCGATGGCCAGCGCTACCGCGCCGGCCGAACCGCCGCCGTGGTAGCTGCCCTGGTAGCGGTCGCGTGCCGAAGCAGGTCCTGCGGCCAGCAGTGCGGCGGCGACGAGGCCCACGCCGACGACGCGGATGGCACGATGGGTGTTGCGCATGACTGACTCCTTGAGACGGCCAGCGAGGGCGGCTGGCCATGACGTCATCTTAGGGGTCAGGTGTCTGCGCAATAGACCGGCGCGGTTAGCAGATGTAACGCCAATATCACCGTGATCACGCCGATCAGGGGGCGGGGCGCGGCGGCGGGGGCGGCGCAGCGTCCGCGCCCGGGGCGGCCTGCGGCGGCGCCTTCTTGTGATGGTGCTTGTGCTTATGCTTCTTGTGGCGCGCAGGCTGGGCCGGCATGGGCGTTGCCGTGGCCCGCTCGCCCTGTGGCCGCTGCGGCTCGGGCGGTGCAAGCTGGGCATGGGCGATGCCGCCCAGGGCAAGGGCGGTTGCCAGCGCGGCTGACTTGAGGCTTCGAATTCCGGGTTTCATCCATGCTCCTGAAAAATAATCCGTCACAACAGTCACAATTATCCGCACTGTGACGGTGGATGCGGTGTAGGACAAAGCCTGATTCGCGTATCGTGTTCGTAGCGCCTCGCATCAACCAGGCCACTCAAGCGCCGCTGCCATCACGCGGCACCGGCGTGATGCCGACGCGGGCCGCCGCCGGGGCGTTCCCGGCCTGGCCTTCATGTTGCCGGCCAAGCCACCATCCCAGCCACGCCCATCCCAGCGCCAGTGCGGCGCCGGTGAACGCCACCACGGCCGGGTGGCCGGATAGGCCGTCGATGGCGGTCTTGAACCAGGCACTGACGGCATCGCCGGCGCGATAAACGGCGGTGTCGATCACGTTCTTCGCCTTGTACTTGGTCTCGGCGTCCACCACGGTAAACAGCATCTCCCGCCCCGGGCGCAGCAAGGCGTATTCCCCCACGCGGCGCAGGATCATCACGGCCGCCAGCACGCCAAAGGTGGGCCACAGCGCCAGCACCAGGAAGCCAGCCGCCACTGCCAGTGGCACCGCCGTGAGCAGGGAGGTCACGCCATAGCGCCTGGCGATGCGCCCCGACAGGAACACCTGCACCAGGATGGTCAGCGCCTGCACGATGGCATCGATGGCGCTGAACACCTGGGTCTGCTGCGTGCGGCTGGGAAAGGTCTGCGCCATCAGCCTGGCCTGCTCGAAGTAGAGGAACGTGCTGGCCGTGGCCAGCAGGATCACGAACAGGCTGATGCCAAGCAGGTAACGGGACTGCGCCACCAACGTCAACCCCGCCCAGAGCCCGCCCCCGATGGGCCGGGCCGGGTCTTGCGCCGGCACCGGATCGTCCGCCACCGGCACGCCCGCGCCGGCGCGCTTGCGCCAGCCGAACAGGTAGCCCACGCCGGGCAGCGTGGCCGCGAGCAGCGCGGCCGACAGCACCATCAGCCCGGTCAGGCCGATGCGCGTCACCAGCCAGCCGCCCAGCAGCGGGCCGGCCAGGCCGCCCGCGCTGGCGCCGGCGGCCAGCAGGCCGAACAGCCGGCGCGCCTGGCCGGGGCGGAACACGTCTGCCATCAGGCTCCACGCCACCGACACCACGAACAGGTTGAACACCGATAGCCAGACGTAGAACACGCGCGCCAGCCAGATGCTGTCCGGCGTGCCACGCGTGGCCACGGCAAAACCCAGCAGGTTGGCAATAAAGAACGCATAGACCCAGGGCACGAAACGCCGGCGGGGCAGCCGCGCGCTGCACAAGCCATAGAACGGGATGGCCACCAGCATGACCACAAAGGTGGCGGTGAACAGCCATTGCAGGTTTTGCACGCCGCCGGCGATGCCCATGGTCTCTCGCACCGGGCGCAGCATGAAGTAGCTGGCGAACAGGCAGAAGAAGAACAGGAAGCCGGCCACGACGGCGCTGCCTTCACCTGGCTGGATGCCAAGTCCGTGCCGGGTAGCCTGCTTGGACTCCGCGGAGTTTGTGGGGTTTGCCATGATGGGCTCAGGCGGCCAGCAGCGCGGCAATGCGCTCGCGCTGGCGGGCATCGGGCATGCGGCCAAGGCCTGCGCCAAGGTTGTCCTGCATGTTGCGGGGCTTGGACGTGGCGGGGATCGCCGCCGTCACCGCGGGGTGGCTGACAATGAATTTCAGGAAGATCTGGCCCCAGGACGCGCAGTCGATTTCGCCGGCCCAGGGCGGCAGCGGCCGGTCCTTGACGGCGCGGAACAGGTGCCCGTCCTGGAACGGGCGATTGACCAGCACGGCCACACCGCGCTCCTGGCACAGTGGCAGCAGAGCGCGCTCGGCATTGCGCTCGGCCAGGGAATAGTTCAGCTGCACAAAATCCAGGCGTTCGCTTCGCACGATCTGCGCCAGCGCCTCATGCGCGTCCTCGCGGTAGTGGGTGATGCCGACATAGCGCGTCTTGCCCTGATCCTTCAGTTGGCGTGCAAAGCGCAGGTTGTCGCGCCAGTCGATCAGGTTGTGGACCTGTAGCAGATCCACGGTATCGCTATGCAGGTCGCGCAGCGACTGCGTCCATTGCGCCTGCGCCGCGCCGCCGGCCGGGCTGGATATCTTGGTGGCCAGGAAGACCTTGCCGCGGGCATTGGCGTCGCGCAGCAGGTCGCCGGTGACGCCTTGCGCGCTGCCATAGCTGGGCGCGGTGTCGATCACCGGGCCGGACGTTTGCAGCAGCAGGGCCAGGACTTCGGCCAGCGGGGCGCGTTCGGCGCGTTCCGTTCCCACGTTGAAGGTATCGGCCGTGCCCATGCCGATCACCGGCAGGGTTTCGTGGCCACCGGGCAGTGCCCGGCGCAATGGCCCTGCAGCGGGCGGCGCCGCGAGTGTGCTGGCGGGCCAGGTGCCACAGGGCAGGCTAAGTGCGGCGGCAAGGCGCGCGCCGTGGCCAAGAAAACGGCGTCTATCGGATGACATGACGATCTCCTTGCTGCTGGGCCTGGAACCTGGCGGCCGGGGCTGCGGCATTTAGTCACTGCGCACTGCGCAGCGGCCCGGCTAGCTTATGCTGTTGCCCCGATCCGTATCATATTCTCACAGATAAGAAACCTGCCGCCATGGTCGCTCTGCTGGTCGCTTGCACCTACCTCTTGCTTGCCGGCGTGCATGTCTACTGGGCGCTGGGCGGGCGCCTGGCAAAGGATGCCGCCGTTCCCCGTGTGCCCCGCAAGGTAGCCGCCGGCGACATTGCGCCGCCGGCAACGGCGAGCGCGACGGTGCCCGCCTTTACGCCCTCGCGCACGGGCACGCTGCTGGTGGGCATTGGCCTGGCGGCGGTGGCCTTGATGGTGGGGGCGCGGGCCGGGCTGGCCGCGGCGCCTTGCACCGGGCCGGTCCTGCAATGGGCCATCGGCCTGGTCGCGCTGGCCATGCTGGCCAGGGCGGTGGGTGATTATCGGCTGGTCGGCTTCTTCAAGCGCATCACCGGCTCTTCGTTCGCCTGGCTGGATACGTGGGTCTATTCCCCGCTGTGCCTGGCGCTGTCCGCTGGCCTGGCGTATGTGGCAATCCTCCCGCCCTGAGCGGCGCCGCATTCCTGGCAGGCGCCTGCGCCGTATCGCAAGAACCCCCGATTGCAAAATGAAGTTCCGCGTCTGACAATGCCGTGCACCAGAGGCCGGGCGCGCCGAGCATTTTTCCTGGTGGATGACCGCGTTGCTGCATCGCTTTCCCGGCCAGACCCCATTCATGGCACGGCTGCAGCAAGCCGAGCTGGAATACGTTGCCGCTTCGCCTGCGGCTGCCGCGGCTCTCGCGGAAACCTATGTCGGGCTGCCATTCACCACCTTCGAGGGCCATTGAGTGCCCGTCCCGATTGCCAGACAGGAGATGTCATGACAAAGCTTGGTTGCCCGCCACCGTGGCCGGGGGAGGGCCGGCGATGATCGCCAGTTTCCTCGGCGTGCTGTTCGACGGGCTGGCCTATGGCTGCCTGCTGTTCCTGATCAGCGTAGGGCTGTCGGTGACCATGGGCCTGATGAATTTCGTCAACCTGGCCCACGGCGCGTTCGCCATGTTTGGCGGCTACATGGCGGTGGTCCTGATGACCCGGGCGGGCGTGCCCTTCCTGGCGACGCTGCCGCTAGCCTTCGCGGGGGCCGCGGCGGTGGGCTGGGTGCTGGAGCGCACCCTGTACCGGCGCCTGTACCGCGCCAGCCATCTCGACCAGGTGCTGTTCTCGATCGGGCTGACCTTCATGGCGATCGCGGGGGCCACCTACGTGTTCGGGCCGGGACAGCAGCCGGTGGCGCTGCCCGACTTCCTGCTCGGCCAGGTGCGCGTGGCGGGCCTGGACCTTGGGGCCTATCGCCTGTTCCTGATCGGCGTGGTGGTGGTCATCACCGCGGCGCTGGGCTGGCTGGTGGCGCGCACGCGCTTTGGCGCGCAGGTGCGCGCGGCGGTGGACAACCAGCAAGCGGCGCGCGGCCTGGGCATCAATGTGGAACGGGTATTCAGCCTGACCTTCGCGCTTGGCTCCGGGCTGGCCGGGCTGGGTGGCGGGCTGGGCATCGACGTGCTGGGGCTCGATCCGTCGTTCCCGCTCAAGTACATGGTGTATTTCCTGCTGGTGGTGGCGGTGGGCGGCGCGGGCACCGTCCGCGGCCCGCTGGTGGCGGCGCTGCTGCTTGGCGTGGCCGATGTGGCCGGCAAGTATTACGTGCCGGCGGTAGGCGCCTTTGTCATCTATGCGCTGATGGTGCTGCTGCTGGTGCTGTTCCCGGCCGGTCTCTACGGGAGGCGGGCATGAGCGCTGTTGACGAGGTGCCGAGTCGCGCGAGCGAGCGGCGCACCTATCTGCCCCATCTGCCCGACGGCCGCTGGCGCGTTGGCGAGATCGTGTTCTGGCTGGTGCCGGTGGCAGTGTTCTTCCTGCTGCCCGGGTACCTGATCCTTGGCAGCCAGGTGCTGATCACCGGGCTCTTCGCGCTGTCGCTGGATTTGCTGCTGGGCTACGCCGGGATCGTCTCGCTGGGCCATGCGGCCTTCTTCGGCCTGGGCGCCTACACCGCCGGGCTGCTGGCCGCGCATGGCTGGGGCGAGCCGGTCTCGGGCCTGATCGCGGCCGGTGTGGTGGCCGGCCTGGCGGGTTGGCTGGCGAGTTTCCTGGTGGTGCGCGGCGGGGACCTGACCCGGCTCATGGTCACGCTGGGTATCGGGCTGATGCTGTTCGAAGCGGCCAACAAGGCGGCCTTCCTGACCGGCGGCGTGGACGGCTTGTCGGGCGTCACCATGGCGCCGTTGCTCGGGCTGTTCGAGTTCGACCTGTTTGGCAAGACCGCCTACCTCTACAGCCTGGTGGTGACGTTCCTGTTGTTCGTGCTGGTGCGCAGGCTGGTGGCTTCGCCCTTCGGACTGTCGTTGCGCGGCATGCGCGAGGGTGCGCGCCGCATGCCGGCGCTGGGTGTCGACGCGCCGCGCCGCCTGGGCGCGGTGTTCGCCGTGGCGGCGGCGCTGGCCGGCGTGGCCGGTGGGCTGCTGGCGCAGACGACACAGTTCGTCGGCATGGATGTGCTGGGCTTCCCGCGTTCGGCGGAATTGCTGGTGATGCTGGTGCTGGGTGGCGCGGGCCGCTTGTACGGCGCACTGCTCGGGGCGGCCGTGTTCATGGTCGCGCAGGATGTGCTGGCGGGCATCAACCCGGTGTACTGGCAGTTCTGGATTGGCCTGCTGCTGGTGGTGATCGTGCTGTTTGCGCGCGGCGGGCTGATGGGCGCGCCGGATGCCTTGCGCCGCGCCATGCGCCGCAAGCCGGGAGGTGAGCGGCCATGACCAGGTTGCTGCGTACCGAGGGATTGTCCAGGTCCTGGGGCGGGTTTGCCGCCAACAGCGATATCTCCCTGCAGTTTCCGCCGGGCGCCCGCCATGCGTTGATCGGGCCTAACGGCGCCGGCAAGACCACCTTCATCAACCTGCTCACCGGCGCCTTGCCGGCCAGCAGCGGCAGCATCTGGCTGGGCGACGAAAATATCACGCAATTGCCCCAGCACGCGCGGGTGCGGCGCGGCATGACCCGGACCTTCCAGATCAACACCTTGTTCCCCGGCCTGACGGTGCTCGAATCCGTGGTGCTGGCGGTGGCAGAGCGCAGCGGCGCCACCCGGATCTGGCACCGCACCGTGGCTTCGCAGCGGGCACTGGCTGATGAGGCCATGGCGGTGCTGGCCAGCCTGCGCCTGCACACCGAAGCCGATACCGAGACGCGCAGCCTGCCATACGGCAAGCAGCGTCTGCTGGAAATCGCCCTGGCGCTGGCCACCCGGCCCGCCATCCTGCTGCTGGACGAGCCAGCGGCGGGCATCCCGGCCGGGGAGAGCACCGAGCTGTTCGGCGTGATCGCCGGCTTGCCGCGCGACATCACCATCCTGTTTATCGAGCACGACATGGACCTGGTATTCCGCTTTGCCGAGCGCATTACGGTGCTGGTGGGTGGCCGCGTGCTGACCGAGGGCACGCCCGCCGAGATCGGCGCCGATCCCCGCGTCAGGGAGGTATACCTCGGGGAGGCCGCCCATGACTGAACTGCTGCGGGTGCAGGGGCTGAGCGCGGGCTATGGCGATGCCGTCGTGCTCGACGGCATCGACCTGGCGCTCGACGCCGGCGACAGCCTGGCCTTGCTGGGCCGCAACGGGGTGGGTAAGAGCACGCTGCTGATGACGTTGATGGGCCTGACCCGGCAGCGGCGCGGCAGCCTGTCCTGGCGCGGGCGCGACCTGGCGCGGCTGGCGGCGCATCAGCGCGCCGCCGCTGGCCTGGGATGGGTGCCGCAGGAGCGCTGCATGTTCCCATCCCTGACTGTGGAGGAACACCTGACGGCGGTGGCGCGCCCGGGCCACTGGGATGTCGCTCGGGTGTATGAAGTCTTTCCCCGGCTGCAGGAACGGCGCACAAACCTGGGCAACCAGTTGTCAGGGGGCGAGCAGCAGATGCTGGCCATTGGCAGGGCGCTCATGGTAAACCCGGCGCTGCTATTACTCGACGAGCCGATGGAGGGATTGGCGCCTATTATTGTTCAGGAATTGCAGCATGTGATCCGCCGCTTGATCGAGGACGGCGGCATGGCTGTGATCGTGGTGGAGCAGCACGCTCGCCTGGCGCTTGGCATGACGCGGCGCGCGATGGTGCTTGATCGCGGCAGGGTAGTGTTTGAGTCGACCAGCACGGAGCTGCTGGCGGACAAGGGCAGTCTGGACAGGTTGCTGACGGTTGCCTGAGCAACCCCGGTATGGTCAACCGGCGGCAGGCGATTGGCGGCGAACGTTGGTGGCCGTTGGCGGCAACACCGCCTTCGGCCTTTGGCAGTGCCCATTTTTTGCAGGCGGGTAGTCACGGGGAACTATGGAAACCCATGAGCAGAATCGGCTCGTCAACGCCTATATCCAGCGTTACAGCCGCTACGACCCGGCCATTGGCCGGCACGAGGTGCGCTCGTTCTGGGTCTGGCAGGCTTGCGACTGGCTCTGCGTCAACGACCCCGAAGGGTTATGGCGGCTGGTGCTGGAAGTCCTGGCCCGCACCGACAGTCCCCGCGTCCTTGGCGCGCTTGCTGCCGGCGAGCTGGAAGACCTGATCGAATACCACGGTCCGGCCTTCATCGGCCGCATCGAGCAGGAGGCCGCGCGCGCCCCGCGCTTTCGCCGCCTGCTGTGCGGCGTCTGGCGCAGTTCCACGCCCGAGGTCTGGGCGCGCGTGCTGGCCGCCAGCGACAGCAACTTCAACGAGGTGCCGCAGCGCGCGATGTGGATATGCTACGAGCGGCGTGGCTGGGATGCGCAGGGCGCGGCGGCGCAGCCCGATGGCGAGGCTGGCGTGTCTCGCGAGGCCCACAGACAGCCCGCGCGTGTCGTGCCATCGCCGTCGCCATCGCCGTTCCGGCAGCGTGAAGGCGCGATGCACTCAGACTCGCCGCATCACCCCGCCTGGCCTACTTCCCCGGATCCTTGACGTTGTCGAATTTGTCGAACTCCACGTTGTAGAGCTCGCCGCCAATCTTTTCCACACGCCGGATATAGACGGTCTGGACTACGTCGCGGGTGTCCGGGTCGATCATGATCGGTCCGCGCGGGCTGGCGATCTTCATGCCCTTGAGCGCCGCGACGAACTTGTCGCCGTCGGTGGCGCCGCCGGTCTTCTTCAGCGCATCGTAGATCGCGCGCATGCCGTCATAGGCGGCCACGGCCATGAAGTTAGGCCGGCCGGCGCCAGGGTTGGCTTCGGCAAAGGCTTTCAGGAAGGCCTTGTTCTCGGGCGAATCGTGCGCCATCGAGTAATGGAACGACGTGATCACGCCCAGCGTGGCGTCGCCCATGGCCGGCAACACGTGGTCGTCGGTCAGGTCACCGGTGGCGATCACACGGACGCCGGCCTCGGCCAGGCCGCGCTCGCGAAAGCCCTTCATGAACGCCACGCCTTGCTCGCCGGCCGGCAGGAACAGGAAAACCGCCTCCGGCTTGGCATCCTTGATGCGCTGGATGAACGGCGCGAACTCCGGGTTGCGCAGCGGCACCCGGATCGATTCGACCACCTGTCCGCCGCCGCCGATGAAATTGGTCTTGAACGCGGTCTCCGCGTCGATCCCCGGCGCGTAGTCCGCCACCAGCGTCACTACCTTGCGCACCTTGTTCTTGATGGCCCAGGTGGCCATCGGCGCCGAGATCTGCGGCAGGGTCATCGACACCCGCGCGATATACGCGGATTTGGTGGTGATCGAGGACGACGCCGCGTTGAAGATCACCATCGGCTTCCTGGCCTGCTCGGCAATTGGCGCCACCGCCAGGGCCTCGGGCGTGAGGCCGAAGCCGGCCAGCACGTCGACCTTGTCGCGCACCACCAGTTCCTGTGCCAGCCGCTTGGCCACATCCGGGGCCGGGCCCGTGGTGTCCTTGCTGATGATCTGCACCTTGCGTCCCGCCACGGTGTCGCCATTGAGCTTCTGGAACGCCTTGATGCCGCCTTCCATCTGCTTGCCATAGTCGGCAAAGCTGCCCGAGAAGGGTGCGATCAGCCCGATCCTGACGGGATCGGCGGCGTGGGCGAGCGTTGGCGCCACGGCAAGCACGCTGCAAGCCGCGAGGGCACGCAGCAAGGGGGCAAAGGTCATCGATGGTCTCCTGGTCGAGTGCGCTCTGGTCCCGCAAATGGGCTGTGCGGGTGCCGGCGCGGGGCACTGGCAGAGGAGTTTAGGGGGCGGGGCGGTTTGGTGCAATCGGGGCTTGCGCAAAGGGCTGCGGGCAGCCACGCGCATTCGGCATAGAATGCGCGCTGGCTCAGACACCACCCATGCGGTGCAAATCGGGAATGATGAAAGTACTTGCGCTATCCGGCAGCCTGCGGGCTGTGTCCATCAATTCCGCACTGCTGCGCGCGGCCGCGCGGCTGGCGCCAGCGAATGTGTCGGTTGCCGTGTTCAGCGGCCTTGGGGCGTTGCCGCTGTTCAACCCGGACGACGAGGCTTGTCCGCATGCCAGTGTCACACGCTTGTTTGCCGAAGTGGCGCAAGCGGACGCGCTGCTGATCGCTAGCCCCGAGTATGCGCACGGCGTGACCGGCACGATCAAGAATGCACTGGACTGGCTGGTGGGTTACGAGCCGTTCGCCTACAAGCCGGTCGCCGTGCTCAATGCATCGCCGCGCGCGCACCATGCCGATGCGGCATTGCGCGAGACCTTGAAGACGATGGCCGCCGTCATGATCGAGCCGGCATCGATCACCGTGCCATTGCTGGGCGCCAGGCTGGATGAGGATGGCATGGTCTCGACGCCGGCCATTGCCGCTGCCATTCAAGAAGCGCTGGTGGCGCTGTACGATGCCGTCGTCCTTCACAAGACGACGGCAGTTGCCACATTTGCGCTGGCGTGACCGGCAAGCGGCTGGCGGCGCGCCATAGGAGGATCAGGGGCGGTTAGGGCACGGTTCAGGCAGCCACGAGGCGGAACGTGGATACCGCTTCCTTCAGGCGCTGGGCCTGCTCTTCCAGCGATCCCGCAGCGGCAGCGGCTTGCTCCACCAGTGCGGCGTTCTGCTGCGTTACCGTGTCCATCTGGGTGACGGCCTGGTTGACCTGCTCGATGCCGGCGCTCTGCTCGGCCGAGGCGGCGCTGATCTCGCCCATGATGTCGGTCACGCGCTTTACCGCGCCCACGATCTCATCCATGGTCTGGCCGGCCTTGGTAACCAGCTGCGAGCCCTTTTCCACGCGCTCGACCGAGTCACCGATCAGCGACTTGATCTCCTTGGCGGCGGTCGCGCTGCGCTGCGCCAGGCTGCGCACCTCGCCGGCCACCACCGCAAAGCCCCGGCCTTGCTCGCCCGCGCGGGCGGCTTCCACCGCGGCGTTGAGGGCGAGGATGTTGGTCTGGAAGGCGATGCCCTCGATCACGGCGATGATGTCGACCACCTTGCGCGAGGCGCCGTTGATCTCCTGCATGGTGTCGACCACCTGGCCAACCACCGCGCCGCCCTTGATTGCGATCTCGGAGGCGTTGACGGCGAGCGAGCTGGCCTGCTTGGCGTTGTCCGCGTTCTGGCGGACGATGCTGGTCAGCTCCTCCATGCTGGAGGCCGTCTCCTGCAGTGACGACGCCTGTTCTTCCGTGCGCTGGGACAGGTCCGTGTTGCCTGCGGCGATCTGGCTCGTGCCGGACGCAATGGATTCGGTGCCGGTGCGCACCTGGGTCACGATGCGCAGGATGTTGCCATTCATGTCGCCCAGGGCGCGCAGCAGCTGGCCGGTCTCGTCCTTGCTATCCGAGCGGATGTGGCTGGTCAGGTCGCCAGACGCCACCTTGCGTGCGAAGCCCACGGCGCGATGCAGCGGCGCGGTGATGCCGGCGGTCAGCCATACCGAGAACGCCACGCCAATGGCCAGCACCAGCACGCCAAGCGCGATCAGGCGATTGCGCGCGGAGAGGTAGATCTCGTTGATATCCAGTGCGGTCTGGTCAATGCTGGCGCGCTGGATATCCAGCAGCTTCTGGATCTCGGCAAGATAGGCGTTGCCGGCGGGCACGAACTCGCTCTCGAGCACCTGGTTGGCCTCTTCAGTCTGGCCGGCTTCCTTGAGCTTGGTGATCTTGTCGCGCGAGTCGTTGTACGGCTTGCGCACGGTCTGGATCGTCTTGAATGCCGCCTTCTCCGCGTCGGAGGACAGCATCGGCTCGATCTTGTCGCGCAACGCCGCGATGGCGTCGACGGACCCCTTCGTCTCGGCGGCGAAGAACGCGCCCAGGCTCGGATCGGCACTGCGCGCCACCGCGGTGGTGCGGCGCACGCTCGTATGCATCAGGCGATACCAGTCGCTGACGACGCGTTCCTTGGCCAGCGGCTGCTGCATCATGTCGTGCGTGTGGCTGGCCACGTCCTGCAGCCCCAGGATGCTGAACACGGTCATGAGCGTTGACAGCAGCAGCACCACGCCAAAGCCAATGCCAAGGCGTACCCCAATTCCAAGATTCTTCATTTTCTTCTACCTGAATGGAAATAATAAGGCGGCGAAATGCTGGCCCATAGGACCCGGATTCGCTCTGTTGTCAGCCGCGCCGTTTGTCGCGAACGCATCTGCGGACTATGGTGAATATCGGCTGTCGAGGTGGGAACTTGAGTGGCGGGGCTTGTCGCCCGGCCGGCAGGCCGCGAGAGCGGCCTGGCGAGGAGGGTGTGCTCAGGCGGATTCGCGCTGGCTCTGCAGTGCCAGCCGCTGCCAGTTTCGCGCGGCATAGGCATGCGCCTGGCGCAGCGCCGCCCAGAGACCGACGAGCCGGATGTCCTTGAGCAATCCCGTGGCTTCGAACTCGGTCGTGCGCATCACCCGTGTCCTGCCATCGCCCAGCGGCTCCAGGCTGAAGGTGTCGATCAGCTTGCCGACCCAGGCTCGGCACCAGACTGTGCTTTCCTGCATCTGGTACTGCAGCAGCCGGTTCGGCTCCAGTTGCAGGATGCGCTGGTTGATGGTGCCCCGGTCCGTGGTGCATTGCCGCGTATTGCCGACCGCGGCGACGCCCTCCAGGACGCGGCAGCTCATTGGCTTTGGAATCCCCAGCCAGAACAGCAGCGGGCGCGACGCATCCATGCGGGCATGAAGGAAGTGCGGCCAGACATGCCGTGGCTCGCACTCAAGAATCCACTCGGACCTGATCTTCATCGCGTGAACTCGATCTCGGGCATTGACCTGCAATGCAAGAGGGAGCCACGCGGGCTCCCTCTTGTTCCAGCTGCGTTCTGTTTGCCGCTCAGCTTACAGCGCGGCGTCCTTCAGCTTCTTCATCGGGCGAACCTTGACCTTGACGGTCGCCGGCTTGGCAGCGAACCATTGGTCTTCGCCGGTGAACGGGTTCTTGCCGAAGCGCTTCTTGGTGGCGGCAACCTGGGTTGCCACGACCTTGAACAGGCCCGGCAGGGTGAATTCGCCGGCGCCCTTCTTGTGCACCGCGCTCAGGATGGTGTTTTCCAGATGGAGCAGCACAGTCTTGACCGTCTTGGCATCCAGTTCAGTCTGGGCCACCAGGTGGGCCACCAGGCTGGACTTGTTGAACGTGTCCTTCAGGGGTTTCACCGCCGGCGCGGCCGCTGCGACCTTCTTTGCCGGAGCCGCCTTCTTTGCCGGCGCCGCTTTCTTGGCGGCAGGCTTGGTGGTGGTCTTTACGACAGCATTTGCTTTGGTAGCCATGGATTATGGAGTCTTGTGTTCGTTGAATGACGCTTGCCGCCGACGGCAGCAAGCGTACGCGGAGCATAGCATTCCCGGTGGCGCCTGCCAAACGTCTGCAATCACCATGGACAATGGACAGTGCTTTGGGTCCCGGCTGCGGAAGTTATTGATGGATGCGGGATGCAATTTTTATGAGTGCGCCGGATGCGATTGATGAAATGTGAGATTCGCCAAAATCGCAGCAGGAGTGCCCACCGGCCCACAGGCCCGTAGGCAGCGTCCGGAGCTTAGTCAGAAGACAGCGATTGCGATGCCGCGCCCTGTGGCTGGCATTGCGCGGCCTTGCTGGCTGCCTGGTACAGCACGGGTTCGAGAATGCCCAGCCGCGCGCGCGCTGCCTCGAGCGGCTCGTGCAGCAGCGTCTCGTAGTCCTCGGCCATCAGCCACTTCGCCTTGCGTCCATGCCGGTACCCCTCGACGACGGCACGCAGGTACGCGGTGTTGCCGGTCTTGCGCAGGCTCTGCAAGGCGGTAGCAACGGCGATGAATGCCCAGCCGAGGGCGCCGGTCTGTGCGTAGCTGAACGCCACCAGCGCCGCTTCGCCCATGTTCTCGTTGGCCTTGTAGCCGGTCAGCACATGCCAGATGTCGTGGATGTCGCGGGTTCGCCTGCCGAACCAGGCGTAGGGATCCTCGACCAGCGGCTCGCTGTTGAGGTTTGAAATCGCGGCAAGGCCGGCGGCGCTGTAGCCCGTTTGCTCCAGGAATGCGCGGTAGGCGGCGCCGAGCGTGCCGGGTGCGAAGCTGGCGATGAACGCCGGGTCGGAGAAGCGCTCCGTCAGTTCAACGCGAAGATAGGCCAGCCGCCGCCCGCTCGTGGTCCGCAGGAGCCGCGCGTAGTTCTTCGGCGCGGACGGCCCGTTGAGGGCGCGCATGATGAGAAACACTTGCGTGGTGTCGTCTCCGTTTGCCAGCAGCTTGCGGATCGCGCGGAATGCGGCTGGAAAGTCACGCTTGTAGAGAGCGGGGGAGGTCGCTACGTCCATAGCCTCGTTCCTCTTATCGGGTTTGTTGCTGCGGTTGTTGCCGGGATGGCGAAGTCGGCGGTGCTTCGGGTCTTCCGGGTTTCCAGGGTTTTTATCCCGGTCCTCGATTGCAATGAGCGATCTTTGCAGGGAACGGCCGACTACAATGTCGCCTTCCTGACATAAGACTAAGATTGGCGCTGTGTCAAAGTTATCCACCCCCGAAGACCACCTCGCCGCCCTGCGATCCAGTGTATGGTTCGCCGGTCTTGCCGCTGATTTTCAACGGTGGATCGTGGCGCACGCCAAGGTCAGGTTGCTGGCTGCGGGCCAGCGCTTGTTCGCGCACGGGGACCCGGCGGATGGCCTGTACTTTGTGGTGGCTGGCGCCATCCGGATGACCAGTTCCTCCCCCGATGGCAAGGAGGCACTGCTGGCTTTTGCGGAAACGCCGCAATGGTTCGGCGAGGTTGCCTTGTTTGACGCCTTGCCGCGCGCCCACGATGCCTGGATCGAGTCCGACGTGGTGCTGCTGCATATCGGCCAGCAGGATGCGGTGCGGTTTCTCGACGAAAATCCGGTGCACTGGAAAGCGGTGGGCCAGTTGATGGCTCCAAAGCTCAGGCTGGCGTTTGAAGCCATTGAGTCGTCGGTGCTGATGCCTGTGCCGGTCAGGCTGGCGCGCCGCTTGCTGGCCATCGCAGGCGGCTATGGCGAGCGCCATGGCCAGAGCAAGCGGGTGATCAACGTGCAGCAAGAGCAACTCGGCCTGATGCTGTCGGTTTCCCGGCAAACGGTGAACCAGATTCTCCGGGATTTCGAGGCGCAGGGCCTGGTGCAGCGCACGCGCGGGTCCATCGAGCTCCTGGATCTCGCGTCGCTGCGAAGATTCGCGGAGGTCGGCTAGGTCAAGCCGGCCCGCCGCGATTGCACTCAGGCCACGATCAGCGTCAACCCCGCCGGCAGCGACTCGCCGAAGACCCGTCCTTCATCGGCCTCATCGAGTTCCACCGTTGTGCGCACCATGTCGATCCAGCTACGTGGCGCGTTGGCGGCCTCGAGCCGGCTGACCACGCGCATGCGGATCTCCAGCGGCAGGTCCCGCGACCGGTCCCCTGTCATGCGGGCGATCTGCACGGCGGCGAACGCGCCCGGCTCGACCTTCTTCCAGTCGAGCGCAAGAATCGCCTCCAGCCATTGCGAGCCAACTTCTGGCGGCACGACGCTGTGCGCGCTGCCATAGAACGGCCGGCGCGCGCCGATACGGCCCACGGCCCACCAGCCTTGAGGGTTCTCCGACGGCTTCCTGAGCCGCGCGAGCAGCCACTCGGCGACTTCGATCTTGCGCTCGACGGGCACGCGTTCCAGCGATCCCGCGAGCCGCACCATGTCGGCGTAGCCTGATTTGGCGGCGCCGGCGGGGCGCTTGTAGCGCGCCGTGCCCGGGGGCTGCAGGTAGAAGGCGATGTCGTCCAGCAAGCGCAGCTGCGCGCTTTCGTCCAGGCCACCGGCAGTGCGGCGCCACAGCGTCCACCATTCCGACCAGATCTGGCTCTCATTGACGTACTGGATGCCCTGCTCGAACAACGACCACAGCTGCCCGGCACGCCACTCGTCCAGCGGGTAGCCGAACCCAGGCCGCATGCAATAGCCGGCAAGGTTGAGCCAGAGGCGTTCATGGTCTGCCGTGCGGCGGCGGCGGCGCGCGCGTTCCCACAAGGTGCCGAACAGGGCGCGCAGCAGCGCGCTGTCCCATTGGTCGCGCGCGCCCAGCAGTTGCTCCAGTTGCGCGCGCAGGCGCTTGACTTCCTTGGGGCCAACGTCTTGCGAGCGGGCGCCAAAGGTGCGGTCGATGCATTCGATGGCCTGGGCCAGGGAGGGATGCGGGGCTTGGGTCGCCGTGTCCGCCGCTGGGGCATCGCCGCGCAGCTGGAACTCGAGCAGCCAGCGTTGCGCAGGATTGGCGATCTCGCTGCAGTGCACTTCCAGCGTGCCGACTTCGGTGAGCGATGTGGTGAGCTGCACCAGCGTCTCGCGTGCGTCGCTGGCGCCGCGCGGTTGCACCACGGTGGCGATCGGCGGCAGGCGGACGAAATCGCCGCTGGCGAGGTCGGCCAGTTCGCCCGGCTGATAGGGTGTGTCGGCGACGGAGGAAACCAGGTGGAAGCGCACCGGGTGCCCGAGGCGCAGGGAGAAGGTGCGGTCCTTGAGATGGATCTCCTGGCCGTCTTCGGTGCCGCGCGGCAACAGGCAAATGCCGCGCTGAGCCTGCGCGGCGTCACCGTTGTCCAGCACGAGGAAATAGCTGCGCGGCGAGCCCCCGCCGATGCGCGGCGCATGCCCGGCGCGGGCCAGCGCGAACGCCACCGCGCCACGGGCGACCGCCACGTCGGGGTTGTCGTTGTGCAGCACATGCAAGGGCGCTTGGCGCCAGGCGCCAAGCGTGCTCGACAAACGCCCCGTCAGCGCCTCGGCGCGGAACACGCCGCCGTTGAGCAGCAAGGTGTCGGGCATCGGTGGCGCGTCGTCTGGCGCTTGCGTTGCATCCTGCGCGTTCGCGATGCGCGACTGGGCCGCATGCTGGCCCAGGAAGGCCGCAACGTGCCGGGTGATCGCCGGGTCGGCCGCATAGGGCAGGCCAAATTCGACGATGCCGCCCCGTGAGCGCCCCGGTCTTTCGCCGGCTGAAACGGCTGGGAAAAACCCCTCGACAATGATCTGCTCGATCTCCTGCCGGGTGACTTCGACGGAGCGCGCGCCGCCGATCAGCCGGGAGCCCGAGCCGAGCAGGGTGATCGTGACTGCGTCCGGCGCCTGCGCGCTGAGCAGTTGCTCCTTGGCGGCACGGCATCGCTCGACCAGCTGCGACAAACTGCCCGCCGACAAGCGCGAGTGCGCCGTGGCGATGCGCGACTCGACCAGATGCGCGAGGGCGAGGTCCATGTTGTCGCCGCCGAGCATCAGGTGGTTGCCAACCCCGATCCGGGTCAGTTGCGGCTGGCCGTCCTGCACCTCCACCTTGATCAGGGTCAGGTCGGTGGTACCGCCGCCCACATCGCAGATCAGCACCAGCCGCGTTTGCGCCAGGTCGGCCGCTAGCGTTGCGCGATGATGGAACACCCAGTCATAGAACGCCGCCTGGGGCTCCTCCAGCATGCGCAGCGCGGGCAGACCGGCCACGCGCGCGGCTTCCAGCGTGAGGGCGCGCGCGCCTTCATCGAACGAGGCGGGCACGGTGAGCACCACGTCCTGGTCCTCGAGCCGGGCATCGGGAAAACGGTGGTTCCATGCCGCGCGCACATGCGCCAGGTAGCTGGCGCTGGCCGCCACCGGCGACACCTTGCCGACTTCGTCGGCGGCGCCCCACGGCAGGATCGGCGCCACGCGGTCGACCGACGCATGCGACAGCCAGCTTTTGGCGCTGGCGATCAGCCTGCCGGGCACTTGCGCGCCCAGCGTGCGCGCAAGGCGGCCCACCACGACCTGGCCGGGCGTCCCATCCGCCCCATCCGCCCCATCCGCAACATGCCACGGCAACTGCAGATCGCTGGCATTCAGCTCTCCCGGCGCCGCGTGGTACCGCACGGACGGCAGGAGCGGCCGCGTGGCCACCTCGCCCAGGCCCACCAGTTGATCGATGTCGAAGACGCGGATGTCCTCCGACCCTGCCTCGCCATAGGCGACGACCGTGTTGCTCGTGCCCAGGTCAATGCCGACGCTATACCGCTTCATGCAGGGCACTCAGGCATTCGCGCCGCCGCGCACGTCGAACTCGACCTTCCAGCGCTCGCCGGTACCACGGGGCACGGCTTCCAGCTCCAGCGTGCCGGCCTCCGTGATGCGGGCATGCAGCTTCACCGGCACGACTTCGCCAGGCGTGCGGCCCTCGGGCGGCAACGTGGCCTGGATTTCATCGAGCTCTTGCAGGTCTTCGGGTCCCCAGAAATCGAGCAGGGTGCCTACCTGGTCCTGGCGGCGCACCGACGAGCCAAAGAAGCGGAAGTGCACGGGTTCGCCGACCACGAGCCCGAATTCCTGCTCCGGCAACGGCGCCTCGGTGCCTTCCTCCATGCCGAAGGGCGCCACGCAAAGCGCCTGGATGGGCGTCTCGAAGCCCGGGATGGCGGGCATCGCCGACTCCACCGCAATGTAGTAGGCCCGCGCGGTGCCGCCGCGAATGCGCACGCCCTTGCCGCGGCGCACGTAGCCGTAGTAGGCGGCGCCACGCGCGACAGCCAGGTCCAGGTCGGCGCCCCCCAGCAGGCGTGCGGGGGCCGCGCCTTCCGCAGCGAGCCAGCCGTTGAGCGTCTGCAGGATGCGCTCGACCAGCAGGGCGGACTTGAACACGCCGCCATTGAACAGCACTGCCGTGGGATGCAGGAAGGTCGCGCCCTGCGCCGGCGCGCCTGCCAGGCCTTCCATCTCGGCCAGCGCTGCCACCTGGCGGCCCAGGAAGGCCGCCAGGTGTCGCGTGATCGCCGGATCCTGCGCGTACGGCAGCCCCAGTTGCGTTAGCCCGGCGCGGGCCCGGCTGACCGGGCGGGCAGAGCCATCCACCTGCGGGAAAAAGCCTTCCAGGATGATCTGGGTGAGCTCGGCGCGGGTCAGCTCGGTGCGGATCGAGCCGCCGATGAGCTTGGAGCCGCGGCTCGGCACGACCAGCGGCACCGCGTCCGTGGCCGGGTTGCTGAGCAGGGTTTCCTTGGCGCCGCGGCAGGCATAGGTGAGCGCGCGCAGTTGCCACGGGTCGGCCTGCGTGCCTTGGGCCGCGAGCTTGCGCGCCACTACGTGGGCCAGCGCCAGGTCCATGTTGTCGCCGCCCAGCAGGATGTGCTCGCCGACGGCAACGCGGTGCAGCTCCAGGTTGCCCTCGCGCTCGATCACGGCGATCAGCGAGAGATCGGTGGTGCCGCCACCCACGTCGACGACCAGGATGATGTCGCCCACCTTGACCTCTTTGCGCCACTGCCCGCCGCTCTTCTGAATCCAGCTGTAGAGCGCCGCCTGAGGCTCCTCCAGCAGGGTCATGCGGGCATAGCCCGCGGCTTCGGCGGCTTCTGCCGTCAGCTCCCGCGCGGCCGGATCGAACGACGCGGGAATGGTGACGGTGATGTCCTGCTCACCGAACGGGGCGTCGGGATGCGCGTGGTCCCACGCTTCACGCAGGTGCGAGAGATAGCGCACGGAAGTCTCGAGCGGCGACACGCGCGGCACTTCCGCCGGCGCGTCGTTCGGCAGGATCGCCGCGCGGCGGTCTACGCCGGGGTGGCACAGCCAGCTCTTCGCGCTCGATACCAGCCGGATCGGCGTGGCCGCGCCACGGCTGCGCGCCAGCTCGCCCACGGCGAAGTCCCGCGCGGCGTTCCACGGCAAGGCCAGGTCGCCTGGAGCCAGCTCGCTCGGATGCGGCAGGTACATAAACGAGGGCAGCAGGTCGCAATCTTCGATCGCGCCTGGTGCGGTGAGCTGCGTGATGGGTAGGACGCCCTGGGTGGTCTTCTCGCCGTCACTGGCGGTGAGGTCGACGTAGGAGAGGGCGCAATGCGTCGTGCCCAGGTCGATGCCGATCGAGTAGCGCGGGTCGCTCATAGCTCGACCTCGGCCGGGGCGATCACGGTGGCGTCATGGCGCTCGGCCAGGCGGGGCAGGCGGACTTCCGCCACACGCCAGCCACGGTGGCTGATGTTGCCGTTGAACGGTGCGGTGCCGACCACGTTTCCGGTCAGCCGGATGGCGGTGGCATCGAACCCGTCGGGCACCGTTACGCGGCTGCCCTCGGCTTCCTCGCGCACCGGCCGGATGGTGAAATGCTCTCGCAGCACGGCGCGGCAGCCGTCATGCACCAGCCGGGCGGCGGCACCGATTTCCGTGTCGGAATAGCCGGCGATGTCTTCCTCGACAAAATCGATGAAGCGCGCGTCGCGCTGGAGCAGGCCCAGCAACTGGAGCGCGGCCTCCGGGCTCGCTTCCTTTAGCGCGCTCGGCGCCGGTGCTGCCTGTGGCGCTGGTGCGGCCACGGGGGCAGGGACCGGTGCAGCGGGCGCTGGACTTGCGCCGGGCCCCGTGCCGTCACGCAGGCGCCGCACGCCCGCGGCAAGCTCGCGGTCGCCCAGGATGTTGAAAAACGTGCCCACGGCAAGGGAAATCCTGCCTAGGAAAGACATGTTCGAGTCGGTCATCAATGGCTCCAGATGTGCTCTGTTGAAGGACGAGCTGTCCCCTGGCGATGCTGTACCGGGCCCGCCCTGGCGCAGCGCAGGCGCTTGCCGGCAGGCAACGGCGTGGCGCGCGCAGGTGCGGGCTCGCCCGTCAGCATCTTGTTCTTCGGGCCCGGCCGGGCCGCTCAAGGCGGTATTTTGCCCTAAGGCGCCCATGAGCCGGCCAATGCTGCCCACAAAGGGGCGGGACTCTCATCGATACCATCCCATGATGGCCGCCATGACTCGCCCTTACGCAGGGCGCCGGAGTAGCCTTTAATAGAGCAAAATAGAGCAAATGCCCGTCACGATCTGCATTGGAGCTGGGATGAAAGCGCTTTCCACCAAAGAACGGACGCGCAGGCGCCCGTCCGACAGGGTACTGAACGTTCTCGCGGCGCTCGTGGGCCTGGTTACGCTTGCGGTCGGCATCGCCTGGCTCATCTACAAGTGGCGCGTAGATCTCGAAGTTCCCTACTTTGCCATTCCGCTGGTGCTGACGGTCCCCGTGATCGCTGCCGCCGCGTTCCGCAGTTTTTGGGACTAGCGCAGCGGTTTTGTGCTTGTTAGCCGCCTTTGGGCGCAGATAAGCCCGCTGGCCCGCCAGATGGACGCAGAGAGGCGGGCAAATGCCGGCGCGCCGACCGCCCCCGCACGCGCCCCGTGCCGCGAGCCTTGCCCCCGCGCAAAACTTGCATTTTGCGATTGCGAAGCAAAAACCCCGTGTGGTTCAGACCCCCCTGGAGAAAATTCAGGCAAAATTCGGGCATTCCTGCCGGGCTGTGACCCAGCCGGTGGCGTTCTCCAACCTATTTCTTGATCCTGAGATAAGCAATGAGTACCCAGCAACCCACCATCATCTACACGCTGACCGACGAAGCTCCGCTGCTGGCGACCAGTGCCTTTTTGCCCATCATCCGCACCTTCACCGCCCCGGCCGGCATCAACGTGACGACCAGCGACATCTCGGTGGCGGGTCGTATCCTGGGCGAATTCCCCGAATTCCTGACCGAGGCACAACGCGTGCCCGACAACCTGGCCGAGCTGGGCCGGCTGACCCTGCTGCCGGACACCAACATCATCAAGCTGCCTAACATCAGCGCCTCCGTGCACCAGCTGGTCAGCGCGATCAAGGAACTGCAGTCCAAGGGCTACAAGGTCCCGGATTTCCCGGAAGACCCGAAGACCGATGCGGAAAAGGCCATCCGCCAACGCTATTCGAAGTGCCTTGGCAGCGCCGTGAACCCGGTCCTGCGCGAAGGCAACTCGGACCGCCGCGCGCCGGCAGCCGTCAAGAACTATGCACGCAAGAACCCGCACAGCATGGGTGAGTGGAGCATGGCTTCGCGCACCCACGTGGCGCATATGAAGCACGGTGACTTCTATCACGGCGAAAAGTCCATGACGCTGGACCGCGCCCGCGACGTCAAGATGGAGCTGGTCACCAAGAGCGGCAAGACCATCGTGCTCAAGCCGAAGGTGTCGCTGCTGGACGGCGAGATCATCGACAGCATGTTCATGAGCAAGAAGGCGCTGTGCGACTTCTACGAAGAACAGATGGAAGACGCGCGCAAGACCGGCGTGATGCTGTCACTGCACGTGAAGGCCACCATGATGAAGGTCTCGCACCCCATCGTGTTCGGCCACGCCGTGAAGATCTTCTACAAGGAAGCCTTCGAGAAGCACAGCAAGCTGTTCGACGAACTGGGCGTGAACGTCAACAACGGCCTGGTCAACCTGTACGACAAGCTGGAAAGCCTGCCGAGCTCCAAGCGCGAAGAAATCATCCGCGACATGCACGCTTGCCACGAACACCGTCCCGAGCTGGCGATGGTGGATTCGGCCAAGGGCATCTCCAACCTGCACGCGCCCAACGACGTGATCGTGGACGCCTCGATGCCGGCAATGATCCGCATCGGCGGCAAGATGTGGGGCGCCGACGGCCGTCCGAAGGACACCAAGGCCGTGATCCCGGAGAGCACCTTTGCCCGCATCTACCAGGAGATCATCAACTTCTGCAAGACCAACGGCAACTTCGACCCGGTCACCATGGGCACCGTGCCCAACGTCGGCCTGATGGCGCAGCAAGCCGAGGAATACGGCTCGCACGACAAGACCTTTGAAGTACCCGAGGCCGGCGAAGCCCGCATCGTTGACATCGCCACCGGCGAAGTGCTGCTGGTGCAGAACGTGGAAGAGGGCGACATCTGGCGCATGTGCCAGGTCAAGGACGCCCCGATCCGCGACTGGGTCAAGCTGGCCGTCACGCGCGCGCGCAACTCCGGCATGCCGGCCATTTTCTGGCTGGACCCGTACCGCCCGCACGAAGCCGAGATGATCAAGAAGGTCGAGACCTACCTGAAGGATCACGACACCACCGGCCTGGACATCCAGATCATGTCGCAAGTGCGCGCCATGCGTTACACGCTGGAACGTGTCATCCGCGGCCTGGACACCATCTCGGTGACCGGCAACATCCTGCGCGACTACCTGACCGACCTGTTCCCGATCATGGAACTGGGCACCAGCGCCAAGATGCTTTCCATCGTCCCCCTGATGGCCGGCGGCGGCATGTATGAAACCGGCGCGGGCGGCTCGGCGCCGAAGCACGTCAAGCAACTGGTGGAAGAAAACCACCTGCGCTGGGATTCGCTGGGTGAATTCCTGGCGCTGGCGGTGTCGCTGGAAGAACTCGGCATCAAGACCAGCAACGAAAAGGCCAAGATCCTGGCCAAGACGCTGGACGCCGCCACTGGCAAGCTGCTGGACAACAACAAGAACCCGTCGCCCAAGACCGGCGAGCTGGACAACCGCGGCAGCCAGTTCTACCTGGCCATGTACTGGGCCCAGGAACTGGCCGCACAGACCGACGACGCCGCCCTGGCAGCGCAGTTCGCGCCGCTGGCCAAGCAACTGACCGACAACGAGCAGGTCATCGTTGGCGAGCTGTCGGCCGTGCAAGGCAAGCAAGCCGATATCGGCGGCTACTACAAGCCCGACTTTGCCAAGCTGGACATCGTGATGCGCCCCAGCAAGACGCTCAACGCCGCGCTGGCAGCCGTCAAGGCTTAATCGATACAAGCCGGGCCGCCCTGTCACGCAGGGCGGCCGCCGGCGGCGGCCACGCCTTGGGAAAGGCGTGCCGCCATGCAAGCCCCGGGTACCTGGTAACAGGTACCCGGGGCTTGTGCTATTCGCGCTTCACCCTGCCGTCCTTTGCGAGCCGACGATATTGCGTTATCTCGCCCTGCACGCGCCGGCGGAAATCCTCCGCGTTGCCGCGCATGACCCAGATCGACTGCCGCTGGAAGACTGCCTCCACGGCAGGGTCCAGAAGCACCCCCTGCAATTCCCTTTCCAGTCGTTCCACCACCGCTTGCGGCGTGGCGCGCGGCGCGGCAATGCCGAACCAGAATGCATTGGCGGGCATGGCGATGCCGAGTTCGGCAAAGGTTGGCACGCCCGGATACTGCGGGGAGCGCGTCCCGGCACTGATCGCCAGCGGGCGCAACTTGCCAGACTCGAGGTAAGGCTGGGCAACGGCGATGGGGTCGAGGCTCAGGTCGATCTGCCCGCCAATGACGTCGGCGAGGATCTGCGTGCTGCCGCGATATGACACGGGGGTGATGTCCACATGCAGATCGGCCTCGATCATGGCGCCCACAAGGCATTGCGCGGTGCCCGGGCCGGTGGTGCCGTAGGTGACGATGCCCGGTTGGGCGCTGGCACGCGCCAGCATGTCCGCGAACGACTTGATGCCGGAGTCCGCACGGGTGGTGAGCATGACCGGCGCCTGCGCGATGATGCCGATCGGCGCCCAGGCGCCTTCCGCCGGGATGGGCAGGCTGGTGCGCAGCGCGGGGAGCATGCTGAACGTGGTGGAACTGGCGAGCAGCAGCGTATAACCGTCGGCGGGCGCCTTGGCGACCTGCTCCGCCGCGATCATCGTGGAGGCACCTGGCCGGTTGTCGACGACCACGGGCTGGCCCAGTCGGGTGCGCAGCTTATCGGCGATGACACGGGCAATGATGTCGGTGGTGCCGCCCGCCGTGAAAGGGACCACCAGATGCACGGTTCGCAGTGGGAATGCTTCTGGGACGGTCGGTGTCTGCGGGCTGGGCACCGAGGTGGCCACCAGCAGCGAAGTGGTGACCAGCCGGCGCAACGGGTCTAAGGAAAAAAGCAGGTCCATGGGCAGGTCAACTGGCGTCGGGTAGCAGCACCTGCAGGCTGGCGTGCGCAGATAAATACACGTTAAGCATCAAAAATGGCGGCTATGTCTGGACTAGATGGCTTGCCGGGCTATCGCGTCGATTTTACGTCAGATGCTGCATTGCAATATGTGCGCCTGGCTGTGCTGTTGGTTGCACTAATCATTTTCCGTGCCATATAATGCGAACCATTCTCATTTAAGTTTGGCCGTGCCAGACACTTCACTACGCAAGGGAAGCGATGGCCGCCGCCGAATCCGCGTTACCGCAGTCACAGCAGCATGTCCATGCCCTCTACAGCGCTCACCATCGCTGGCTGCAGGGATGGCTGCGGCGTCAGCTTGGCAACGCGTTTGACGCCGCCGACCTGGCGCAGGATGTGTTTCTCCGCTTGCTTCATCGCGAGCCGTGCGATATCAGGGAACCGCGCACCTACCTGAGCACGATCGCGCGCGGCCTTGTCATTGAGCACTGGCGCCGCCGGGAGCTGGAGCTGGCCTGGCTGGAGACGCTGGCGCAACTGCCCGCGCCGCAGGCGCCGTCGCCCGAAAGCCGGCTGCTTTTCCTGGAAACCCTGATCGCCATCGACCGCATCCTGGATGCGCTGAAGCCGCAGGTGCGCAAGGCATTCCTGTGGGCCCAGCTCGAAGGGCTGACCTGCCGGCAGATCGCGGAGCGCCTCGGCGTGTCGCTGGCTACCGCCGAGCGCTATGTCGCGGCGGCGCTGCGCCATTGCTACAGCTTGCGTTTCGGTGGCTGATGCCCGTGCGTGATTCCGCCAGGCCAGGCGAGCCCACGGCTACGCCCGGGCCGGAAGCCCCGATCCCCACTCGCATCGTCGACCAGGCCATTCACTGGATGGTCAAGCTCGACTTTGGCGAGGCCAGCGCCAGCACGCACAAGGCATTCGCCCAGTGGCGCGACGCCAACCCGCTGCACGCGGTCGCCTGGCAACGCGTGCAGGCACTGCGCACCGATTTCTCCGGCATGCCGCCGGCACTGGCGCTGCGTACCCTGCAAGCTGCCGACGCCCGGCGTGGCGTGGGCGGGCTAAAGCGCAGGCAGGTGCTCAAGGTGCTGGCATTGGCCGGCATCTCGGTGGCCACGGCGGCAAGCGTGCGCGAACTGGCGCCATGGCAGCGCCTGGTCGCCGACGCCAGCACGGCCACCGGCGAGCAGCGCACCCTGCGCCTGGCCGATGGCAGCATCATCGTGCTCAACACCGATACCGCCATCAGTACCGCGCTGGGCACTGAGCGCCGTCTGGTCACGCTGCGGCGCGGCGAGATCCTGGTGACCACGGGACATGACGATGGCTTCGCGGCCGGCAGCGCAGCGTTGCGGCCATTCTGGGTACAGACGCCGTTCGGCAGCCTGCGTGCGTTGGGCACGCGCTTTGTGGTGCGGATCGAGGACGAACGCGCCCGCGTTACCGTGCAGGAGGGCGCCGTGGAACTGCACCCGGCTGCGGGCGGGGCTGCCGACGTAGCGCGTGCAGGTGCGACCTGGTGGCTCGCCAAGGCCGGCAGCATGCCGGCGCCACCGCAGCCGTTCGAGGCGGATGGCTGGGCCGATGGCGTCATCGCTGGCAAAGACATGCGGCTGGCGGACGTGCTGGCCGAGCTGTCGCGCTACCGCACCGGCCACATCGCCTGCGATCCGCGCGTGGCGGATCTGCGCATCTCGGGCGCCTATCACGTGCGCGACACCGATCGGGTGCTGCACTTCCTGATGCAGGCGCAGCCGATCGCCGTGGTCTATCGCACGCGCTTCTGGGTTTCGGTTGGCCCGGCGGGCGGGCGTTGACCCCATGCCAGGCGCATCCGAAAAAATATGTCAGGAAGATTGAGGGGATTTCGATTCTCGACCGGCCTACAGCGTAGGAACTCAAATTAAACGCTGCCGGAGAAAGGAATCATGTCTGCAACCCGTTATGCCACTGTCATCGCCGCTGCGCGCCCACCCCGACCCAAGCCGTTTGCGCTCGCCGTGCACCACGCTATGGTCTGCCTTGCCATGGGCGCAACCGTGGCGCCGCTTGCCGTGAGGGCACAATCGCAGTCGGGCCCCACGGACGCCGCACCGACCCTGCCGGCGATAACCGTCACCGCCGGCGCCGAAACGCCGGGAGAACTGCCACAGTCGTACGCGGGCGGCCAGGTGGCGCGCGGTGGCCGCCTGGGGCTGCTGGGCAACAAGAGCGTCATGGACACGCCGTTCGCCGTCACCAACTACACCGCGCAGCGCCTGGAGGACCAACAGGCCACCACGCTGGCCGAAGTACTGAACAGCGATCCGTCCACGCGCTTCACGGGCCAGGTTGGCGGCGTGACCGACTCTTTCTATATCC
Organism: Cupriavidus basilensis; assembly: GCF_008801925.2. Taxonomy (NCBI): domain Bacteria; kingdom Pseudomonadati; phylum Pseudomonadota; class Betaproteobacteria; order Burkholderiales; family Burkholderiaceae; genus Cupriavidus; species Cupriavidus basilensis. The sequence continues at coordinate 1,787,960 of NZ_CP062804.1, read as the reverse complement.
GCGGCTTCCCGATCAATGAGGGCAACCTGTCCGAGATCGCGTTTGACGGCGTGTACGGCGTGTCACCGAATTACCATCTGTTTACCGAGTACCTGGAGCGGGTCGAAGTGCTGAAGGGGCCGGCCGCCTTGCTGTACGGCATGTCGCCGAACAGCGGTGTCGGCGGCGTGGTCAATGTCGTGCCCAAGCGCGCACTGGCGACGGACCTGACGCGTTTCACGCTCGACTATGCGTCGGACGCGCAGGTGGGCGGCGCGGTGGACCTGAGCCGCCGTTTCGGCGAGGACCGCGAGTGGGGCATTCGCTTCAACGGCCTGCACCGGCAAGGGCCGACGGCGCTCGACAACCAGAAGTCGCGCGCCGAGGTGGCCGCGCTGTCGCTCGACTACCGCGGCGAGCGCCTGCGGGCCTCGCTCGACCTGATCGAGCAGTACCAATGGGTCGATGCGCCCACGCGTCCCTTCCTGATCGCAGCCGGCGTGCAGGTACCGTCTGCGCCGGATGGCAGGCGCAATGTCAGCCAGCCCTGGGGCTGGTGGAAGTCCAACGATGTGTCGACGCTGCTGCACGCGGAATACGACCTCACCGACAACGTGACGGTGTTTGCCGATGCCGGCGGTACCCGCTCCGACGTGGCGCGCTTGTCCGAGCAGACGCCAACCATCCTGAATTCGGCCGGCGCGACTTCGTCGGCCGTCCAGAACTGGAAGTTCCAGGTCAACCGCTCGAGCTTCGATGCCGGCGTCAGGAGCAAGTTCGAGACCGGGCCGGTCAAGCACGCGCTGGCGCTGCAGGCCAACCTGTATATGGACCGTTTCGCCAGCGCCAACGTGGCCGGCACGCCGGTCACATCCAATATTTACGCCCCGGCCGACCGCCCGGCGCAGAACATCGCCGCGCCGCAGAGCGTGCCGAAGGTATCCGACTCCACGTTGTCGGGCCTGTCACTGGCCGATACCTTGAGCGTGCTGGACGACCGCCTGCAGTTCACTCTTGGCCTGCGCTACCAGCAGGTCAAGTCGAGCAACTATGCTGCCACCGGCGCGAAGACCGCTTCATACGACGAAAGCGCCGTCACACCGCTGGCCGGCATCGTCTTCAAGCCCTGGCACAACGTCTCGCTCTATGCCAACTACGTGGAGGGGCTGAGCAAGGGAGACATCGCGCCGGGGACCGCGTCGAATGCGGGGCAGGTCTTTGCGCCGTACAAGACCAAGCAGCAGGAGGTGGGCATCAAGCTCGACTCGGGCAAGGTGATGGCGACCCTGGCCGCGTTCCGCATGACCAAGCCCAGCGGCCAGCTGTACGGGACGGTCTATGCCATCGACAGCGAGCAACGCAACCAGGGGCTGGAGCTGACCGTATCGGGGCAGGCCTACAAGGGCGTGCGCCTGCTCGGCGGGCTGACCCTGCTTGACGGCGAGCTGACCAAGACCAACAGCGCAGCCACCCTTGGCAACCGCCCCGTGGGCGTGCCTACCGTCATGGCCAACCTCGGCGGCGAGTGGGACCTGCCGTGGGTTCCGGGCCTGACGCTGACCGGCGCGGTCAACTACACGGGCAGCGAGTACGTCAACCAGGCGAACACGCAGCAGGTGCCGTCGTGGACAACCGTCGACCTCGGCGCGCGCTACAAGACGTCGATGTACGGCAAGTCCACGACGTTCCGGGCGGGGGTGTTCAATGCGTTCAACCGGAAGTACTGGTCCGGGGTGGCATCCTACGGCACGATCTCGCTCGGCGCGCCACGGACCTTCATGGCTTCCATGAGTGTGGATTTCTAAGCATTGGCCGCACGACGCCCCGCGCTTTGCGGCGCCTTCGCTGGTCTCGCCCTCGGTTTGGGCGTGGTGCCGGATTCGGTGCTCGCGCAGGCGCGTCCTGTAGCAAGCACGGTGGCGAGCACGGGCCAGGCGCGGATGTTCACCATCGCGCCTGGCCCGCTTTACGTGGTCCTCAATCGTTTTGCCAGCGTCGGCGGCATCGATCTGTCCTATGATGCCGCGCTGCTCGGCAGCGCCCAAAGCCCGGGACTGAATGGCATCTATACCGTGCCGGACGGGCTGAGGGCGCTGTTGGCGGGCAGTGGGCTGGAAGCGTCGGAAGTGCCGGGAGGCGGGTTCTCATTGCGCAAGGCGCAGGCGGCCTCCGGCACCCAGGCCGCGCCATTGCTGCCCACGGTCACGATCGTCGGCGCGGTTGCGAGCGAGTTGCCCCCGGCGCTTGCCGGCGAGCAGGTCGCGCGCGGTGCCAGGCTTGGGCTGTTGGGCAACATCGACATCATGGACGCGCCGTTCAGCATCACCAGCTACACCGCCAAGGCGATCGAGGACCAGCAGGCGCGCACGGTGGGCGATATGGTGGCCGTTGATTCGTCCGTGCGCTATGTCAGCCAGCCTGGCGGCATCCTGGACGCCTTCACGATCCGCGGCTTTCCGGTTGGCAATGGCAACTTCGGCGAGATTGCCTTCGACGGCATGTATGGCGTGGCCTCCAACTACCGGGTGTCGACCGGCTACATCGAGCGGGTCGAGCTGATCAAGGGCCCGACGGCCATGCTGATCGGCATGGCGCCCAGCGGCAGCGTCGGCGGCGGCATCAATATCGTGCCCAAGCGGGCGACCGGTCCCGACCTGACCCAGGTCACGGCCGACTATGCCGCTTCATCGCAACTGGGCGGCAACCTTGACGTAAGCCGGCGGTTCGGCGCGCAGCGGCAGTTCGGCGTTCGCTTCAATGGCAGCTATCGGGCGGGCGACACCAACCTGGATAACCAGTCGCGCCACGCTGGAGCTGGCGCGCTGGCACTGGACTACCAGGGCGAACGCCTGCGCGCAACGCTGGATTTCATCGGCCAGCAGGAGACGATCGCCGCGCCATCGCGCCTTTTGCATATCGCGTCCGGCATCAACGTACCCGATGCGCCCGACGGGCGGCGCAATGTCTCGCAATCCTGGGAACACTCCAGTATCCGCGACCAGTCCCTGCTGGTGCGGGCGGAATACGACATCGGCGACAAGCTCACCTGCTTCATCGCCGGCGGCGGCGGCCGTACGCGGGTGGCCAGGCTCTTTGCCATCACGCCCACCCTCATCAACGAGGCTGGCGATATTGCCGTGCTGGACTCGAACTACAGGTTCAATGTAGCCCGCACTACCGTGGACACGGGCCTGCGGGCCCGCTTCGACACCGGGGCGGTGGGCCATCAACTGAGCTTGCTCGTGAGCGACTATCGGGACCAGCTGGAGCGCAGCTTCAACAACGCCACGACCACCTGGCTGACCAACCTCTACCAGCCTGTGTCGTTGCCGGTGCAGTACATCGCGGCGCCTGCCGGCGTACCGAAGGTCTCCCAGACGCGGCTGTCCGGCGCGGCCCTGGCCGATACGCTGTCGATGCTGGACAAGCGCGTGCAGCTGACGCTGGGGCTGCGCCATCAGCAGGTCACATCGGACAATTTCAGCGCCGGCGGCGCCATCGCTTCGCACTACGACCGGGGTGCCTGGACGCCAATGCTTGGGCTGGTGGTGAAGCCCTGGCAACACGTCACGCTGTATGCCAACCGCGCCGAAGGGTTGAGCAAGGGCGACACTGCCCCTGGTAATGCCAGCAATGCCGGCGAGGTATTCGCGCCTTACAAGTCAAGGCAGCTTGAGTTGGGCGTGAAGGTCGAGCAGGGCGGGATGATGGCGACCGTCAGCGCATTCCAGATATCCAAGGCGAGCGGCCAGATGTCCGGGACGCTGTTCGCGGCGGACGGCGAGCAGCGCAATCGCGGGCTGGAGTTCGGGCTGGTTGGTGAGGTGGTGGCCGGGGTGCGGCTGCTGGCCAGCGCCACCGTGCTCGATGCGAGGATTGTCCGCAGCAGTCGCCCCGAGTTGGCCGGCAAGGCCGCTGTCGGCGTGCCGACGTTGCAAGCCAACCTAGGCGCCCAATGGGATGCCGGCTTCGTGCCGGGCCTGACGCTGGCCGGAGGGCTGGCCTATACGGGACGGCAATATGTCGACCAGGCCAATACGCAGAGTATCCCGCACTGGACCCGCGTCGACATCGGTGCGCGCTACCAGACTACCGTGGCGCGCAGGCAGACCACCTTCCGCCTCAATGTCCGCAATGTCCTTGACAAGCATGACTGGGCGGCGGTTGATGCCTACGGCGGGCTGGCGCAAGGCGAGCCGCGCACGCTGCTGCTTTCGGCGACGATGCGCTTCTGAGGCAGTTCTACTTGGTGGCGGTGGATTCCGCGGCGCGCTCGTCGGCATCGCGCAGGCGCTTGACGGCCTTGCCCAGCAGCCCGCCTTCGCTATCCGACACGGCTTCTTCCAGCGTGGCAAGAGCGGCCCTGATCTGCGTGCCGTGGGCGCTCGAGTACGCCTGGTCTTCGATCAGCGCGTCGGCTTCCTTGCGCACGCGCTTGCCCAGCTTGCGGGCGAACTCGGGATCGAGCTGGCCTTGGGCCGTGGCATTGGCGATATGGTCGAGCAGGGCGATCAGGCCCGGCGCGGTCGTGGTGGCCGGGACAGCGTCCTCGGTCTTCCTGAGTTTTTTGGGCATGGTTCTTTTCCTCCGGTTGGGGCTCGATTCTAGCGCTAGGGGGAAACCCGGGCCTGCTTCCCAGTATGAAAGATTTGTGACACCTTGTCGGCGCGACGGGTGATGCCCGGTAATTGGCAGCGGCAGGAAAAAACGCGGGGTGCCTATGATTTGCTGCGCCGCACACAATAGCACATCACGGGCGGCATAAAAAAAGGAGGGACACCGCATGTGTCTCCTCCCTTTCGCCGGGCGCCTTGCGGGCGCCCGGCGTGATCCTCTTCCTCTTCGGACGCTCAGACTACCGTGGCAAGCGCCAGGGTCAGAAGCAGCGCGATCACCGAGATGAGCGTTTCGCACACCGACCAGGTCTTGAAGGTCTGGGCCACGGTCATGTTGAAGTACTCCTTGACCAGCCAGAAGCCGCCGTCGTTCACGTGCGACAGGATCAGCGAGCCGGCGCCGGTGGTCAGCACCAGCAGCTCGGGCCGGGTGCCGGGCACGCTGGCGGCGATCGGCGCGACGATGCCGGCAGCCGTGGTCATGGCCACGGTGGCGGAGCCGGTGGCGATCCGGATCAGCACGGCGACCAGCCAGCCCAGCAGCAGCACCGACACATGCGCGCCGGTGGCCACGTCGACGATGGCGTTGGAGATGCCTGAATCGCGCAGCACGCGGCCAAAGCCGCCGCCCGCGCCAACCACCAGCGTGATGATGGCGGTGGGCGCCACGCACTCGTTGGTGAACTTGAGGATGTTTTCCCGGGTGAAGCCGCGGCGCTTGCCGAAGGTGTAGAAGCTCACCAGCGCGGCGATCAGCAGCGCGATCACCGAGTTGCCGATCAGCTTGAGGAAGTCGTTGGCAAAGCTCTTGGGCGTGGTGATGAGGTCAGCCCAGCTGCCGATCAGCATCAGGATCACGGGCAGCAGGATGGTAAACAGCGTGATGCCGAAGCCCGGCAGCTCGTGCGAGGCCTTGACGCCTTCGTCCTCCTCGGTGAACTGCGCGGCCAGCGGATTCACATCCGGCAGCGTCACGTAGCGCGTCATCAGCTTGGCGAACAGCGGGCCAGCGATCGCCGCCGTGGGAATGCCCACGATCAGCGCGTACAGGATGGTCTTGCCGATATCCGCCTTGTAGGCGGTCACCGCCAGCAGCGCGGCGGGGTGCGGGGGGATCAGGCCGTGCACCACCGAAAGGCCGGCCACCATCGGGATGCCAACCAGCACCATGGAAGTGCCGGTGCGCTTGGCCACGTTGAAGGCGATCGGCACCAGCAGCACGAAGCCCACTTCGAAGAACACGGGCAAGCCGACGATAAAGGCGATGGTCACCATGGCCCAGTGCACGTTCTTCTCGCCGAAGGCGTCGATCAGCGTGCGCGCGATGCGCTCGGCGCCGCCGGACTCCGCCATCATCTTGCCGAGCATGGTACCCAGGCCCACCACCAGCGCGATGTGGCCGAGCGTGCCGCCTACGCCGGCCTCGAACGATTTGACGATGTCGCCCATCGGCATGCCCACGGCAAAGCCGAGCAGCACCGAGACGACTACCAGGGTGATAAAGGGATTGAGCTTGAATTTCGCGATCAGCACGACCAGTGCGATCACCGCGATCAACGCGTAAAGCAAAAGGGTGGTTCCGGTTACGGCGCCCATGTTGTCTCCTTTGTGCGAGGTCCGCCGGGACTCCGGCGGGGCTCCCTCGCGTCCGCTATGAAAAGGGCCGCGCTGGTGGCGGCCGGTTCAGGTTTTCGTGGCGGGCTGGCCCGGGATCAGGCAGCCGGCTTCTTGTAGGCGATGCAGTCCACTTCGACCTTGCAGTCCACCACCATGCTCGATTGCACGCAGGCGCGCGCGGGCGGGTTGGCGCCGAAGTATTCCTTGAAGATCTTGTTGAACGACGCGAAGTCGCGCGCGTCGTCCAGCCACACGCCGCAGCGCACGACGTGCTCGGTGCCGTAGCCGGCTTCGGCCAGGATGGCCAGCACGTTCTTGATGGCCTGGTGGGTCTGCGCAACGATGCCGCCGTCGATCACCTCGCCGGCCACCATCGGCACCTGGCCGGACACGTAGAGCCAGCCGTCGGCTTGCACGGCACGGGAAAACGGCATGTGCTGGCCGCCGGTGCCGGCGCCGCCCTCGACGCCAAATCGTTTGATATCCATGGGGACTCCTGAAGCAGATTGCAAATTGGGAAATGGGTGGTTACTGCGCCGGCGCCGCGCTGGCCCCGGCAGGCTTTGCGCGCGCGAGGAAGCGGCCGGCCCGTGCGCCGGTGGGCTTGCGCTGCTGCCACGACAGCTCGCCGTTGACCCACACGCAAGCGATGCCCTCGGCGGGCTGCATGGGATCGGTGAAGCTGGCCGCGTCGCGGATGGTGGCGGCGTCGAACAGGACCAGGTCGGCCCAGTAGCCTTCGCGCACCAGGCCGCGCCCGGCCAGGCCGAAACGCTCGGCCGACAGGCCCGTCATCTTGTTGACCGCGACCGCCAGCGGGAACAGTTCGCGGTCACGGGCGTAGTGGCCCAGCACGCGCGCAAAGGCGCCCCACAGGCGCGGGTGCGGCAGCGGATCGTTGGGCAGGCCATCGGATCCCACCACCGTGGCGGGATGGCTCAGGATGCGGTCCACGTCCGCGTCTTCCATGCAGTGATAGACCGCACCGGCGGGTTGCAGGCGGCGCGCGGCGTCTTCGAGCCCTAGTTCCCACTCGGCCGCGATATCGGCCAGCAGGCGCCCGCCCATCTCGGGGTGCGGCTCGGACCAGGTCACCATGATGTCGAAATCGCTGGTGACCTGCTTCAGGTCGAGCGTAGAGGAGCTGGCGGTGTAGGGATAGCAATCGCAGCCCACCGGCTGCCAGCGTTGCGCGCGCTCCAGCGCATCCAGCACTTCCCCGCTGCGTCCCCAGTTGTCCAGGCCAGCACACTTCATATGCGAGATCACCACCGGCACGCGCGCATGGCGCCCGATGCGGAAGGCTTCATCCATCGCCTCAAGGATGTCGGCGAACTCGCTGCGCAGGTGGGTGGCATAGAGCGCGCCCGCGTGCGCCAGCGGCTCGGCCAGCGCCAGCACTTCGTCCGTGGTGGCGGCAAAGGCGTTGGCGTATGCCAGGCCGGTGGACAGGCCAATGGCGCCATGGTCGAGCGCTTCTTGCAGCTGGGCGCGCATCGCCGCGATCTCGGCCGCGGTGGCGGTGCGGTCCAGCCGGTCCATGTGGTTGCTGCGCAGCGCCGTATGGCCGACCAGCGCGGCCACGTTCACGGCGGGCCGCGCTGCCTGCACGGCCGCGGCATAGGCGGCGAAGTCCGGGTAGCAAAAGGCGTCGGCGGTGCCCAGCAGATTCATCGGGTCGGGCGGCTCGCCGCGCAGTGTGACCGGCGCCGCGCTGATGCCGCAGTTGCCGACGATCACCGTGGTGACGCCTTGCGATAGCTTGGGGGTCATCTCGGGCTGGCGAACCACGTTGGTGTCGTCGTGCGTGTGCACGTCGATAAAGCCCGGCGCCAGCACCAGGCCCGCGCCTTGCACCACATGTGCGGCGCTGGCGGGGTCGATGGCATCGGCGCCATCCTCCAGCATGGCGATGCGCGCGATGCGCCCGGCGCGCAGCGCCACGTCGGCTGCGCGCGCCTCGGCGCCGGAGCCGTCGAGCAGGGTGACGCCGCGGATGAGGGTATCGAACAATTCAGGCATGGTCAGTCTCCGAGCGGCTGGCGGCTATCGGTGGCGCCAGTGCCGCGGTGCGCGTCGAGCACGTACTTGAGCCGGCGCAGGTTGTCCTGGCTCTGGTCTTGCTGCAGCAGGGCGAGCTGGGTGGCCAGCACGTCCATGACCAGCAGCATCGCGTAGCGCGAGGCCGAGGGCTTGAAAATGAAATCCGTTTCCAGCGTGCGCACCGGCAGCAGCACGTCCGCGCGCGCCGCCAGCGGCGAGCCCAGCGCAGTCACGGCCACCAGTTTCGCGCCGTATTCGCGGGCGATATCGCAACTGGCCAGCATCTCGGGCACGTTGCCCGTGGCGGAGAACGCAAGCACGACATCGTCCTTGTGCAAGGTGGCTGCCACCATCTTCTGCAGCAGCGCGTCCTGGTAGCTGGCCACGGGACGGCCCAGGCGGGCCAGCCGGTAACGCGCTTCGTCGGCCATGAAGGACGAGCCGCCACCCATGCCAAAAGCGTAGACCATGCGCGCCTCCAGCAACAGGCGCGCCGCACGCTCCATATGGTCGGGATCGATCAGCTTGCGATTGACCTCAAGAGAGTCCAGGATATCCGCATGAATGCTGTCGGCCAGCGTAGCGGGGGACGGCTCCGCCGCGCGGGCGACTTCCGCCTGCAGGAAGCGCTGGCCCACGGCCGTGGCTTGCGCCAGTCGCAGCTTGAGGTCGCGCACGTCGCGGCAACCGATGGCCTTGGCAAAACGGGTCACGCTGGCTTCGCTCACGCCGGCTTGCCGCGCCAGCTCGTTGATGCTGGTGGCGGCGGCGCCCGCCAGGTCCTGCAGGATCACCTGGGCGACCTTCTGCTCGGCCAGGCGCAGCGTGGGGCCACGCTCGGCGATGCGGGTCAGGATGTCGAAGGGCGCGGACATGGTTGGCGGGGCAATGGTGGGGGCGAGCCGTCCCGGGTACGCAATGTCGCCTCGGAGCCAGCTTTGGATGTTACTTTATAACAAGGGTGAAATATCGTAATTTCAAGGCTATCATTACGTCAATCGGAATTTTGCAGGATGATGACAGCATGCGTGAAATAAAGTACCAAGCCGGCACGATTGATCCGCTCAACAAGGCGCTGGGCAAGCTCGACGCCCCGCTGGCGCCCGATGCGGCCGGCCAGGTGGGCTGGCATTTGCTGGCGGAAGACCTTAGCCTGCCAGCCGCTGTGCTGTATGAAGAACGGCTGGCGCATAACCTGGAATGGATGCGCCGCTTCATGGGCGAGTATGGTGTGCAGTTGGCGCCGCATGGCAAGACCACCATGGCGCCCAAGCTGTTCGCGCGCCAGCTGGCCGCCGGCGCCTGGGGCATCACGCTGGCCACCGCGCACCAGACTGCCGCCGCGTACGCGCACGGCGTGCGGCGCGTCTTGATGGCTAACCAGCTGGTGGGCCGGCGCAATATGGAAATCGTGGCCGACCTGCTGCGCGATCCGGATTTCGAGTTCTTTACGCTGGTGGATTCGGCGGCGCTGGTGGACCAGCTGGGCAAGTACTTCAGCGCACGCGGCCAGACGCTGCAGGTACTGCTGGAACTGGGCGTGCCAGGCGGGCGCACCGGTGTGCGCGGTGCGCAGCAGCAAGAAGCGGTGCTGGCGGCGCTGGCGCGCTGGCCCGGCGTGCTGTCGCTGGCCGGCGTGGAAATCTACGAGGGCGTGCTCCAGGAAGAGGCCGATATCCGCGACTTCCTGCGGCGCACCGTGGCGGTGACGCGCGAGCTGTTCGCGGCCGGCCGCTTCGGCCGCAGCCCGGTGGTGATGTCCGGTGCGGGCTCGGCCTGGTACGACGTGGTGGCGGAGGAGTTCGCCCGCACCGACATCGGTGCGCCGATCGATATCGTGCTGCGCCCGGGCTGCTACCTCACGCACGACGTGGGCGTCTACCGCGCCGCGCAAAAACGGATTCTGGCCAGCAACCCGGTCGCGCAGAAGATGCGCGAGGGCCTGTTGCCGGCCTTGCAGTTGTGGGCCTATGTGCAGTCGATTCCCGAGCCGGAGCGCGCCATCATCGGCATGGGCAAGCGCGACGCCGCCTTCGATGCGGGCATGCCGATCCCGGCGCAGGTCTACCGGCCCGGCGCGAGCGCGCCGGTGGCGGTGCCCGCGCATTGGGAGGTGACGGGCATGATGGACCAGCACGCTTACCTGGCGATCCGCCCGGGCGACGATGTCCAGGTCGGGGACATGGTGGCCTTTGATATTTCCCACCCCTGCCTCACCTTCGACAAGTGGCGCCACATTCCGGTGCTCGACGGCGACCTGCGCGTGATCGACCTTGTGCAGACCTTCTTCTGAACGGCCGCACGCAGCAGCAAAGACAGCGATCACAGCAACGACAGCAACGACAGCGACAACAGGGGACGCTTGCATCATGAGCATCGACATTCTCGCCTTCGGCGAAGCGCTGGTTGAGTTCAACCAGCAGCCCGACGATCCCGCCCGCTACCTGCAGGGCTTTGGCGGCGACACTTCCAATTTCTGCATCGCCGCGGCGCGCCAGGGCGCCCGCGCCGGCTATATCAGCGCGGTGGGCGAAGACACCTTCGGCGAGCGGCTGCTGGCGCTGTGGACGCAGGAGCGGGTGGATACCCGCCACGTGCGCATCGACGCGGGCGCGCCTACCGGCGTGTACTTCGTCACCCACGACGCGCACGGCCACCGTTTCGACTACCTGCGCAGCAGCTCGGCGGCCAGCCACTACAGCCACGAGAACCTGCCGCATCACGCCATTGCCGAAGCGCGCTACCTGCATGTGTCAGGCATCAGCCTGGCCATCAGCACCAGTGCCTGCGATGCCGGACTGGCAGCAATGGAGCATGCGCGCAAGGCTGGTTGCCAGGTCACGCTCGATACCAACCTGCGCCTGAGGCTGTGGACCCTGGCGCGCGCGCGCGGCATCATGCGCGAGGCCTTCGCGCTGACCGATGTGTGCCTGCCGAGCTGGGACGACATCACCGTGCTGACTGGCCTCGATGACCGCGACGCCATCGTCGACTATCTGCTGGGCTGCGGCATCGGGCTGGTCGCGCTGAAGCTGGGCGAGGAGGGCGCGTACGTGGCCACGCCCGAGGCGCGCACGCTGGTGCCGCCGTATGCGGTGCGCCCGGTGGACGCTACCGGTGCCGGCGATTGCTTCGGCGGCGCCTTTGTCGCGCGCCTTGCCGCCGGCGACGATCCGTTCGACGCCGCGCGCTACGCCAATGTGGCGGCCGCGCTGTCCACCACGGGCTATGGCGCCGTGGCGCCTATCCCATCCACCGAAACCGTGCTGGCGCGAATGGCGCAGTCTGTTTCCGTGATCGCCTGATTCTCAAGCCATCAAGCCATCAAGCCATCAAGCCCTAAGCCCTAAGCCCTAAGCCCTAAGCCCTAAGCCCTAAGCCCTAAGCTCAATCGCCCGACCTGACCGAAGATCCACTGCCATGCAAACCCAATCTCCCTCGCTGATCGAACGCCTCGTTAATGTGCCGGTGATCCCGGTGCTCGAGTTCTCCTCCGTGGACGAAGCCCTGCATGTGTCCGAAGCCTTGATCGGCGGCGGTCTGCCGGTGCTGGAGATCACGCTGCGCACGGCGGTGGCGCTGGACGCCATCAAGGCGGTGGCGGCAGCTTTCCCGCAAGCCTGCGTAGGCGCGGGCACGGTGTTGACGGCGGCCGACCTGAAGGCCGTGAGCGAGGCCGGCGCGCAGTTCGCGGTTTCACCCGGGCTCACGCCGGCGCTGGCCGTGGCCGCGCAGGGTGCGGGCGTGGCGCTGTTGCCTGGCGTAGCCACCGCCAGCGAGGCGATGGCCGCAATGGAAGCCGGTTTCAAGTTCCTGAAGTTCTTTCCGGCGGAAGCGTCGGGCGGCGTGCCGATGCTCAAGTCGCTTTACGGGCCGTTCGCGCAACTGCGCTTCTGCCCGACGGGCGGCATTGACCTTGCCCGCGCGCCAACCTATCTCGCGCTGCCCAATGTGGTCTGCGTTGGCGGATCCTGGGTGGTGCCCAAGGATGCGGTGGCCAAGGGCGACTGGGCACGGGTGCGCACACTGGCGCAGGAGGCTGCTGCGCTGCGCAAGCCCGCCTGAAGCCCCCAAGGCGTCGGACAAAGGCGGATAGCGGGCCGCCGCGCCAGGTTATAAGCTTGGCATATCCCGACTGCTGGAGGCAGCATGGCTGTGCAACTGGCGGGTCCGGCCCCGGGTGGCATGGCGGCTTCCCGCCGCCGCGGCGCCATACTGGCCCAGCGGCTTGGCCGCGTGTTGATTTGCGTGTGCGTCCTGTTTGCCGGGGGTTGCGCCAGCCTGCCCAAGGAAGCGCCGCGCGAGCAGAGCGCAGCGCTGGCGGATCCGGAGACCACCGCCCTCGGGCGGCTGGTTGCGCAGAGCGCGCCCGATCAGGCGCTGTCCGGCTTTCATGTGATCGCCTCTGGCGAAGAAGCCTACGGCACGCTGATTTCGCTGGCCGACCATGCCACGCGCACCCTGGATCTCCAGTATTTCGTCATCGAGGCCGACGAATCATCCCGCGAGATCCTGCGGCACGTGCGGGCGGCGGCCGAGCGAGGCGTGCGCGTGCGGGTGCTGGTGGACGACCTGCATAGCGACGGCAAGGATCGCGCCTTCCTGCGCTTCGCGGGCCATCGCAATATCGAAGTACGCATGTTCAACCCGTTTCCTGCGGGGCGATTCTCCAAGCTGACGCGCATGCTCTCGTCCGCCACCGATGTCCGCCGGCTCAACCGCCGCATGCACAACAAGGCCTTTATCGCCGACAACGCGCTGGCCATGGCAGGGGGCCGCAATATCGGCAACGCCTATTTCCTGCGCGCTCCCGACACCAATTTCGTCGACCTTGACGTGATCGCTGCCGGCCCCGCGGTACGGCGGCTGTCCGCCGCATTCGACCAATACTGGAACAACCCGCTGGCCGTGCCAGTGGAAGTGCTGGCAACCCCGGCGGAGGCTGCGGATGCGGCCTCCGCCTCCGGCGCTGGCGCGGCGCGGCCCGAGCAGGCGCTCGTCGACACGCAGACGGATAGCAAGCGCATCGACGCTGTAGGCATGGCACCTACCGGCAAGATCGATGCACGGGAGAGCTTCCTGGGCCGCCAGTTCACCGCCGGCGGCAAGCTGGCTCTCGAATGGGCTCCGGCTAGCGTGATGGTCGACGCGCCAAGCAAAGCCGCGCCGGACCAGGCGCCGGCTGCCGGCGAGACCATGAGCGAGGAACTGGGGCACATGCTGAGCGGGGCGAGCCAGGAGGTCATCCTGATCTCACCCTATTTCATTCCGGGCGACCGCGGCGTCGCGTGGATGGCGGGTCTGGTCAAGCGGGGCGTCAAGGTGCGGGTCTTGACCAACTCACTGGCTGCCACCGATGCGCCCATCGTCCATGTGGGCTACCGGCGCTATCGGCCCGAGCTGCTGCGCGCGGGGGTGGAACTGCATGAGCTCAAGTCGCGCCCCGGCCGGCCCCAGCGGATCATCGGGGATTACACCTCTTCGCAGGCTAGCCTGCATGTGAAGGCAGCGGTCGCCGACCGGACCAACCTGTTCGTGGGATCGATGAACTTCGATCCGCGCTCGGCCAGCCAGAACACGGAGACGGGTCTGATCATCCATAGCGCCAAGCTCGCGCAGCAAGTCGCGCAGTTGTTCGCCGGGGCGATCGACGACAACAGCTACCTGCTGCGCTTGTCCGATCAGGGCGCGGTGCAGTGGGTGGATGGCAAAGGGGATAAAGCGGTGGTGTTCGATACCGAGCCGGATACAAGCTGGCAGAAGCGCTTGTGGATCGACGTACTCGCGCCGTTCACACCCGAGCAGTTGTTGTGATGCAGCGGAGCGCCATGCCTGGCGCTCCGGTGCCGTCAGCGCATCTTACTTGCTGCGATCGGCTGCGCCTTCAAGCTTTTGACCACCCTTCTGTATATCCTGGCCCAGGCCGGCCATGGTGTTGCAGCCAGCCAGCAGGGTGGCAAACAGAACGCAGAAGATCCATCCTTTTTTCACGCCAGACTCCTTTCGATCATTGAATTCGCCGCAATTTTACCGTTGCCGCGGCGCTCTATTGAAGCACGCTGCGCGCCATTTTGTAACTGATCGTGCCAAGACTGTGACACGGCGCGGGCACGCGCTGCGCCCTAGGTCAGCAATTCTCGCGCGCGTGCGCAGATCGCAGCATGTGTCTGCGCCAGCCAGTGCGCGGGGAAGGGTTGTGCCAGCAAGTATCCCTGTATGGCGCAGCAGCCCCAACGTCGCATTTCGGCCAGCTGGTGCCGTGTTTCGATGCCCTTGGCACAGACTGGCAGGCCAAGGCGCAGCGCCTGCTCGCAGGCCGCTTGCAGCCGGGCGGCGGCGCCGGCCTGCCCTGGCTGTTCGCTGCTGCCGATGCAGCGCGCGTTGAACGTCAGTAAATCGGGTTGCAGGCGCTCCAGCGTCGACGCGCCGCCGGGCGCGTCGGCAAAGTCGCTCAGGGCAAACCGCAGGCCCGCGCCGCGCAACGTGGCGAGCTTGGCCGCGGCAACGTGGTCGCCGGCCAGCAATGCCTCGCCGGGAATCTCGAGGCAGATCCTCGCCGGGGCGAGCTTGCGTGCCGCCAGGGTGCGCAGCAAGGTGTCGATCAGCGGGGTGCCGTGCAACTGGGCGCTGGAAACCAGCAACGACAGCTCCACCGGATCCGCGACACCCGGGCATTCCAGCAAGGGCAAGGCGTTTTCCATCAGCCAGCGTGCCACCTCGCCCATCATGCCAAGAGATTCCAGCGCGGGCAGGAAGTCTTGCGGCGCGACACGCCCCAGTTCGGGGCTCTGCCAGCGCAGACGGGCGGTGTAGCCAGTCACGCAACCGGTGGCCAGCGATGCCCTTGCCTGCAGGTTCAGCGCGATCTGACCGCGCGCCAAGGCAAAAGGCAGGGCGGCCAGGAGCGGTGTGGAGAGTGATTCAGGGGTGGCAACGGCGCTACCGGCAACGCCGTCGCCGCCGCGTTTGCGTACGCGCAGCATCGCGTCATAGGCCTCATGGAGGCTGCGCTCCGCCGGTTTGTCGGGTTCGTCCAGCGCCACGCCAATGCTGCTGGACAGGAACAGCTCGAACCCGTTCTGCACGAACGGCCGCGCCAGGCCAGCGGCCACGCCGCGCGCCAGGCGCATCGCCGCCTGCATGGGATCGGCCACCGGCAGTGGCTGCGGGGGCAGCGGCACAACCGCACCGATATCAGCCTGGCCTAGCCAGTTTACTTCGGCCGTCTGGGCCAGCGCGGCTACGCGCGCCGCCGCCTGCGCGCGCAGCCGCGTCGATAGCGCTGCACCAAGTGTTTCGCTGGCGTAGGTAAAGCGATCGAGGTGGATCACCAGCACTGCGAAGCGCCGCTGCGTGGCCAGCGGCATCTGCCGCCGCGCCATCAAGGCAGCCACGAAGTCGCATTTTTCTTGAGGGTCCACCTCCGGCGAGCGGACGGTATCGTCTGCGTCTGGATGCATTGGGGATCCCTGTGGGCAGCATGATGTCGCTGCACGGTGGCACGAGCGCTGCCAGCCAAAGCGCTGGCCGCGGCAACCGCCGCGCCATCGGCGCGCCGGCTCAGGGATCTGGCCCTCAAGCCGGCGTCAGGGATGGCACGGCACAGTGACGATCATACGGCAGAGCGAGCGCGGCCCGAAGCGTGTCGGGCACAGGGATAGTGCGGATTCGCCGGGGCTTGACGGAGGTCAAGTTTCGGCGGCAGGCGGGTCTGGGGTCAGCCGGTGGTCTCGGCGTCGGCGCCATCGTCTGGCAGCACGCGCGACGCCAGCACCTTGTCGATGCGCTTGCCGTCCATGTCCACGATCTCGAACTTCCAGTCGCCCCAGCGCACGGTGTCGGTGGTCTGCGGAAGGCGGCCCAACAACAGCAGCAACATGCCGGACAGCGTGTGGTAGCGCTCCTTGTCCTCTTCCGGCACCTGGCGCAGGCCAATGCGGTCTTTCAGTTCGGGGATGGGAATGAGGCCATCGAGCAGCCAGGAACCGTCCTCGCGCTGCACGGCCCATTCCTCGCCCACGCCATCCTGCTTGAATTCGCCGGTGATGGCTTCGATCAGGTCCTGCAGCGTCACCAGGCCGAGCACCTCGCCGTATTCGTCAATGACAAAGGCGATCTGGCCGCCGGAGATGCGGAAGTTCTCCAGCAGTTCCATGCCGGTCACGCTCTCCGGCACGAACACCGGAGGCTGCGCCACGGTGGCCAGGTCGGTCGGCTCGCCGCGCAGGCGGCGCGCCAGCAACTGGCGGGCGCTCACCACGCCCAGCATGTCGTGCATGCCGCCGCGCACCACCGGGAAGCGCGAGTGATCGGACTCCTCGATGCGGCGCAGGTTTTCTTCCAGCGGGACTTCCACGTCCAGGCAGACTACATCGCCGCGCGGCACCATCAGCGAGGTGAGCTGCCGGTCATCCAGGCGGAACACATTACGCACCATGGTGTGCTCGTGCTGCTCGATGACGCCGGCTTCCGAGCCTTCCACCAGGAGGGCATGGATCTCCTCTTCGGTCACCGCCGGGCCGCGGCCGCTTTTCACGCCAAGCATGCGCAGCACCAGCCGGGTTGAGCTGGATAGCAGCTTGACGAACGGGGTGGAGGCCAGCGCCAGGAAGGAAATCGGGCGCGAGACCAGGCGCGCGATGGTTTCGGGGGCCATCTGGCCGAGGCGCTTGGGTACCAGCTCACCCAGCACAATGGAGAAATAGGTCAGGCCGGCCACCACCATGGTGGTCGCCACCCAGCCGGCGGTCGAGGCCTGCATGCCAAAGCCCTGCAGCCAGACGCCGAGCGGCTGCGCCAGGGTGGATTCGCCAACGACGCCGTTCAGCACGCCAATGGAAGTGATGCCGATCTGGACGGTAGACAGAAATCGGGTGGGATCCTCGCCCAGCTTGATCGCTTCGATCGCGCCGCGGTCGCCTTCTTCGATGCGCCGCTGCAGGCGGGCCTTGCGGGCTGTCATCAAGGCGATTTCGGACATCGCGAACAGGCCGTTGATCAGGATCAGCGCCAGTAATATGGCAATTTCCATCAGGGTGCGCGCCCTGTGCGCGCAGGAGTTATCGAGGCCCAAAGCATAACATTGCTGTGTGTCAGGGCCGCTGCGGGCTTGCCTGGATTGCCCCGCCCATTCCCCCTTGCGGCACTTTGCGCTGACCGAGCCGTCACCCGGGCGCAGCGTGAAAACCGAACGGTGCCTCCGTTCGAAAACACGACGTTCGAGACAGCGCAAGTCGCTTTCCGCTCCGGCCTTTGCGCGATGTTGTTCGCTATCTCATTGATATAAAACAAAAAATACTCTTCTCCAGCAGTTGGCACAGCCGTTGCGTTACTGCCACCGAACCACCGTGCCATGCGGTGAGTTTGGCAACGGCGCTGCCTGGCAGCCGCCGTGAACGCTGACAAAGCAAGGAGACAAGTATGGAAGTGCAATCACAAGTCCAGGTGATGGGCATCGACGCCGGCGGCACGATGACCGACACCTTCTTTGTGCGCGGCGACGGGCGGTTCGTCGTCGGCAAGGCGCAAAGCAACCCGGAAGACGAATCCCTGGCCATCTTCAACTCCTCGGAGGATGCGCTTGCGCACTGGCAGCGCGGGGTCGACGACGTGTACCCCGAACTGCTGACCTGCGTGTACTCGGGCACCGCGATGCTCAACCGCGTCGTGCAGCGCAAGGGGCTGGACGTGGGCCTGATGGTCAACAAAGGCTTCGAGCACGTCCATTCGATGGGGCGGGCCATCCAGAGCTACCTGGGCTACGCGCTGGAGGAGCGCATCCATCTCAACACGCACCGCTACGACGAACCGCTGGTGCCCCTGTCGCGTACCCGCGGCGTGACCGAACGCACCGACGTGCAGGGAGAAATCGTGATCCCGCTGCGCGAAAATGAAGTGCGCCAGGCGACACGCGAATTGGTGGCGGCCGGGTCCAAGGCCGTCGTGATCTGCTTCCTGCAATCGCACAAGAACGGCACCAGCGAGCAGCGGGCCCGAGACATCACGCGTGACGAGCTCAACAAGCTCGGCGCCGATATCCCGGTGTTCGCCTCGGTGGACTATTACCCGCAGCGCAAGGAAAGCCACCGGATGAACACCACGGTGCTGGAGGCATACGCGGCCGAGCCCTCGCGGCAGACGCTGAAAAAGGTCAGCGACCGTTTCAGGAAGCACGGTGCCAGGTTCGACCTGCGGGTGATGGCCACCCACGGCGGCACCATCAGCTGGAAGGCCAAGGAACTGGCGCGCACCATCGTCTCCGGGCCGATCGGCGGGGTGATCGGCTCCAAGCTGCTGGGCGAGACCCTGGGCTACGACAATATCGCCTGCTCCGACATCGGCGGCACCTCGTTCGATATGGCGCTCATCACCAAGGGCAACTTCGCCATCGCCGCCGATCCCGACATGGCGCGCCTGGTGCTGTCCCTGCCGCTGGTGACGATGGACTCGGTGGGCGCCGGCGCCGGCAGCTTTGTGCGGCTTGATCCCTATAGCGGCGCCATCAAGCTCGGCCCGGACAGCGCGGGCTACCGGGTCGGTACGTGCTGGCCGGAAAGCGGGCTGGACACGGTGTCGGTCTCGGATTGCCATGTGGTGCTGGGCTACCTCAATCCTGACAACTTCCTTGGCGGCGCGATCCGGCTGGATGTGGAGCGGGCACGCCAGCATATCAAGGCGCAGATCGCCGATCCGCTGGGTTTGTCGGTAGAGGACGCCGCGGCCGGCGTGATCGAACTGCTCGACCTGCAATTGCGCGAGTACCTGCGTTCCAACGTGAGCGCCAAGGGCTATAACCCGACCGAGTTCGTCTGCTTCTCCTACGGCGGTGCCGGGCCCGTCCATACCTATGGCTACACCGAAGGGCTGGGCTTCAAGGATGTGATCGTGCCGGCTTGGGCTGCGGGCTTCTCGGCGTTTGGCTGTGCTTGCGCGGACTTCGAGTACCGCTATGACAAGAGCGTCGACCTGGCGCTGCCGCAGGATGCTGCGCAGGAGGACAAGGCCCGGGCGGCCCAGACCATCCAGAAGGCGTGGTCGGACCTCGCCGCCAAGGTGATCGAGGAGTTCAAGATCAACGGCTTCAAGGCTGAAGACGTGATCCTGCGGCCCGGCTACCGCATGCAATACATGGGCCAGCTTAACGACCTGGAGATCAGCTCCCCGATCGTCAATGCCGCCACGGCGGGCGATTGGGACCAGATCGTCGATGCCTTCGAGGAAACCTACGGCCGCGTGTACGCCAGTTCGGCGCGCTCGCCCGAGCTGGGCTTCTCCGTCACCGGCGCCATCATGCGCGGCATGGTGATTACCCAGAAGCCGGTGCTGCCGGAAGACCCGGAAGGCGGGCCGAAGCCGCCCGCGCAAGCACGGCTGGGAACGCGTCCCCTGTATCGCCAGAAGCAGTGGCACGACGCGGTGCTGTGGAAGATGGAAGCGCTGCTGCCCGGCAACACCATCACCGGGCCGGCCATCATCGAGTCGGACGCCACCACCTTCGTCGTGCCCGCGGGCTTTGCCACCACGCTCGACAAGCATCACCTCTTCCACCTCAAAGAAGTGAAGTAAGGAGACACGCCATGAACATGATGTCCAGCAAGGAAGTCGGGCTCGCCGACCTGCTCAAGACCGGCGAGACGCTCAAGCAGTTCCGCGACGCCATCCTCGAACGTACCGCCGAGACCGGCCATTACAACGGGCTCACGCGCCTCGCATTTCGCGAGCGGGACCCGATCCGCTACGAAAAGCTCTTCTCCAAGCTGCGCGGCGGCCTGGTGCATGCGCGCGAAACCGCCAAGAAGATCGCCGCCAGCCCGATCGTCGAGCAGGAGGGCGAACTGTGCTTCACGCTCTACAACGCCGCAGGCGATTGCGTGCTGACCTCGACCGGGATCATCATCCACGTCGGCACGATGGGGGCCGCGATCAAGTACATGATCGAGAACGACTGGGAGACCAATCCCGGCATCCATCCCGGGGACATGTTTACCAACAATGATTGCGCGATCGGCAATGTCCATCCCTGCGATATCGCCACCATCGTGCCGATTTTCGCGCATGGCAAGCTGGTGGGCTGGGTGGGCGGCGTGACCCACGTGATCGACACCGGCGCGGTGACGCCCGGATCGATGTCTACCGGACAGGTGCAGCGCTTCGGCGACGGCTACATGATCGCCTGCCGCAAGACCGGGGTGAACGACACCCCGCTGCGCGACTGGCTGCATGAAAGCCAGCGTTCGGTACGCACGCCGAAGTACTGGATTCTCGACGAGCGAACCCGCATCGCCGGCTGCCACATGATCCGCGACCTGATCGAGGAAGTGATCGAGGACGAAGGGCTGCAAGCCTACGAAGAGTTCTCCTACGAGGTGATCGAGGAAGGGCGCCGTGGCCTGCAGACGCGCATCAAGGCGATGACGCTGCCGGGCAAGTACCGCAAGGTGGCGTTTGTCGACGTGCCGTACAACCACCCGGATGTGCAGACCTCGTCTGCCTTCGCCAAGCTCGATTCGATCATGCACTCGCCGGTGGAAATGGAAATCCGCAAGGATGGTTCGTGGCGCCTGGATTTCGAGGGCGCGAGCCGCTGGGGCTGGCATTCCTACAATGCGCACCACGTGGCCTTTACCAGCGGTATCTGGGTGATGATGACGCAAACACTGGTGCCCACGCAGCGTATTAACGATGGCGCCTACTTCGGCACGGAATTCCATCTGCCCAAGGGCACCTGGATGAATCCGGACGATCGCCGCACCGGCCATGCCTACGCCTGGCACTTCCTGGTCTCGGGCTGGAGCGCGATGTGGCGCGGCCTGTCGCAGGCCTACTTCAGCCGCGGCTACCTGGAAGAGGTCAATGCCGGCAACGCCAACACTTCAAACTGGCTGCAGGGCGGCGGCATCAACCAGGAGGGCGAGATCCACGCGGTCAACAGCTTCGAGGCTTCGTCGTGCGGCACCGGCGCCAGCGCCATCAAGGACGGTCTCAACCATGCCGCGGCGATCTGGAACCCGGAAGGCGATATGGGCGATATCGAGATATGGGAAATGGCCGAGCCCCTGCTTTACCTGGGGCGCAACGCCAAGGCCAATTCCGGCGGCTATGGCAAATACCGGGGCGGCTGCGGCTTCGAGACGCTGCGCATGGTGTGGAAAGCGCAGGACTGGACCATGTTTTTTATGGGCAACGGCTATATGAACAGCGACTGGGGGCTGATGGGCGGCTATCCCGCCGCCACCGGCTACCGCTTCGAAGCCCACAAGACCGGCCTGAAGGAGCGCATCGCTGGCGGCGACAGCCTGCCGCTAGGTGGCGATGCCAATCCGGACCTGCCGGACTACGAGAACCACCTCAACGCCGGCGCGGTCGTCAAGCGCGACCAGCAGTGCATGACGACCGAGGACTGCTACGACAACTACGATCTGTACCTGAACTACCTGCGTGGCGGCCCGGGCTTTGGCGACCCGCTCGACCGCGAGGTCGAGGCCATCGAGCGGGACCTGAACAACGCCTTGCTGCTGCCGGAATATGCGCAGAAGGTTTATGGCGCGGTCGCGACCAAGGACGGCGACGGGATATGGACGGTGGATGCCAAGGCGACCGCATTGCTGCGTATCGAGATCCGCAACCAGCGCCTGGCGCGCTCGCAGCCTGTCCAGGAATGGATGAAGGGCGAGCGCGAGCGGATTCTGGTCAAGCATGCCTCGATCCAGGTGCGGCACATGTTTGCCACCAGCTTTGGCCTGTCGAACAAGTTCGAGCAGCAGTTTCGTACGTTCTGGGGGCTGCCGGACTCGTGGACCTTGACCGAGGACGAGCTGGACGTGCCGACCTATGGCTCGAAATACCGCATGGACCTGTCCAAGATGCCCGACGTCAACACGGTGGTGCTGGTCGAAGAGTAAGGCCCGGCCGGTACCGACGAACGCCCACATTAGTCAATACGCCAGAGAGGATTCAAGATGTCCACTTACACCAGTGAACAGGTCAAGAACCTGGTCGACGGCAAGCTCGACTGGGACACCACCCTGCGCATGCTATCGATGCCCAAGGACGCCGCGCGCTTTCAGCTATACGTGCAAGCGCTGCAGAAAAAGCTCGATTGGGATGATCGCATCGTGCTGCCGCTTAGCCCGCACATGTTTATCGTGCAGCAGGCAAAGACCAAACAGTGGGTCACGCAATGCGATTGCGGCCATGTCTTCTGCGACTACCGGGAGAACTGGAAGCGCCATGCCAACGTCTACGTGCGCGACACGGATGAAGCCATGGCCGAGGTCTATCCGCACCTGATGGCGCCGGACACGCAATGGCAGGTGTACCGCGAATACTACTGCCCCAAGTGCGGAACCATGCACGACGTGGAAGCCCCCACGCCGTGGTATCCGGTGATCCACGACTTCGAGCCGGATATCGAAGCGTTCTATACGGACTGGGTGAAGCTGCCTCTGCCGGAGCGCGCGGACTGATACCGAGCTCGACATTGAGGTAATCGCTTCTGCACTTCCGGGCCAGGGGAGGGAGCTTGCATCCCTCTCGGCGGTGGCCTTTCGGCCGTTCGATTTTCGGACGGCCGTTTCGTTTTTGGCCGGTCGGTGACGGCAGCTGAGGCTGCCCGTGCGGCCGGGCGGGCCGTGCGGCGGGCGCACGGCGCGTGGCCTGGAACTTGCGGGGAGGCAAGCCCCGGCTGGCTTTGGCAGTACCGTCGGGAGTAGGATGCAAAGAGCGGGCGCCAGTCCCGCGAAGCACGCAAGACAAGAGATCGAGCCGGCTAACCGGCCATCCGGGCCCGCATCGGGCGGGCCCCCGCAAGGAGACACGGAATGCAAGAAGCCGGCACACCGATGGACTGGTTTTCCCATCCCGACCATGACGCCAGCATCATGTCCGCCTGGGAGCACCTGATCGATGGCGGTGAGGCGAGCACTGGCGAACTGCGCTGCGTGGTCGATGATTCGTGGCGCCGGTGCCTGGTGGGCCAGGTTGATCCTGGCGCAGGGGCCGCGCCGCCGCCGCTGGACGAAGCCGGCCTGAAAGTCCGGCGGGAGAAGAATGATCGCCTGGTCAGCGCCAGCCTGCCACTGATACAGCAGACCCGCGAGTTTCTCTCACAGACGGGCACTATCATGCTGCTGGCCGATCCCGACGGGATGATCTTCCAGCAGGAGGGGGATGTGCATATCGTCGAGCCCGCCGGTGAAGTCGGCCTGATTCCGGGCTGCGACTGGGCGGAGCTCAACTGCGGGACCAATGCCATCGGTACCGCGCTGGCCTTGCAGCAACCCGTGCAAATCCATGGTGCCGAGCATTTTTGCGCCGGTATCAAGCGCTGGACCTGCTCGGCCACCGTGATTCGTGATCCGCTGGACGGCGGCGTGCTCGGTGTGATCGACGTGTCAGGCCTGGCGCAGACCTATAGCCGGCATAGCCTGGCGCTGACCGTATCGCTGGCCGGCCGGATCGAGAGCCGGCTGGCCAAGCTGGCCATGGAGCGCCGTCTGCGGCTGCTGGATCGCTGCATGAGCCATTTTGCGTCGGTGCGCAGTGATGGGGTGCTCGTTCTTGACGAAGGCGGGCGCCTGGTCAAGGCCAATCCGCAGGCGCCTTCAGCGCTGGCGCGACTGGGCGTGAACACCATTTTGAACAGCGCGTTTTCCATTCCCGGCCTGGACGCCCGCGTGGCGCGCACCGGGTCTGGGCCGCTCCCCGAATGGCTTCGCCTGACCCGCTTCGAGGCGATCCGCGATCGCGGCGACATGCTCGGTTTCGTGGTGGTGATCCCTGCTGCCCCGCATCATCCTGCATCGGGTACTGCCGGCGCCCCGGCCGCGCGGCCGGGCGCGGCGCCGGCGCCGGCGTTTTCCAGCATCGTAGGCAACGGCACCGCCTTGCGCTCGGCGGTGGAGAAGGCGCAGCACCTGGCGCCGTCCAGGGTGCCGGTGCTGCTGCTGGGCGAAACCGGCGTTGGCAAGGAATTGTTCGCGCAGGGGATTCACCAGGCCAGCGCCTGCGCGGACGGCCCGTTCGTGGCGCTCAATTGCGGGGGGCTGTCACGGGACCTGCTTGCGAGCGAGCTCTTTGGCTATGCCGAGGGGGCGTTCACCGGCGCGCGCCGATCGGGCGCGGCCGGCAAGATCGAGGCCGCCAACCGAGGGACGCTGTTTCTCGACGAGATTGGCGAAATGCCGCTCGACATACAGCCGCACCTGCTGCGTGTGCTGGAAGAGGGAGAGATCTACCGGCTGGGCGAGAACACGCCGCGCAAGGTCAGCTTTCGCCTGGTCGCCGCCACCCACCGGAACCTGCGTGACGACGTGGCCGCGGGGAAATTCCGCATGGACCTGTTCTACCGCATCGCCGTGACCAATATCGCCATACCCGCCTTGCGCGAGCGCAAGGACGACATCCCGGCCCTGGTCACGCACTGGCTGGGCCGGCTATGCGAGCGCTATGGGCTGCCGATGGCCGCGTTCGACGACGATGCTTACCGATGCCTGCTTGCGTACGACTGGCCGGGCAATGTCCGCGAGCTGCGCAACGCGCTTGAGGGCGCCTTGCTGATGGCCGAGGGCGGCGTGATCACCCTGGACAAGCTGCCGCTCGAAATCAGCGAGGTGGGCATGCCAGGCGGGGCAGGCCGGCCGAAGGACCTTGCCGGCAGTGTGCCCGAGACGGTTTGCTCACTGGAGATGGCCGAATCGGAATCCATCCGCAAGGCCCTGGCGTATACCGGTGGCAACCTGACCAGGACCGCTTCGCGGCTAGGCATCGCGAAGAGCACCCTGTACCAGAAGATCCGCAAATACGGCTTGGGTGCTGCGCTGAGCGAAACACGCGGGCGGGTGACATAGGGCGGCGGGAGCGACGTCGACGACCGTGTTTCAGCCCGGGCTGGTGTCGCGTTGCAGCATTGGGGGGCGCCCGTATTACGTCGCAGGTAATCGCCAGACGGCCTTCGCCATGCTGTAATGCCGCCATGGATACCCTGACCCCCAGCTCCGAAACCGCCCTCGATTTCCCCGGCCTGCTGCGTTACTGGCGCGGCAAGCGCGGTTATAGCCAGCTTGCGCTGTCCCTGGCCGCCGGGGTATCGCAGCGGCATATCAGTTTCCTCGAATCCGGCCGCGCCCGGCCCAGCCGCGAGATGGTGCTGTCGCTGGCGGACCGCCTTGGCGTGCCGCTGCGCCAGCGCAACCGCCTGCTCCTTGCGGGTGGCTTTGCGCCGGCTTACACCGAGCACGGCCTGGCCGCACCCGCACTGCAGATGGTGCAGCAGGCCGTGGCGCTGATCCTGTCCAAGCAAGAGCCTTATCCCGCGGTGGTGCTGGACCGATTCTGGAACATGCTCGATGCCAACCAGGCATACCGCAACATGATTGGCGTGCTGCTGGGTGGGCGCGCACCCTCCAGGCTGGAGGAGGGCGGTGGGCGCATCAACCTGATGCTGACCGTCTTCGATCCGGACGGATTGTGGCCGGTCATCGACAACGCGCGCCAGGTCGGGCGCTACCTGCTGCGGCGCGTCTGGCAGGAGTTGCAGACGCAGGCGCAGGACCAGACCGCGCGGGAGATCTTCAACCGCATCGCGGACTGGCATCCCGATATGGTCGGGCCGGCCGGCGTTCCGCTGTTCGACGACGACGCTGCCGAGCGCACGCCGCCTCCAATGCAGCCTGTGGCGCTGGCCGCCGACGGTTTTCGCGCCTCACTGTTCTCGACGCTGACCACGCTGGGCATCCCGCAGGACGTCACGCTGCAGGAGATGCGCATCGAGTGTTTTTTCCCGGCCGATGAGGCTTCACGCCATGCGCTCGAGGCGCTGTCCCGGTAGCCGGCGGCCTTGACCGGTGCGCGCGGCAGGACGGGCGCCAACATGCGCGCTGAGCAGATCGCGCAGCATGGTGTGCGACAATGCGCGTTGTCTTTTGGTCTACACGAGGGTCCGTCCATGTCCTTGCGCGCCTTTTTCCACGCTGCCGCCGTGCTGGTTGGCAGCAGTGTCTGTCTTGCCGCGTATGCCGAGCCTGCTGCCACGGTTCGCCCCGCCGCCACGGCGGGTTTGATTGAATGCCAGGCTCCCAGCGGGGGAGCCGTCTTCCGTTCCACGCCGCGCGAAGGCTGCGCCGCGCAGGCCGCGCCCGATTCTTCGGCGCCGGACCCGCAACGCTGGCAGCCCTTGGCGGGGGCCAACGGGGTGATCTCTTACTTCGACAAGACTTCGGTGCGCCGCCGTGGTCCCGAGGTGGGTGTCGCCGTCATGCGCAACGCACCGGCCGGGGTGATCCGCACCACCAGCGGCGAGCCGATCCGCTCTTCGCTCAAGCGCATGGTGTTCAATTGCGCCACGTCGATGTATGCGGTAGTGGAGCAGACGCTCTACGCCAAGCGTTATGCGCGCGGCGAGTCGCTTTACACCATCAGCGCCCCTCACACCGGCATGCCGCAGCCTGCCAGTGCAGGCACGGTTCCCGGCGAACTGCTCAGCCGCTTGTGTCCTTGATGCCTGTGCCAGCGCGTGCGGCGAGGCTGGATGCTGCGTTGCAGTGTCGATAGGCGAACTGACACGTCAACCCATTCGTTCCCTGCTTCGTTTTGGTAGTCACGAAGCGCAGGTGCCTAGCGCCACCAAGGGCCGCAGGCAGGCTTCTCTCTACAGCTGACCAGGAGGCTGAAATGAAGAAGTGGATCGTGATGTTGACGCTGGCCATGTTTGGTGCGGGTGCTTATGCCCAGGCGTCGGCGCCTGCCGCGCCCGCGGCCGGCGACAAGCCAGCGGCGTCAAGCTCCGGCAAGACGACGAAGAAGCCGGCAAAGAAAAAGAAGAACCATGCGCCTCCTGATGCCGACAAGATGATGAATAAAGGCGCCTGAGCGCCGCTAGTGAAAGGCGACGGGCAGCGGCGCGCCGGTGCGCTCGCTTGCTGCCGAGCTAGTTCGCCACGCCGCCTGTGAGCCCTGCGTCGCGCGTGAAGCGCGCGGTGCGGCGCTCCCGGGTACCGATGTCCAGCGGCGCCATGCGCCATCCGGGGGGACTGGCATCGAGGCGGAACCCGATCGAGAGGCTACGGCCTCTCTTTTTTTGGGCGCGGCGGACCCCATCCGCATGATTCCAGTGCAGTGCACGATTTTGCAGGTGCGCTATGCGCCGTTCCAGTGCTGCGCACGTGCTCGCCACGCACGTTGACGGCGTGCGATCCGTATTCTAGCGTTGCAGATTCGGGGGCTGCCCCTATCTAGGAAACATGGCACAGCGGCGCGAGGGCAGGTGCCGATGTTCGCCTTCCGCCTTGCTCATGCGTGGTGGCGCCGTAGGGGGGAATCGCTGAAGAAACGGCTGTGCCCGGAACGTGCCCTGCGAGGCACCAGGCGATGATTCGACGGCATGCCCAATGTGACGCCTGGGCTTGGGCGGCGCGCGGAAAGCGGCCTCGGGATGGCTGGGGTTTCAAATTGTTGCAAACGTTGCGTGATCGAAACGTGACTTCTTCGTCTCGAATTGTTAAGGTCTTATTGCGCATTGCAGCAAGTCGGATACGCCTCGATACATCCAGACACCAGGTCAGCACCAAGTCAAAAACGATGCGCAGCGAGATCCCCTACAGTTTCCCCAGGATTCGCGCTGGCCGGCATCCCGCCGTTGCTTCCGTCATCCCGCTCGCATGGTGGCCCGCCTTTTGCTGCGGTGCTTGATCGATCTCAACCGTCCAACTACGCCCGTCACTGGCTTTCATGTCCGAAACCGTTACCTTGCCGACCGTCGAATTTATCCAGCGCCGTGCAATGGCGCCTGCGAATACAGGCGCACTTCGCCTCGGCAGATGGTTGTGCGGCGGCATGCTGGCGCTGTGTGCCCTGGCGGCGCACGCGTTCGACTTCGACACCGTGGCGGCGCGCGCGCGCCAGCTCGCCGCAAGTCCTTACAAAGCACCCGCGCAGAATCTGCCGCGCGAGCTGCGTGAGCTGCCGTACGAGCGCTACCGCGAGATCGAGTACAAGCCTGAGCGTTATCTGTGGCGCAATGCCAAGCTGCCGTTCGAGCTCTCCTTTTTTCATGAAGGCATGGTGTTCGACCAGCCGGTGCGCATCAATGAAGTGGTGAGCGGCAGCGCCCGCGAGATCCGCTTCGATCCGGCCGCATTCAACTACGGGCCGCACAAGGTCGATACCAGCAAGCTCAAGACGCTTGGCTTTGCCGGCTTCCGCGTGCTCTATCCGCTTAACAGCACCAAGGGCAAGGACGAAGTCGTTTCCTTCCTGGGCGCCAGCTACTTCCGCGCGCTGGGCAAGGACCAGTGGTATGGCTTGTCGGCGCGGGGCCTGGCCGTGGATACCGGGCTTAATTCCGGTGAAGAGTTCCCGCGCTTCGTGGAGTACTGGATCGAGCGGCCATCGCCGGCGGACAAGCAACTGACCATCTATGCGCTGATGGACTCGCGCCGCGTGAGCGGGGCATACCGGATCGTGATCCGGCCAGGCACGGAGACGGTCATGGAGGTGAAGTCGCGCTTGTTCATGCGGGAGAACGTCACCAAGCTTGGCCTGGCACCGCTGACCAGCATGTACCTCTTTGGCGAGAACCAGCCATCGTCGGTGCCGGACTACCGACCTGAGGTGCATGACTCAGATGGCCTCTCGGTGCAGCTCGGCACGGGCGAGTGGCTGTGGCGCCCGCTGAGCAATCCCAAGCGCCTGCTGGTGACCTCGTTCGCCGCGACCAATCCGCAAGGATTTGGCCTGATGCAGCGGGATCGTAATTTCAGCAGTTACCAGGAGATTGGCGCGTGGTACGAGCGGCGGCCGAGCGCCTGGGTGGAGCCCAAAGGAAACTGGGGCTCGGGCCGGGTCGAGCTGGTGCAGATCCCGACCCCGGACGAGACCAACGACAACATCGTGGCGTACTGGGTGCCTGACACCCCGCCCAAGCCCAAGCAACCTTTTGATTTCGAATATCGCCTGCTGTGGCAGAAGGACGGCGAGAAACAGCCGCCACTGTCGTGGGTGACACAAACGCGGCGTGGCCAGGGCCTGAGCCGCAAGCAGGACGACACCAGTTTTTCGCTGGTGGTGGACTTTGAAGGCCCGGCCTTCAAGAAACTGGCCGCCGATACCCGGATCGATCCGGTGATCTCGGCCGACAGCAACGGGGAGCTGCTGAACACTTCGACGCAACGCAATGCGGCCACCGGCGGCTGGCGCATGACCATGGTCGTGCGCCGCAAGGACGAGAACAAACCGGTCGAATTGCGCGGCTATCTTCGCAACGGCAATACAACCCTATCCGAGACGTGGAGCTACATCTTACCCCCAGGCTGAAGCGGCGCGCCGCTCCGGCGGCGGCATGCGAGCGCTATCTCGATCGCGTTCCTGTCTCGCCCGACCAGCGTCGCGAGCTGCTTGACAACGTCGCTGGCAGCGACGCCGCCGACACGGAGTCGGCCATCCATCTGCTGCAGCGCACACTCGCGGCCAAGGACGGCGAGCCATCCCCGGCGGGGCCGTCCTACGGCTCGGTGGGGCGCCGCCTCAACCTAGCCTATGGCGCGCCGCAGGTGTCGGGCGAACCGCTGGTGCAGCGTCGTGCGGACGGCACCGTGCATATCGACACCGGCCCCGCACCCAAACGCGCATCCATGGTGCCGCGGGCATGGCCTCCGCACATCGTCACCGGCTTCCTGCGCAACCTCGGCAGGCGCATGCTGGGCCGCCCGCCAGTGCCGGAGACCTGGGACACGTTGCATGACGGCCCCGATGCCGAGGGCAAATGGCACCCGGCGGGCAAGCACCGTCGATGGGTACTGCTTGGCCTGGTAGCCGGGCAGACCGCGCTGGCGACTTACTTCATGACCAAGGTGCTGCCCTATCACGGCACCGATCCGCTCGAGATCGCCGTGCTGGCGCTCTTCGCCATCCTGTTCTCGTGGGTGTCGGCCGGGTTCTGGACTGCCATGATGGGTTTCCTGGTGCTGGCCAAAGGCGGCGACCGCCATCTGATCTCGCGCTCAGCCGCGGTGGATGGACCCATTGCCGAGCAGGCGCGCACAGCGGTCATCATGCCGATCTGCAACGAGGACGTGACTCGCGTATTTGCCGGGCTGCGCGCGACCTATGAGTCGATGGAACGTACCGGCGAGCTGGCGCGCTTCGATTTCTTCGTGCTGTCCGACAGCGGCAACCCGGACCTGCGTACCGCCGAGACCGATGCGTGGATGGAAACCTGCCGCGCGGTCAACGGCTTTGGCCGGATCTTCTACCGCTGGCGCCGCCATCGCGTCAAGCGCAAGACCGGCAACGTGGCGGACTTCTGCCGCCGCTGGGGCAGCGCCTATCGCTACATGGTGGTGCTGGACGCAGATAGCGTGATGAGCGGCGAGTGCCTGACCACGCTGGTCAAGCTGATGGAAGGCAATCCGGGCGCTGGCATCATCCAGACCGCGCCGCTGGCCGTGGGCCGCGAGACCATGTATGCGCGCGTGCAGCAGTTTTCCACGCGCGTGTACGGACCGCTGTTTACCGCCGGCCTGCATTACTGGCAGCTCGGCGAATCGCACTACTGGGGCCACAACGCCATCATCCGCATCCAGCCGTTCATGGAGCATTGCGCGCTGGCGCCGCTGCCCGGCAAGGGCCCGCTGGCAGGGGAAATCCTCTCGCACGATTTCGTCGAGGCCGCCTTGATGCGCAGGGCCGGGTGGGGCGTATGGATTGCCTATGACCTGGAGGGCTCCTATGAGGAACTCCCGCCGAACCTGCTCGATGAGGTCAAGCGCGATCGCCGCTGGTGCCAAGGCAACCTGATGAACTTCCGCCTGTGGATGAAGCAGGGCTTCCACGCCGTGCACCGCGCAGTATTCCTCACCGGCGTGATGGCTTATCTGTCGGCGCCGCTGTGGTTCCTGTTCCTGGTGTTGTCCACCATCATGCTGGCCAAGCACGCACTGGTGCCGCCGGAGTACTTCACGCAGCCCTACCAGCTGTTCCCGACCTGGCCGGAATGGCATCCCGAGAAGGCGCTGGCGCTGTTCTCGGCGACCGCCACACTGTTGTTCCTGCCCAAGATCGCCAGCGTGTTGCTGCTGATGAAGGACTCGCGCAACTATGGCGGGCCGTTGCGGCTGGTGCTGTCGATGCTGATCGAAGTCGTGATGTCGGCCTTGCTGGCCCCGGTCCGGATGCTGTTTCACACCAAGTTCGTGGTGGCGGCCTATAGCGGCTGGGGCATTACCTGGAAGTCGCCGCCGCGAGAGGATGCGCAGACCACCTGGGGCGAGGCGTTCCGCCGCCACGGCATGCACACCTTGCTGGGCCTGGCCTGGGGCGGGCTGGTGCTGTGGCTGGACCCGAATTTTGTCTGGTGGCTGCTGCCGATCGTAGGCTCCCTGGTATGCTCGATTCCGCTTTCGGTCTGGCTGTCGCGGGTCTCGCTGGGCCGCGCGCTGCGCGGAGCCAGGTTGTTCGTGACGCCGGAAGAGGCCACGCCCCCGCGCGAGATGGTGGCCATGCAGAAGCACGTGGAGGCAGCGGGAGAGCCGCCGGCATTTATCGACGCCGTGGTCGACCCGGTGACCAATGCGCTGATGTGCGCGACCGCGTCGCCGCGCGTGGTGCAGCCACAGGCTACGCAAGCCGAGCACGCCGCGCTGGTGCAACAGGCCCTCACCGCCGGCCCTGACGCACTGTCGGCGGCCCAGAAACACCTGTTGCTGGGCGATCCCTTTGCGCTCGCCCAGTTGCATGGACTGGTATGGGGTTCACCGCAGGCGCACGCGCGGTGGAAAGAAACCCGTGTGCTGCCCCGGCGCGCGGCCAACGTGGTGCCGTTGCGTCCAAGGCTCGCCTGAGTAGCGTCATGCCCGGGAGCCTGTGCGCCTGCTCCCGGAGGCAAGGCCCGGCATCCCGGCAGGAATGCCAGATCGGGCCGGAAGGACTTAGCGCAGTGCTGTGGCGCAGATGGGGGCGTTGATGTAGACGTCGCCAACGCGACGCTCGCCGCGCTCGTTGCGCGTCATGTAGCGGAACATCATGCTGATGCCCAGCTTGGTCAGGATTTCAACGTCCCGGTTCGCGCAGATATTGCGCTGCAGCGGCGCGGCGTAGCTGAGCTCGAAGCTGGCGAGGTCCAGCATGGGGCCCCGGTACTTGGTCAGCTCCAGCTGGAACAGGATATGTTTGCCAGGGACCGACTGGCAGCGGCGCAAGCGTGTCTCGCCATCGATCTCGATGGGCAGGGCATCGTTGAGCTGGCGGCAAGCGCGCGACAATATGTTGTCGGGGCGGGCGGTATTGCGCAGCAATTCAGGCACGCCCGCCGCGCCGGTGTTCTGGCCCGTGGCAGCGCCCTTGAGCATTTGCGCCAGGGCATCGGCCTCGTCCACCACCACGGGGGCAGGCGCGGAGGCAGCGGCCCTGGCTGGGGCTGGTGCCGCATGGGCACGCTGCGCCCACGGCAAACTAGCCGCGCCGGCGGCCAGGGCAAAACAGACAGAAAGCAGTTTGTATCTTGTTCTCATGCAGGAAAACGTTGCCGGGAACCGCACCATCGGGTGGGCTCCCGCGGTGCGTCGGGCTGCGTGATCGTCCGCCTCGGGCGGCCGACAGGCTGGCATTGTACCCTTGGCGTCGCTGCCGTTGAAAGCCACGCACTCCTCCACTTCGCGGCGAAGCGAGGCCCGAATCGCCGCAATGCCGCGGTACCGTCAGGCCTGTCATCACAGTTGCGCGCGCCCGGTCGGACGTGCGCCTGCATCATCGCCGCGCGGCATGCCGAGTGCGCGGCTTGTTACGCTATGCAACAATTACGCCTTTGGCCGCTCCCGTGCCGCTGCGCCGTTAGCCAGTCTGACGCATTGGGCGCCGGTGGCCATCCCGGCCGCCTAGTTGTTCCTCAGGAAGTTTCGATGACCCGCTCCACCCGCGCCCCGCAATCCGGGCGCTTTCCGCTTTGGCTCCTGGTATGCGCTTCGCTTACCGCGCTGGCGCCGCTTTCCATTGACATGTACCTGCCGAGTTTCCCGGCGCTGGCCGGGGATCTCGGGGTCGATATCGGCCGCGTGCAGCTCACGCTGGGGACGTTCCTGGTCGGATTGGCGGTGGGGCAGGCATTCTATGGCCCGATCAGCGACCGCTTTGGCCGCAAGCCGCCGTTGTATGCCGGCCTTCTGGCCTATGCGTTGGCCGCGGCCGGGTGCGCGCTCGCGCGTGACGTCGATGCGCTGATGCTGTGGCGTTTCTTGCAGGCCCTGGGCGGCTGTGCAGGCATGGTGATGGCACGCGCTGTCATTCGGGACCGGCTGGAGGCCCATGAGTCCGCGCGCGCCTTCTCCTCGCTGATGCTGGTGATGGGGCTGGCGCCGATCCTGGCGCCCATCATCGGGGGCGCCGTGCTGGCGGCATTCGGCTGGCGCGCCATCTTCTGGTTGCTGTGCGGCGCAAGCCTGCTGATCCTGTGGGTGGTCCACCGCTACATGGAAGAATCGCTCGACCACGCCAGCGCCATGCCTTTGCGCCTGGGCCGCGTGCTCTCGAACTACGGCGAGTTGCTGCGAGATCGGGGTTTCGTCGGCTATTCGCTGTCGGCCGGCTGCGCGCAGGCGGGCATGTTCGCATACATCGCGGGGTCGCCGTTCGTGCTGATCGAGTTGCATGGCATCGATCCCTCCCATTACGGCTTCGTGTTTGGCGCCAACGCATTGGGCCTGATCGGCATGTCGCAGCTCAACGCGCGCCTGGTGCGCAACCGCACGCTGGACCACGTCCTGCGCGGCGCGCTGCTTGCACCGTGCCTGGCCGGCCTTGCCCTGGCTGCGGCCGTGCTCGCCGGCCTGGCGCCGCTGCCGGTGCTGCTGACGGGCTTCTTTGTGTTTATCGCCAGCCTCGGCTGCATCCTGCCGAATGCCTCGGCACTGGCCATGGCCCAGCAAGGCCATCGTGCCGGCACCGCGTCCGCATTGATGGGCACGCTGCAATTCTCCCTGGGCACCCTGGCCGGCGCGGCCGTCAGCTTCTGGCGGGATGGCAGCGCGCTGCCGCTGGCAGTGGTCATGGGCGTTTGCGGCACCGGCGCCGTGCTGATGCGGGCCTTTGGCCGCTCAGGCGCGACGGTGCACGGCACCGAATGATCCGGGTGCAGGTGGTGCCACGATAGCGGGGCGGCCTGGCTCAGCGTGGCCGCGCCATCCCATCGATACACGGTTAAGCGGCTGCGCTGTTTTGCAGCACCACCAGTTGGGCTGGCATCGGGGCGGCGAAGCCGGCCTCGCCAAAGCTCTCGCGGATCACCCGGTTGCTATCGAAATACACCTGCCAGTAATGGTCGGTATGGCAGTACGGACGCACCGCGAGCACCGGCCCCACCAGGGTGAACTCGAGAATCTCGACATCAGGCGGCGGCTCGGCCAGAACGTTGGGCAGCGCGGCCAGCCGCGCCTTGAGCAGGGTGGCGGCAGCCGCCACGTCGGTGCTGCCGGCCAGCTGGGCCTTTAGCTCGACCCGGCGGTACGGGTTGGCGCTGAAGTTCTGGATTGTGTCTGCAAAAATCTTGTTGTTGCCGACCACGGTCAGGACATTGTCTGGCGTGTCCAGCGTGGTGGCAAACAAGCCGATCTCCCTGACGGTCCCGGTGATCCCGCCTACCGTGACGAAATCCCCGACCTTGAAGGGCCGCAGCACCACCAGGAAGGCGCCTGCCGCGAAGTTGGACATCAGCCCGGACCACGCCATGCCGATGGCGATGCCGGCCGCCGCGATCAGCGCGGCAAAGCTGGTGGTCTGGATGCCGAAGTAACCCAGGATCCCGATGATCAGCACGATATTCAGGGTCACCGTGACGATGGAGCCGACATAGCGCAGCAAGGTCGGGTCGACCTTCTGCTTGGTCAGGGACCCCTGCACCATGCGCACCACGACGTGGATCAGCCACCGGCCAACCACCCAGAAGACCAGGGCAGCGAGAACCTTGAACCCGACTTCCGTCGCATAGGCGACGACGACATCCTGATACTTCTGCAGCGTTGTAGCATCCATCGCGTTTCTCCCTTGCTGGCTCGGCAGGTACACAGGCAACGAACATCATGCAGCGGATGCCCGGACGCGTCGGGGGCGGAGCGCGAAGGCAGGCAACGCATTATTGCTACGCGGCGAGCGGAAGTTCAAGCACAAAATGGCCGCGCAGGGCGCAGCGCGCCACTCGCGGCCATGGGTCGTGGGAGCGTGGGGTCGGGGTGGCGCAAGGGCGTGAATCCCCTTTGCGCCGCCGTGCCTTACCAGTTGGTTTCGCGTTCCGGCGTGGCGGAGATGCGATGCAGCGACAGGTCTGCGCCGTTGTATTCCGATTCAGCGTCAAGCCGGATGCCCACGACCTTCTTGAGCGTGCCGTAGACCACGGTGCCGCCCACCAGGGCGATCGCGATGCCAAGGAGGGTGCCGAGGCACTGCGCGCCGAGCGAAACGCCGCCGATGCCACCGAGCGCCTGGCTGCCGAAGATGCCGGCGGCAATGCCGCCCCACGCGCCGCATAGCCCGTGCAGCGGCCAGACGCCCAGCACATCGTCGATATGCCATTTGTTCTGGGCCAGCGTGAACAGGTAGACGAACAGCGCGCCGGCGATGGCGCCGGTGACCAGGGCGCCCAGCGGGTGCATCAGGTCGGAGCCGGCGCAGACCGCCACCAGCCCGGCCAGCGGGCCGTTGTAGGCAAAGCCGGGGTCGTTGCGGCCGGCCGCCCAGGCGGCAAGCGTGCCGCCGGCCATGGCCATCAGGGAGTTGATGGCCACCAGCCCGCTGATCTTGTCGACGGTTTGCGCGCTCATGACATTGAAACCAAACCAGCCTACCGCCAGCACCCATGCGCCCAGTGCCAGGAACGGGATGTTCGAGGGCGGGTGCGCGCTGATGCGGCCGTCTTTCTGGTAGCGGCCGCGGCGCGCGCCCAGCAACAAGATGGCGGGAAGCGCGATCCAGCCGCCCATGGCGTGGACCACGACGGAGCCGGCGAAGTCGTGGAACGGCGCGCCGGCGACCGAGGCGATCCAGTCCTGCACGCCAAAGCGGTTGTTCCAGGCAATGCCCTCGAAGAAGGGGTAGACCAGGCCCACCAGCACGAAGGTGGCCACCAGTTGCGGGTTGAAGCGCGAGCGCTCGGCAATGCCGCCAGAAATAATCGCTGGTATGGCGGCGGCAAACGTTGCCAGGAAAAAGAATTTCACCAGCTCATAGCCGCTTCTTTCCGCCAGTGCATGGGCGCTGGTGAAGAACTCAACCCCATAGGCCACGGTGTAGCCGATAAAGAAATAGGCGATCGTGG
This sequence comes from Cupriavidus basilensis, assembly GCF_008801925.2. Lineage (NCBI taxonomy): Bacteria > Pseudomonadati > Pseudomonadota > Betaproteobacteria > Burkholderiales > Burkholderiaceae > Cupriavidus > Cupriavidus basilensis. The sequence goes on along the minus strand of NZ_CP062804.1, from coordinate 1,751,411 downwards.
AAACCGCAAAATCCACCAGTATCTTGACCAGTGCGTTGACCTGGTTCTTCTTGCGCACCGTGCCCAGCTCCAGGAACGCAAAGCCAGCGTGCATGGCTAGCACCATGATCGCCCCTAGCAAGATGAACAGGGCATCGGTGCCGCTCTTCCATTTGTCCATACAATCCTCTATGCGCAAAATGGGAGCACACGCACGCAAAAAGCGTACCAGTCTGGGGCGCCGCAAGCCGGAATCTGCACCGTGTTGGTGGAATTTGCACCGATTTGTCGCGCTCGAAGGCGGCGGCGCACGGATCGAGAAGCCGTAACGCGAAGCCGGTTAACATGCGCCGGGGGTGACCGGCAGATGGAGGCTGCGCCAAAATGAGGCGATGCCCCTATTTGGGGCGTGCACCCACGGTTTACATGCACCAATATGGATTGAGAGGCGCGTGCATCCAAAGCCATTGCCATGCCGCCGACCAAGCCGTCCGGGCGGTTTCGGTGGCAGCAATGCGCACACCGCGCTGGCCTGATCTTGTCAAGCGATGCCTGTCATCACGTACGGGCGTTCGAATGACCATTAACCTTGCTGGTCGCATTTGAAAGCGCGGAGAAGGGGGGTAAATTCCCCGCAAAGGCGCTTGACTCAAGGATTTGCGGCTTTTTTCGTTGCATTGGTGCCACTGGGGATTGCCCAATGCGTAAAGCGCGGATTAGACTGCGCCGATCGGTAATTTGCCGCGTGGCAGACACTCCGATCAAGACGACCAACAAGGGAAATCAGCCATGAATAAAGGTGAACTGGTATCTGCCATCGCCGCTGACGCGGAACTGAGCAATGCTGCAGCAGAGCGCGCGCTGAATGCCGCTCTGGACAACATTAAGAAGGCGGTTGCCAAGGGTGATTCGGTAACGCTGGTGGGCTTCGGCAGCTTCAGCTCCGGCAAGCGCGCCGCACGTACCGGACGCAATCCGCGTACTGGCGAGACGGCCGCCAAGACGGTCAAGTTCTCTGCCGGCCAAGGGTTCAAGGACGCTGTGAACAAGAAGAAATAAGTAGTCCGCGCCCAGGCGCAAACAGGAAGGCGGCCCGTTGGGCCGCTTTTTTATTGGTGCCCGGGTGCATTTCGACGTTCTCGGGGGGCAGGGCAGGACGATCGTTCCGGGTTAAACTGCCGATCGTCGGCGCCAGCCTTTCGACCTGCACCGCGGGTCGGCCCGGCCGCTTCCAGACTCCGGATTTTCATCATGAATGACCTGTCCCACCAGCTTTCCATGACCGTGCTGATGACGCCGGACATGGCCAATTTCTCCGGCAATGTGCACGGCGGCACCATCCTCAAGTACCTCGACATGGTCGCCTACGCCTGTGCCAGCCGCTATGCCGGGCGCTACGTGGTCACGCTGTCGGTCGACCAGGTCGTGTTTCGCCAGCCCATCCACGTGGGTGAGTTGGTGACGTTCCTGGCGGCAGTCAATTTCACCGGCCGCAGCTCCATGGAAATCGGCATCAAGGTGATCACGGAAAATATCCGCAGCAAGCTGGTTCGCCATACCAACAGCTGCTACTTCACCATGGTCGCTGTGGACGACAACGGTGCGCCCGCCGAAGTGCCGCCGCTGGTGCCCCGCGACGAAGTCGAGCGCCAGCGCTTTGCCGCAGCCCAGCTGCGCCGCCAGCTGCGCCAGGAAATGGAAAAACGACACGATGAAATCACCGGCACGGTGTCCTGAGGTGGGGGGCACGGCCATGCAATCCGGGCGTTCCCAATACGTTTCCCGTGGGCCGCGGTGGCCCCTGACCGGCCTTCTGGCTGCGCTTGCGCTGCTGGCGCCGGCCGCGCATGCCGAGGAGATCGGCAGCGTGAGCACCAATTTCCGCGTGACCGGCTCCGACAAAGTCGTGATCGAAGCCTATGACGATCCGCAGGTCGAAGGCGTGACCTGCTACGTGTCGCGCGCCCGCACCGGAGGCATCAAGGGCTCGCTGGGCATGGCCGAAGACCCGCCGGAAAGCTCCATCGCCTGCCGCCAGGTAGGGCCGATCACGTTCAGGGGCCCGCTGCGCCAGCAGGACAATGTGTTCTCCGAGCGCATGTCGATCCTGTTCAAGACCCTGCACGTGGTGCGCACGGTCGACCGCAAGCGCAATACCCTGGTCTACCTGACCTACTCGGACCGCATCGTATCCGGCAGCCCGCAGAATAGTGTGACCGCCGTGCCGGTGGCGGCCGCCACGCCGATTCCGGTCAAGTAGGCATCCGTTCCCTGATCCACGATCCACGATCCACGATCCATTCAACAATCCAGTCCGGAGAAGACAGCATGAGTGAGCAAGGCAAGGTTGCGCTGGTAACGGGCGCGGCCCGCGGCATCGGCAAGGCGGTGGCACAGGCGCTGCTGGCGGCAGGCTATCGGGTGGTGTTTGCCGGGCGTACCGCCGAGCCGCTCGAGGCGCTGGCCGCGCAAGCCAGGGCCGAGGGCCATACGGCGCTGGCGGTGCAATGCGACGTCAGCGATCCGGATTCGGTGGAGCGGCTCTTCGCCCAGGTTCGCGAGCATTTCGGCCGGCTCGACGTGCTGTTCAACAACGCCGGCATCAATGCGCCGGCGGTGTCGATCGATGAGCTCTCCGTGGCGCAATGGAAGGCGGTGCTGGACACCAACCTGACAGGCGTGTTCCTATGCTCGCGCGCGGCCTTCGCGCTGATGAAGTCGCAGAGCCCGCGCGGCGGCCGCATCATCAACAACGGCTCGATCTCGGCGCACTCGCCGCGTCCCAACACGGTGCCGTACACGGCCACCAAGCACGCCATTACCGGGCTGACCAAGAGCCTCTCGCTGGATGGCCGCGCCTTTGACATCGCCTGCGGGCAGATCGATATCGGCAACGCCGCCACCGATATGGCTTCGCGCATGGCGCGCGGCGTGCCTCAGGCCAACGGCGAGATCGCGCCGGAGCCGCTGATGGACGTGGCGCACGTGGCCAGCTCGGTGGTGCACATGGCCAACCTGCCGCTGGATGCCAATGTGCAGTTCATGACCGTGATGGCCACCAAGATGCCCTTCGTCGGGCGCGGCTGAACCTGGCGTCTCCCGCTACTTGATCGCCAGTGCCTCGCTTTCGGCGCGGCAGTCGCCGGCCGGCCGCAGCCCGTTGGCACGGGCTTGCGCAACCTCCGCTTTGGCTGCAGCAAGATCCGCGAGGAAGGTGGGGTCTGCATGCAGCCGCGCCACGGTAGCTGCGCCCATGATGCGGCCCTGCGTCGCATCGCTTTGCCAATGCACATTGCAGACCAGCCGGCTTTGCCCATAGGCCAGCCCGCGCGCCAGGATCACATTGGACTGTTGCGGCGCGATTTCCGCCAGGATCAACGCCCACGCCCAGCCGATGGCGTTATGCCCCGAAGGGTAGGAGCCGTCCTTGGAAAGCATGGCCTCCTCGGCGGGCGTGCAACTCGGCTGCTGGTTGACCACGAACGGCCGGGCGCGCGCAAACTTGTCTTTCGCGCCGTACGTCGATAGTCCGGCATCGGCCAGGGTCCGGCGCAGCAGCAGGTAGAGCCTGGGTGTTTGTTCCTGCGATATCGGCGCATCCAGCGCGCATGAGAAAACGCCAGCGGCCTGCGGGAATTTCAGGTTGGCATCGATTGCTGCCTGGCGATAGCGTGCCGTGCCTCGCAGGGCCTGGTTGCCGCGTGCGATCTCGTCGTCCAGGGCTTGCGCCGCGGAGCCGGGCGCAGGCGGCGGTGGCACCAGGGCCAGGCTATCGGGCCTTGCATCCGCCGGCAGGTAGCCGGCGAGAATGCCAGGCCGTATTTCCGGCACCGGCGCAGCGGCGCTGCCCTGGCCCTGGCCGGCACAGCCCGCGAGGAGCAAGGCAGTGCCCAGCACGGACAAGCCCGCGAGCCGGTTGGCGCAGGGCGGTAAAGGTCTGGTGAGTGAGTTTGCTGGCATCCGCATCCGCATCTGTTATCTGTTATCTGTTGCTTGTGCCCGTCATCGCCGTCGGACAGGCGTGGTACCGGTAAGCAAGCGGCCGTGTTCCCGCTCACGGCCGCCTGGGGGACCCTGACCTTGTCCAGCGTGCAGGTTCAGGCTTCGAACATCTTGCGCAGTGTCGACTTCAGGATCTTGCCGTTGGCATTGCGCGGCAGCATGTCGGGACAGAACACGATCCGCACCGGCACCTTGAAGGCCGCCAGCCGCTCGCCCACGAACGCCTGCAACTCCGCCTCGGTGGCTTGTGCGCCGGGCTTCAGGCTGACCACGGCCGCGGGCTCTTCGCCCAGCGTGCGGTGGGGGATGCCGACCAGTGCCGCATCCATGATGGCGGGGTGATCGTACAGCGCGCTTTCCACCTCGATGCTGTAGATGTTTTCGCCGCCGCGGATCAGCATGTCCTTCATGCGGTCGACGATATAGACAAAGCCCTCCTCGTCCAGCCGCGCGATGTCGCCGGTCTTGAGCCAGCCGTCGATGAATGTCTGCGCGGTGGCTTCTGGCTTGTTCCAGTAGCCGCGTACCACATTGGCGCCGCGCACCATGAGTTCGCCGGTCTCGCCGGTGGGCAAGCTGCGTCCACGCCCATCCACCACTTTCATCTCGCCGATGGGCAAGGCCGGGCCGCCGCTTTCGGGGCGCGCCACATACTCCTCTGCACTGTGGCTGGTGAAGGTGGCCGAGGTCTCGGTCATGCCCCAGCCAATGCCGGGGGCCGAATGCGGGAACACTTCCTTGATGCGGCGCACCAGTTCGGCCGAAGCGGGGGCGCCACCGTAGTTGACGTTTTCCAGCGACGACAGGTCGAAGCGCTCGCGCTCCGGGTGCTCGATGATCTGCCAGGCGATGGTGGGCACGCCGCCGGCCGCCGTGCAACGCTCGCGCTCGATCAGGCCCATGGCACGCACGGCATCCCAGCGCCGCATCAACACGATCTTGGTGCCGCTGGCCAGCGCGCCGTTGAGCACCGCCATGCAACCGGTAACGTGGAAGAACGGCACCGACAGCAGCATGCCTTTTTGCGGTGCGGCCGGATCGGGCGCAGGAATCGCTTCGCCGCGGCGCAGGCAATTGCGCATCGGGCTGAACCCGGCGGCCACGGCCACATTGGTGGCGTTGCGGTGGGTGCCGAGCGCGCCCTTGGGCTTGCCGGTGGTACCTGACGTATAGAAGATGGTGGCGTCGTCGTCGGCGTCGATGGCCACATCGGGTACCGGCAGTTCGGGCAGCGATGCCCATTGGTCCGGCGTGCCGATCAGGCTCTCCAGCCGGCTGATGCGCGTGTCGCTGGCTGGCGCATCGGCGCGGCTGACGTAGATTTTCTCCAGCGCGGGGCAGCCTGGCAGGTGCTCGATGATGCGGCCCAGCCGTTCATCGTCAACGATGGCGATCTTGCTGCCGGAGTCGGCCAGGCCGTACTCCAGTTCCGCCCCGGTCCACCAGGCGTTGAGCGGCGTGACAATGGCGCCTGTCAGCAAGGCGCCGTAGAAGACGGCCGGCCATTCCGGCAGGTTGCGCATGGCCAGCGCCACGCGGTCGCCCTTGGTCACGCCATCTCGGATCAGCGCATGCGCGATGGTGAGCGCGGCGCGGGCGAACGCATCGTACGAGACACGCTCGTCCTCATAGACGACGAAGGTCTTGTCGCCCAACGTGCGGGCTTGCAGGAACAGGTCGCGCAGCGTAGGCGGCGCGTTTTTCCAGACGACGGTGGTGATGCCCCGGATCACGCGCGTTTCGGTTTCGAACGGGGCGCCGGGTGCGGTAAGGCGGGCGTGGGCCTCGGCCAGGCTGATTGCTGGCCAGGTCGTAGCGGATTGCGGGTTGTTCGACATCGGTGCCTCCCTGACTGCATGGCAGGATGGGCAACGCTCTGGCATGCCGGCGCGCAAGCTTGCCCGCGTGCCGCGCCTGTCCGGAAATGCGGGCGGCAATGCACGCGGGCACGAAGTGCCCCGGCTCAGGCCTCAGGCTTCGGGCTTTGCGCCCTGGCCCTGGAGCGAGCCCGGAACGGGAACAGCAGGTGCGCGGCGGCTCAGATCGTGACGCCGCCGTCCACCACCATGGCCTGGCCGGTCATGAAGGTGCTGGCCGCGGACGCCAGGAACACCGCGGCGCCGGCAATCTCCACCGGCTCGCCGATGCGGCGCAGGGGCGCGCCTTGCGTCGACAGCTTGTAGCGCTCCGGATCCTCCCAGAGCGCCTTGGCGAAATCGGTGCGGATCAGCCCGGGGGCGATGCAGTTCACGCGCACGTTGCTCGGGCCGAACTCCACCGCCAGGTTGCGCGCCAGCTGGAAGTCGGCCGCCTTCGACACGTTGTACACGCCAATGGTGGGCGAGCCGCGCAGGCCGCCGATGGAAGACACGATGATGATCGAACCGTCCTTGCGCTCCAGCATCTGCGGGGCCACCATCTGGATCAGCCAGTGGTTGGAGATGACGTTGTTGTCCAGCACCTTGCGGAACTGTTCGTCGGTCACGCCGCTCATCGGGCCGTAGTAGGGGTTGGACGCTGCGTTGCAAACCAGTACGTCGATCTTGCCGAACGTGCTGTTGGTCTGGTCGACCAGGCGCTGCAGGTCTTCCTTGGAGGAGATATTTGCGGGCACGGCAATCGCGGTGCCGGCGCCATGCTTGGCATTGATGGCATCGACGACTTCCTGGCAGGCCTCGGCCTTGCGCGAGGAAATCACCACTTTGGCTCCTTGCACCGCCATCTGCTCAGCGATGGCGCGGCCGATGCCGCGTGAAGAGCCGGTGACGACGGCAACCTTGCCGGTCAGGTCGAACAATGACATGCGTGTCTCCTGGTGTCCTGGTCCTCGCGGGGCGGGACCAGATGATCTTTAAAAGGCGCTGGTGAATCTGCATCTTGGCAGCACGGCCAGGCATGTTCTGCACAGTGGTTCATGCAGGGGCTTGTCAGTACCATAGTGCTACCGGCCGGTACATTATGGTTGGGAGGCATGGCTCAGTCCACAAGCAAATCGGCGGCCGGCCCGGCTTATCAGAGAATTTTCTGTTGGCAATGCATTCGGTGCATGACGTCGGCAAGACAGCGGCATGATGTCCGCACCCACAAACGGCGAACAGGTCATAACAGGCTGCAACAGGCCACAAAGGACGAGGTAAGCGTTTCATGCTTTGGCAAATCAAGGATACCGAGGTCTACCTGCTGGGGGCGATCCACGTGCTGGATGCGCCCTTGCCGGCACTGGTGCCGGCCGCGGAGCGCGCCTACCGCGCTTCGGCGCGGGTGGTCTTCGAGGTGGCGCTGGACCAGGCGCCGGACTTCGCGCCGGCGTATTTCCCGCAAGGCGATAGTCTCAGCCGCCATCTGCAGCCGGCCACGCTTGCGCAGGTGCGGGCGCTCTGGCTGGATTTCGGCCTGCCCGGCCCGGAACTGGAGCGGCTGCGCCCCGTGTTCGCCGCGATGCATCTGCAGTTCGCGGTGGCCGCCAGGCACGGCTTCCTGGCGCAGCATGGTGTCGATCGGTTCTTGTGGGCGCGCGCCGCTGTCGATGGACGGGCAACGGATGCGCTGGAGGACGGCACCGAGGCGCTGCGGATGTTGCAGCGCGTGCCGCTGGCCGAGCAGGTATCGATGCTGGCATTCTTTGCCGAGCAGCCGGAACTGGCAGCAGCGGAGCCGGCGGATATGGTGCGCTGGTGGCGGCAAGGGCAGGCCGGGCCGTTTGGCGCGCTGCTGGCGCAGCGCCGCGCGCAATGGCCGCACGCGCTGGCGGTCCTGGTCGACGCACGCAACCAGCAGTGGATGCCGAAAATCCAGGCGCTGGTCGCGGATCGCGTGCCAACCCTGATCGTGGCCGGCGCCCTGCACATGGTGGGCGACGCGGGGCTGCCGGCGCTGCTTGGGGCGGCTGGGCTCGAACTGCTGCCCGAACCCTGGTGAAGCGAATGCCTATCTGTTGCCGCGCGCCTCGATCAGCGCGGGCAATCGCTGCGCTAGTTGCGCCTCGCTGGCAAGATCCAGCGCCAGCCCGAAGCGATCCCCCAGCGCTTGGACAACGGCAGCCGGCGTCTCCAGTTGCTGGCGCTGCACGCTGCCATCGGCCGCGCGCACGGCAAAGTCGCCGTTGATCAGCGTCAGCCGGGTGTCGCCTTGCGAGCGCGCCAGGGTCAGGGCGTTGCGGAACAGGCTGTCGGGATGGGTGGAGGTGTACCAGTTGCGCGGCTCGAAATCGATGGCCTGCTGCGGCGAAAGATCGAACTGGTAGAGCTTGAGCCATGCGCTCGCGGTCTTGACTTCCAGGTCGTACACGTGAAAGACCGCACCTGTCGCCTCCACGCACGACAGGCGGTACGGGAACGAGGGGTCGGCTTGCTCCGCCTGCGGCAGCGCCATGGCGCGGTACGGGGTAGGGCCGCCAAAGCCCACGTCCACGATATAGCTCCGATGCGCGGCCTCCACGCGCAGCAGCATGTGCGATTGCATGGTGGGCACGTCTTCCGGCACGTTCCAGCGCACCCGCGCAGCCAGCGGCGTGACTACGTAGCCAAGTGCGCGCAGCGCGGCGGCAAGCAAGGTGTTTTGCTCGAAGCAGTAGCCGCCGCGCGCGTTGGTGACCAGCTTGTCGAACACCGCATCCAGGCCGATCCTGATCGGGCGCTGCAGCAACACGTCGACGTTTTCAAAGGGAATCCGCGCCAGTTGTGCCGCGATCAGGCTGTCTAGCGTGGCGAGGTCCGGCTGGCGCGGCAGCGGGTGGCCGATGCGGCTGAGATAGGCTTGCAGGCGGGTGTCGTCTAGATGGGTCATGGCGATGGATGTCTGGTTTGCGCTGCCCGCGCAGGCTGAAGGGATCGGGCGGGGCGGCGCTGTCAGGTCAGCGCCAGCAAGGCAGGCAGGTCGATCAACTCGATGTCGGCATAGTGCAGCCGCAACAGCCCGCGCGCCTCGAGCTCGCGCAGGGCCTGGTTGACGGTCTGGCGCGACAGCCCGAGCATCTGCCCGAGTTGTTCCTGCGGGATATGCACGGAGCGGCGCTCCAGCCCGGGCAGGTCGCCATAGGCCTGGGCAATGGCCACCAGCCGGCGGCCGGTGCGCGCCAGCGGCGGCAGCAACTGCGCCTCCTCCACATAATGAAAGGCCTCGCGCGTCTTGGCGGCAAGCAGCTTGCCGAACTCGCGCCACCATTCGGGATGCGCCGAAAGCATCGCGTAGAGCTTGTCGCGCTGCAGGTGCAGCACGGTGGCCGCGCTGGTGGCATGGGCGTCGTGGGTGCGCGCCAGCCCGTCGAACAGGCAAATCTCGCCAAACCAGCTGCCCGGCCCCAGCAGACCGATCAGGGCGGCCTTGCCAGACTCGCTGTGGGTGTCGATCTGCACCGTGCCGGCAGTCACGCCGTAGATGCCGTCAAAGGCGTTGCCGCGGGTAAACAGCATCTGGCCGGCCGCCAGCCTGCGCGTGGCCGCGTCCCGCAGCAGGGTGTCTTGCATGGCCGCCGGCAAGGCGCCAAACCAGCTCCCGCCGCGCAAGGCGCGCAGCGGATCCAGGGCCGGCTCCTGCTGGCCACGGGTTGCCAGGCGCATGATGGTCTCCTTGATCGATGCTCGTGCCGACTGTCAAAAACCGGACAGACGGGCTTTTTGCTGCCTATTAATATACGGCCACAACGCGTAGCCACAGTACGCGGCCACAGTACGCGACCACAAATGCGCAAGTACAACGACGCAACTACAACGACGCCCCGGCAGGAGACCCTGTGAAGACACTGATCGACCACCTGGCCAACTACGCAGCCTATCATCGCGACGCGCGCAATGTGTTCAGCCATTTCATCGGCATTCCCATGATTGTGCTGGCCGTAACTACACTGCTGGCCCGCCCGGCCATGCCGCTTGGCGCCGGTCCGGCGTACCTGACGCCGGCGATGGTCGTTTATTTTCTGTCCTGCCTGTTCTACCTGCGCCTGTCGGCGGGGTTCGGGCTGGCGATGACGGCGATCCTGGCTGGCTTCGTCTACGCCGGCGGCGCCATCGCTGCGCTGTCCACCGGCGCCTGGCTGGCCTGGGGCATCGGCCTGTTCGTGGCGGGCTGGCTGATCCAGTTCATCGGGCACTACTACGAAGGCCGCAAGCCCGCGTTTGTGGATGACCTTGTCGGGCTTCTGGTCGGGCCGCTGTTCCTGGTGGCCGAAGTGGCTTTCGCCATGGGCCTGGCGCGGGACACCCGCGAGGCCGTCAGCGCCCATGCGCATTGACCTTCGGCGCGCCCGGCAGCGAGGCGTGGTGTTCCGCGCCGTGTTCCAGCAGCCAGTCGCGCAGTTGCAAGACCTTGTCGTCGGGAGGCAGGCCGCGCCGGTGGACGTAGTAATAGGCCTTGCGATTGTCGATCTCCGCCGGCAGCGTGGCTAGCGGCACCACCAGCCGCCCCTGCGCCAGTTCCTCGGTGATCAGAATGCGTGGAATCAGCGCCACGCCGATGCCGGCCGCGGCCGCCTGCGCCAGCATGGTGTAGAGGTCATAGCGCGGGCCGCGCAAGGCCTGCGCCGGCAGTGCCGCGCCCGCGGCGGCGAGCCAGTCGCTCCATGCGCGCAAGCGGGTGTTCAGGTGCAGCAGCGGCAAATCCAGCAACTGCTCCAGGTCCAGGCGCTTGCGGCGCCCCAGCAGGGCGGGGCTGCACACCGGCACCGACGGGCCTTCCTGCAGGATCCGCTCGCCCTGCGTGCCCGGCCACAGCCCTTCGCCGTAATAGATGGCTGCGTCGAACGCGGTATCACTAAGCTCGAATGCCTCGGTGCGCGCCGAGAGATGCAGCGTGAGATCGGGCAGGGCGCGTGCCAGCAGCGGCAGGCGCGGGATCAGCCACTGGCTGGCAAAGGTGGGTCCGATGGCCAACTCGATGGCGCGCCCGCGCGGGCGCTGGGCCATCACATCCAGCGTCACCTGCTCGATCTGGTCGAGCCGTTCCCGCACTTCTTCGGCATAGGTCCCGCCAGCGGGCGTCAGCACGATGCGCTTGCGGATGCGATGGAACAGCGGCACGCCAAGCCGCGCTTCCAGCCCTGCGATCTGCCTGCAGACCGCGCTCTCCGTCACCGCCAGCTCGTCGGCGGCGCGGGTAAAGCTGCCCAGGCGCGCCGCGGCCTCGAACATCTGGAGTGCCGTGAGGCTGGGTATGCCCTTGCGCATAGTGCGTTTTTGGAAGGAAGTTGGTGCGAAGTTATCAATTGTACGAACTCTGCCGCAGTCGCACAATAAGCCCCATCCGGAGGCCGTCGGCCCCCGCCATCCCCCGAAAACAAACACATTTCAGCGTATTGACCATGACGAAGCCGAATCTGCAACGCCTCCTCGAGACCGTTTGTGGCGAAACCCAGGCAGCCGAGTTGCTGCAATTGATGAATGTTTCCCCGCAACTGCTGTCTTCTACCAGCGAACTGGCCAGCCGTGCCGAAGTGGCGCAGGCGCTCAATATGGTGCTGTTCGCCGGCATTCTCGAACGCGTGCCGACCGGCATGGCCTATACCCGCGACGTGATCCAGGCGGGCGGGCAAGTGGTGTTCGACCACGGCGCGCTGCGCACGGTGAAGTGGGATTGCGGCAGCCTGCCCTCGGGCGAGATCGCTTTCACGCGCATCCTGGGCCCGCTGGGCTACCGCCTCAACGGCACCTATCCGCTCGAGCGCATCGGCATGACCGGCCGCTCCTACGCGCATGCCGACCTGCCTGACGACATCGCCCAGTACTTCCTGAGCGAGCTGCATCCCGAGCGTTTCAGCGCTGATTTCCAGTCCGCCGTGTCGCGCGTGGTGTCGAAGTCCGTCGATCCGCTCGGCGACGAAGCCGTCGCGCAACTGGCCCTGCTCGAGCGCGATGCGAGCCTGCCGATGGCCGACGCCGCACGCCTGGTGCCGCAACTGGCAGCCTGCTTCGCCCGCCAACATGCCGAGCCGGCGCTGGCCGACTATGAATTGCTGCTGAAGGAATCGGCCGAGATGGCCTGGATTTCCACCGAGGGCAATGCCTTCAACCACGCCACCGACCGCGTGGCGGATGTGCGTGCCGTGGCGGACGCGCAGCGCAGCCTTGGCCGCCCGATCAAGGATTCGGTGGAAGTGTCGCGCTCCGGGCGGGTCCTGCAGACGGCATTCAAGGCCGATCCGGTGGAGCGCGGGTTTGTCGGCGCCGACGGCGTGGTGGTCAAGCGCAGCGTGCCGGGCTCGTTCTACGAGTTCATCACGCGCGATTTCGTGCCTGCGACGGAGGCAGCTGGCGGCACGTTGGATCTGTCGTTCGATGCTGGCAATGCGCAAGGCATCTTCAAGATGACGGCGGCCTGCTAACGCGGCCAATGCGGTAGCAGGAGCAGGAGAAGGGCCGGCTCGTCCGGCCCTTTTTTGGTTTACGGCTGGCCAGCCGGCAGGCGCAGGCGAGCCAGCAATCCGCCCAGTTCGCTGTTGCCTAGCTCCAACCCACCCTCATAAAGGGCCGCCATCTCGCTGACGATGGCCAAGCCCAGTCCACTGCCGGCAGCGGACTCATCCAGCCGCCCATACCGTGCCGTGGCCAGTTCGCGGGCCTCGGCCTGCATGCCCGGCCCGTCGTCTTCGACCGTGACCTCAAGCATGCCGCCGTGCTCCGCGAGCTTCACGCGAACGCGCGAGCGCGCCCATTGGCAGGCGTTGTCGAGCAGGTTGCCGAGGATCTCGATCAGGTCCTGGCGGTCGCCGGCGAAGTGCCCGTCGCCCTCTACCTGGATATCGATCTCGCGGCCGCTGTGCAGGCGGGTCAGCGCGCGTGCCAGCTCGCCTGCCGCGGGGCCGGCGTCAATGCGCGCCCCGCGCGTGCTCGCTGCCCCTGCCGCCCGTGCGCGCGCCAGATGGCGGTCCACCTGCCGGCGCATGGCCTCGACCTGGCTGGCGGCGGCGCGGGCTGCCTCGCCGGGCAGGCGCTCGGCTTCGTTGGCGAGGATGGCCAGGGGCGTCTTGACGGCGTGCGCGAGGTCGGCGGCCTGGCGCCGCGAGCGCTCCAGCGCACTGGCGTTGCGCGCCAGCAAGCTATTGATCTCGGTGACCAGCGGCACCACCTCGGACGGCCACGTGCCGCCCAGGCGGCTCTCGCGGCGTGCCTGCAAGGTAGCCAGAGCCTGGCGCAGCCGCGCCAGCGGCGCGAGGCCAAACTTCACCTGGGCCGCCACCGCCAGCAGCAGGCCCGCGCCCAGCGCCGTGAGTGACCAGCCCAGCAGCCGGTTGAAGGCCTGGCGCGCGGCGCGCAGCTCGGTGCGATCCAGGGCCACCGACAGCGTCACCGGCGTATCGGCCGACGCCAGCACGATGGGGCGCGACACCACCAGCAGCGATTGCCCGTTGGGCCCGGGCCGGATCTCGGCATGGCTGCCTGCCACCTTGTTGCCCACCGTGGCGGGCATCTCGGCATCCCAGAGCGAGCGCGAGCGCAGCGTGGCGCCCGGCGCCTGCGCCTGCCAGTAGGCGCCCGAGTAGGGTAGCTCAAAGCGCGGGTCGGCCGGGGCGCGGGTCAGGGCGAGCTTGCCGTCAGCGCTCCAGTCCAAGGCGGCGGCGAGGCTGGTGAGCTGATTGTCGAGCTGGCGCACATAGGTATCGTTGACGTGGCGCGCGAACAGGGTGGAGAGCAGCCAGCCGGTGCCGCCGAGCGCGGCGGCCAGCCAGACGGCCGCGACCGCTAGCAGGCGGATGGCTAATGACTGGCGCATGGGTCAGTTGGCGGCGTTTGTGGCGGTTGCGGGGGCATCGGGAGACGTCGGCGGGCGCAGGCGGTAGCCTTGTCCGCGCACGGTCTCGATGACGTCCACGCCGAGTTTGCGCCGCAGCCGTCCGATAAAGACTTCGATGGTGTTGCTGTCGCGGTCGAAATCCTGCGCATAGATGTGCTCGGTCAGCACGGCCTTGCTGATGATCGCGCCCGGGTGGTGCATCAGGTAATCCAGCACCTTGAACTCATGGGCGGTCAGCACCACCGCGGCGCCGTCGACGGTTGCCACGCCCGTGCGCGCGTTCAGGCGCACCGGGCCGCAGGCCAGCTCGGGCGTGGACATGCCATGGGCGCGGCGGATCAGCGCGCGGATGCGGGCCAGCAACTCTTCCATGCGAAAGGGCTTGGCGAGATAGTCGTCGGCCCCGGCATCGATGCCTTCCACCTTGTCGGTCCAGCTGTCGCGCGCGGTCAGGATCAGCACCGGCAGGTTCACCTGTGCCGCGCGCCAGCGGCGCAGCACGGACAGGCCGTCGAGCCCGGGCAGGCCAAGGTCGAGCACCACGGCATCGTACGGCTCTTCGGCGCCCAGGTGCCAGGCATCGATGCCGTCCGCTGCCGTATCGACGGCGTACCCCGCGCCCACAAGGCTGGCGTGGATCTGGGCGGCCAGCATGGCCTCGTCTTCTACCAGGAGGATGCGCATGGGGGATCAGGGTTTCTTGCGGGCCTGCTCAAGATCGCGCCCCTTGGCTTTGAGCAGCGTGGCGGTCCTGGCGTCGTACTCGAGCTTGGCCACCGAGCCGCTTGCCAGCAGCAGCTTGACTTCGTACTGCCAGACGCCATCGTCGCGGTCGAGCTTGACGCCGATCACATCGCCCGTGTATTGCGCCGACACCGCCTCCAGGATGCGCGTGAGCGGCAGGATCTCGCCCGACTGGACGGCGGCGCGGGCGCGGTCGGCGTCCTTGTCGGCATGGGCGGGCGCCGGCGCCGCCAGCAGCAGCGGCAAGGCGGCTAGCAGCGGCAACAGGGCGCGAGGCAGGGATAAGGTGCGCAACGAAGGCAATGGCGTGAACGAGCGGGGCAATACGGTTGTGAACAAGCCTTGAAGGCGCGAAGCAGTCTGCCGTGCCTTGCCTGAACGCAAGCTGAATGGCGCGCTCAGCATGGGTTCAGGCAGGGATCACCACAATGGGCGCCATTGCATTGATCGTCATCGTCACAGTTTTCCAGGAGTCTGGCCATGCAAGGCGTGCGCATCTCGAATGATAGCCCTTCCGAAACCCACCGCCGCGCCACGCGCGACGGGTTCGCGCTGGCCGCGGCGGTGATCGTCGTCCTGCTGGGCGTTGTGTCCCTGTTCTGGGCGCAGGTCGACGCGCGTGCTGTGCTGCATGAATGGAAGCACATGGACAGCGGCCTGTCCATGATCGTGCTCGGGGCACTGGTGTTCGGGCCACTGCTGGCCTTCGGGCTGGACGATTGAAGCGGGCCCCTGAAACCCCCGGCGGGTTTTCCATGCCTGGACATGCTCCTGCGCAAGGTCCTACACTCGATCCACAACAAAACGCACGACCGTTCTTATTTATGTTCTCCACGCATGGTCGACCATGCGCCACGGACATGACCGGCACAGTGCGATCCCTCAGGGTCAATCCAAAAAGGAGACATGGCATGGAATCGAAGAACGTCCCGCTGGTAGCCGAGTTGTTGCGCGATGCGCCGAAGAACTGGGGCAAATGGGGGCCGGATGACGAGGTCGGGTCGCTGAACTATCTCACCCCGGCCGAGGTGCTGCGCGGCGTGGCCTCCGTGCGCTCCGGCAAGACCTTCACCCTGCAGATCCAGATGGGAAACCCCGCCGGCGACCCGGTCTGGCCCGGGCGTTCGCAGGCGCGCCGCCTCAACGTGATGGACAAGGGCCACTATCTTTGCGGCAAGGGCCCGAAGTTCCCCGGCGAGGCCGAGTACGCCGACGACATGATGATCATGTACCTGCAGGGCTCGACCCAGTACGACGCCCTGGGCCATGTCTGGTACGGTGATCAGCTGTGGAACGGCTACGACGCCAAATCGACCATCGGCGGCCTGGAAAAAGCCAGCATCCTGCCGATCGCGGAGCGCGGCGTGGTCGGCCGCGGCGTGCTGATCGACATGGCGCGCCACCGCGGCAAGGACGTGCTCGCCCCGGGCGAGACCTTCACCCACCTCGACTTGCTCGCCGCCGCCGAGATGCAGGGCGTGCGCATCGAGAAACGCGACATCCTGGTGATCCGCACCGGCTGGATCGGCTCC
Organism: Cupriavidus basilensis; assembly: GCF_008801925.2. Taxonomy (NCBI): domain Bacteria; kingdom Pseudomonadati; phylum Pseudomonadota; class Betaproteobacteria; order Burkholderiales; family Burkholderiaceae; genus Cupriavidus; species Cupriavidus basilensis. The sequence goes on along the minus strand of NZ_CP062804.1, from coordinate 1,735,431 downwards.
TTCTACAAGCGCGACCAGGCTGAGTTCTATCGTGAGTTCGTCGAGCCGGGCCTGACCTACAGCCCGGAACTGGTCGAGTGGTTCCATCGCATGGAGATCCCCAACCTCGTCACCGACACGATTGCCAACGAGGTGACCGTGGACCCGGTCTCGGGCGTTGCCTTGCCGCTGCACAATGCGCTGATGCGCAACCTGGGCGTCACCCTGACCGAGATCGCCCAGCTGGACCCGCTCGCCGCGGACTGCGCGGACGATCAGCAGTGGACCTTCCTGTATACGGCAGCACCGCTCAAGGTAGTGAACGGCAGCGGCGCACCGGTCAACCCGGTGGTCATCAAGTAAGCCAGGCAAAAAGTTCGCCCTCGGCGCCGTCCGGTGCAAGAGGCCTCAATGGCCTATTGCACTGGGCGGCGCCAGCTTCGTTTCGACCAAGCGCTATGCTTGACACTACCCGCCGTGCCTATCGAGGTGCCTCATGACGCCCTATGAAGAGAAGCCCTGGCTCTCCAGCTACAACGCCGGCCAGCCGCACACCATCACCCCGCAATTTACCGACGCATTGTCCATTTTCCGGGCCGCAGCGGACCGCGCGCCGGCCAGTGCGGCAATCCACTACTTCGACGCCACGCTCAGCTATGCCGAGGTCGATGCGCTCTCCGATGCGCTGGCGGTAGCGCTATCATCGCGCGGCTGCACGCGCGGCGAGCGGGTTGCGCTGTACCTGCAGAACGTGCCGCAGTTTGTCATCGGGCTGGTTGCCGCGTGGAAGCTCAGCGCCATCGCGGTGCCGGTCAACCCGATGAACCGCGCACGCGAATTGCGCCTGGTGCTGGCCGACTCCGGCGCGAAAGTACTGATCTGCCACGAATCGCTCTACGCCGATGTGGTGAGCGGGCTGTTCGACGCCGAGCGGCGCGGCCAGGGCGACGCTGCCGCGCCCCTTGCGCTGCCGGCGGTGATCACCACGTCCGAGCTAGATTTCCAGACGCGTGCCGATCCGCGCCTGTTTGCCGCGACCCGGCGCCAGCCCGCCGAGGGCGTGCCCGATCTGCTGGCGCTGGTGCGAGAGTACCTGGGCCAGAGGCCAGCGCCGGTCAAGCTCGCGGCAGACGATATCGCGATGCTGGTGTACACCTCTGGCACCACCGGCGTGCCCAAGGGCGCGATGAACACCCACGGCAATGTTGCTTTCAATGCGCAGGTGTACCGCGACTGGATCGGCTTGGCGGAGGGCGGCCCGATCCTGGGCGTGGCGCCGCTGTTCCATATCACCGGACTGGTGGGCCACGTGGCTGCCGCGTTCATCTGCGCCGCGCCGCTGGTGCTGGCTTGCCGCTTCGAGCCGGGCGTGATTCTGGAGGCCATCCGCGACCGTCGGGTCGAGTTCACCATCGGCTCGATCACGGTCTTCATCGCGCTGATGAACCATCCCGAGGCGACCCGCGCGCATTTCGCCACGCTGGGCAAGATCTACTCGGGCGGCGCACCGATCCCGCCGAGCGTGGTGGAGCAGTTCCGCGCCAAGTTTGGGCACTATATCCACAACGGCTACGGCCTGACCGAGACCAACTCGCCCACCCACGTGGTGCCGCTGGGCCGGGAGGCGCCGGTGGACCCGGCCTCCGGCACGCTGGCGATCGGCGTTCCCGCCTTCAACGTCGACTCTTTCATCGGCGACGATGCGGGCGCGCCGGTGCCGGTGGGCGAGGTCGGCGAGATCATTTCGCGCGGGCCGATGATCGTGCCGGGCTACTGGAACAAGCCGGAAGAGACGGCAAAGGCCATGGCGGGCGGCTATTTCCACACCGGCGATGTTGGTTTCATGGACGCGCAAGGCTGGTTCTACCTCGTCGACCGCAAGAAGGACATGATCGTCGCCGCCGGCTACAAAGTCTGGCCGCGCGAGGTGGAAGACGTCTTGTATACGCATCCCGCGGTGCGCGAGGCGGCCGTGGTGGGCATCCCCGACGCGTATCGCGGCGAGACGGTGAAGGCCGTGGTCAGCCTGAAACCGCAGGCCAGCGTCACGCCGGAAGCGCTGCTGGCCTGGTGCAAGGAGCGCATGGCAGCCTATAAATACCCGCGCGTGGTGGAGATCATCGACGAATTGCCGAAGACGGTCACGGGCAAGATCCTGCGGCGAGAGCTGCGCGGCTGAGGGGGCCGCGCGCGCAAGAAGGCAGCTGAAATCCTCGGCGCGCGCACGCCATCCGGCGTGGCAAAGAAGACGAAATCGCGCGTTTACCCCTTGTATATAGAGTCCGCGGACGCATCCACTGGTGCGTCCGCGCGACACAACGGCAGGCCGCGCGAGGCAAAACCTCGAAAAACCCCGGGGAAAACCCCGGTTTTTACCCTCGCACACGCGAAAACCCCTTGACGTTGCGTTGTTTCCGCTATGATTCAGTCGATGCCGCACGCCGATAGTCGAACGCCGATAGTCGCTCGACGAAGCGTCGAGCGACATCGGATGCCACATCCCGTGCGACATCATTCTGTTCAACTCATATTTATCGATATGGCGACCAAAGCGAATCCGACCGCGAAGACTGCAACCAAGACCGCTGCCAAGAAGGCACCGGCAACCAAAGCCGCTCCCGTAAAGGCTGCTGCCAAGAAGGCCGCGCCGGCCAAGAAGGCTGCTCCGGCTGCCGCGGTGACCCCGCGCCCGCTGAAGGACACCTTCAACAAGTCGAGCCTGGTCGCTCACCTGGTAGCACAGACCCAGCTGGACGCCAAGGCCGTGAAGACGGTGCTGGCCCATCTGGAAAACACCATCGTCAGCGCGCTGCACAAGAAGGGCGCCGGCGAATTCACGCTGCCCGGCCTGATGAAGGTCACGGCTCAGCAAGTACCGGCCAAGAAGAAGCGCTTCGGCAAGGACCCGTTCTCCGGTGAAGAGCGTTGGTTCCCGGCCAAGCCCGCTAGCGTCAAGGTCAAGGTACGCCCGCTGAAGAAGCTGAAGGACGCAGCTGCCGCCTGATAGGGGCCCTGTTTCCAGCTTGAAAAGGAGCCGCTAGCCGGCTCCTTTTTTGTATCCGGCGAATGTTCAGCCGTGCCCGTAGCCCCAGCTTTTCCTGCTTTCCCCGCTGTTTTGGTCGTTTCCGTAGTTCCTCAGCCGGCCGCCAATGAAGCCGGTGCATCGTTCCGGGAGATCGTCATGCCTAGCATCCAGTGCCGCCTGTGGCGGCTTGCCTTGCGCCTGGTCCGGCGCAAACAGCGTTTTTCCAGCGCGCAGGCGCTGCACGAGGAGATTCGCCGCCGCCGCAAGATCGGCCGCGCGAATCCCACGGCGCGCTTGCTGGCGCGCCATGCGGTGAGCATGGAACCTGTGGCCGGCGTCGAGGTCTACACCGTGCGCCCGCGGGGCAACGACAGCGGCAGGCAAATCCTCTATCTCCATGGCGGCGGCTACGTCTTCGATATCGTCAGCCAGCACTGGGACTTCATCGGCAAGCTGGTGGACGCGCTCGGCGCGACGGTGACCGTGCCGATCTATCCGCTGGCGCCCGAGCATACCCATCGTGAAGTCTTTGCCGGACTGCTGCCGCTCTACGACCAGTTGGTCCGCGCCAATCCGCCCGCCAGCCTGACCGTCATGGGCGACTCCGCCGGCGGCGGCATGGCACTCGCGCTGGCCCAGGTGGCCAGGGATACCGGGCGCGCGCTGCCTGGCGGCCTGGTCTTGCTGTCGCCGTTCCTGGATGCCACCGGCAGCAACCCGGACATTGATGCGCTCGAACCGCTTGACCCGATGTTGTCGAAGCTCGGCGGCATCGAGTGCGGGCGCGTCTATGCCGGCGGCGATCCCGTCACGCTTGCACAGGTCAGCCCCATCTACGGTAGCCTGCGCGGCTTGCCTCCGGTCACGCTTTTCATCGGCACCCACGACGTCCTGCTGCCGGACTGCCGCGCTTATCGCGCGCTTGCGCAGGAACAGGGCCTGCCGCTGCGCTACTACGAATACGAGGGCATGTTCCACGTGTGGATGCTGTTGCCGATGCCGGAATCCAATGCCGCCTTCGCGCAGATCGTCGCCGCGGTGCAGGCCGATGAAGCCCCGCAGCAGCAGCCGGAGGTGCGCGCCGGGCAGGGCGCTGCAACCGGGTATCAGCCGATGTAACAAGGAACGGCGATAATCGCGGGGTTGCCGGCCAGGTGCCGGCCCAAAGTAGTCAGGAGTCCCCATGCTTTCTCGTCGTTACGGCGCGGTCTGGCTGACCGCGCTCGCTTTGCTGGTTCTTGCGGCGCTTGCCGCCGGGCACCGGCTTTCCCCCGCATGGCTGGCTGTGCCCGTTGTGCTGCTGCTGGTTGGCCTGCATGACATCGGCCAGTCGCGCCATTCCATCCTGCGCAACTATCCGATCTGGGGCCACCTGCGCTTCTTCTTCGAGTTCATCCGCCCGGAGATCCGCCAGTATTTCATCGAGGACGACACCAACGAGATGCCGTTCTCGCGCCAGCAGCGCAGCCTGGTCTACCAGCGTGCCAAGAACGAGGTCGACAGCCGGCCCTTCGGCACCGAGATCGATGTGCGCCTGTCTGGCCACGAGTGGATCAGCCACTCGCTGGCGCCGACCCGCATCCCTTCCGCCGACTTTCGCATTACCGTGGGCGAGGGCCGTGCGCAGCCTTACTCGCTGTCGATCTTCAACGTCTCGGCCATGAGCTTTGGCGCGTTGTCCGGCAATGCGATCCGCTCGCTCAATCGCGGCGCCAAGCTTGGCGGCTTTATCCACGATACCGGCGAAGGCTCCATCTCGCCGTATCACCGTGCCGAAGGCGGCGACCTGATCTGGGAGGTGGCCTCCGGCTACTTCGGCTGCCGCCGCCCGGACGGTGGCTTCGATCCCGACAAGTTCGCCGAGCAAGCGCGCTCGCCGCAGGTCAAGATGATCGAGGTCAAGCTCTCGCAAGGCGCCAAGCCGGGCCACGGCGGCGTGCTGCCGGCGGCCAAGGTGACGCCGGAGATTGCCGCCACGCGCGGCATCGCCATGGGCGAGGATTGCATCTCGCCCGCCACGCACAGCGAATTCTCCACGCCGCTGGGCTTGCTGCAGTTCGTCGACCGGCTGCGCACGCTGTCCGGTGGCAAGCCCACCGGCTTCAAGCTTTGCATCGGGCACCCGTGGGAATTCTTCGGCATCGTCAAGGCCATGCTGGAATCCGGCATCCTGCCGGACTTCATCGTGGTGGATGGCGCCGAAGGCGGCACCGGCGCGGCGCCGCTGGAGTTCGTCGACCATATCGGCGTACCGCTGCAGGAAGGCCTGCTGCTGGTGCACAACACGCTGGTGGGCGTGAACCTGCGCGACAAGATCCGCGTTGGCGCGAGTGGCAAGATCATCACGGCCTTTGACGTGGCGCGCACGCTGGCCACCGGCGCCGACTGGTGCAACTCGGCGCGCGGCTTCATGTTTGCGCTCGGGTGCGTGCAGGCGCAGAAGTGCCATACCGACCGCTGCCCCGTGGGCGTGGCCACGCAGGATCCGGTGCGCCAGCGCGCCATCGTGGTACCTGACAAAGCCGATCGCGTAGCCAGCTTCCACCGCCAGACGTTGCATGCACTGCTGGAAATCCTGCAGGCAGCTGGCCTGAATCATCCGGGCGATCTCAAGCCGCACCATATCGTGCGGCGCATCTCGCCCAATGAAGTGCGGTTGATGTCCGAGCTGCTCAAGTTCCTCACGCCGGGGGACCTGATCAACGGGAATTTCCGCTACCAGCTGTACGAGAAGTACTGGCCGCTGGCGCGTTCCGACAGTTTCTCGTTGTAAAGCCAGGCGCTAGCGCGCGGCTTGCGGCGCCGGCAGGCGGGCGCGCCCGTGCTGTCGGAATGCACTGGGCGCCTGCCCAACATGCTTCGCAAAGAAGCGCGCGAAATACGCGGCGTCCGCAAAGCCCAGCGTCGAGGCGATCTGCTTGATGTCGAGATCGCTATAGAGCAGGTCGCGCTGCGCCTCCACGATCAGGCGCGAATGGATCAGCTGCAGCGCGCTCCTGCCGGCAAGCTGCTGGCAGATCCGGTTGAGCTGGGTGGGCGAGATGCCGAGCGTGCTGGCATAGTCCGCCAGATCCTGGTGGTTCCGAAAACGCGCCTCTACCAGTTGCTGGAACTGCTGAAAATGGCGTGCGGTCCTGCCCGCCGGCTGCGCCCCGGTTGCACCCGCGCCGCAAGCGCGCCGGGCAATGCCCACCAGCAACAAGGACAGCAGCGCCGACAAGGCAGCACCGCGCCACAGCGAGACTGCGTTCATCTCCGCACGGAACAGTTCCAGCGCCCCGGCAAGCACGGTGGCGTCATCGCGCTCGCCGCCGGCCGGGTCACCGAACGGGTCATGGTAGGGCCGCTCGAACAACGGTAGCGCATCCGGTACGCCAGCCAGCAGCGTGTGCAGGTAGTGGTCGGTCATGGTAATGACGATGCCATCCACGTCCGGCGTAAACCGAAAACCATGCACGCAACGCGGCGGCACCGTTACCACGGTGCGCGCGCCCAAGGGGTACTCGCGGTCGTCGAGCAGCGCGCGGCCGCCGCCCTGGTGCACGTAGAGCACCTGGAAGAAGCGTTCGTGGCGGTGTGGCTTGATTTCCCAGTCGTTGACGCCGCTGCGCTCCGGGATCGACTCGAAATGCAGCTGTTCCAGCAGGGGCTCGTTGGAGTTGACCCCATAGAGAGAGTAGGTCGGGACGGTTTTCATGGGGCGGGGGCGGGCACCGGGGTGGCCATTGTCCCGCCGGTGGGGCGGATCTGTCCATCGGTGCCGCCACTCGCCACGGCAGCGCACCGATGGCCGCCGATGGCTATTGATCCGCCTTGGCGCCCGACTTGCGCACGATCTCAGCCCACTTCTTGCCCTCTGCCGCGGTGTAGCGCGCGAACTCCGCGGGGGAGGAACCCACCGGTTCGGCGCCCATGTCCGCGTACTGGCGTTGCACGTCGGGCTGGCGCAGGGCTTGCGCGGCGTGGGCCGCGAGTTTCTCCACGATCGGCGCTGGCGTGCCGCGCGGCGCCCACAAGCCGTACCAGGTGCTGATATTGAAGCCGGGCAAGCCAGACTCCGCCACCGTGGGCACGTCCGGCAGGGCACGCGCCCGCTTGAGCGTAGTGACGGCCACGGCGCGCAGCTTGCCAGCCTTGATGAACGGCATCGCCGATGGCATGGAATCGAACATCAGCTGGATCTGGCCGCCCATCAGGTCGGTCAGCGCGGGCGAGCTGCCCTTGTACGGCACGTGCTGCATCGAGACATTGGCGGCGAACTTGAACGATTCGCCCGCCAGTTGCTGGGCCGACGCATTGCCGGCCGAGCCGAAGTTGATGCTGCCGCCCTTGGCCTTGGCATAGGCGATCAGGTCCTGCACGGTCTTGACCGGCGAATCGTTGTTGACCACCAGCACCAGCGGCACATCGGCCAGTTGCGTCACGGGCACAAAGTCGCGGAAGGCATCGTAGCGCATCTTGGGATAGATGCTCGGGTTGATCACATGCAGCGAGGCATTGGCCAGGATGGTGTAGCCATCGGGCGCAGCCTTGGCGACCATTTCCGCGCCGATCATGCCGCTGGCGCCTGGCTTGTTGTCGATCACCACGGTCTGGCCAAGCGTGTCGCCCATCTTGACGGCGACCACACGCGCCAGCAGGTCGGTGGGGCCGCCCGGCGGGTAAGGCAGCACCATGCGGATCGGGCGCTGCGGGAAATCGTCGGCGGCACGGGCCGGCGACGTGCCCAGGGCAGCAAGAGCGGTGGTTGAAATCGTTGCCAGCAGGGCAAGGCGCAACGCGGACCGGCGATGCTTGGTGTGCTGTGTACTGTGCTGCGTGTTCAGGACCCTGAATCGATTTGCCATGCGTTAGTCTCCTTGATTTTTATTGCGACTTTGCCGATGACCTGCCTGGCTTCCAGCGCGTCCAGCGCCTCGGCCAGCCCGCTCATCGGGTACACCTTCGACACGGTCGGTCGGATCTTTCCTTCGCTGGCCCAGCCGCACAGTGTCTTCATGACGGCCTGCAATGCGTGGGCATGCTGTGCGCGCTCGTTGGCGGGCGTCCAGCCGATGTAGCGGCCGACGAAAAATCCATGCAGCGTCAGGTTCTTTACCAGCAGCAGGTTCAGCGGCGCTTGCGGGATGCGGCCGCTGGCAAAGCCGATGCTGAGGATTCGCGCGTTGGCGGCCGCAGCGCGCAGCGCCTGGTCGAACAGGTCGCCGCCTACCGGGTCCACCACCACGTCGGCACCGCGTCCACCGCTCACGCGCTTGACGGCGGCGGCCAGGTCTTCCGGGGCGAGCGCATGTTGGGCGCCGCGCCGCAGGGCCTGTGCGCGTTTCGCTTCGGTGCTGGCGCAAGCAATCACCGAAGCGCCCAACTGGTGGGCGATTTCCACGGCGGCCAGGCCCACGCCGGCGCCGGCGCCAAGCACCAGCACCGTGTCACCGGGCTGCACGGCGCAGCGCCACACCAGGCCGCAGTAAGCGGTGCCGTAGGAGAGCGGGATCGGCAGGGCTTGCAGCGCGTCAAGCGTATCGGGAATGGGGTAGACCGTGTATTCGGGCAGCGTGACTTCTTCGGCAAAGCAGCCCCAGTCGGCAATGGCCGCCACGCGGTCGCCAGGGCGCAGGCGGGTTACCGCTGCGCCGCAAGCCACTACGCGGCCGACCGCCTCGGTGCCGGGCACGAACGGCAGCGGCGGCTTGGTCTGGTAGCGGCCTTCCACCATCAGGCCCGTGGCGTGGCTGACGCTTGCGTACTCCACGGCCAGCGTGACAGCGTGCGGATCCGCCAACGCCGGGCACGGGATGCTGGCAAGGCGGACGTCTTGCGCTTTGCCGAAATGTTCGCAGAGCAGGGCCCGCATCATGCGCTGGCTCCCGCGGCGGCGTTACCCGCCAGAGGGCTGGCCTGCCTGACCACGCCCATCTCCAGCCATTGCGCGAGCTTGTTCGAGGGGACACCGTACTCACGCAGCACGGCTTCGGTGTGTTCACCGACACGCGGCGCGGCGGTGGCCGCCCGCCGCATGCCCTTGGCGGGGATGCCGGCAAACGGCAAGGCACCCAGCCCCGCCTGCTCGACCGTCTGGAAGGTCCCCTGCAGCGCCGCCAGCGGGTGGTCGAGCACTTGCTGGTAGTGGCGCACCGGCGCATGAAGGATGTCGTGCGCCTGCAGGACGCCGAGCCAGTGCGCCGTGCTTTTGCCGGCAAGTACCGCCGCCACGGCGTCCTGCAGCCAGGCCGCGTGCGCCATGCGGCTGGCGTTGTCCGCAAAGCGCGCATCTTGCGCCCAGCCAGGGCGATCCAGCGCGCGGCAGAGCCTGCCGAATTGCGCGTTGTTGAGCGCCAGCAAGGTGAGGCTGCCATCGCTGGTGGCAAAGACGCCATTTGGCGCGCTCACCGGCCCGGCGGTCACAGCGCCCTGGATGGCGTACTCGAGGATATTGTTGGCCTGCAGCGCCACGCAGGCGTCGAACAGGCTCAGCGCGACATGCGCGCCGGCACCGCTGCGAAAGCGCCTGCACAAGGCGGCGGCGGCGGCCTGCGCCGCGTACAGGCCGGTGGCCGCGTCCGCCAACAGCATGCCGATGCGCCGCGGCGAGCCGTCGGCCATGCGGTTGGTGTGCATGAGGCCGCTGTCGGCCTGCATCACGGAGTCCGAGGCCGGGTAGTCGGCATAAGGGCCGTCCGCGCCATAGCCGCTGATGGACACATAGACCAGCGCCGGATTGCGCGCACACAGCGCCGCGTAGCCAACGCCAAGGCGCTCGGCAACCTGCGGCCGGAAGTTCTGCACCACGATATCCGCCCGCAGCGCGAGGTCGAACAACAACGCCTTGCCGGCGTCGGTGGCCGCATCGATGCAGACGCCGCGCTTGCCGGCGTTGTACGCGATCGACAGGGCACTGTGCTCGCCACGCACCACGCCAACATGTCGGCCCCAATCGCCTGCAGGCGGATCGACCTTGATGACGTCGGCACCTTGCTGCCAGAGGATATGCGCGCAGTAGGGGCCTGCGATGCCCTGGCTGATATCCAGGATGCGCAGGCCGGAGAAGGGCAGGTCGTCGACAGCTTCGGATGAAGGCGGGGTACGCGAAGGTAGGGCGGATTGCAGGTCGGTCTGGGCCATCGGCAGGGATCTGGTAGTCGTCATATCGTGTCGGATGCCCTATGCTAGGGCGTACTCCTGGCCGTGACAATCCGCCGGCCTGTGCCACCCGTGTTGACTCATGATTGACAATAATCCCAGCTTTGACCTGAACCTGATCCGGCTGTTCGTCACGCTGGTGGAATCCAGAACGCTCACGGCCGCCGCCGCGCGCGGCGGCATGACCCGTTCCAATGTCTCGCGCCGGCTCAAGGCGCTGGAGCAGCATATGGGCGCGCAACTGATGCGGCGCACCACCCGCCATGTGGAGCTGACCGAGGCCGGGCGGCTGCTGTATGCGCACGGCGTGCGCATGCTGGATGAGCTGCAAGCGGCGGGCACTTCCATCGACAGTCTCGGCCAGACCGTGCGCGGCGATGTGCGGATCCGCCTGCCCACTGGGCTCGGGCACCTGTACCTGGCGCAGGTGTTGCTGGAGTTCGCCCGGCAATACCCGGCCATCTCCCTGCGCGTGCTGATCAATGACTATATCGGTGACCTGATCTCCGCCGAGGTGGATGTGGCGTTGAAGATCACCTCCCTGCCGCCGGAGGATCATGTGGCGCGCAAGATTTGCGCGGTAGGCTGGTGCCTGTGCGCATCGCCCGCGTTCCTGGCGGAGCACGGGCCGGTCAGCCGCGCGGAGGATCTTGCCCACTGCGACCTGATCGCGCCGGCGTCACTAGGGCGTCGCTTCGATCTCAAGCTGAAGCTGGCCGGCACGCCGCTGATGCTGCGGGTCGCCCCGCGCATCCAGTCCGGCGACTATCCCTTCCTGTTCGAGTCGATGATGACAGGACTCGGCGTTGCCTTGCTGCCGCGCTATGCCGTGTGGCAGCAGATCGGGCGTGGCGAAGTGGTGGAGGTGCTGCCCGAGTACGAGCCCGAAGGCGTGGGCGACAGCATTTACATGCTGACCGCGCCAAACCGGTTTCCCACGCTGGCCACCCGTACGCTGATGGACTTCATCCGCGCGCGGCTGGAGAGCCAGGCGGGGAACTGGGGCGGGCGTGCGGCTGGCGAGGAAGTTGACGCCGCGCGATAGTTTGGCGGCGTTGGAGTGGCGTCATTGGCGCGAGCAGCGCAGGCCTGCGCCAGCCGCGCCTGCAGCGGTTGGCTGGGCAAGCCCGTCTGGTTTACTGCGGCCCCAGCTTCTTGATCAGCGCATCCAGCATCGCCAGTTCCTGCTCGTCCAGGTCCGTCAGCGGCGCGCGGACCGGGCCGGCGTCATGCCCGACCAGCTTGGCGCCGGCCTTGACGATGCTCACCGCGTAGCCTGCGCGGCGGTTGCGGATGTCCAGGTACGGCAGGAAGAACTCGTCGATCAGGCGGTTGGTGGTGGCGTGGTCGTCGGCGGCAATCGCGCGGTAGAAGTCCATCGCCGTCTTGGGGATGAAGTTGAACACGGCTGACGAGTACACGGGCACGCCCAGCGCCTTGTAGGCGGCGGCGTAGACTTCGGCGGTGGGCAGGCCGCCCAGGTAGGACAGGCGGTCGCCCAGCTTGCGGCGGATGCGGACCATGCCTTCGATCTCGCCCACGCCGTCCTTGAAGCCGATCAGGTTGGGGCAGCGGTCGGCCAGGCGTTCGAGCATGTCCGCGTTGATGCGGGAATTGCCGCGGTTGTACACGATCACGCCGATGTGGACCGACTTGCAGACTTCTTCGATATGGTTGGCAATGCCGTCCTGGCAGGCTTCGGTCAGGTAGTGCGGCAGCAGCAGGATGCCCTTGGCGCCCAGGCGCTGGGCTTCCTTGGCGTAGGCAATGGCCATGCGGGTCGGGCCGCCGGCGCCGGCCAGGATGGGCACCTTGCCGGCGCAGGTTTCCACCGCGGTGCGGATGACATTGGCGTAGTCGTCCGGCGTCAGCGAGAAGAACTCACCGGTGCCGCCGGCGGCGAACAGGGCGGTGGCGCCGTAGGGGGCCAGCCATTCCAGGCGCTCTACATAGGTCTCGGGCCGGAAGTTGCCTTGCGCGTCGAAGTCGGTCACGGGGAAGGAAAGCAGGCCTTCCGAGACAATCTGCTTGAGTTCTTGTGGTGTGGTCATGATGGCTGGTCCTGATACCCGCAAGGGCGGTGTTGGTTCAGTGGTTCTTGTGCATGACTTTCGCCTGCACAATTTCGAGATACGTCATCGTACAACTAGATATTTGGATGCGCAAGTACTTTTGTTTTGGGAACAGGCATCGTCCTCCGGCTTTGCTGGCGTCACTCAATATGAAAGCTGCCTGAAAGCTTGGGCCGTGGCATCTTCCAGTCGGCGCACCCAGACCGACAGCGCCCCTGCAACGGCTAATGCACCCTCGCCAACGCAGTTGTCTTGGCGCTAGGGTAAACACTCAATGTTGCCGATGAAATCGGATGCCTATAATTCCAGTTATACGATGACATATCACGTAAGCGGACAAACAGGCGAGATGGCCGCGTGCCGTACCCCGTAAGGCGGCCCCCATCTCCAATCCGGCTCGTGCAGGAGACACCATGAATCTCAGCAATACCATCAGCGTGGCCGGCGAGGCCACCCGTCGCAGCCATGTCCGTTACTGGATCCTGCTGATGATCTTCGTGGTGACGACGGTGAACTATGCCGACCGCGCCACGCTTTCCATCACCGGCCCGGCGATGCGCTCCGAGTTCGGCTTCGATGCCGTGCAGATGGGGTTTATCTTCTCGGCGTTCAGCTGGGCCTATGTGATGGCGCAGATCCCGGGTGGCTGGCTGCTGGACCGCTTTGGCGCGCGCCGCATCTATGCCTGCAGCATTTTCCTGTGGTCGCTCTTTACCCTGCTGCAGGGCTTTATCGGCGGATTCGCCACCGTCGGCGCGGCCGTGACCACGCTGTTCGTGCTGCGTTTTGCCGTGGGCCTGGCCGAGTCGCCGGCGTTCCCGGCCAATGCCAAGGTCGTGGCCAGCTGGTTTCCCACGGCCGAGCGCGGCACGGCCTCGGCCATCTTCAATTCCGCGCAGTATTTTGCCGCGGTGCTGTTTACGCCGCTGATGGCCTGGCTGACCCACGCGCTGGGCTGGCACCACGTCTATCTGTGGATGGGCGCGCTGGGCATGGTGCTGGCCGGCCTCTGGCTCAAGGTGGTGCGTAGCCCGGCGAGCCATCCGGGCGTGAATCGCGCCGAGCTTGACTACATCAAGCAGGGCGGCGGCCTGATCGAGATGAGCGGCGACGCTGGCAAGAAGGACAAGGAAGCCTCAGGCACGCGCTGGTTCTACGTGCGCCAGCTGCTCTCCAACCGGATGCTGCTGGGCGTGTACCTGGGCCAGTACTGCATCAACGTGCTGACGTACTTCTTCCTGACGTGGTTTCCCGTGTACCTGGTGCAGGCTCGTGGCATGTCGATCCTGAAGGCGGGGTTTGTCGCATCGCTGCCGGCGATCTGCGGGTTCCTGGGCGGCGTGCTGGGCGGCCTGATTTCCGACGGGTTCCTGCGCCGCGGCTATTCGCTGACGGTGGCCCGCAAGGTGCCGATCGTCGCCGGCATGCTGCTGTCGGTCAGCATGATTGCCTGCAACTACGTGGATAGCGAATGGCTGGTGGTGGGCTTCATGGCACTGGCCTTTTTCGGCAAGGGCATCGGCGCGCTGGGCTGGGCCGTGGTGGCGGATACGGCACCGAAGGAAGTGATTGGCCTGGCCGGCAGCATCTTTAACATGTTCGGAAATATCGCGGGCATCGTCACGCCTATCGTGATCGGATATATCCTTGGCACCACCGGTTCTTTCAATGGCGCGCTGGTCTTTGTCGGCGCCAACGCGCTGGTGACGGTGATCAGCTACCTCGTGATCGTCAAGGAAATCAAGCGCGTCGAGCTCAAGCATCCCTGAAATCCATGAATTGATTGGCGCCAGCTGGGCAGGTGCCGCCCCGGCGCAGCGGCCAGGTGTTTCGCAAGGAAAAATACATGACGGTGATCGATATCAAAGTAGAACAGCCAGGCGGTTCACAGCCGGCTGCGCCGGTGCAGGGCACTGCGCTGTACATCCGCATCCACGCGCTGGATAACGTGGCGATCGTCGCCAACGATGGCGGCCTGCCCGAGGGCACGGTGTTTCCCTGCGGGCTGACGCTGCGCGAGCGGGTGCCGCAGGGCCACAAGGTGGCGCTGGTGGACCTGGCGGCTGGCGATGCCGTGGTGCGCTACAACGTGGTGATCGGCTACGCGCTGCGCGACCTGCCCAAGGGCAGCTGGGTCAACGAGCGCGTGATCGAGATGCCGGTGGCGCCCGGGCTGGACAACCTGCCTGTCGGCACGCGCGTGGCGGAACCGCTGCCACCGCTGGAAGGCTATAGCTTCGAGGGCTTTCGCAACCCGGACGGCTCGGTCGGCACCCGCAACATCCTTGCCATCACCACCACCGTGCAGTGTGTGTCGGGCGTGGTGGAGCACGCGGTGCGGCGCATCAAGGCCGAGCTGCTGCCGCAGTATCCCAATGTGGACGATGTGGTGGGGCTGGAGCACACCTACGGCTGTGGCGTGGCCATCGACGCGCCGGACGCGATCGTGCCGATCCGCACGCTGCGCAATATCGCGCTGAACCCGAATTTCGGCGGCACCGCCATGATGGTGAGCCTGGGTTGCGAAAAGCTGCAGCCGGAGCGCCTGCTGCCGGCCGGCAGCTTGCCCGGTGGCCTGGATGTTGGCGTGGTGTGCCTGCAGGACGACGAGCACGTCGGCTTCGAGAGCATGATCGATTCCATCATGGCAATGGCGCGTACTCACCTGGCCAAGCTGGACCAGCGCCGCCGCGAAACCTGCCCGGCCTCGGAGCTGGTGGTGGGCGTGCAGTGCGGCGGCAGCGATGCTTTTTCGGGTGTGACCGCCAATCCCGCCGTGGGGTTTGCCACCGACCTGCTGGTGCGCGCCGGCGCCACCGTGATGTTCTCGGAAGTCACGGAAGTGCGCGATGGCATCGACCAGCTCACCGCGCGCGCCGCCACGCCCGAAGTGGCGCAGGCCATGATCCGCGAGATGGACTGGTACGACCGCTACCTGGAAAAGGGCCGGGTCGACCGCAGCGCGAACACCACGCCCGGCAACAAGAAGGGCGGCCTGTCCAATATCGTCGAAAAGGCCATGGGCTCGATCGTCAAGTCGGGCAGCACGGCCATCACCGGCGTGCTCTCCCCCGGCGAAAAGCTCAAGCAAAAGGGCCTGATCTACGCGGCCACGCCCGCCAGCGACTTTATCTGCGGCACCCTGCAACTGGCCGCCGGCATGAACCTGCACGTGTTCACCACCGGCCGCGGCACGCCGTATGGCCTGGCCGAAGTGCCGGTGATCAAGGTGGCGACGCGTAGCGATCTGGCACGCCGCTGGCACGACCTGATGGACGTGAATGCCGGGCGCATTGCCACCGGTGAGGCCACCATCGAGGATGTGGGCTGGGAGTTGTTCCGCTTGATGCTGGATGTGGCGAGCGGGCGCAAGAAGACCTGGGCCGAGCACCATAAGCTGCACAATTCGCTGGTGCTGTTCAACCCGGCGCCGGTGACCTGACCGGATAGCCCGGCCAGCGCGGCCAAGAAAATCGATACGGCGATAAGCGGCCGGGACCAGTGTCCCGGCCGCTTTACATTCGTCGGGGGCCAACCTTAAATGAGGAAGGATTCGGCCCTTCTCCTGGCTACAACGCCTGCTGCCTTCCCCCTTCAGCTCGCCATGCCATCCTCTGCCCGACATGACGCCGGGGACGGATCAAGCCTTGCTTGGTGGCGCGCGGCCGGTGCCGCGGCCGAACCCCTATCCGGGATTCCGTCACGAGGTGCATCATGGCCGATCTATCGAGTGAGCTGGTCAATGGGTTGAAGTCGAAACTGAGAGGCCAGGTGCTGCAACCTGGCGAGCCGGGCTATGAGCAGGCGCGGCAAGTCTGGAATGCCATGATCGACCGCCGTCCCGCGCTGATCGTCAAAAGCGCCGGCGCGGCCGATGTCATCGATACGGTCGCGTTCGCGCGGGACAATGGCGTGCCGCTGTCGGTACGCGCCGGCGGCCACAATATCGGCGGCCTGGCTCTTTGCGATGGCGGCGTCACGCTGGACCTGTCGGGCATGAAATCGGTGCGGATCGATCCCACCACGCTGCGTGCCTATGTGGAGCCCGGTGCCACGCTGGGTGATTTCGACCACGAGGCGCAGGCCTTCGGGCTTGCCACGCCGCTTGGCATCAACTCCACCACCGGTGTGGCCGGACTCACCCTGGGCGGCGGCTTTGGCTGGATCAGCCGCAAGTACGGCACCACCGTGGACAACCTGGTCAGCGCCCAGGTGGTGACAGCCGATGGCAAGCTGGTGCATGCCAGCGCCACCGAGCATCCCGACCTGTTCTGGGCCATTCGCGGCGGCGGCGGCAACTTCGGCGTGGTCACCATGTTCGAGTTCGCCCTGCGGCCAGTCGGCCCGGAAATCTATGGTGGCCTGATCGTCTATCCGCTGGAGCAGGGCGTGGCGGTGTTGCAAGCCTTGCGCGACCGCTTCGACGGCATGCCGGATGAGCTGACCGTGTGGGCGGTGCTGCGGCTCGCGCCGCCACTGCCGTTCCTGCCGCCGCAGACCCATGGCAAGCCCATCGTGGCCCTGGCCATCTGCTATATCGGGCCGCCAGCCAACGGGCCGCAACTGGTCGAGCCATTGCGCCATCTCGGCACGCCCTACGGCGAGCATGTCGGGCCCATGCCGTTTGCTGCCTGGCAGCAGGCGTTCGATCCTCTGCTCACGCCGGGGGCGCGCAACTACTGGAAATCGCACAACTTCGCCGGGCTGGATGATGGCCTGCTCACGTTGCTGGTGGATTACGTCAACAAGCTGCCCTCGCCGCACACCGAGATCTTCATCGGTGCCATGGGCGGCCAGACCAACCGGGTCGCGGCAGACGCCATGGCTTACCCCAATCGCGATGCCAACTACGTCATGAACGTGCACGGACGCTGGACCGAGCCGGCTGACGACGCCGCCTGCATCGCCTGGTCGCGCGAGGTGTTCCAGGCCGCGGCACCGTACGCGCTTGGCTCGGTATACGTGAATTTCCTGACACAGGAAGAGGGCGATCGCGTCGGCGCCGCGTACGGGCCGAACCATGCCCGGCTGGTCGAGGTCAAGCGGCGGTACGACCCCAACAACCTGTTCCGCCACAACCAGAACATCAAGCCCTGAGCGCTTCCCGCAGGCTATGCCGCCGGCTCCGTGCCGGCGGCATGGGTCACGTCGATCTTCGTACCGCAGCGGAGCGTCTGGTACACCACGCAATAGCGCTCGGTCAGCCGCAGCAGCGATTCGATCTGGTCGGCCTGCGCGTCGGTATCCAGTTCAAAGCGCATCCGGATCGCGCGCAAGCCCACGGCGGCGTCCTTGCTCACGCCAAGCGTGCCGCGAACATCGAGGTCGCCTTCCACCAGCACGCGCGCGTCGCGCAGCACGATGCCCAGCGCCGTGGCCACCGCATTCAGCGTGACGCCAGCGCAGGCGGCCAGGGCCTCCAGCAGCATGTCGCCGGAGCAGGCACTCAGGCCGGTGCCGCCGGTGGCAGGATGCAGGCCGGCTTCGACCAGTGCCTTGCCGGTTTCGACGCGGCAGGTCACCCCCTCGCCCAGGCGGCTCGACGCGCGCAAGGTGACCAAGGCAGCTTCGGGGTGTTCCCGGTACTTTTCCCTGAGCGGGGCCTGGAGGGTGCGGAGCTGGTCGGCGTGCATCGGCGTTCTCCCAAGCGTTGGCTTCAGGCATCGAGCCTAGGCGGCGGTTGCAAAACCTTCAAGGCGGTAACGGGAAGCCGGAATCTGACGGATCTGAGATGTCAAATCAACCGCGCCCCCGGCCAGGCCCCCGACATCACGATATTGCGCACGGACTGCCGCACCGTTTGCATGATGTCCCACAATTCCGGCACCGGTGTGCGGTTACGCGCGGTGGCAAGCGCCACCTGCCGCGTCACTACCGGATCCACCAGCCGGGCTGAATGCAGCCGGCCTTGCGCTACGCGATCCGCCACCGCGGCAAACGGCAGCAGGGTGGCGCCGCAGCCGTCTTCCACCAGGCGCATCGACACGGTATTGGACGCGTCGCATTCCAGGGCCAGTTGCAGGCTGGCGCCCGCGCGGGCAGCGAGCGATTCGGCAAGCACGCGCAGGCCGTGTCCCGTGCTGGGCAGGATCAGCGGCACTTCGCCAAGGCGGCGCACGGGAAAGGTCGGGCCGAGGTGGCTCCAGGATGCCGGCGTGACCAGCGTCAGGTCTTCTTCCAGCAGGATGTCGACCTTCAGCGCCCCTTGCTGTTCGGGCAGGTAGAGCAGGGCCACGTCGATCTCGCCGGCCGCCAGCCAGGCGAGCACGGGGCTGGCTAGTCCTTCGACAAAGCGCACCTTGGTCGCCGGGAAGCGTTGCTTGAGCGCGGTGCCGATGCTGGCAAACGCGGTGTTGGCGATGGTGGGCTGCGCCGCGATCACCAGTTGCGCCGGGCCTTGCGCCGACGAAGCGCGGATGGCTTCGCGGGCTTCGGCCAGCGTGGCCGCCACTTGGCGTGCATAGACGATCAACGTCTGGCCGGCTTCGGTCAGCACCACGCCGCGCCCGCTGCGGTGGAACAGGCGGGTGTCCAGCGCGGCTTCCAGCCGGGCGATCTGCCGGCTTACGGTGGACTGGTCCGCGCCCATTTCGAGCGCGGCGCGCGAGATGCTCTGCGTGTTGGCGACGCAGACGAAGCAGGCCAGATCCTCGGAGTTCATCGCAACGCTTAGCTGACGAAACGATCGCGCAGCGCCTGCGTAGCGGTACGGAAGAGACCCTGGTCCACGCCCACCGCCACGAAGCTCGCGCCCATGTCCAGGTAGCGGCGCGCGTCGGCTTCTACCGGTGTCAGCGTGCCCACGGCCTTGCCGGCGCGCCTGGCGGCCTCGAAGATGCGCGCCACCTGCGCCTGCACTTCGGGGTGGTTGGGGTTGCCGAGGTGGCCGTAGGCGGCCGCGAGATCGTTCGGGCCGATAAAGATGCCGTCGACCCCATCGACCGCGCAGATCTCGTCGGCCGCGTCCACGCCTTTGCGGCTTTCGATCTGCACCAGCACGCAGATGTTGTCATTGATCTGGCTGAAGTACTCCGGCACCGTGCCATAGCGGTTGCTGCGCTGGACCGACGACACGCCACGCACGCCTGCTGGCGGGTAGCGCGTGGCGCTCACCGCGCGCCCGGCCTGCTCAGCGCTTTCCACAAAGGGAATCAGGAAATTGTAGAAGCCGATGTCCAGCAGCCGCTTGAGCAGCACCGGATCGTTGGCGGGCGGGCGCACAACCGGCGCGCTCACGCTGCCTTGCAGCGCCATCAGTTGCGGGATGAAGGTCAGCACGTCGTTGGGCGAATGTTCGCCGTCAAGCAACAGCCAGTCGAAGCCCGCCAGGCCGAGGATCTCGGTAGTGGTGGCGTTGCCCAGCGAGCACCAGCACCCGATCAAGCGCTTGTGCGCCAGCACGTCGGCGCGAAAGCGGTTGGGCAGGGGCGAGGGCAAGGTTGAATTCGGGAGGGAGGACATGACGATGGTGTTCCTGTCTTTTAAGTCTGGAAGGCGAATGGGTCAGCCGGCGACCCCGGTCTGCCAGGGCGGTGTGTCCCCGCAGCCTTTGACCGGCTGCGGGGCCAGCGCTGATGCCAGATGGCTTGCTGGTCTGGCGGGTCAGTGCGAACCGCTGACGATCTGCTTGGTGAAGCTGGCGCGTTCCATCTCCACCACCTCCACGCTGACCTGTACGCTGTCTTCCGCGTTGGCCGGGCGCACCGCGTCGGCAATGACCTCGCAGATCGCTTGACTCAGTGCCTGGCGCACGGCCAGGTCGCGGCCGTCCAGGATGTGCAGGCGCGCATGGACGAACGCGCGTTCGCGCGCTTCGGTGCCCTGGCGGTAGGAGGTCAGCGTGATGCAGCGCGACTTGATGTCCGGCTCGCCGAACTGGCCGGAAGCCAGCAGCGCGGCATTGGCCTCGTCCAGCAGCTCTTCCTGCGAGCAGGTGAGGCGGGTGTTTTCGGTAATTTCAATGATGAGGTGGGGCATGGTGGCTAGGCCTGAAGGTTTCGGTGAGTCGCCGGGGCGGGGGGATCAGTCCACCGCCAGCCGCGACAGCGGGCCGGGCGACTTGCCGCGCGCGGCCTGCACGCGCGCCGCCGCGTCGTCAAGCTGGGCCAGCGTGCCGCTGTCCACCGGCATGAATTCGGCGCGGGCGCGGCGCCAGGCGCGTTCCGGCTCGCCGGGCAGCAGGATGGCATCGGTGCCGGGCTGCAGGTGCGATGAGCGCAGCCAGTCGACGAAGGCCTGCACTTCATGGCCAAAGGTGGTGCTGCTGCCCAGGCGCTCGGGGTCGAACACGATGGCCAGCATATTGTTCCAGACCGCGTGCTCGTGGGTCAGGGTCTCCGGGCGAATGGTGTGGCCGCCGGTGACCGCCGCGCCCAGCAGTTCGCACATCACCGCCAGCACGTAGCCCTTGTGCTCGCCGAACGGGCGCAGCGCGCCCTGCGCGTCGCCAGCGGGCGGGAACATCACGGCCGGGTCGTCGGTGGGATGTCCTTCGGTGTCGAGCAGGCAGCCCGGGGGCACCGTCACGCCCTTGTTGTTGGCCACGCGCACCTTGCCCAGCGCGATCGCGCTGGTGGCGAAATCCATCACCAGCGGCTCTCCACCGGCCACCGGCACGCCGATGGTGAACGGGTTGGTGCCATAGCGCGCCTCATAGCCGCCATGCGGGGCCACGATCGGCTTGGATAGCACATTGACGAAGTGGATGGAGATCATGCCGGCAGCGGTAGCCTGCTCGGCCCAGTGCCCAACCCGGCCCAGGTGGTGCGAGGCGCGCAGCCCCAGCACGCATACGCCGTGCTCGCGCGCGCGCTCGATGGCCAGGCCCATGGCTTCCTCGGTCACCGCCTGGCCCATGCCGCGATTGCCATCCAGGCTGAGGATGCCGCCAGCCTCGTGCACCACGCTCACGCGCTGGTTCAGTTGAAGCTGCTCGCCTTGCCAGGACATCACGTACTTCGGGATCATGCCGACCCCGTGCGAGTCGTGGCCTGACAGGTTGGCGCCGACGAGGTGGTCGGCGGTCAGGCGGGCCTCGCGGGCATCGGAGCCGGCGGCGCGCCAGAGATCGACCACCCATTGATGGAGGGCGGGAGTGGGGATGCGGTGTTCACTCATGAGCTTGGGGTTCGAAAGAGGAGGGGAGATCGGTGGGGAAATCGGTCGAACATGGCGGCCCCCATGATAAGCCGCCGGGCCCGGCTTGGGTACCCGGCGAACCATGCGAGCCATGCACCGGCGTCATTCCGGGCGGATGTTGGCGCTCTTGATCAGTTGCGCCCACTTGGCCACTTCGCTCTTCTGGAACGCGCCCAGTTCGGCCGGGCCGGCGCCGGACGGCTCGATCCCGAGCGAGGCCAGCCGGGCGCGCATGTCCGGCTCCTGGATGATCTTGCCGATGTCCGCGGCAAGGCGGTTGACGATGGGTGCAGGCGTGCCGGCAGGGGCAAACACGGCTTGCCAGGAAACGATCTCGTAGCCTTGCAGCTTCGGGCCGCCGGCCTCGGCCACGGTCGGCACATCGGGCAGTTCGCGGGCGCGCTTGGCAGCCGTGGTGGCCAGCGCGCGGAACTTGCCGGACTGGATCATCGGCATGGCGGCCACGCTGTTCTCGAACAAGACATCGACCTGGTTGCCTAGCAAGGCTTGCACGGCCGGGTTGCTGCCCTTGAACGGCACGTGGAGCAGCTTGACACCCGCCATGCTGGAGAACAACTCGCCGGCCAGGTGCTGCGAGGTGCCGTTGCCGGCCGAGCCGAAGGAGACCGCGCCGGGCTTGGCCCTGGCGGCGGCGATCACGTCCTGCACGGACTTCCACGGGCTGTTGGCGTTGACCACCAGCAGGTTGGGCAGGGTGCCGATCAGGGCCACGGGCTGGAAGTTCTTGATCGGGTCGTAAGGCATCTTCGGATACAGGCTCACATTGATCGAGTGCGAGCTGATGGTGCCGCCGACCAGGGTGTAACCGTCCGGCGCGGCCTTGGCCACATAGTCGGAGCCGATATTGCCACCCGCGCCGGCGCGGTTCTCCACCACCACCGGCTGGCCGATCATCTGCGACAGGCGCTGGCCGATCAGGCGGCCGAGCACGTCCGTGGTGCCGCCCGCGGCAAAGGGCACCACGTAGCTGACCGGCTTGGTCGGCCAGACGTCCTGCGCATGCGCCGGCCGAGCGCCAACGGCGGCCAGCGCGCAGGCGAGCAGGCCAAAGGCGAGGCGAGATGGGGAAACAGCTTGGGAAGCGGAGCGCAAAGCAGCGCGCAAAGCAGAACGGGACTGATGGGCTGGCTGGCCGGCCCGCAAGGGCCGCAGGTGCAAAAGCATGTCTTGGTCTCCATTGTATTTTTGTCCGGGCCATCGCCTTTGCGCTGCGTGACGCGGCCGCTATGCTCTGGCAAGCGGCGCATGTGGCAGGGTGGGATCGCCTGGCAACAGGCTACACGCGTGCCGTGGTAGTAGCCTTGCGTTTTACGCATAACAGAAATGCGCCTGAAGCCAGGTGCCCAAAGCATTCGCGACGTAACAATCGCTCCATTCCTGGAGGTTCCGGATCGCTCCCGTTCCGGCTCCGGCCTGATTGCACCGCACCATTTTCTTTCTGCCATGACCAGCCAATCCGTTGCAGCTACCGTGCCTTCCACTTCCTCCTCCGCCAAGCCGGCGGCGCGCTCCGGCGGCCGGGTCCTGGTGGACGCGCTGCGCATCCACGGCGCGGAGCGTATCTTCTGCGTGCCGGGTGAGAGCTTCCTGGATGTCCTCGACGCGCTGCACGACCAGCCCGCCATTGACCTGATCGTCTGCAAGCACGAAGGCGCCGCGGCCAACATGGCCGAGGCCGACGGCAAGCTCACTGGCCGCCCCGGCATCTGCTTTGTCACACGCGGCCCGGGCGCCACGCACGCCAGCATCGGCGTGCATATTGCAGCGCAGGATTCCACGCCGATGCTGCTCTTCGTTGGGCAGATCGCTCGCGGCCACAAGGGCCGGGAGGCCTTCCAGGAGGTCGACTACGGCGCCATGTTCGGCTCCATCGCCAAGTGGGTGGTGGAGATCGAGGATCCGGCTCGCATCCCTGAGCTGGTGGCGCGCGCGTTCCAGTGCGCCACTTCGGGCCGGCCCGGCCCGGTGGTGATTTCCCTGCCGGAAGACGTGCTGGACGGCCTGTGCGAGGTGGCTGATACCGGCCGCTATCGCCCGGTGGCGGCGGCACCGCGCGCGGCCGATGCCGATGCGCTCGCTGCCGCGCTGGCCGGGGCCGAGCGCCCGCTGGTGATTGCCGGCGGCGCCAACTGGAGCGCGCAGGCGGCGGCCGATTTTGCGGCCTTCGTGCAGCGCTGGAACCTGCCGGTGGCCTGTGCCTTTCGCCGCCAGGATGTATTCGACAACCGCGATCCGCACTACGTCGGGCACCTCAGCCTGGGCGTCAACCCGGCGTTGGCCGAGCGCGTGCGCACGGCCGACGTGATCCTGGCCTTCGGCACGCGGCTGGGCGATATCGCGACCGACGGCTACACCTTGCTGGAGGCCCCGCAGCCGCGCCAGCGCCTGTTTCACTTGCATGCCGACAGCGCCGAGCTGGGCCGCGTCTACCAGCCCGAGCTGGCCATCCATGCGGGCATCGAGCCAGGCTCCGCCATGCTGGCCGCGCTCACGCCGCCGGCGGCGGTGCGCTGGGGCGACTGGACCAGCGCCGCACGCGCCGCGCATACCGCTTTCGTGGCCCCGGCCAAGCCGCACCCGCAGCTCACCGGCGTGGACATGGGCGCGGTGATCGCGCACCTGGACCGGGTCTTGCCCGACGACGCCGTGCTGACCAACGGCGCCGGCAACTACACGGTCTGGCTGCATCGCTACTACGCCTATCGCCAGCCGCGCACCGAGCTTGCCCCCACCTGCGGCGCCATGGGCTACGGCCTGCCCGCGGCGGTTGCCGCCAAGCTGCGCGACCCGCAGCGCACCGTGGTGTGCTTTGCCGGCGACGGCTGCTTCCTGATGTACCCGCAGGAAGTGGCCACGGCCGCGCAGTACGGCGCCAACCTGATCGTGGTGGTGGTCAACAACGGCATGTACGGCACCATCCGCATGCATCAGGAAAAGCGCTATCCCGGGCGCGTCAGCGGCACCGACATCCCGAGCCCGGATTTTGTGGCGATGGCGCAATCGTGCGGGGCCTGGGCGGAGCGCGTGACGCAGACGGAAGATTTCGCCGCGGCCTTTGCGCGTGCGCAGGCCGCGGGCAAGCCCGCCGTGCTGGAACTGGTCACGGACCCGCGCCAGATCACCCCGGCGATGCGGATCGCAGACTGACCTAAGAAGACAGAAGAAGACAGAAGGCAAAAAACAAAATACAAGGCAGGAGACACCCATGACCGATGCCACGCTGGCCGACTTGCGCAACCAGTTTGCCGGCCGCTTGCTGAGCACCGCCGATGACACGGCGCCGTTTCTCACCGACTGGCGCCGCAACTGGACTGGCCGCGCCCTGGCGGTGGCGCAGCCCGATAGCACGGCCGACGTGGCGGCCATCGTGCGCTGGTGCGCGGCGCGCCAGGTGCCGCTGGTGCCGCAAGGCGGCAATACGGGCATGGTGGGTGGCGCCATCCCGGACGACGGCGGCCGCGCGCTGGTGCTGTCCACAGCGCGGCTGAACCGCATCCGCGAGATCGATCCCATCAACAACACGCTCACCGCGGAGGCGGGCTGCATCCTGGCTGCCGTGCAGCAAGCGGCGCAGGAAGCGGGGCGCTTGTACCCGCTGTCGCTCGGCGCGGAGGGCAGTTGCACCATCGGCGGCAATCTCGCCAGCAACGCGGGCGGGGTGCAGGTGCTGCGCTACGGCAATACGCGCGAGCTGTGCCTGGGGCTGGAAGTGGTGACGCCCGATGGCGAGATCTGGGACGGCCTGCGCGGCCTGCGCAAGGACAACACCGGCTACGACCTCAAGCAGCTCTTTATCGGCGCGGAGGGCACGTTGGGTGTGATCACCGCCGCCACCCTCAAGTTGTTCCCGCGTCCGGCGGCGCGCATGACAGCACTGGCCGCGGTGAGCGATCCGCATGCGGCACTGCGCCTGCTGGAACTGGCTCAGCGCCGGCTAGCCGCCACGCTGACGGCGTTCGAGTTGATGAGCGGCGTGTGCGTGGCACTGGTGGCGCGGCATTTCCCGGACTGCCGCGCGCCCTTCGGACAGGCGCATCCCTGGTATGTGCTGCTGGAGAGCAGCGACCCGCATAGCGAGGCGCACGCCACCCAGGCCTTCGGGGAACTGATGGAAGAGGCCTTCGAGGCTGGCATCGTGGCGGACGCGGCCATCGCGGCCTCGCTGGCGCAGTCCGATGGGCTGTGGCGGATCCGCCATCACCTGCCGGAGGCCCAGTCGCTGGAGGGCGACAACCTCAAGCACGACATCTCGGTGCCGATCTCTGCGATTGGCGAGTTCATTGCGCACACCAACGCCGCCATCGTCGCCGCCAATCCCGGCGCGCGCGTACTGGCCTTTGGCCATCTGGGCGACGGCAACCTGCATTACAACGTCAGCGCGCCGTACGGCGTGCAGCAAGCGGACTTTGTGCGGGCCAACGGCGCGGCCATCAGCGCGCTGGTGTACGAGGCCGTGCACCGTGTGCGTGGCTCGATCTCGGCCGAACATGGCATCGGCCAGCTCAAGGTCGACAAGAACGCGCATTACAAATCCCCCGTGGAAATGGCGCTGATGCAAAAGCTCAAGCACGCGCTGGATCCGCACGGGCTGATGAATCCGGGCCGGCTGCTGCCGGGCGCATCGCACTGAGCGCACCGTGCACCGTGCGCGACAAGAAGAACCACAGAGGAGACACCCATGCATCAAAGCTACAAGCCGTCACGCCGCACGCTGCTGGCCATCCTGGCTGCCACCGCCGCGTGCGTGGCGTTGCCCGTGCGGGCGGATACCTATCCGTCCAGGCCGATCCGCATGGTGGTGCCGTTCGCCGCCGGCGGCAATACGGATATCGTGGCCCGGCTGATCGGGCGCGACCTGCAAAAGGCGCTGGGCCAGCCGGTGGTGGTGGAAAACCGCCCCGGCGCCTCGGGCAATATCGGCGCCGACATCGTTGCCAAGTCGGCGCCGGACGGCTACACCTTCCTGATGGGCACGGTTGGCACCAATGCGATCAATGCCAGCTTCTATCGCAAGATGCCCTACGATACTGCCAAGGATTTCACGGCCGTGGCCATGGTCGCTTCGGTGCCGAATATCCTGGTGGTCAATCCCGCCGTGCCGGCAAAGAACGTCAAGGAACTCACGCAGTTCGTGAAGAGCGAAAACGGCAAGGCCACCTTTGCCTCGTCGGGCGCGGGCAGCTCGATCCACCTGTCGGGCGAGCTGTACAAGGTCATGACCGGAACCCAGATGGTGCATGTGCCGTACAAGGGCAGCGCGCTGGCGGTGACCGACCTGATGGGCGGGCAGGTGCAGATCATGTTCGACAACGCGCCGACTTCGCTGCCCTTCGTCAAGTCCGGCAAGCTCAAGGCGCTTGCCGTGACCGGCACCCAGCGCATGAGCGCACTGCCTGATGTGCCGACGATGGAAGAAGCCGGCCTGCCAGGCTTTGTGACCGGCTCTTGGTTCGGCCTGTTTGCCCCGGCTGGCACGCCGCGCGAGATCGTATCGAAGGTGAGCGATGCGGTGATGGCGGCCATGCGCAGGCCCGAGTTCCGCGAGCAGCTGGTCCATGCCGGCGCCGAGCCGGACCCCAAGCCCGCTGCGGAATTCCAGGTCTTCGCGCTGGCCGAGAAGGCACGCTGGGAAAAGGTGGTCAAGGCGGCCGGCGTATCGGTCAACGAGTGAAACCCTGGGCGCGCCGGACGCGCCCTATCTGACGGAGCCCCTATGCAAAGCCACCCCCCAGCCACCGTGCGCCACGACGCCGCCGCCCTGCGCAGCATGGCGCGGGCCATGTTCGAGCGCGCGGGCATGCCCGCCGACCGGGCCGCCGACGTGGCGGACATCCTGGTCGAAGGCGACCTGATGGGCCACGATACACACGGCCTGCAATTACTGCCCACCTACCTGGCCGAGATCGAAAGCGGCAGCATGGCGGTCAAGGAGGACTACGAGGTGCTGGCCAACCGCGCCGCCGTGGCCACCTGGGACGGCAAGCGCCTGCCGGGGCCGTGGCTGACGCTGCGCGCCATGCAAAGCGCGATGGCGCGGGCGCGCGACTACGGCACCGGCACGGTGACCATCCGCCGCGCGCATCATATTGCGTGCCTGGCCGCCTACCTGGAGCGCGCCACGCGGGAAGGCTTCGTCATGCTGCTGTACTCCTCGGCGCCGGCCGCCATGACCGTGGCGCCGTTCGGCGGCACTCGCCCCGTGTTCTCGCCCAGCCCCGTGGCGGCAGGTTTTCCCACGCCCGATGGCCCGGTGCTGATCGATGTCTCCACCTCGGTCACCACGGTCGGCCTGACCACGCGGCTGTACAAGGAAGGCAAGCGCCTGCCGCACCAGTGGCTGATCGATGAGAACGGCAACGCCAGCGACGACCCCGCCGTCATGTTTGCGCCGCACGCGGGCTCGATCCTGCCGCTGGGCGGGCTCGATGCCGGCCATAAGGGCTACGCGCTATCGCTGATGGTGGAAGCGCTGACCGCCGGCCTGTCCGGCCATGGCCGCGACGATCCGGGCAAGCGCTGGGGCAATACCGTGTTCCTGCAGATACTGGACCCGTCTGCCTTTGCCGGCGAAGAAGCCTTTGCCGGGCAAATGGGCTGGATCGCGCGGGCCTGCACGGACAATCCGCCGCGCCCGGGCGTGGATCGCGTGCGCCTGCCGGGGCAGGGCGCGCTGGAACGCAAGGCGCGCCAGTTGCGCGACGGCGTGGCGCTGAACCCCGCCATCCTGCCGCAGATCCAGCCCTGGCTGGACAAGTTCGGCATGACGGCGCCGGCGCCGCTGGCCTGAGGCGCAGCCCGGCGCCGCGGCGCGCTCAGTCCTGCCAGAAGCCCGCGTGCGCCTGCGCCGCCTCGTCCTCCAGCGCGGGGCCCAGCACGGCGACGCGGTGCTGCCCGCGCGCGAACACCTCCCGGCAGGGCAGAGAGAAGGTGGGGTTCTCGGGGTGCGCGCCGGTCAGCGTGAGCAGCCGGTGCTCGGACAGCGCGTACACTACCCGCCCGATGTTGCACCAGTAGATGGCGCCGGCACACATGCAGCAGGGCTCCGCGCTGGTGTAGAGCGTAGCGCTGGCGAGTGCCTGCGGCGACAGCTTGCGGGCGGCTTCGGCCGCGGCGGCCAGTTCGGCATGCTGGGTGGGGTCGCCCTCGGGCGGCATCGAGTTGTTGCCGGCGCTGGCGATGATATTGCCGTCGGCGTCCGCCACCAGCGCAGCAAAAGGATGGCGCCCGCGGGCGCGGGACGCCTCCGACTGGCGGATGGCCTCGCGCAGCAGGCGCAGGTCCTGCTGGCTCAGCCCCGTGGCAGCAGCGCTGGCGTCGGCGGCAATCAATGTGGTCATGGTCTGGTCCCGGTGGGTTTCGTGAAGCGCGTAGTGGCGTAGTGGCGTAGTGGCAAGAAGGTGCCTAGCGATCCTGCGCGCGCAGCGCCGCTTCAATGCCGCGAATGCTCTCGAGCAAGCGCGGGCGCACCGTCTCCAGCAGTAGCGCGGCCGGCACGATGGCGGTGGGCCCGCTGCACGACAATGTCATCGGCGGCAGCGCCGGGCCGGGCCGGAACGCGGCGGCGATCGAGTTGATGTCCGGCAGCCATTCGCCAAACGACGTGGTGCAGCCCTGGCGCTCCACCTCCGCGCGGCTGCGCTCCACAATGGCCTGCGCAGTGGCGGCGTCCGTCCCTTCCTGTTGCCGGAAGGCGGCCAGTGCTTGCCGCTGTTCCACGGCGGGCAACGCTTGCAGGTAGGCACGCCCCGCGGCCGAGGTCAGCCCGGAAATGCGCGTGCCGACCGCCACCCGCAACGTCAGGTATGACTCCGACTGGCAGTTTTCAAAGATCAGCATCTGCGCCCGATCGCGCACGATCAGCGACGTCACGCCCTGGGACAGGTCGGCCAGCTCCTGCATGAACGGCCGCACCACCGCCAGCACATCCACGCCATGCTGCGCCGCGGGTGCAAGGACCAGCGCCGAGCTGCCGAGCTGGTACTTGGCCTGCTCCGGGTCCAGCCGCAGGTAGCCCAGCTCCGTCAGCGTATGCGTGAGGCGCGACACCGTGGATTTGGGCAGGCCGCAGCGCTGCGCCAGCTCGGCATTGCCCAGCCGCGTCTCAAAGCTGCGGAAGCTCGCCAGCACATCGAGACCCCGCGCCAGCGCGGTCACGAAATGCCGGTCTTCCTTGTGCTGCGGCATGTGCTGCGGCATGTGCTGCTGCGCTTGCGTTTCGTGCGGCGAATCTTCGGTCTGCGGTTCTGACATGGGTGGCCTCGGCTGGCTTGGGGCTGCGCTTGCGTCTCAGCCTGCGCTGGCCAGCAGCTCGCGCAGCTTGGCCTTGAGTATCTTGCCGGACGGTGCAGCCGGCAAGTGGGCCACAATCCTGACCTCGGCCGGCATCTTGTAGGGCGACAGCTGCTCACGCAGGAAGGCGCGCAGCGCGGCCTGGTCCAGCGTCATGCCCTCGCGCACTTCCACAAAGGCGATCACTTCCTCGTTGCCTTCCACCGCGCGACCCACCACCGCGGATTGCAGCACGGCCGGGTAGGCGTTGATCGATTGCTCGACTTCCTCCGGGTACACGTTGAAGCCGGAGTGGATGATGATTTCCTTGGAGCGCCCCACGATGGAGACCGCGCCGTCGGCATCGATGCGCGCCAGGTCGCCGGTGTGCAGCCAGCCGTCGGCGTCGATCACCTGCGCGGTCAGGTCGGCTCTGCGGTAATAGCCCTTCATCACATTGGGGCCGCGCACCAGCAGTTCGCCGCTGCCGTCGGGCAGGGGCTCGCCCAGGCGGATCTCCACGTCAGGCACCACCGGGCCCACCGAGCAATCCGTGCGCGGCGATTCCACCCGGGTCTGGCAGACCGTGGGCGAGGTCTCGGTCATGCCATAGCCGTTGTGCAGGATGATGCCGAAGCTCGCCTCAAACGCCGCCTTGAGCGTGGCGGTGAGCGGCGCGCCGCCCGATTGCGCCATGCGCAGCGCGGGCGCTTGCAGCGGCGTTGCCTGGGCGCGGCTCCATTCGATCAGCTTGGCATACATGGCAGGCACGCCATGCAGCACGGTGAGCTGCTCCGCGACCAGCGCGTGCGCCAGCTTCTCGGGGCGGAATCGCGGTTCGTAGAACACGGTGGCGCCGTTGGCGAGCGGGCCCACCAGCAGCACGGACAGGCCGTAGACATGCGAGATCGGCAGCACGCCGTAGACCCGGTCGCCCGGCTGCACGCGCGCCTGCATGCGATTGGAGCGGCCGATGAACATCAGGTTAGCGTGCGTCAGCATCACGGCCTTGGCCGCGCCGGTGGTGCCAGTGGTGTAGATCAGCGCGGCTACCTGGTCGCGCGCCGCTGCGTCCACCGGCTCAGCCACGGCGGCTGCATTGAGCGTGCCCAGCAGCAGCTTGCCCGCATGCGGCCATTCGGCCGGTTGCGCGCCGCGCGCCAGGCCATGCTCGCGTGCTTCGGGATAGGCGTTGTCGAGGTAGAGCGCGATGCGCGCACCCGAGTGTTCGATGATGTTGTCGATCTCGCGGGCGGACAGGCGGGCATTGACCGGCACCGCCCATGCGTCCAGCGCGCTGAGCGCCAGGATCAGTACCGCACAGCCCACGCTGTTCTCGGTCACCAGCACCACGCGATCGCCGCCCCGCACGCCGGCGCCAGCCAGTGCGCGGGCGGTTTCGGCTATGGCGCCGTCCAGCTCGCCGTAGCGCAAGGACCGCTCGGCGTCCATCAGGGCCACGCGTTCGGGGTGGCTCCGGACCCAGGGGCCAATGGTCTGGTGCAGGCGGGAAAATGAAGTGGCAGCCGGTGCGTGCGCGGCGGGCGTGGGGGTGCTACTCATCACAGTCTCCAGATAAGGCGTCCGGCGTGGGCCGCCGGATTTTTCGATGGCGGAATACTCCCACCGATCGCCTTACGCGTCAACTGCACTGTGGAATCCACGTTCTGCATTGCAGAACATGGATTATCCAGCCTCAGAACCGGAAGCGCGCGACTCCAGCCGACAGGCCTGCCGCTTGCTCATCCAGGCTGGCCGCCTGCGCCGTAACGGCTTCGACCAGCTCGGCGTTCTGCCGGCTGGTCTGGTCGAGCTGGGCCACCGCCTCGCCCACCGAGCGGATGCCGCGCGCCTGTTCGTCGGCCACCCCGCACAGCCGCTCGGCCAACTGGTAGCTCTGGCCTACCGCCTGCTCGATGCCGCTCATCGCGCTGACCACTTGCCCGCTAAGCCGTGCCCCACGAGCGATCTCCGAGCTGGCCTGGCCAATGGTGGTGCGAATCTCGCGCGCGGAGTTGGCGCTGCGCTGCGCCAGCCCGCGTACCTCCTGCGCCACCACGGCAAAGCCACGCCCGGCCTCACCCGCGCGGGCCGCTTCCACGGCGGCGTTGAGCGCAAGGATATTGGTCTGGAAGGCGATGCTCTCGATCACCTCGACCATTTCCGCGATATTGCGCGAGTGCTGGTTCACCGTGTCCATGGCGCCGCTCATCTCGTTCACCACCGCCATGCCGGCGTCGGTGGCCTCGCGTGCCTGGCGCGCCATGGCGCTGGATTCGGTGGCCTGGGCGTGGGCCTGGCCGACCAGCGCGGTGAGGCGGGCGACGCTGTCGGCGGCGGCGGTCAGCGCGGCCGCCTGCAGCGCGGTGCGGCGCGACAGATCGTGGTTGCCGCTGGCGATGCCTTCGCTGGCCGCGGCGATCTCGGCGGCGGAGAGCTGGATCCCTTCGAGCACGCCGGCGAGCTGGTCGCGCATGCGCGCCAGCAGGCTCATCAGGCTGTGGTCATCTCCGGGGCGCACGCGCACGGCTTGCTGCAGGTCGCCCGAGGCGATGCGGCTGGCCACCTTGGCCGCGTCCGCGGGCTCGCCGCCCAGTTCCGAATGCAGCAGGCGCGAGGCAAACCAGGCCAGCGCGGCCGCCGCTGCAAGGCTCGCCACCAGCATGCCGACCATCACGGCCTGGGCGCGCAACTGGCTGGCCGTCACGGTAGCTACCGTATCGGCGGCCTGCCGCTCCTGCTGCTTGCGCGTGACCTCGACCAGGTCGGCCAGCTTCTGTAATTGCTCGCCAAGAAAATGGCCGTCGACCGAAACGGCGCTGTCGAACTGCAGGGTATCGAGCGGCTGCTTGCGCAGCAACGTGACATAGTCACGCAGCATCGCCGCGGCGCTGTCGCGTTCCGCTTGCAGCGCGGTGGCCTGGGCGGGTGCGGCCGTGCGCACGGTGCCAAGGGCCTGGTCGAGGCGGGCGAGTGCGCTGTCGATGTCGGCGGTTGCGCCGTCGCGCTCGGTGCTGCTGGTCGCCATGGTCAGGGCAAGCTGGGCGCGGCCTAGCCGGGCCAGCGCCGATTGCGCGCGCTCCGCAGCGATGGCACCCTGCATATCGCGTTGATAGAGCGTATCTGTCATCTGCTTGACCGAGACGAGGCTGAAAATGCCCGTCAGCCCCACCACGGCGCCGAACACATAGACCAGCGCAAATGCCATGCACATGCGCGCGCTGAGGGGAAGCCGGCCCAGCCAGGCGGGCATGCGCCGGCCGGTGCGGCGTGGAAGGCGAAGGTTGATGGCTTGCAACACGGTTGAGACTCCGATGGGCCACGCGGCCCATATGCTGACCCAGGGGGGGCCGCCATCTCGCGCGCCGGCTTGCAGCACCGGCTTACCGCGGGTGACGGCATGACTTAGTTATGGCTTGCATGCTCGCCGCAACCTGTGACGCATCAATGACATCCCGCCATTGCGCAGGGGTAATCGGCTTTGTCATCCGGGTGACACATGACTGACATGAAATAGAGGGCGAGTCACATTGGCTCACCAGCTTCTTGCGCCTGGCGCCGCGCCTCCCCACGTCACGTTCACTCCGCCCATGCAGATTGCCTCCCCCCTGGCCGGCGTGCCCGTGCCGCGGCTACGCTTGCCGCCGCTGCACGCCGTCTTCCAGCCCATTGTGGTGTTCGGGACCGGCCAGGTGCTGGGCTACGAGGCGCTGGTCCGGGGACCTGCCAAGTCACCGCTGGCCATGCCGGAGGCCTTGTTCCGCCTGGCGCGTGACGAGGCCGAGACCATCGAGCTGGAGCTGCGGGCGGCGCGCACTGGTCTGTCCACCTGCCTGGCGAATGGCTTGCGCGGCAAGCTGTTCCTCAACTTCAGCGCGATGGCACTGCGCTACCTGCTGGCCGACGGCGGGAGCGCCATGCGGGCGCTGGTGGCGAACAGCATCGCGCCAGATCGCATCGTGATCGAGGTGACCGAGCAGACCCCCATCGAGGACGCGGAGCGCTTCGGGCAGGCCATGGCCGTGCTCCGCGAACTGGGCATGCAATATGCGCTGGACGACTTCGGCACCGGCCACGCCAATCTCGACCGGCTGGTCCACCTCGCGCCGCACTACACCAAGCTGGACAAGTCGCTGGTGCGTGGCATCGGTAACTGCTCGCGCCGGCTTGAAGTCGTGCGCACGGTGCTGGCTCTGGTCAAGGCGCTGGGCGGCGAGGTGATCGCCGAAGGCATCGAGGATGCCGATGAGCTGGCGGTGCTGCGCGATCTCGGCGTGCCCTTCGGGCAGGGCTACTACCTCGGCAGGCCGGCGCCGCACCCAGTGCTCAGCCAGTACTGAGCGGGCCGGGCCGAGGCAGCCGCGCGCCGGTCTCATCCAGGCGATATCCCTTGCCATACACCATCGTGATGACCAGACCATTGCGGGGGTGGAGCTCCAGCGCCCTGCGCAGGCGCGATACCAGGCTCGCCAGGGCGCGGGAGAACGGTGGCAGTGAATAGCCCCAGATTGCGCGTTCGATATGGGAATGGGACAAGACCCGGCCGACGCTGCCAAACAACAACGCTGCCAGCTCGAACTCCTTGGGGGGCAGCGTGAGCCGGCGTCCCTGGAAAACGACCTCGTGCGCCAGGCAGTCCAGTGTATAGATCCCCACCGCCAGGTCCGGGCTGGGTGTTTGCCGGTGCGCGGCGGCGCGGCGCTGCAACGCGTGCAGCCGGGCCACCAGCTCGCGCGCGCGCAGCGGGCGGATCATGTAGTCGTCGGCGCCCGCCTGGAGGGTATTGACGACCGAGTCTTCGTCGCGCCGCTGGGAAACCACCATCACCGGCACTTTGCTGCGCCAGGCGCCGCGCACCGCGCGCACGGCTTCCACGGCAGGCATGTCGGCAAGGTCGTGGTCGATCAGCAGGACGTCATAGCCGGCTTGGTCGATGCCACGGAAAAGCTCCGCGCTTGCGGGGTAGGTATGGCAAGGCACGCCGGCGCGAGCAAGGGCGTCTGCAATGGCCTTGGCCTCTAGCGACAGATCCGCTAGCAGTGCGATCTTCATAGGCATTGTCCTACTGGCATTAGTGCGGTTCGCGGGCCGGCGCGCGCATCGGCTGCCAGGCCGGTCAGGCTGTCAATGTGCCTGGGCCGGGCGGCCACCGGCCTGCCCGCGAGGCGATCCAGGCAGGATAGTCCGCGACGTCAGGGATATTGTTCGGAACAATCTGCAAGAGGGGGAAGAAGATTCCCAAAGCAGGCGGGGAGCCAATCCACAAGGCGACCGGCATCGCACCGGGCCAAAGTCGATTGTTGCGGCGCACGTACACATTTTGTCCACGATTGCCGGATCGTGTTATCCACAGATTGTGTGGATAACCGCGCTTGACGTGCCGCGCTTGGCCAATGGTGGCGGTTATGTATCGGGCTGCCTAAATTTTGAACAGGAAGGCGGGTGACGCCTCGCCAGCGGCGGAGGACGCGGACAAATTCAGCACGATAGCGTGCGAGGCAGCAAACGCGGATTGCGTCTCGCCAGGGCCAGCGTGCTAGCGGTGGTCGATGCCGGAGGCTTTCCTGACGTAGCCGGTGCCTTTGCCGAGCACCTTGTCAAGCTCGGAGGAGGTGACCTGCCGGGCAGGGCGTGCTTTGCCTGTGGCCAGGATTCTTGATGGCAACATGTCGTTGGTTGGGTCTCCCGCCGGCGTGCACTGAGCGGCAGGCGCGAATCGATCCTTGAGTGGCCGAGAGATAGGTCACGAGAGACAGTGCGTATGACAGTGCGTATTGCAATGAGCTGGCCGGCAGGGGGCGCGTGATCGTCAGGTCGCCCGATCGTCAGATCGAGACGCGCCGGCCGATCTCCACCACCTGATCGCTGGGCAGCCGGAAAAGATCGGTAACGTGCATGCCGTTCCTGACCATCAAGGCGAACAGCTTGCCTTGCCAGCGCGGCATCCGGCTGTCGCCCTCGCGCAGCACGATGGTCTCCAGGCCCATGTAGTAGGTGATGGTGCCCAGGTCCAGCCCGCAGGGCAGCATCTGGGGCTGTTGCAGCAGATTGGGAATATCTGGCCGCTCCATGAAGCCGTAGCGGGCGTTGGCGCGCCAGAAACCCGGCATCGGCTGCGTTAGCGTCAGGCGCTCGGCATCCTTGATCCACGGCACCGTCTCCGTCACGATGCTCACGGCAAGGATCTTCTGCTGCAAGGCGTGGTTGCGCTTGACATGCCACAGCATCACCGGCGGCGTGCCATCCAGCGTTCGCGTCAGGAACACCCCGGTCCCGGGCACGCGCGGGATGCCCTTTGCCTGCACCTCGCCCAGGAACGCGTCGATTGGCGTGATGTCTTCGTTGATGGCCGCCGAAATCGCGGCCGTGCCGCGGTGCCAGATCAACATGACGCCATAGACAACCGCCGCCAGCATCAACGGGATATACCCGCCATCCAGTACCTTGGCGAGATTGGCCACGAAGAACCCGCCGTCAATGATCAGGAAGACGCCCGACACGGCCGCGCTGGCCCACAGGCTCCAGCCCCAGATATCGCGCATGGCGATAAACAGCAGCACGGACGTCATCAGCATGGTGAGGGAAACGGCGATGCCATACGCGGAAGCCAGTTGATCCGATGACTTGAAGAACAGTGCCAGGCTGACCGTCACCACCATCAGCAGCCAGTTGACCGTGCCAACGTAGATCTGCCCGTAGCCCTCCTCGGAGGTCTGCCTGATCTGCAGGTGCGGCAGCCATCCCAGCAGGATCGCCTGGCGCGTCATGGAAAAGGCGCCGGTAATTATGGACTGGCTGGCGATCACCGTCGCCACGGCGGCCAGGATAACCAAGGGCACCAGCAGCGGCGGCGGGCAGAGCAGGTAAAAGATGTTGTGCGTTGAATCGGCCCCGGACAATACCAGCGCGGCTTGTCCGGCATAGTTGAGCAGCAGGCTGGGGAACACGATGGCGGACCATGCCAGGCGGATCGGGCGCGGGCCAAAATGGCCCATGTCGGCATACAGCGCCTCGGCGCCGGTCACGCAGAGGAAGATGCCGCCCAGCACCAGGAAACTGGTATAGCCATTGGAAAACAGGAATTCCAGGCCATAGATCGGATTGAGCGCAATCAGGATCGACGGGTGCAGCAGGATGCCGCGAATGCCGAGCACGGCTATGCAAAGAAACCAAAATGCCATCACCGGCCCGAAGGCCCTGCCGATGCGGGATGTTCCCATGGGCTGGATCGCAAAGAGCGCCACCAGTATGGCCACCGTGGCCGGCAGGATAACGGATTTGGCCTCGGGAACGACAATCTCCAGCCCCTCCAGCGCGGAGAGCACGGAGATGGCGGGTGTGATCGCGCCGTCGCCATAGATCAATGCCGCCCCGAACAGCCCGGCGGCCACCACCAGCGGGCGTTTCTTCTGCTTGATCCCCAACAGCGACATCAAGGCAAGAATGCCGCCTTCGCCGTTGTTATCGATGCGCATGGCAAAGGACACGTACTTCACCGTTGTGACGATAATCAATGTCCAGATCAGCAGGCTCAGCAGGCCCAGGATAACCGGCGCCGACGGCTTGCCCCCCGAGAGCGCGAGTACGGTTTTCAACGTGTAGAGCGGGCTGGTGCCGATGTCGCCAAATACCACGCCCAGTGCGGACAGCCCCATGACGGCGAGGCCGGACCGGGGTTTGGCGGGCGTATCGATCAGCGCAGGGGCTTGCGGCATGACTATTTCTCCAGGCAACCCATTGAAGAACATTCCGGGAAGCCCGGGATGCAGATCATGGCTTGTAAGCCAACATGATGATAAGCGCGAGGCAAAACCCGCGATCTGTCCGCGAAATGCGGGCCGGCCCGAGCGCGAGCCGTTGGCCTGGGCCGGCGGCCCGGCAACCCGGCAACCGTGCGTGCGGGTTGCCGGGCGAACCGGTTGTGCGCAGGGTAGCCTGCGGGCGGGCCGCCCTGGCGGGCAACGCGTTCAGGCTGCAGGAACCGGACGCCCGGTCAGCGGATAGTTCGGGTCGTTGTAGCCATGCGTGGAAGCATGTCCGGGGCGCACCAGTTGGTCGACCAGGGCCTCTTCTTCGGCGGAGATGGGCACGCCGACGGCGCCGAAGTAATCCTCGAACTGTGCCAGCGTGCGTGGCCCGGCAATCACCGAACTGACGATCGGGTTGGCCAGCACCCAGGCGGTAGCGAACTGGCCCAGCTTGAGGCCGCGCGCATCGGCATGCGCCTTGAGCGTCTGGGCAATCACCAGCGATTCCTCACGGAATTCCGTTTCCATCATGCGGCGGTCGGCGCGGCCCGCGCGCGAGTCTTGCGGGGGCTGCTGGCCGGGCAGGTACTTGCCGGTGAGCACGCCGCGCGCGATCGGGCTATAGGGCACCACCCCAAGGCCGAAGTGCTGGCAGGCCGGCAGGATTTCCACCTCGGGCATGCGGTTGAGCAGGTTGTAGTAAGGCTGGCAAACCACCGGGCGCGGCACACCCAGTTGGTCGCACAAGCGTGCGACCTCGGCGATGCGCCAGCCGCGGAAATTGGACAAGGCCCAGTAGCGGATCTTGCCGGCACGCACCAGGTCGCCCATGGCACGCACGGGTTCTTCCAGGTTTTCACCGGGGTAGTCGCGGTGCAGGTAAAGGATGTCGAGGTAATCGGTGCCAAGGCGGCCCAGGCTTTGCTCGACTTCGCGCAGGATCCAGACGCGCGAGTAGTGCGCATGGTTGGGCGCAGCCTGCATCGGGTTGCCGAGCTTGCTGGCCAGGATCCAGTCATGGCGGTCGGCGGCGAGCAGCTTGCCCACCATGCGCTCGGAGCCGCCCTTGCTATACACATCCGCAGTGTCGATTAAGTTGACGCCGTGCGCGCGAGCGCTATCGACGATGCGGCCGGCCTCGGCTTCGTCGGTCTGGTCGGCGAACATCATGGTGCCGAGGCACAGGGCCGATACCTTGAGGTTGCTGGCGCCCAGGCGCCGGTATTCCATCTTGAACTCTGACATTGCGGTCCTCCTTGATGTGGCTGGCGCTAAGGTAGTAAAGCGCTAGGGCGTGAAAGCTTAACGCCTGCGGGGAATTTCTGCCTGCCCCCGGGCCGCGCCTATGCCAGAATGCTAGCCATCGTGGTCCGGCTCCGCCAAGGCGAAATCTAACAATCATGCTCAGCCCCTCCCTCGTCGCGGCGATCGTGCTGGTATTCCATCTGCTTGGCGTCGTTGCGGCTTTGCACGCGGTCATGACCGTGCGCACCGCGCCCGGCGCCATTGCGTGGGCCGGCTCGCTGGTGATGATGCCGTACTTCACGCTGATCCCTTACCTGATCCTCGGCAGCAGGAGTTTTGCCGGCTACGTGAACGCCCGGCGCTTCAACAACGACCGGCTGCGCGAGGTCACGCACGAGATGGAGCCGCACGAGCGCGAGGCACGCGACGCCAGCGTCGTGCACTCGCCCCCCCAGCCTTACCTGCGCGCCTTGCCCCGGCTGACCGGCATGCCGTGCCTGGCCAACAACGCGGTGCGGCTGCTGGTCAACGGCGAGGCGACGTTCGAGGCCATCTTTGCCGCGATCGCCGCGGCGCGGCAGGTGGTGATCGTGCAGTTCTTCATCGTCCACGACGATGCGCTTGGACGGCGCCTGCAGAGCCTGCTGTGTGAACGCGCTGCCGCGGGCGTGAAGGTGTATTTCCTCTACGACAGCATCGGCTCGCATGCGTTGCCGGGCCAGTACGTCAAGGTGCTGCTGGCCGCCGGGGTGGAGGCGCGCGCCTTTGCCACGCGGCGCGGCTTTGTCAACCGCTTCCAGCTCAATTTCCGCAACCACCGCAAGCTGGTGGTGGTGGACGGGGAGTGCGCGTTTACGGGCGGTCATAACGTCGGCAACGAGTACGTCGGGCTAAAGCCGCCGCTGGCGCCCTGGCGCGACACGCATATCGAGATCCGCGGCAGCGCGGTGCTGGACTTGCAGATGGTGTTTGCCGAAGACTGGTTCTGGGCCGCGCGGGAGGTGCCGATGCTGCTGCCCCCGCCGGCAGCACCTGCCGGGGGCATGACCTGCCAGGTGGTGCCGTCCGGCCCCGCCGACGCGCAGGAGACCTGCTCGCTGTTCTTCGTCGAGGCGATCCAGGCGGCGCGCTGGCGGGTGTGGATCACCAGCCCGTACTTCGTGCCGGACGAGGCCGTGTTCGCCGTGCTCCGGCTGGCGGTGCTGCGCGGGGTTGACGTACGCATCCTGCTGCCGGCGCGCCCCGACCATCTCGTGGTGTTCGCCGCCTCCACCCTGTATGCCTACCAGGCCGTCTGCGCGGGCGTGAAGCTCTATCGCTACCAGCCGGGCTTCCTGCACCAGAAGGTTATCCTGATCGACGATGAGGCCGCGGCGGTCGGCAGCGCAAACCTCGACAACCGCTCGTTCCGGCTCAATTTCGAGCTGATGGTGATGACCGCGGACCGCGATTTTACCGCTAGCGTGACGCGCATGCTGGAGGCGGACTTCGCGCAGGCCTGCCAGATCGAGCGCAGCGAATACACCGCTGCGCCGACGCTGCGCCGCGTGGCGATGCACGTGGCCACGCTATTTGCGCCGATCCTGTAACCAGCAGGTGCCGTGCGCCGTGCCTACAGATCCGCTTGCGCCGCTTGCCTGGAGGTGCCGGTTGGCCAGTCGCGGCGCATGATGATGTAGGTGAAGGAGGTCGACCAGCCGATCAGGATCAGGCCCACCAGCGGCTCGATGCTGGCGAGCAGGCGCGTGGCGCCGATCGGCGCGATGTCGCCCAGGCTTTGCGTGGTGAAGGTTTCAAGTGAAAAGTAGAGGTAGACGATGGGCGTGATGGGATGGGCGCTGGTAAGGCCGCCCAGGCCCAGCACATTGCCCGCGACCCAGTAGCCGACGGCGAACACCATGGCTTCAAGGCTATGGGCCAGGATGATGCAGACAATCAGCACGCCAACGTTGACGCGGCCGGTCCAGCGGCGCGGATTCATGCCGGACAGCAGTCGCAGGGCTTCGTAGTGGATGGCGACCACGGTCACGGTCAGGATACTGGCGCTGGCCAAGGCCAGGAGGTCGTGGACGGTGAGGTTCATTGGGCATTCCTTGTCGGGCCGGCATCGCCTCGGTTGGGCGCGGCACGCGGGTAGTGACCGCCATTGCCGCCGGGATGTTCCCAGGAATATGGCCGCACACCGTCACAAACTGCTTGGAATGTAACCGGGGATCACGCGCAATGCCAGCCGCAAGCGCACTAGCGCGGCTAGGAAAGTGGCGTGGCGAAGCGCCGGCGCAGCCAGCCTACCAGCGGCCCTAGCCAGGGCAGTTGCTGCCAAAGCTCCTGCGCGGCGTCCCAGTAGTCGCGATGGAGTGTCACGCGCCCATCGTCGCCAAAGCAAAAATGCGAACTACCGTGCACGTGGTAAGGCTTGCCCTTCAGGGTGAAGTGGAAGTCCCACAGCACAAACGCCTGGCCCGGTTTCCGGAATTGCTCACCGATCACAAAGCGCGGGTTGTCCGTGGCGACGAACATATGCGCAAAGATCCGGCGGATCGCCTCGCGTCCGCGCACATCGTTGAAGGGATCCTTGAAGCGGGCATCGTCGGAATAGAAGCGCGCGATGTCGCCCAGCGAGGCGGGCGAGAGCGTTTCGTACCATCGCAGCAGGGCTGTCAGCCCGGTCGGCTCGGTCAAGTTGGTCAACTCCGTCAGTGCGTTCGGGCCAGTCAATGGCATCACGGCGCGTCCATCACTTTTTGCAGGGCCGCAAGGCGCAGCCGGTAGGGTAACAGGCTGGCGAACTTGAGCACGAGGGTGAAGCGGCGCGGGAAATCGATCTCGAAGCGGCCGCGCGCCAGCCCGTGCAGGATGGCCTCGGCGGCGGCCTCGGGGGTGAGCAGGGCAGGCATCGGGAACGCGTTGTTGGCCGTCAGGCGTGTCTTGACGAATCCCGGGTTGACCAGATAGACGCCCAGCCCGCGCGGATGCAGCTCGGCGTAGAGCAGTTCGGCCAGGTTGATCAGCGCGGCCTTGGTCGGCCCGTAGACGGTGGCGTTGGGCAAGCCCATGTAGCCGGCCACGCTGGCGACCAGCACCAAGCTGCCACTGCCGCGCGCGAGCATGTCGGCAAGCGTGGCCTGCAGCCCGTAGTAGACGCTGTTCAGGTTGGTTTCGATGGTGTGGCGCACGCTCGCGGCCTCCAGCTCCCAGGGGCGCAACGCACGATAGTCGGCGGCGCAAAACACCACCAGGTCCACGCCGTCCCAGGTCTCGCGCAGTGTGTCATGCGCCTGGCGCCAGGCATCGGGATCGGTGGCATCCATCGGCAGCAGCAGCGCCGTGGCGTGATCGCCGGCAACCGCCTTGAGGGCTTCAGCCCGGCGCGCCGACAGGGCTACCCAGGCGCCGCGCGCAAGCAGGGCGCGCGCCAGCGCCGCGCCGATGCCGCTCGATGCGCCGACCAGCCAGACCCGCTTTTCGCGCCAATCCGTCCAGCGGGGGTTGAGTGCCGTCCAGGCCATGGTTGCCTCTCTGATTTGCGCCGCAGCCGCGATTGGCTCATTGCGGCTGATGCGGCTATTGCGGCGATTGCGGGCGCCGGAAGAACACCGTGACCTGGCCAACCTCGAAACCGAATTTCGAGACGCTGGCGCGATTGATCATGGTGCGCGCGTCGACCAGGTACATCCAGTCGTCGAACTGCACGTCATACGTGGTGTCTCCCACTGGCAGCCGCAGCGTGTAGCGCCAGTTCAGCGCGTTGCCCGCGCTGTGCCCGATCGCTTCGCCCACCACGTCGCCGGCGCGGCCGCGCCAGGTGCCATCGGGCTGGCGCGCCAGCGTCCAGGTGCGCTGCTCGGTGCTGCCGTCGCTGTAGGTGAAGTGCTCGTCCAGTACGAAATCGCTGCCTTGCCGGCGGCCCTCGATGGCTACCGTGAAGCGCTTGACGACCTCGCCGCTGCGTTTCTGGAACATGCCCCAGGCCTCGGTCTTGCCGCCGAAGAAAGCCGGCACATCGAGCACGGGCTGCTGCTGCGCATACTGGGAAACTTCCGGGCCGGCGCAGCCAGCCAGCCATAGCGCGGCGTACAGCAGCAGGCGTTTGCCGCAGTGCGAAGGGTCAAGGCGAATCATGTCGGGTCCTCCATCAGTGGTGCCGGGGCCGTGCGCAGGCACAGCATGGCGGCGAGCTTGAACAGGCAGGGCAGGCCGCCGTAGACCAGCGCCAGGGCATGGCTGCCGGCCGCCGTGCCGCCCGCGCCAGGCTGGTAGCCGCACCAGGCCAGCAATGGCAGCGCCAGGCCAGACAGCGCGAGCGCCAGCTTGCCCAGCAGGCTCCAGATGCCGTAGTAGCCGCCGGGTTGCTCGCCGGGGGGAATCAGGCAGGCCAGCAGCACCGGCGGCAGCGCCAGGTCGGCGCCAAGCGCAAGCCCCGCCAGCACGCACACGGCCAGGTAGGCCCCGGTGTCGCCTGTGTCCAGGCCGGCCGCCCAGACAAAAGCGGCCACCGCCAGCACCATGCCAAGCCGCCAGGCCCGCGTGGGGCCGATGCGCGCGCAAAGCCGGGTCCAGAGCGGCAGGCCGGCAGCGCCCGCCGCGAAATAGGCGGCGAGGAACGCGCCGGACCATTGCGGCGCGCCCAGCCGATCCTGGATGAAGAACAGAGCCAGCGTGGCCGGTATCGAGACCGACACCGCGTTGAGGAAATACGGCAGCAGCAGGCGCCGGAATGCGCGGTTGGCGAGCGTGGCGCGCCAGCCGTGCACGCCAGCGCTGTGGTGGCGCCAGGCCGGCGCGCGCCGCAGCAGCAACGCCAGCGCCCCCAGCAGCAAGGCGGCGAACACCAAGGCATAGCCCGCCATGGCCGGCGCGGCGGGCCAGCCCGATGCGCCCAGAAGCCAGGCAGGCAGGACGCTGGCCAGCATCACCCCGGCCAGGCCCGCTGCCTCGCGCCAGGCCGCGGCGCGGGTCAGCGTGGCCGGCTCGCGAGACAGGCGCGCGCCCCAGGCCAGGTAAGCAATGTTGACCACGCTGTGCGCGCTATAGACCAGTACCAGCGAGAGCGCCAGCCAGGCGGCCAGCGCCCCGCCGCGCACGGGCGGCAGCCAGAGCATGGCAAAGGAGGCCGAGAGCACCAGGCACGCCAGCCACAACGCCGGCGCCAGCTTGCCGCGCTGCGCCAGGTGGTCGATCCAGCGGCCGAGGAACGGGTCCTGCACGGTATCGAGCAGACGCGCGGCGAACAACACCGTGCCGGTCGCGGACAAGGCCAGCCCGAGCTCGCTCGCGTAGTAGGCTGGCACCTGCACGTAGACCGGCAAGGCCGCCATGGCCAGCGGCATGCCGAGCAGGCCATAGGCAGCCATGGCGGATGCCGGGGCGGGCGCGGGGAGGGCCGGATTGGGCGCGGCGGGCGTCGTGGCTGCCGCGCTGCCGAGGTGCGGTGCGGTCATTGCGCGAGCCCGAGCAGGCGCCGGCGCAGCGCCGGCGCGCGCGTGGCGGGGTCGAGCCAGATCGAGAAAAACGCCTGCGCGAAGGCGGGGTCGTCGATCTCGGTGGTCAGCCGATCGCCAGCGTAGAAGCGCACGCCCTTGCCGGGCATGAACACGCCGGTGAGCGTGTCGCCCGGGCGCACGTCGACAAACGCCTGCGCCATGCTGGCGCGCCAGCTATCCAGTAACTGCGGGCTGGGCGGCGCGTTGCCGGCGCTGCCGATGCGCTTCATCTCGTCCAGGCTGGTTTCTACCAGGCGCTCACGCTGGATGCTGCGGTCGTAGGTGAGTTGCAGCGCAAAGGGCGCGTCCGGCGTGATCGGCAGCTGTGCGCTCCATAGCTGGGCGGTATAGAGGCGAAATCCAAACACGCGGAATTCGCCTTCGCCCGACAAGCGGGCGGCTTGCACGTCTGCGCGCCAGCCCGCGGCGGCAAGCGCTGGGACACAGAGGAGGGCCATGGCGAGGGCGGCGGCAACGCGGCGCATGTCAGGCCTGCCGCTGCAGCACGAACTGCATGACGTCGGTGCGGCCTTCGTCGAACCCGGCTTCGCAGTAGCACAGGTACAGGCGCCAGGTACGGATGAAGACCGTATCGAAGCCTTGTGCGGTGACATCATCGAGCGCCTGCTCGAAGGCCGCGCGCCAGCGCCGCAGCGTCTCGGCATAGTCCGGGCCAAACACCAGCGTGACGCGGCTTTCCAGCCCGGCCCGCAACCCAGCCTTCAGGAATCGCTCGGGGCTGGGCAGCATGCCGCCCGGGAACACGTACTCGCGGATAAAGTCGCTGCTCGCGCGGTAGGCCTTGAAGCGCTGCTCTTCGATGGTGATCGACTGCACCAGCGCGCGCGCGCCGGGCCGCAAGCGCTGG
Source organism: Cupriavidus basilensis (assembly GCF_008801925.2). Taxonomy (NCBI): domain Bacteria; kingdom Pseudomonadati; phylum Pseudomonadota; class Betaproteobacteria; order Burkholderiales; family Burkholderiaceae; genus Cupriavidus; species Cupriavidus basilensis. The sequence goes on along the minus strand of NZ_CP062804.1, from coordinate 1,690,444 downwards.
CGCAGCATCTGGAAGTAGCCGGGCCAATAGCGCTCGCCCACGGCCTCGAACATCTCGATGGAGACAATGGCGTCGTACTCGCCATCGAGATCCCGGTAGTCGCGCAGCTCCAGCCGGACGAGCCCTTCCAGCCCGGCCTGGGTCACGCGCTGCTGCGCTACCTCAAGCTGTGCGGCGGAGATGGTGATGCCGTGCACTTGGATCCCTTGCCTTGCCGCGTGCATGGCAAAGCCGCCCCAGCCGCAGCCCACTTCCAGCACGCGCATGCCGGGCCTGAGGCCAAGCGTGTCGACGATATGCTGGTATTTGGCGTCCTGCGCGGCTTCCAGCGGCCGGCCCCGCTCGCCCTGGAACAGCGCGGCGGAGTAAGTCCAGGTCGGGTCCAGCCAGCGCTGGTAGAAGGCGTTGCCCAGGTCATAGTGCGCGTGGATGTTGCGGCGGCTGCCGGTGCGGCTGTTGGGGCGCAGCCGGTGGCGCAGGCCGTACCACCACCGCGCCAGCCAGCTGCCGACCACGGTCCGCGGCAGCGCGGACTCATTGCGGATGGCCAGGCGCAACAGCGCGGTGAGGTCCGGCGTATCGAGCCAGCCTGCGCGGTAGGCCTCGGCAAAACCAATGTCCCCCGCGCGCAGGATCTCGGCACTGGCACGCCAGTCACGCAGTTCCAGGCGCGCGCCCGGTGCGGCATGCGGATCGCCAAACAGGCGCTGCTCGCCCGAGGGCGCGACCAGCAACAGGTGGCCAACGCGGATGCGCTCGAGCAGGGTTAAGAAAAGACGGGCTGACGCAGGGGCACCGTCGGGCGGCAGGGTTAGCGCGCGAGAGGGCGTCATGGCTTGTTTTCCTCGAACTGCGACAGGTTGGCGGAGGGGTTGGGGAAACTGGTCGGGCCGGGCGGATCGGCACCGGGGCCCGGATCTTTGCCGCGGAACGGCACGTTCTTCAGCCACAGCCGCAGAGCCTGCCAGTGGATGCGCGCCATCACCGACACCGTGAGCCAGGGCTGGCGCGCCAGCGCACCCAGCACATTGGCGCGCGAGAACGGCAGGCGGCGCCCGCCGATCGCGGTACGGATCAGGAGGCCCGTGGCGTCGTAGTAGTCGACGCCGGCAAAGCTGGTGCCGCCGGTTTCGCGCAGGCGGAACGCATAGCTGCCCTCGACCACGCAGAACGGCGACACATGCAGCGCCTTGTGGCAGGTCAGCACGGTGTCGGGACCGATTGCGCAACGGTCGGGCGCGCACAGCAGGTAACGGTGGCTGGCGCCGAAGGTGTTGTTGACCTCGGCCAGCACCGCGCGCAACTGGCCGGCGCGGTCATGGCAATGCCAGAAGCTCACCGGGTTGAAGGCATAGCCGAACACGCGCGGGAACGTCTGCAGCCAGATCTCGCCATCGGCCGGCAGGCCGGCTTCGGCCAGCAGCTTGCGCATCCACGCGGCCAGGTCGCTGCCATCGCGCGGGCCGTAGTCGCGCGTGGCAAGTGACAGCGGCGCCCAGCGGTCGATGCCGAACCACCAGTGGCGCAAGGCAGGCAGGCGGTCGAGATTGCAGCGCAGGTAGAACACTGGATACACAAAGCGGTGCCGTGCGGGACGCAGGCGTTCATGCATCACGCGGCCAAGTAGCAACCACGCGGGCGGCGCGCCGGCGGGGCTGCTGGCGAGGTGGTCTTCCATGCCGCTCATAGCCTGGCCCAGTCCGGCAGCGCATCGAAATCGGCGGCCACGCGCAGCGCGGACTTGAGTCCGTCCTCGTGGAAGCCGTAGCCCGTCCAGGCCCCGGCAAACCAGGTGCGGCGCCGACCCTGCAGCGCGGGCAGCGCGGACTGCGCTGCCACGGCGGCCAGGTCGAAGACCGGGTGCTGGTAGTGGTAGCGGCCCAGTTCCGTGCCGGGCGCTGGCGCGGAGATGGGGTTGAGCGTTACCACCACCGGGGTCTTGAAGGGCAATGGCTGGAGCTGGTTGCACAGGTAGCTCACGCAGACCGGGCGGGTGTGGCCGGCATGATCGTGCGTGCCCGCGCCCGCATCGTGGGTGCCAGCGGCTCCGCCCAGGTAGTTCCAGGCTGACCACACCTTGCGCCGGCGCGGCAGCAGGGCCGGATCGGTATGCAGGATCGCCAGGTTAGGCTGGTACTGGACCGCGCCAAGCGTACGGCGCTCGCCGGGATCCGCGTCGGCCAGCATGCGCAGCGTGGTGGGCGCGTGGGTGGCCAGCACCACCGCGTCGAAGTGCTCGGGGCCATCGTCGGTCAGCAGGTCAACGCCGTGGTCATGCCTGCGGATGCTGCGCACGGGCGTCGATATCCGGATGGCGGCATCGCGCTGCGCCAGTTGTGCGGCGATCCGCCGTACATAGTCGCGCCCGCCGCCCTGCACCGTTTTCCACTGCGGCCGGTTGTTGACCTGCAGCAAGGCGTGGTTCAGGCAAAAGCGCAGGAAGGTGGCGGCAGGGAAACGCAGGATATCGGCGGTCGCGCTGGACCAGATCGCCGCCGCCATCGGCAGCAGGTAGTTGTGGCGAAACGGCTGGCCATAGCCGCCGTCGAGCAGCAATTGGTCCACCGAGCAGCCGCTCTGGGTGGCCAGCGCAAGGTTGCGCTCGGCGGCACCGTTGAAGCGCACGATATCGCGCAGCATCGACAGGAAGCTGGGCGAGAAGAGGTTGCGGCGCTGCGCGAACACGGTGTTGAGGTTGCTGCCGGCCCATTCCAGCCGTCCCTGGTCCAGCGATACGGAGAACGACATATCGGTGGGATAGGCCGTGACGCCAAGCTCGGCGAACAGCGCGATCAGGTTGGGATAGGTGCGGTCGTTGAACACCAGGAAGCCGGTGTCCACGGGATGGCGTACCCCCTCCAGCTCGACCTCGACCGTGTTGGTATGCCCGCCCAGGTAGTTACCGGCTTCAAACAGTGTGATGTTGTGCCGACGCGACAGCAGATAGGCGCTTGCCAGGCCAGAGATGCCTGCGCCGACGACGGCGACGCGCTGGCCGCGCGGATAGGTTCCGGGCGCGCCGCTCATGCCGGCTCCTTGCTGGCGAGCGCGCGCTCGCCAATGGCGCCAGCCCTTGTGGCAGCTTGGCTGGCGGCGGTTGCAGGGCGGCAGTGCTGGGGATTTCCTGAATTCGACATCGCTTTGCCTGGATGGGTGCTAAGATGGTTTCGTACCGAGTTGGAAAAAAGATTACTACATAGTAGCGAGATTTACTAATGAGTATTTTCGGCAGGCTGAGTTTCAAGGACCAGGCTTTCAAGCTGCGTGAGGACGCGATCCTCGATGCGGCGACCCGCATCCTGGCTGGCAAGGGCTTCGACCTGATGACCATGGACGACGTGGCGCTGGAGGTTGGCATCTCCAAGCCCAGCCTCTACAAGCACTTCAAATCCAAGGAAGATCTGGTCGGCGAAGCATTGATCCGGCTGATCGACGGCGCGCTCGAGTACCTGGAGCAGCTCCCGGGCGATCTGACGGGGCTGGCGCGCTTGCGCGCCTTGCTCGAGTGGGCGCTGCGCGTACGCCTGACCGGCGGGCTGCCGTTCCTGCCATCCACCAGCCCGCATGTGCGCGAGATGCTCACGCGCAACCTGCGCTACGTCACGCGCGTGCTCAAGCTCAACCGGCAACTGGAAAAGCTCGTGGCCGAGGCCAAGGCGGCGGGCGAGCTCGATCCGTCGCTCCCCGACGATGTGATTCTGTTCAGCTATTACGCGCGCACTTGCGATCCGGCCGTGGATTACCTGCAGCTGTACAGCAAGCTGGGCACCGACGCGATCGTCGAGCACATGCTCAAGGTCAGCTTTGAAGGAATGCGTAGTCACTTGTAGGCGGGCGCGGGCATGCCGCGCGCTGGTGGTCCTGATGCCTACATGTACGGTGCGCAGCGGGGATTGGATGCGCGCCGGCAGCGCCCGGCGCCGGGGAGGCGGGGCTTAGTCGAACTCGACGTAGAATTCGCCGCGCGGCCCGTCAAAGCCGACGCGTGGCACCTTGCCGTGCTCGCGGCTGGAGCGGGCCAGGGCGCGGAGCTCGGCCTGCCGGGCGGGCTCGCGCAGGCTGCGGCGCGCCTTGGTACTGATCTCGACCGGGCCGCACTGCGGGTTGTCGCAGTCGTATCGCACCCATTGCCCATAGCTGCCGCGACGGGCGCGGGCTGCGGCCTGGGTGCCGCAAAGCGGGCAGTATTCTTGTTTTTCCTTCATCGCCGTCAATGGTCGTAAAGGGGAGGGGGCAGGGGCTGGGAAATCGGTCCTGGCGCCATGCTGCCTCGCTGGCAGTCAGGCAAAGTCAAATGGAAACGTGGCCAGCCACGCAGCCAGGCGGTCAATGTCCAGACAGACTTTGCATACAAGTCTGCGCAGTTCGCGGTCGTGGTGCTGCCCCTCTTTAGAGGGGATCGATTGGCCGAAGGAGCCACCGGGACGCGCTCGGCGCGCCGGCAGCGGGCGAATTGGGCAGCTCAGCTCGCGCGATAGGCATCCAGCCGGTTGTAGAGCGTCTTCAGGCTGATGCCTAGCGAGTGCGCAGCCTGCCGCTTGTCGCCGTCAAAGCGCGCCAGCGTGGCCAGGATGATTTCGCGCTGCGCGTCGGCCAGCGAAGTGCCGATGCGCACATTGACGAAGCCGTCCAGCGTGGCCGGCCGTGGCGGTTGGGTGGCGATATTGGGGTTGGCGATGTCGATGACGCGGTCGGCCAGGATAAAGGCGCGATAGATGGTGTTCTTCAGTTCGCGCACATTGCCGGGCCAGCCATAGTGCCGCAGCCGTTCCAGCGCCGTGCCGGAGAACACCTTGTCGGCGCCTTCCATGGCGTTGAACTCCGCCAGGAAATGCCTGGCCAGCTGCGCGATATCCTCGCCACGCTCGCGCAGCGGTGGAATGTGCAACGGGAAGACCGCAAGGCGGTAAAGCAGGTCCTCGCGCAATTGGCCAGTGCGCACCGCTTCGACAGGGTCGCGGTTGGTCGCCGCGAGGATGCGCACGTCGCATACGATCTGCGTGTCGCCGCCTACGCGGTGGAAGGTGCGCGTCTCCAGCACCCGCAGCAGCTTGATCTGCATGTCGGGCGCCATTTCCGTGATTTCATCCAGAAACAGCGTGCCGCCGCGGGCTTGCTCGAAGTACCCGGCCTTCTGCTGCACGGCACCCGTGAAGCCGCCTTTCTCGTGGCCGAACAACTCCGACTCGATCAGCGTGGGGGATATCGCCCCGCAATTGACCGCGACGAACGGCCCGGCCCGGCGTGCGCCGCGGTCGTGCACGGCGCGGGCTACCAGTTCCTTGCCAGTGCCGCTTTCGCCCACCGCCAGCATCGTGACTTCCGTGGCGGCCACCCGCTCGATCTGCGCGAGCAACTGCCGCATGACGGGCGAAGCGCTTTGCCATAGCAAGGCCGAGGGACCCTGAACGGCGTGCCGCGGCGCGCCGCTTGCCGGCGTGGCGGGAAGGGGAGCGGCAGGCGGGTTGAGGCTTGGCATCGAGAGCGGCATGGGGGGCGTGATCGCCTATGGCCGGGTCGGCGGGAAGTGCGTCGGCGGTGGGGCAATCTGGCGGCGGTTGAGCTAATCCTAGCGCGTGCTTTGGCTTGAGGCCACCGTTTTGAACGGTTCCTGCGCCAACGCGTGCCGGCGTGTGGCGTTGTCAGACAGACACTGGTACCGCTGCGGCTGGCGCCCGCATAAACTTGGTTGTATCCCCGGATTCACCTTGGCGCCAGGACGCACTGCCTCCCTATGTGCTGACATAGGGCCAGGACCGTGCTTGCCGTGGCAGCCGGGTGATGCGGTGCCGATACGGAGAACGATGCCCCACATCCTGATCGTCGACGACGATGAAAATACTTGCGCCGCACTGTCCGAGATCGTGACGGCCGAGGGCTTCACGTCCGCCACCGCAGGCGACCTGCGTGAAGCCTGCCTGCAGATTGGCTGGCAGGTGCCGGACGTCGTGCTGGCCGACCTGAAGCTGCCTGACGGCAGCGGCATGGACCTGTTCAACGAGGTCGGCACCGCTGGTGTCGAGGTGATCCTGATGACCGGATACGCCAGCGTGGAATCCGCCGTGGATGCGCTGCGCCGGGGCGCCACCGATTACCTGGTCAAGCCGATCAACGTGACACGCCTGCGCACCGTCCTGAAGCGCATTGCCACCACCGGCGACCTCAAGGCGGAAATCCATTCCCTGCGCGACGAACTGCGCCGCTACGGCCGCTTTGGCCGGCTGCTTGGCAGCTCCGAAGCGATGCAGGTGGTCTACGACCAGCTCGGCAAGGTCGCGCCCACCGAGGCCACGGTGCTGCTGGTGGGCGAGAGCGGCACCGGCAAGGAGCTGGCCGCGCAGACCTTGCACGAACTCTCCGCGCGCCGGCGCCAGCCCTTCCTGGCCGTGAACTGCGGCGCGATTTCCGCCACGCTGATCGAGTCCGAGATGTTCGGCCACGAGCGCGGCAGCTTTACGGGCGCGGAGCGCCAGCACAAAGGCTACTTCGAGCGGGCCGACGGCGGTACGCTTTTTCTCGACGAAATCACCGAGATGCCGGTCGAGCTGCAGGTCAAGCTGCTGCGCGTGCTGGAGTCCGGCGCCTTCATGCGCGTTGGCACCAACCGTGAGCTGCATGCCGACGTGCGTGTGGTGGCCGCCACCAACCGCAACCCGGAAGACGCGGTAGCCGAGGGCAAGCTGCGTGCCGACCTCTATCACCGGCTCAACGTGTTCCCGATCGAGCTGCCGCCGCTGCGCGCGCGCGCCAACGACGTGGTGCAGATCGCTAACACGCTGCTGGCGCAGATGAACGGCGAGCACGGCACGCAACGCCGCTTTGCCCCGGCGCTGCTCGATAGCCTGCTGCTGCATGCATGGCCCGGCAATGTGCGCGAGCTGCGCAACTTTGTGCAGCGCGCCTACATCATGGCCGACCAGGATCTCATTGCCGATGCGCACGTGCCGCTGCAGGTGGCAGCGGCCAATTCGGCCGCCACCGCCATGGTCTCGGTGCCAGTGGGAATGTCGCTGGCCGAGGCCGACCGCCAGTTGATCTTCGCCACGCTGGAGCAGTGCTCCGGTGTGAAGAAACACGCCGCCGAGATACTCGGCATCAGCCTCAAGACCTTGTATAACCGGCTGGAAGAATATGCCTCAAGGGGGGAGTTGCCGGAATCGCTGCGCGCCAACGGCACGAGGACGCCGCCGGGAAGCACTACGGCGCCGAACTAGCATGTGCGGCGCGCCGCCAGCACTGCTGGCCCGCCGCCGCTGGATCGGATACCCAAAATTGGTAGGGTGCGACCCGGGATTACGGTTTCGCGCTACACGGATGCCTTCCATTAGCGCGAGCGGAATGGTTATTGCATGACAACCGGGCGAGCATGCAGCCCCAAAAGGAATCCCCAAAAAGGTATCCATGTCGCAGCAACATCATCCTTCAGAGGGCCCCGAAGCATCGGATCATCCCGCGACGGTTGAACCCAGCGAGCCGATCCAGAGTGCCGCGGAGGTCGCCACGTTGATCAGCCAGGTGGCGCATGACCTGCGCTCCGCGCTTAACGGGGTGCAGAGCTGGGCCTACGTGCTGGACCACTCGCTCGACACGCCTCCCGCCTCCACGCAGCGGGCGCTCAGCGGCATCCGCACCGGCATGCTGCAGCAACTGGAACTGATCGAACACATGGAGGAGGCGGTGGCGCTGCTGGCCGACGACAGCGCGCCGCAGTGGGAGCGCGTAGACCTGCTGGCCGCATTGCAGAAGGCGACGGACGAGGTACGCCCGCTGGCCGAGGCGCGCGGCGTCACCCTGGCCGCGGGGTGTGTGGATGGCCTTGAGGGGCAGCCTGCCGCTGCCCTGCTGATCGACGCCGACCCGCGCCGCCTGGATCCGCTGCTGCGTCACCTGCTGGTGCATTGCATCCGCCATGCGCGCAGCGCCGATACCGTGGAGGCGCACCTCAAGCCCGAGCCCGGGCGGATCCGGCTGCGCATTACCGAGAGCCGGGCGCCCACCGGCGCACGCAAGGAAGAGCGCATAGCCGTGCTCTCCGATTTCTTCCGCCGGCGCAAGGCCCAGGGTGGCGTATATGCGCCACGCCAAGGCACTGCGCTGCTGCTCGCCAGGCGGCTGGTGGAAATGCATGGGGCGCACATCGAGGCCGAAGGGCAGGGCTGTTCGACCGATAGCGGATCGGTGTGCATTGCAGTGAGTTTTCCGCTGCATGCCACGCCGCCCGGAACCCCTTGAGCCCGTATTTTTTACCGGTTGCGGCATAAAGTGCATGGCGCCTGCGAAACGCCGTTTTCAGTTTGGCTTCGAAGCCTCAGGCCCGCTGCGGCGGCGGGGGCCTGTCGCCTGGCGGCGGATCGCTCACGGGCATGGGCGGATCGGGATCAGGCACCTCCGGCGGCGGCACCTCCGGCGGTGGCGGGTTTTGATCAGGCTCGGGCGTGATATGAAAGTGCATCTGCATGCTCCGTCTCCGAAGAATCAAGGTCGGGGGGCAACCGGCTCCCCAAGTTCATCCAGCATCCGCGACAACGCCTCCAGGTCCACCGGCTTCACCAGATGCTGGTCAAAACCGGCTTCGGCGGTCCGCTGCCGGTCAGCTGGCTGGCTATAACCCGTCAACGCTACCAGCCGCACATGCTGCAACTCCGGTATGGCACGTAGCCGTTGCGCAATCTCGAAGCCATCCATGGCCGGCATCCCGATATCCAGCAAGATCACGTCGGGCTGCGCCTTGACCGCGCGCACGATGGCGGCCGGCCCGTCGATGGCGGTCACTACCGTGTGTCCCATCGCCTCCAGCGTGAGCGCCATGGCCTCCAGCGCATCGATGTTGTCGTCCACCACCATCACCGTGCGCGGCGTGCCCAGCGGGGAGCGTAGCTTGCCCACTTCGGGCTGCCAGCTCTGCCACGGCTGCGCGGGCAACTCCACCACAAAGGTGCAGCCCAGGCCCGCGCCCGCGCTCTGCGCGTATACAGCGCCGCCATGCAGCCTGACCAGCTTTTGCACCAGCGACAGCCCGATGCCCATGCCTTCCTGCCCGGTGGTGCCGCGGGGCTTGTCGCCGTGATGCGCGGTGGTTGGGTCGAAGATGGCTTGCAGCGCCTGTAGCGACAAGCCGGGGCCGTTGTCCCGCACCCGGACCGTGAGCAGCGTGCCATCGCTGGTGACTTCCAGCGAGAGCTGGCCGTCCGGCTGGGTGTAGCGCGCCGCGTTGTGCAGCAGGTTGCTGAAGATCTGCGTCAGCCGCACCAGGTCGCCGCGTACGGGCATTGGCCCCTCGGGCACGCTCAGCCGCAGCGAGTGGCCGCGCGAATCGATCAACGGGCGCACGGCTTCCACGGCGGTGCTCAGCGCGGTGCGCAGCTCGACCAGGTCGTCGCGCAGCACGATCCGGCCCTGGGTGAAGCGTGAAATATCGAGCAGGTCATCCACTAGGCGGGTCAGGTGATGCAGTTGGCGGGCGATGATGTCGCGCGCCTTGAAGGTGTCCTCTCGGCTCGGCGCGCAGCGCATCAGCAAGTCGGCGGCGCTGCGCATCGGTGCGAGCGGGTTGCGCAGTTCGTGGGCCAGCATGGCGAGGAAATCGTCCTTGCGGCGGTCCTCGTCCAGCAGCATGCGCTCGGCGCGCTTTTGCGGAGTGATGTCCTGGCAGATGCCAGCCACGCGATAGAACACGCCGGCCGTGTTGGAGACCGGGAATGCGCGCGCGCGGACCTCGCTGACTTCGCCATCGCCGCGCTCGAGCCGGAATTGCGCATCCATATGGCCGTCGCGCAGCATGGCATCGAATGCAGCCTCCATGCGCTCGCGGTCCTCGGCGTGCACGCTGGCGAGCCAGTTGCGCGGGTTGTGCTTGAGGTCTTCCACCGGGCGCCCCCAGAGCTTGGCAAACGACGGGCTCATGAACAGGAACTGGCTCTCGGCGGGGTCCAGGATCCACAGCGCATCGGAGAGATTCTCGGCCAGCTGGCGGAACAGTTCCTCGTTCTCGCGCAGCGCTTGCGACGACTGGCGGGAGGCCTCCTCGGCCTTGCGCATGCGCAGCAGGGCATTGATGCTCGACACCAGTTCTTCCGCATCCACGGGCTCGATCAGGTAGCTGTCGGCGCCGCCATCCAGGGCCTGAACCCGGTGGCGCGATTCGGTTAGCGCAGATGAAGTCTGCAGCACCAGCGTGCTGGCGGTCTCGGGATCGCTCTTGATCAGCCGGCACACCTCCAGCCCACTGATGTCGGGCAGCTTCACGTCCAGCAGCACCAGGTCCGGGGCATGCTGGCGCACCAGCGACAGCGCAGCCTGTCCGCTCGCTGCCTCCAGCACGGAGAAGCCCGCGCGCTGCAGGATGCGGCCCTTGACGTAGCGAGCCCCGTCGCTATCGTCCACGTTGAGGATCAGCGGGCGCCTGGCGTTGATGGGAGAGGGCAGGATGTTCATGGTGAACTCAGCGAAGTGGCTCCATATCCGCTCGTGCGTTGCGTGGGGCTAGCGCGGGGCGGAGCTTGTAAGAACTTCAAGGACGTCAAGTCCCCGATCGGTATTTTCTGCATGTAGCGTTTGCGCCACGATTCCCCCCTGATATGCCGAAGGCTGCGTTTCCCCTTGGCCGGCCACGGTTTGCGGGCGCGGCCCCGGAGCCGGCAGGCCTGGCTCGGGGCACCTGGAGGCCCGGATGGAGGAAATGGCGCAAAAGCCGTGCCCACGTGCAGGACCCGGCATGAGGAGGGTGCCGGGCGGCCCGGATTGCCAGGCGCCGCACGCGCGGCCATACTGAGCGGTCAGCAGTGTCCATGCCAGAACGATCCCGGAACGCTCTCCCCAGACATCGATGCGCCAAGATTCCCCCGGCTCGCCAGCCAGTCCCCCGCATGACCATGACCATGAACATGAGCACGGCGGCAGCACGCTCTCCGAGATGGACCTGCGCGTGCGCGCGCTGGAATCCCTGCTGGTGGAGAAGGGCTATGTCGACCCGGCCGCGCTGGATGTCCTGATCGAGACCTACGAGCAACACATCGGCCCACGCAACGGGGCGCGCGTGGTCGCCAAGGCCTGGTCCGATCCGGCCTACAAGGCGTGGCTGCTGGCGGACGCCACCGCGGCCATCGCCTCGCTCGGTTTTACCGGGCGCCAGGGCGAGCACATGATTGTGCTGGAGAACACGCCCGCCACCCACAACATGGTGGTCTGCACCCTGTGCTCCTGCTATCCCTGGCCGGTGCTGGGGCTGCCACCGGTCTGGTACAAGTCCGCGCCATACCGCGCGCGGGCGGTAATCGACCCGCGCGGCGTGCTGCGCGATTTTGGCTTTTCGCTGCCGCAGGCGGTGCAGATCCAGGTGTGGGACTCCACCGCCGAGCTGCGCTACCTGGTACTGCCCATGCGCCCGGCCGGCACCGAGGGCTGGAGCGAGCAAGCGCTGGCGGAACTGGTGACCCGTGACGCGATGATCGGCACGGGCCTGCTGCCGGATGTGACCACGCCGGCAACAGCAGGGGAGCCGCAATGAACGGTGGCCAGGACCTCGGCGGCATGCAGGGCTTCGGCCCGGTTCGCCCGGAACCCGGTGAGCCGATATTCCACGCTGGCTGGGAGCGCCGCATGCTCGCACTGACGCTCGCCATGGGTGCGCTCGGCAAATGGAATATCGACACCATGCGCGCGGCCCGCGAAAGCCTGCCGCCGGGGCAGTACCTTGGCAGCAGCTACTACCAGATCTGGTTCGAAGGCCTTAGAGCCATGCTGCTCAGGACCGGCATGGCCAGCGCGGAAGAAATCGCCAGCGGCGTATCCACCGCGCCGCCGCTGCCCCTCGCGCGCATCCTGAGCGCGGATCAGGTCGCCCCGGCCCTGGCGCGCGGCACGCCCAGCGCCCGGCCCGCGCCGGGCGCAGCCCGCTTCCAGGTGGGCGACCGGGTACGCACCCGCCAGATGCATCCCGCCGGCCACACCCGGCTGCCACGCTATTGCCGTGGACGGCAGGGCGAGATCGCGGCTTTGCACGGCGCCCATGTGTTCCCGGACGCCAGCGCCGCCGGGGCGGGCGACCAGCCACAGTGGCTCTACACGGTGCGCTTTGCCGCCACCGAGTTGTGGGGCCCCGACACCACCGCGGCCTCGGTCTGTGTGGATTGCTGGGAGTCCTACCTTGACCCGGCGGAGGTGGCCCATGGCTGATCCGGCGTCAACTTTGCCCTCGCCCGCAAGCCTGCTGGCCATGCGGGCAGCACTGCCGGCACTGCCTTGCGACAGCACCGGACCGGTGTTCCGTGAGCCGTGGGAAGCACAGGCCTTTGCGCTGGCGCTCGCCCTGCATGCGCGCGGCGCCTTTACCTGGACGGAATGGGCGGCCACCCTGTCCCAGGTCATCCGCGAAGCCCAGGCAGGCGGGGATCCCGACAACGGCGAGCATTACTACCGCTTCTGGCTGACCGCGCTGGAGCGGCTCGCGGCGGCCAAAGGCCTGGTCGACGCCAGCGCGCTGCTGAAGCGGCGCGACGCGTGGGACGCGGCGGCCCGGCGCACGCCCCACGGCCAGCCCATCGAGCTTGGCTAAGGCGCCAGGGGGCAGGTTTCAACGCAACGTTCAGGCCAAAGACATGCCGCCGGAGCGCGCCCGGCCACTTGCCCGCCAGCGATCCGGCCCCGCTCGTGCTACCGTAGCGGACTAGACGCTATCAAGCGCCCCGATGCCGCGCCGCCAAGGCCGGCGCAACACTCCGACTGACATGAACGACACAGAGATCCAGCTGATCGGCTCGGCCCGCTTGCCGACCCGTTTTGGCGAATTTACCGCCCACGCCTTCAAGGGTGCCGTTTCGGGCATCGAACACCTTGCGTTAAGCGTTGGCGACATCGCCGGCGAGGCTGTGCTGACCCGCCTGCACTCCGAATGCCTCACCGGCGACGTGTTCGGCTCGTGCCGTTGCGACTGCGGCGAGCAGCTCGACCTGGCCATGAAGAAGATCGCCGAGGAAGGCCGCGGCATCCTGTTGTACCTGCGCGGCCAGGAAGGGCGCGGGATTGGCCTGGGCCACAAGATCCGCGCCTACGCGCTGCAGGACGGCGGGCTCGACACCGTCGACGCCAACCTGGCGCTGGGCCAGGAAATCGATAGCCGCAACTACGCCTTTGCCGCCGACCTGCTGCATCAGTGGGGCGTCAAGTCGATCCGGCTGATGAGCAACAATCCCAAGAAGAAGCAGGCGCTGGAAGCCGCGGGCATCAAGGTGGTCGAGCAAATGCGCCATATCGTGCCGTCCAACGCCGAGAACGAAAAATACCTGGAGACCAAGCGCGAGCGCATGGGCCACCTGCTGGATTGACGCTGCGGGGCAAGCCAGCAGCGGATTCCGGTCTAAGCCGCGAAAAGCGCACAAAATCGAGAAAAGAACCGGGCTATCCGGCTACACTTTCGCATCGTTGCCACCATCAGCCCTAAGCCGGTTCTCAACATGCTTGCCCAGATTCAACGCAGTTGCGGTGAAAGCGCGATGCGCCTGCGCCGGGTGCTTGCCAGGGAAGTCCATCTCGATATCCGCCAGCCGGCCCAGGTCAAGCGCATCCGCCTGCTGGGGTGGCTCGCCTTTACGGGCTACCCGGCGTTCTACCTGATCTGGAAATTCTGGTTTCCCCAGCCTTACGAGAGCCTGGTCCTGCGGCTGGTGGCCATGGTCATGTGCCTGCCGCTGATCGTCTCGCGCGATCTGCGTGACAAAAAATGGCTTCCTGCGCATTTTTTGGCGACCCTGACGTACAGCCTGTCGTTTTTTTTCGTCTACATGTATTTGATGAATCACGGCAACCTGGTGTGGTCCCAGTCGCTCGTGATCGCCGTCATCATCCTCTTCAACTTCAGCGGCTGGCTGGGTGGCGCCACCTCCCTGCTGGTGGGCACCGCCCTGGCGTGGCTCGTCTACAACTACGTGACGCCACCGCCCGCCGCGATGCTGGAGGTGAACTGGCCGATGGAGCTGCCGATCATCGGTTTCACCATCTGTACCATTGCTGTGCTGAAGATCGACCAGCGCATCCTGATCCAGGAAAAGCTGGACGGCATGGCGATTGCACTGGGCACGGTGGCCCATGAGTTGCGCACGCCGATCCGCAGCATCGGCTCCACGGCGCTCGGCATGGGCCGGTACCTGCCGGGGCTGATCCGTTTCTATGAGGAAAACGAGACGCCGGAGAACTCGCTGCACCTGCCGCGAGCCCATTTTGGCCTGCTCAAGGATGCGCTGCCGCGGATCCAGCTGGAGGTTGACCGCATGAACCACGGCATCGACGTGCTGCTGGTCAATGCGCGCGTCAAGGCCCTGCACGGGCCCAGCGAGGTTTTCCTGCTCGGCCAGGCCGTGGAGGAAGCGATCTCCCGCTACCCCTTCGAAGCCAGCCAGCGGGAGCTGGTGCGCGTGGATCTGGAAGAGGATTTCCTGATCCACGCGGACCAGAAGCTGATGGTCATGGTGCTGTTCAACCTGATCAAGAACGCGCTGCACGCGCTGGCGCGGGCAGGGCACGGCGATATCCGGCTGCGGCTGGAGCGCGGCACCCGGCGCAACCGGCTGATCTTCCGCGACACCGGCACCGGCGTGCCGGAGCGCGAGCTGCCGTCCATCTTCAAGCGTTTCCACACCTACCCGCGCAACGAGGGCACCGGCATCGGCCTGGCCTTTTGCCGCGAGACGCTCGAGGCCTGGGACGGGCGCATCCATTGCAGCTCGGTCGAACATGAGTACACGGAGTTCGTCCTCGAGTTCCCGCTTGCCAAGCCGCGGCCGGAGGGCGACGGCGCGGCAAGAAGCTGAGCCGGCGTCAGGCCGTGCCGTGCAACGCTTCGAGGCTGGCTTGCAGCGTGCTCTGCATGGCCACCGGTGGGCGCGCCGCCGGCGCGCGCGGCTTGCGCTGCGTGGAACGCCAGCCGGCCAGGTTCACCTCATCGCGGATTTCCGCGCAGACCTGGATCAGGCGCTCGATTTCCACGGCGGTGAGGTGGGCATGCATGGTCAGCCGCATCAGCGCGCGGTCCCGCGCGGTGGCCGGCGCGCAGAACACGGCGCCAAAGATCCCGCGTGACTGCAAGGCATTGCGCAGCACCAGCGTCTGCTCCTCGGTGCCAGACTCCAGCGCGATGATCTGCTCGGATCCTGCCGAGACGTTGTAGCCCAGCCCGGACAGCGCTTCGCGCACCTGAGCCGATACCGCATGCAGCTGCCTGCGGCGATCGTTCGCCCCGACGATGAAATCCGCCGCGGCGTCGAACCAGGCCAGTTCATGGCTGAGCAGCCCTGAACTGAAAATAGCCGGGCGCGATTCCGCGGCGAAATACCCCTTGAACGACGACGGACACGTCACCAGCCCCGCGCGGCCGCCAAACGCCTTGGCCAGGCTGGCGGTCTGGAAGTGGACCCGCTTCGACAGTCCGAGCTGCGCCACCAGGCCCGCGCCGCCGGGGCCATGCGTGCCGAGCGAATGTGACTCGTCCACCACGATCACACTACCGGTACGCTCCGCCACCTCCACGAAATCGGTCAGCGGGCACAGGCTGCCGTTGGTGCTGTAGACGGAATCCACCACGATGATGCCGGGGCCCTCCTTGCGGATCTGGCGCTCGGCGTGCTCCGCATCGTTGTGCATGAAGGGCACGGCACGGGCGCGCGCCGCGTGGGCGCCTTCCCACAGCGACATATGCGCCAGCATGTCCAGGTAGACCGGCGTGCGCTCGTTGGCGATGCTCTGCAGCAGGCCCACATTGGCCACCCAGCCCGACTGGCAGAGGATGCTGTCCTCGGCGCCGCTGAACTGCGCCAGCTTGCGCTCCAGCCGGCTGGTGGGGTTGTCGCCGTACTGGAACACCGCCGACATCAGCAGCTCGCTCTCCGGCCCGCGCATGGCGGCCGTCTGCGCGCGCACCAGCTTGTCTTCGCCGAGCAGGCAAAGATAGTCGTTGCTGGAAAAATGCACGGCGTCGGGCCCGGGTTGGCGGCCATGCAGCAGGTGGCTGCCGCCCCAGCGCTTCTGTACGCGTTCCACCTCGTGGCCCGCCACCCGCGTAGTGACAAAATCCGGCCAGGCAGCCACTGCGGCGGCCTGGTGCGACGTACGGCTAGCTTGCAGGCAACCCGAATCCATATTGCTCATTACAACCCCCATGAAGTACTCCGACTAAAGAAAATGGCCGAAACGGCCGATAAAGGTCGAGGCAACACAGGTGCATCCCGCGTCCTTTGTTTGCAATATAGGTTCCGGGGCGGAATGCAGCCTGCTGCATGTCTGATGTTGCGCCGACAAGCTATTCTGACGCGTGTACGGGAATTCGCCTTGTTCCGTAGCAGACAAATGGCGCGGCGACGCCACGCCTAGATGCGGGCTAAGGCTTCGGCGGGCATGCCGGCAGGCGGCAATGCGGCGGCCAGCGGCGCGCCGGCGGCGCGCGGGCTGGCCATGCCTTGGCGCAAATATTCTGTGGGGGCGTGGCCCAGCACGCGGCGGAACATGGTCGAGAAGGCCGCCGGGCTGTCGTAGCCGAAATCCAGGGCAATGCGCGTGACGCCGTCGCCGGCGGTCAGCCGGGACAAAGCCAGGACCACGCAGGCGCGCTGGCGCCATGCCGAAAACGCCATGCCGGTCTGCTCGCGGAAAAACCGGCTGAAGGTCCGGCTGCTCATATGCAGCGCCAGGGCCCAGCGTTGCGGCGAATCATGGGTGTCGGGCTGCCGGAGAAAGGCTTGGCATAGCGGCGCGAGCCGCGCATCGCGCGGCAGCGGAATATGCAAGGGCAGCGCCGTCATGCCGGCGATCTCATGCAGCAGCAGGGCGACCAGCGCGCCGTCCCGGCCGTCGGGATCGTAGTGCGCCGGCATCTCCACCGCGCCAATCAGCAACTGCCGCATCAAGGCGGATATCCCCACCACCTGGCACGTATCGCCCGGCCCCGGCACGGCGCCGGGCTCGATATACAGGCTGCGCGTGCTGACGCCCAGCATCGTGACCTCATGCGCCATCCCCGGCGGAATCCAGACCGCGCGCTGCGGCGGAACGATCCAGTTGCCATCGTGCGTCGCCACATGCATCACACCCGTCGCGCCATAGAGCAGCTGCGCGCGGCGATGGGCGTGGCGCGGCAGCCGGTAGCCCTCGGGGTAGTCGGTGCCGATCGCAACCACGGGCCTGGGCACGTGGTCGTAGTCGTCGATGCGGACGTTGCGCATGGCAGGAAAGGGCGGCGGAAGGGTGGAATGGCCGAAACACAAATATTATTGACCAATCTTCGAAAGTTGGCCATGCCAACCGTACGTATCGTGGGCGGACCTGGAACCCACTCCGCCTTTGCGATGCTCTATCTCCTTTTTGTCCTGTTCGGCTGCCTGACTGGCTTGACCTCTGTCTTGTTCGGCTTCGGCGGCGGGTTTGTGGTGGTGCCTTTGCTTTACCGCGCATTGAGCACCGCCGATGCGCCTGGGCCAGGCCAGTCCGCCATGCAGATTGCCGTCGCGACCTCCACGGCGGTGATGATCCTGAGCGCCTCGCTCGCCACCCGCACGCATCGCCTGGCGGGCAACATCCAGTGGCCCTATGTGTGGCCGCTGGGGGGATTCATCGGGTTGGGCGCCATCGTGGGCGCCGGCGCCGCCACGCTGGCGAGCAGCGACGTGGTTCGCCTTGCCTTTGTGGCCTACCTTGGCGTCACGCTGCTGGATTGCCTTGCTCGGCGCGGATTTCTTGCGCGCGCCGGGCAGGACTCGCCGCGGCGGCTCGGGCAGGCGCAGACGGTGGCGGGCGGCCTGGCGATCGGTGCGGTCGCCACGTTCCTCGGCGTAGGGGGCAGCGTCATGACCGTGCCCCTGCTGCGCCGCCGTGGCCTGAGCATGGCGCAAGCCACGGCAATGGCGAACCCCTTGAGCCTGCCGGTTGCCGTGCCGGGCACCCTGGCCTATGTGGTCATGGCGTGGTACCAGCCAGTGGCGCTGGGCCGCGGTTATCTGGGGTACATCGACCTCGCCGCGTTCGGCCTGCTATCGATCGGCGCACTGGCCGGCATCCGCCTTGCCGCCCCGCTGGCCGGGCGCATCCCCGACCGCGTGCATGCGCGCGTCTATCTCGGGCTGCTGGCCCTGGTGATGGTCAGCATGATGTTCAAGTAAGCGCAAGCCTGAAGCCGAACGCGCAGAGGCGTCTGCGGTGTGGCAGCCAAGCCGGCTGCATGCCAGTTCACGCGTTGCCGCTGAAGCTGCCCCAGAGTACGGCGGTGGATCGCATCCTCGTAGAACAGCCAGGCTCGCTTCCGGCTGTCGGCCCATGCTTGCGCGCAGGCAGCGTGTGCCGGGAGATGGTCGCGGTGAAAGACCCCGGCGGGCGCGAGCACGGGCACATCCGGATGTGCCGACACGACCTCCGACACCGCAGGCTTGCTCCCTTGAAATTTGGGTGGCCAATTACTATTTTATTTTTGCTCAGGCAGTCGCGACCATTGCGCGCTGCGTGTTTCTGTTTGTTTGCCAGCAGCTTGGCAGGTGGATGGGAGCGCGTTGCCCCTTCGCCTCCTTGCTGCGTCGAAGGAGGATACGACCATGAGCGACCTTTTCTTTGGAACTGACGTCTTCAGCGAACTCGACCGCATGCAAAGGCAGATGGCGAGCTTGTTCGGCGGCTTCCCATCCAGCATCCGCTCCGGCCGCTTCGGGGCATTCCCCCCCGTCAATATCGGCGCCACGGACGATTCCATCGAGATCGTCGCGTTCGCGCCGGGGCTCAAGCCAGACAAGTTCGAGGTGTCGATCGACAAGGGCTTGCTGACCATCAGCGGCGAGCGCGAAACGGCGCAAGCGGAGGAGGATCCGGAGGTCCGGCTGTACGCGCAAGAGCGATTCACAGGCACGTTCCGGCGCGTCGTCGAATTGCCGCAGAGCGCCGACCCGGACAAGGTTCAGGCGCGCTATGCCAACGGCTGCCTGTCTATCAGTGTCGGTAAGCGCGAAGCCTCTAAGCCCCGGGCGATCACGGTCCAGTAACGCGAGGAGAATGCCATGAACGAAACTACCCAAATGGTTGAACGCGACCAGAATGCGGTGACAAAAGGTCAGGAGGACAGGTCGACGCCGACGATGACACTGCTTCCCGCGGTCGATATCGTCGAGAACAGCAACGGCGTCACCCTCTGGGCCGACCTTCCAGGCGTGACCAGGGACAAGCTCGAGGTGAATGTTCACGACGGCAACCTCCATATCGAGGCGGAAGCGGTCGTGCCCACCCCCCAAGGACTGCGGGTGCAACACGCGGAAATTCGCCAGCCGCACTTCGCACGCGCTTTCTCGCTGAGTGCGGACCTTGACGCGTCGAAGATCGAGGCGAACCTGCAGGACGGCGTGCTCAAGCTGACGATCCCGCGTCGCGACGAAGCGCGCCCACGCCGCATTGCAGTCAACGTGGCGTGAGTGGCCGTCGCCCGCCGGGTAGCGGTGGCATCCGCAAGGGCGCCACCGCAGTGCCCGCGGAAATTGGCTGGACATTCGGTGAGGACAAGATGAAAACAGATCTGGGTAAATGGAACCCCTTCAAGTTCCTACGCAAATCGACAGAGGACGGGCAGCCGGCGGGCGAGTCATCAAATGTTCCCGCGCCAAGGCACCGGACACCGGACTGGCCTGACGTTTCGCGGCTGTTTTCAAGCGACCCATGGCGTGCGATGGGCGAGCTTCTGCATGAACCCTTCGCGGGCTTCGGGGGACTGGATCGATGGTTCGGTGACTTCAGCTCATCGCGCTTCCAGCCACGGATCGACGTGGTCGATGATGGCACGGCGCTGAGGATTACGGCGGAGCTGCCCGGCATGGATCGCGAGGACCTGCAGACCACCATCGAAGATGGCGCCCTGGTGTTGCGCGGTGAGAAGAAGCAGGACATCCGGAGCGAGGAAAACGGCTGCTACCGGCTGGAGCGGGCATACGGCGCCTTCATGCGCAGCATTCCGCTGCCAGATGGCGTCGACCTTGATCACGTCGAGGCGAACTTCGACCGCGGTGTATTGACGCTGCGTCTGCCCAAGACCGGTTCGTCGCAATCTGCGGTGAGGAAGATCGAGGTGAAGTGAGCGGGAGATGCAAGCTGCGTCAAGGGCATAGACTCGCGTGAGCCTGCAGCGAATCCACGTGCGAAGCTGAGGTCTTGAAATCGCGGGACTGGCCTCTATTTTTCCCGGCAAAACACTTCGCGAGAAGGAGGCTTCGATGAAATTCGATTCCGAGTGGGTGACGCTAGGCAGGCATCGGGTGCGGCTCAAGTGCACGCGTGGCTTCCCTACCGAGCGGACGCGGCGCGTGGCGGAGTTGGTCACGATCGCGATCGACAACAACCTCAGCGCGCGGGCCCGGCTGGTGGAAGTCACGGCGCAAGGCGATGCTTACGTGATCAGCATCGGCACGACGTTCGAAAAGGACAGAGAGGCAGCGCCCCACCTGGAAGTGGCCCTTGCCACGATGTTCGGCCTGGCGCTCGATCAGGTCACGATTGACGTTGTCGTCGTCAGTCAAACAGAAGTGGATACGCATTTTGGCGTGTATGAGCGGATGCTGGCAGAGAAGCTCGGTGCCGTGCCGCCCATTCAGTGAAGCGCCAGAATTCGCTTCTGGGCCAGTGACGCTTGTGGCGCGAATCCAGGCATCGGCGTCATGGCAGCCAGGAAGATCCCGTTTCAGGAGTCCGTCGCCGCCGCATCGTGGCGGGTGTCAGCCTGCTGCCCAGTTGGTCAAGCAGGTTGCGGCCAAGACTTCCGACAAGGCCGCGTGGCGGTCTCCGGCCATGACAGCGGCGCGGGCTGCCTACCTTGTGCCGGACGGCACGCCCGGGTGCGGGACGGCTTCGCCGGCTACCTGCGCGCGCTGGCCGACGCGCCGGAGCCCGGCACTGCCTTCGCGCCCGCGATCGGCGCAGGATTGGCATCCCGCCCATAAGCCTTCTAAGATCAAGTCACACTCACCCGTCCAGGGACATGACCATGACCAATGCGAGCAAGCCAGCGGCGCCGACGCCTCACAAGGCGCCCGCACCATCCAAAGCCAAGCCGTCGCCTGCCAGCAAGGCTGACCAGGCGGAAGAAGAGCTCGACGAAGCCCTGAGGGAAACCTTTCCCGCGAGCGACCCGATTTCGGTGGACCACGGACGCGTCACCCGGCCTGCGAAGTAGCCGCTGCACCGGGCCGCCGCGCTAGACCAGTTGCCGCAACTGCGCGACGACGTTCATCAGTTGCCCGTGCGCCACGATCACGCCTGACTCGTCCTGCAGCGCCTGCTGGTAGCGGTCACGAAACGCCGGGTCGCTGTCGGGACCAAACAGTTTCTCGGTGGCCGCGGCCACCGCCTTGCAGGTTTCATCGTGATGCTCGGGCGCGTCCAGCTCTTCGTCGATCTCGATGATCAGCCGCGAGAGCGGGTCCAGCCAGCGGAAATAGGTCTCCTCGGTCACAACCTGCACGAACAGCCCGGCCGGGATCGGGCCATGCAGGCGTTCGTACTCGGTGCGATTCAGCGCGATCACTTCCTTGTGCACCTTCAGGAGCGCGGCTCGCAGGGCGCGCAGGCCGCTGCGGCGATCCTCCTGCTTGGCCAGGAATTGCTCGTGTGCCATAGCCGTTCTCCTTTTCTTGTTGGCTCGGTGGGGCTGCTTGTCAGTATAGGCAGGAGGGCGCGCCCGGCGGTGCGCGCGTGGCTTGGCAGCAACCCCTAGGGTTAGCGCTGGCTTGCCTTGCGGGATGCCTTGTTGGCATACATGGCCGCATCGGCCTCGGCCAGCAGCGCGGTGGTGCCATCGTGGCGCGCCGCATCGAACTGGACGGATCCGACGCTGAACGCGATGTCATAACCTCGCGCCGCCTGCTCGTTGATCGCATCCATGGCCGATTTCAGGCGTGCCAGCGTAGCCTGGCACAGCGCGGCATTGGAGCCGGTCAGCAGCGCCACGAACTCATCGCCGCCCAGGCGGCCGATCACATCGGAGTCACGCAGCGACTGGCGCAACTGCGCGGCAAAGACCGACAGGGCGCGGTCGCCCTCGGCATGGCCAAAGCGGTCGTTGATGCCTTTGAAATTATCCAGGTCGAAGAACAGCAGCGTGGCGGGCTTGTCCAGGCGCTTGCACACATTGAGCGCATGTTGCGCCAGCGCCGAGAAGCCGCGGCGATTGGACAACAGCGTCAGCTCGTCCATGGTGGCCAGTTGCAGTGCGGCCAACTCCTGCTCGGCCATGCGAGCCAGGTCGCGCAACAAGGCGCGGTCTTCCTCGCCGAACTCGCGAGGCTGCACGTCGATCAGGCACAGCGTACCCAGCTTGCTGCCGTTGGCCACCGACAATGGACAGCCCGCATAAAAGCGGATACCGGGCTCGTCCACCACCAGCGGGTTGTCGTGAAAGCGTTCGTCGAGCAGCGCGTCGGGCACCAGCAGGATGCCGTCATCGAGGATCGCGTGCCCGCAGAACGAGACCTCGCGAGGGGACTCGGTGGAAGACAAGCCAATGCAGGACTTGAACCACTGGCGGTTGGCGTCCACCAGGCTGACCAGCGCAATGGGTACGCCAAACAGGCGCCGCGCCAGCCGGGTCAGGCGGTCGAAGCGCTCCTCCGCCGAGGTATCGAGGATATTCAGGGCACGCAGCGTATCCAGCCGAAGCTGTTCGTTGGCGGGGATCGAAGGCGGCGTCATAGGGGTTCGGCGACTGGCAGGGGATGGTGTGCGACATCACGCTCTCGGGCTGCGATTGCACGCGCACCGCCTGTATATCGGCATACCCGGCGCATATTGTAGTGGCTTGCGGAATTCAAACAGGCAATCGAACAGGCAATCGAGCGATGTCCATGGCCTCAGCAGCGCAGCCGCGCCTGCTGATCGCGCAGGTTACGGTAGCGCCTGCGGTAGTCCTCCTGCTCCGGCAGCCGAGCCAGGCGGCGCGCACTGTAGTCGGACTCCAGCAGCCGCATCTGGTTGGCCAGCCAGTAACACTGGTTGAGCTCGGTGCGGGCGGCCTCGTTTTGCTCGCGCACCAGCCGCGCCTGGTATTCGCGCTCCTCCGCCTCGCGCTTTTTCAGGAACTGCTGGTTGGCCGCGTCGGTAGCCGGTTCGGGGCTGATACGAGAGAGATTGCCGCCCAGCGCCGCGCCCTGCCAGCCGGCCGGGCACGGGGAGTCGGTGTAGAGCGTTTTGTTGCCGCTTACGCATTTGCCGGCGTGGGCCGCACCCATGCAGCAGGCAAGCGCAAGCAGGACAAGCCAGTGCCGCATGGCAGTCTCCCGTTGGCACCGCCGGTAGCGGCCGCCGTAATTGTCGGTCTGGAATCTGGTGGTCGTGTGCACAACCCGGCCCATATTCTTGTCCGCCCCAGGGCGGCTTGTCCAGCGGTGACGACCGTTCTCCCGTGATCCTGGCGCCCTTGCATTCTCGGCAACAGAATCAGATTTGAGACGTTCTCCTTGCATCAAGGAGAACTACACGTGGAAGGCGGCATCTGTTGTTACGGCTCCGCATCCTCGTCCGGCACGCCGATCAGGTCAGCCGCCACCGAGCGGCGTGCATCCGCCGCCCGGAAATACCGTACCAGCGTCGCCACGCTGGTGTGCCCCGTCATGGCCATGGCCTCGGCCATCGGCACCTGGCGCGAAGCGGCCTCGGTCACGAAACCCGAGCGCAGCGAATGCGCCGAGAAATCTCCCTCCAGCCCGGCCGCCTCGCAACGCTGCCTGACGATCTTGCGCACGGCGGCGTCGGACAGCGCTTCGCCCACATGCCCGCCACGGCGCACGCGCCGGAAGATCGCGCCGTCGCCAATCCCCGCAGCCGCCAGCCAGGCCTCCAGCGCGGCGCCCGCCGCGCCGATCACCGGCTTGGCGTTGTCAGGCAGGTCGGCCCCGGCCTGGTTGGTCTTGGACCAGCCCAGTTGATAGACGAACTCGCCCGGGGCGAGGCGCCGCAGGTTGGCAACGGTGGCCCCCGCCACCTCGGAGCGCCGCCGGCCACCGCTGGACCAGGCGAACAGCAGCAGCGCACGGTTGCGCAAGCCGATCAGCGAATCGTCGCAGGTTTCCAGCAGACGGGATAACGGCTCACGCGTCAGCGCCGCCTTGCGCGCGGGACGCTCGCCGCGCTTGGCATAGGCCCGGCGCGTGCGCGCCACCAGTTCACGCGCGGCCGGGTCGGCGCAGGGGTTATCCAGGTTTTCCAGCCGATGCGCCTTGGCAATCACGGCCAGCCGGTGCATCAGGGTGGCTAACGCTGGCGGGCCTGTACGCGCCTTGAGGCCACGGGCGACCAGTGCCGCATCAATGGCCGGCGGCAGCTCACTGACCGGGCCCTGGGGCGTGGTCCGCGTGGCGTGGTCTACGACGAACTGGATGATGACCGCCGGCTGCAAGGGCAGGGCGATCGGCTGGCCATAGCGCAGCGCGAACCAACCAGCCCAATACCGTAAGGCGGAACGATAGCTGGCCACCGTGTTGGCGGATTCGCCCTCGCGGTACAGCGCTTCGGCGGCCTGGCGGCCCAGCGGGTCGAGTTCGGACGGGCGCAGCGGCGCGGGAAAATCGGCATGAGCGGGCTTCAGGATGGAGGAATCGGGGCGCTTTGGCGAGTTTTCGGCCTTGTCACCTGGGAGTAAGCTAGGTTCTTGAGAAATCATAATAAATATGATGTATGCTGTATTAAATTATACAACAACAAGCAATAAGGCACGATAACCATTCATTATCGTGCCTTATCGTTGGGACGCAATCCAACGCCGCCAAAAAACCTGCCCGGACCATGCAAAACGCCAATCTGCCCGCCACGCGCTCCCGTTCCATCACCCAGCAAGATGTCTGGCAAGCCGCCGATGCCTTGCTGCTGGCCGGCCAGCGCCCAACCATCGAACGGATCCGGCTGCATCTCGGGCGTGGCTCGCCAAACACCGTCAGCCCGCACCTGGACGCCTGGTTTGCCGGGCTCGGCGCGCGTTTGCAGGACCCGCAGGCGTTTGCGGCGCCAGCGAACCTGCCCGAGCCGGTGAACCAGGCCGCACGCTATCTCTGGGATGCGGCACAAGCCGAGGCCCGTGCCACCGTATCGGCGAGCTATGCCGCGCGGGAATCGGAACTGGCGCTGGCGAGGGCAGCCGTCGAGGCGGAGCAGGCCGCGCTGGCGCAGGAGCGCGCCATCCTGATGGCGAAACTGGACGCGGCCGACAACGCCCTGGCCGAACTGGCGCGCGCCCGGGACGAAGCCAGCGAACGCGCTGCCCGCGCCGAGGCGCAACTAGTGGCGCAGCAAACCGAGAACGACGCCATGCGCGCCGCACTGGGACGCGCGCAGGAAGAGAAAGACGCGCTGCTGCGCGATACCGCTAGCCAGCGTGCCGCTTGGGACAAGGAGCGCGAAACCATGGCGGATCGCTTTGGCGCCAATGAGCGGCGCATGGCGCTGGAACTGGACGGCGCGCGGGTGGCGCTGCGCGAAGGGCAGCGTCAGTTGGACAACGAGCGCAAGGCGGCCCAGCAAAAGCTGGCCGACGCGGCGCAAGCCGCGGGGCGCCACGCCGAGGAACTGGCAAAGCTGGGGAACGCCGTGGCTGTGCTGGATGAGCGGGTCCGGCAGCAGGATGGCTTGCTGGCCGAGTACCGGCAGCAATTGGAAAACAGGGGAGAGCCGGACGCGGATATTGCGCGGGCAGCACGCCCGCCGATCCGTAAGGCTCGCCCGATCAGGCCCGCCCGGCCACCGAGGTTCAAGGTGTAAAGAGGGCTATTCCTAAAGCCAGATCTAGCATTGACAGTGAAGCACAACCAGTTGAATTGATTGGATATTCCGAGGGGAGTTCCACACCGGAACACCTGGCACCTGACATCAGCACATGCCGGTAAGCTGCTGATTTACAAGCGTTCCCATGGCCCGGCTCCTTTAGCTCGCCCGCAGCAAGTGCTTCTGGATTTTCCCGCTCGTGGTCTTCGGCAGCGCATCGACGAAATGATACCGGCGCGGCCGCTTGTAGGCCGCCAGCCGGTCGCCATCCACCAGGAAGCCATCGAGCAATGCCGCGGTAGCTTGTGCCCCGGGCTTGACCACCACATAAGCGCCGACAACCTGTCCCCAGGTAGCATCCGCCTCGCCGATGACCGCCACTTCCAGCACGGCAGCGTGCTCGATCAGCGCATCCTCGACTTCCCGAGGATACACATTCTCGGCGCCCGAATTGATCATGTAGTCGATGCGATCGCGCACCCACAGGTAGCCGTCCTCGTCCAGGCTGCCGAGGTCGCCGGTGTGGTACCAGCCGTGGGCCAGGGCGCGCGCATTGGCATCCGGGCGGTTCAGGTAGCCGGCCATCATGCACGGGCCGCGCACCAGGATCTCGCCGACTTCGCCCGGGGCGCAAGGCTGGGCCGGATCGGTTGGGGCGTCGTCCTCGCGCAGCACCGCAACCACCAGGTCGTGATTGAGCGAGGGCAAGCCGGCCGAGCCGGCGCGGCTGAGCTGCTCATGCGGGTACAGCACGGACATGCAGGGCCCCATCTCGGTGGTGCCATACACCTGCACCAGGCCGGCGCCAACCACGCGGTCCCACTCGCGGATCAGGTGCGGCGCCATCGATGCGCCGCCGTACTCCACCAGCCGCAGCGACGACACATCGCGCGTGTGGGCGTCCGGGTGATTGAGCATCATGCCGACCATGGTTGGCGCGGCGAAGAAGTGCGTGACTTTCTCGGCCTCGACCAGTTGCCAGGCCTCGCCGGCATCGAAGCGCCGCTGCAGCACCTGCGTGGCGCCCAGCTGCAGGCGCGGCAGGAAGCTGGTGTGCAGCTCCGCCGTGTGGTTCAGCGGCGCAATCGACAAGCCCACGTCCTCGCGCGAGAGTGTCATGGCCTGATGCATCATCGCGTTGTGCGCGAGCTTGCTGCGGTGCGTGTGCAGCACGCCCTTGGGGCGGCCGGTGGTGCCGCTGGTGTACATCAGGATGCAGGGATCGTTCTCAATCACGGCGATGCCTGGCGCGTCATGCGGCTGGCCCGCGGCCAGCGTGGCCAGGTGGTGCGTGGCAAAGGCCGGTGCCGGCTCGGGGTCCGCGTAGATCCAGCGTGTCGTGCCCGGGGCCAGCTGGGCGGCTTTTTCCACCACGGCGCAGCCTTCCTGCTCGAACAACAGGGCGCTGGCCTTGCCATCCTCCAGGATAAAGGCCAGCTCCTGGGCAGCCAGCCGGTAGTTGATCGGATTGAAGATCGCGCCCACCCGGGCCGCCGCCAGCATGCTGAAAACAAACGCTGGCGTGTTGTAGAGGAAGGCCGCCACCACATCGCCATGGCCTACGCCGATCGACAGCAGCGCATGAGCGTGGCGGTTCACCTGCGCATCCAGCTCGGCATAGGTCC
Organism: Cupriavidus basilensis; assembly: GCF_008801925.2. Taxonomy (NCBI): domain Bacteria; kingdom Pseudomonadati; phylum Pseudomonadota; class Betaproteobacteria; order Burkholderiales; family Burkholderiaceae; genus Cupriavidus; species Cupriavidus basilensis. The sequence continues at coordinate 1,663,067 of NZ_CP062804.1, read as the reverse complement.
AGGTGCGGCGGCTCGGCCCCATGCCGGCGACCAGCGCGGTCTTGCGTGGCAGGTAGCGCGCGGGCCAGGAAAGGGTGTCGCCCAGGGTAAGGACGTGGCTCAAGGCAATGCTCCAACAGCGGGGGTGGGGGGCGCCGGCGGGCAAGGCAAGCCGGCGGAAGCGGTCGAACAAAAGCGGTCGAAAGAAAGCGGTCGAATATAAAGCCAGCGTCTCTTTTGGGGAAATAACGATTTGCACTTTGCATATATGGATCCGCCAGGGCGCCCGGCGCCGAAGCCAATTGACGCAAGACGCCATGCCCGCAACTCGCTATCGTGCCAGCAAGGCCGGCGAGCCACGACTCGCCGATGACAACGGCAATCGATGACCGAGGCGAAAGGGGAAGCGCGTCCATGAACAAGCAAAGTCGGCAGGGCAAGGAAAACGTGCGGATAGGCGGCGCCTCCGGTTTCTGGGGCGACAGCGCCATCGGCCCGGTCCAGCTGGTGGACAAGGGCGACATCGACTACCTGGTGTTCGACTACCTGGCTGAGCTCACCATGTCGCTGCTGGCGGCGGCACGGCTGAAGAACCCGGAAGCCGGCTACGCGCTGGATTTTGTCACCGGGGCCCTGCGCTCGGTGCTTAAGCCAGCCATGGAAAAGGGCATTCGCATCGTGAGCAATGCCGGCGGCGTGAATCCGCGGGCCTGCGCGGCGGCGGTGCGCAAGCTGGCCGAGGAGCTCGGCGTGACGGTGCGGGTGGCGGTGGTCGATGGCGACGACCTGTTGCCGCAGCTCGACGCGCTGCGCGAGGCAGGCACGCGCGACATGCAAAGCGGCGCCGCGATGCCGGCCCGCATCCTGACGGCCAACGCCTACCTGGGCGCCGTGCCGATCCGGGCCGCGCTGGATGCCGGCGCGGATATCGTGATCACCGGGCGCTGCGTGGATAGCGCGGTGACGCTGGGCGTGCTGATGCACGAGTTCAACTGGAGCCCCACCGACTACGACCTGCTCGCCGCGGGCAGCCTGGCGGGGCACATCATCGAGTGCGGCTGCCAGGCCACCGGCGGCCTGCATACCGACTGGGAGCAGGTGCCAGACTGGGCCAATATCGGCTACCCGGTGGTGACCTGCCGGGCGGATGGCACCTTCCTGGTCGGCAAGCCGCCAGGCACCGGCGGGCTGGTCAGCCCCGCCACCGTCGGCGAGCAGATGCTGTACGAGATAGGCGATCCAGCGGCCTACCTGCTGCCTGACGTGATCTGCGATTTCACGGGCGTCACGCTGCGCCAGGCCGGACCGGACCTGGTGGAAGTCCAGGGCGCCAAGGGCCGCCCGCCGACCGCCAGCTACAAGGTCTCGGCCACCTATGCCGACGGCTACCGCTGCTCGGCGCAACTGACCATTGTGGGCTTCGATGCCGTGCGCAAGGCACGCCGCAGCGGCGAAGCCTTCCTGGCGCGCACCCGCGGCATGCTGGCACGGGCCGGGCAGCCGGATTTCACCGAGACCCGGCTGGACGTGCTGGGCACCGCCGCGGCCTTTGGCCCGCATGTGCCGCAACCGGCCTTGTTCGAGGCGGTGATGTGGCTGGCGGTGACGCATCCGGACAAGCGCGCGCTGGAAATGTTCGCGCGCGAGATCGCGCCGGCAGGCACTTCATGGTCGCCCGGGACCACCGGGGTAGGCGGGCGGCCATCGGTCAGCATGGCCGTCAAGCAGTTTCCCTTCCTGGTGCCAAAAACGCGGGTCCAGCCCGCCGTGTGGCTTGACGAGCAGCCGGTGCCGCTGCCCGCGACCTTGGCCAGCGCAAGCGATACGCCAACCGGCGCGGTGCCGGCGGCCGAGCCAGCCCGCGCATCAACGCCTTGCGCGGCGGCCACAGAGCCCGCCGCAGACTGGGTCGATGTGCCGCTGATCCGGCTGGCGTACGGGCGTAGCGGCGACAAGGGCGACTTCTCCAATATCGGCATCATCGCGCGCGACGCCGCCTACCTGCCGCTGATCGCAGCGCAGCTGACGGAGGCCGCCGTGGCCGCGTTCCTTGCGCACAACGTCAAGGGCAGGGTGACGCGTTACTTCCTGCCCGGCATCGGCGCCTTCAACTTCCTGTGCGAGCAGGCGCTGGGCGGCGGCGGCATGGCGTCGCTGCGCAACGATCCGCTGGGCAAAGGGATGGGCCAGGTCCTGCTGGCCATGCCGGTGCGGGTGCCACCGGCGCTGGCGCGGGCACTGGGCGCCTGAGCCAGGCCGGATGGGCTCCATCCCGATGCCGACGGCATGCGGCATCGGGATAAACCCCCATCCGGCGGCTCTTGGGCCGCCTTCGCTGGCATCATGACGCAGGCGCGCAAGGCCACAGGGCGGCTGCCCGCGCGTTCTTGCCGAACCAGGCGCCAGCCGTCAGTCACATCAGCCACTTCGGCCACTTTAGCCACGCGCGGCGCCGCGAACAGTGAGACCCAGATGCAGCCAGTTTTGCCATGCACACCGGACGTCACGGGCCTGCCGTGCGGGCGCCCGAGCGGAAGCTTCATGTGGATCGACCCCGACCGCGTACTCTACGTTGGCCTGCTGGGCGCGCCGTCGGTGCGCTCCATCGGTGCCATGCTGCTTTATGTGGCGCTGGACGCGCCGTTTCGCCTGAGCGTGGCGGATGGCGAGTGGGAAACTGCCGAGATCGCCTTCGTGCCGCCCTACGTCGCGCACCGCATCGCTTCCGACAGCCGCAGCCTGTGCGGCTTCCTGATCGAGCCCGAGACCGTCGATATGTCCCGCTTGCCCCTGCCGCTGCGCGGTCCGGGCGGCGCGCTGGCGGCCCCGCGCATGGCGCAGCATGCGCGCGACCTGATCGCCCAGCTGCGCGGCATGCGGCGGCCAGAGCTGGGCGCCGGGCTGCTCGATGCGCTGTTGCTGGGCGAGCCGCTGGCGCCGCGCGCGCTCGATCCGCGCATCGCCGCGGCGGTGCGCCAGATCAAGGCCGAGCCGGGCGGGCGCAGCGCCGCCAGCGACCATGCGCGCGACGCCAACTTGTCGTTTTCCCGCTTCCTGCACCTGTTCAAGGAGGAGGTCGGCACGCCGTTCCGCACGTTCCGCACCTGGAAGCGCGCCCGCAGCCTGCTGCACTACGTCACCCAGGAGGCCAACCTGGCCGAGGTCGCGCTGGATACCGGCTATCCGGATTCCACGCACTTCAGCCACTCCATCCGCCGCGTGTACGGGCTCAAGCCGCGCGACATCTTCGCCGGCTCGCGCAAGCTCGCGCTACATGGCCTGCCGCCAATGACTGCCTATCGCCCCGCGTAGCTGGCCAGCCCGCGACCACTTTGCACAAGACCAGCGGCGCGCCGCGCGCCAGAATCGAAGCCATCGAACCTCTCCAGGCCTGCCGCCAACGGCAGCCAGATACGCCCCATGAAAGCAACCTGCCAGGACCTGCTGGACGAATACCGCGAGCTGGCCGCCCTTTGCGCCACGCTCACCCCCGCGCAATGGCGCGCGCCAAGCGCCTTCTATGACTGGAGCGCCTGGGACGAGATCGCCCACCTGTGCTACTTCGACCAGACCGCGCTGCAGGCTGCCACCGACCCGCAAGCCTTCCTGCGCGACGCGCAAGCGCTCAATGCGCTGATGGCGGGAGGCGGGCATATCAGCGCCGTGGCGCGCGATACCTACGGCCACCTGGACGGCCCTGCCTTGCTGGCGTACTGGCAGCCACTGTACGAGCAACTGGTGCGCACGCTGGCCGCGCTCGACCCCAAGGCCCGCCTGCCCTGGTACGGCCCACCCATGAGCGCCCGCAGCTTTGCCACCGCGCGGCTGATGGAGACCTGGGCCCATGGCCAGGACATCTGGGATACGGCAGGCCGGGCCCGCGCGCCCACCGCCCGCCTCAAGCACATCGCCCATATCGGCGCCACCACCTACGGCTGGACCTTCGTCAACCGCGGTGAGCCGGTGCCGGGGCCCGCGCCTTATATCGCGCTGAGCGCGCCCGATGGCAGCGAGTGGGCCTGGAACGAGCCGCAGCAGGACAACTACGTGCGCGGCAGCGCGGAAGATTTCTGCCTGCTGGTCACGCAGCGCCGGCATCTGGACGATACCCGCCTGCAATACAGCGCCGGGCCGGCCCGCCAATGGCTGGCGCAAGCCCAGTGCTTCGCCGGGCCGCCCGCTACCGGGCCGGCTGCCGGCACGCGCGTGTTGCGCACGGCTTCGGCAGGGTGAACGGCACCGCAGCGCCCGTTCAGGCCGTGCACGGCGAGCCGCTGGTGCCGGCGCTTGCCGCCGGGATCGACGCAGCGCTGCGCCAGCTCAGCGCTGACGCTGGCGAAACCTGCCTCTCCGAGCACGCCTTCGCCAACCTGTACCTGTTCCGGCAAGCGCACGCCTACCGCTATGTCGGCGGCGGCTATCCGCATATCAGCGGCGTGACCTATGACGGCGCGCGCCACGTGCTGCCGCTGTTCGCGCTGGAAACCGCGCCGGTTGACGTGCTGCGGGCGCTGCTGCGCGAGCACGCCTGCTTCTATCCGCTGTCCACGGCCCAGGTCGCGCGGCTCGACCCCGCCATCTTCACCTGGACGGCATCGCGCGCCGACGCCGACTACCTCTATCCCGCCGCCAACTTCACCGCCTATCGCGGCACGACGCTCGCCAAGAAGCGCAACCTGATGAAGCAACTGCTGGCCACGCATGCCGTCACCGCGCGCGCCTATCACCCGGGGCTGGCGGACCAGGCCCTGGCCGTGCATGAAGGCTGGATGCAAGCCAAGCACAAGGCGCACGGCGAAGCCGACGACACCCCCTGCGGTGAGGCCCTCCAGCACGCCGATCGCCTTGGCCTGGAAGGCTTCCTGTACGAGATAGCAGGGCAGCCCGTGGGTTTCGTGCTGGCGCAGGAGATCCGCCCAACGGTCTTCGCCATGCGCTTCGCCAAAGGCCTGGCGGACTGCAAGGGCATCTACCAGTACATGTTCCACCACTTCTGCACGGCGTACCCACGCCCGGTAGCGTGGCTGAATTTCGAACAGGACATGGGCCTGGACAACTTCCGTCAGACCAAGCTCTCCTATGCGCCGAGCGCGTTGCTGCCGAAGTTCAGGGTGCAATTGCGGGTGGATTGACGTCCTTCCGACATCTGTGTCGCAGAAGGGCACAAAGGTGCAAAGCAGCACAGCCAGTTCTCGCAAGACCCTGCCGGCTCCCACCCCTACCATGGCTTCACACCGGCGCACCGCCCCGAACAGTGAACCCCTATGGCAAATATCGAATCCAGACTCTCCGCCGGCAGTGAAGCATTCCAGGCCAACCGCGCCGGCATGCTGGCACTGCTGGAGCGTATCCGCGCCTTCGAGCAGCGCGCCGCCAGTTTGTCCGCCGCCTCGCGCGAGCGCTTCGAGAAGCGCGGGCAGTTGCTGCCGCGCGACCGGCTGGCATTGCTGCTGGACCCGGGCGCACCGTTTATCGAGTTATCGTCGCTAGCCGGGCTGGGGCTGGACAACCCCGACCTGGACAAGAGCGTGCCCGGCGGCGGCCTGATCGCGGGCATCGGCTTTGTGTCGGGCCTGCGCTGCATGATCAGCGCCTCGGACTCGGGCATCAACGCCGGTGCCCTGCAACCCAAGGGGCTGGACAAGCAGCTGCGGGTGCAGGAGATCGCGCTCGAGAACAAGCTGCCCTATGTGCAGCTGGTGGAGAGTGCCGGCGCTAACCTGATGACCTACAAGGTCGAGGATTTCGTGCGGGGCGGCAACCTGTTCCGCAACCTGGCGCGCCTGTCGGCTGCCGGGCTGCCGGTGGTGACGGTGACGCATGGCTCGTCCACGGCGGGCGGGGCTTACCAGACCGGCTTGTCGGACTACATCATCATGGTGCGCGGCCGCTCGCGCGCCTTCCTGGCAGGCCCGCCGCTGTTGATGGCCGCGACGGGCGAAGTGGCCACCGAGGAGGAGCTCGGTGGCGCCGTGATGCATACCTCGGTCTCCGGCCTGGGCGACTACCTGGCCGAGGACGACCGCGATGCGCTGCGCATCGCCCGCGAGATCCTGGGCAAGATCGACTGGCACCGCGACCAGCCCGCCGCTGCGCCGCGCAGCTACAAGCCGCCGCGCTTTGATGCCGAGGAGCTGCTCGGCGTGATGCCGATGGACCATAAGCGGCCGGTCGACATGAAGGAGGTGATCGCGCGCATTGCCGACGACTCCGACTTCCTGGAGTTCGGCGAGAACTACGGCGGCGCCACCGTATGCGGCCATGTCAAGATCGAGGGCTGGCCGCTGGGCATCATCACCAACAACGGCCCGATCGATCCGGCCGGCGCGACCAAGGCCACGCACTTTATCCAGGCCTGCTGCCAGTCGCGCACGCCCATCCTCTACCTGAACAACACCACCGGCTTCATGGTGGGCCGCAGCTATGAGGAAGCCGGCATCATCAAGCACGGCTCCAAGATGATCCAGGCGGTGAGCAACGCCACCGTGCCGCAGATCACGATCTATTGCGGCGCGTCGTTCGGCGCGGGCAACTACGGCATGTGCGGGCGCGGCTTCCACCCGCGTTTCTGCTTCTCCTGGCCCAATGCCAAGACCGCGGTGATGGGCGGCGAGCAGGCCGCGCGCACCATGGCCATCGTGACCGAGGCCGCCATGAAGCGCAAAGGCGGGCAAGCCGATGCCGACCAGCTGGAAGCCCTGCAAAAAGGCATCGTCGAGCGCTTTGACCGCCAGATGAGCGTGTTTGTCACCAGCGCCCACGTGCTGGACGACGGCGTGATCGACCCGCGCAATACGCGCGCGGTGCTGGCCAATGTGCTGGCGGTCTGCCGCGAGGGCGATGCCAGGACGCCGCAAGCCATGCAATTCGGGGTTGCGCGGCCCTGACGGCCAGCGACTCAGCCAGAACAGACATGCAAAAGAACGAACGGAGACCAGCGACATGCTACTGACACCCGAACACGAGGCGCTGCGCGCCACCATCAAGCGCTTTATCGCCGAGCAGATCAATCCGCACGTGGACGCCTGGGAGGAGGCCGAGATCTTCCCCGCGCATGAGGTCTTTCGCAAGATGGGCGATCTGGGCCTGCTGGGCCTGTCCAAGCCGGAAGAGGATGGCGGCATGGGGCTCGATTACTCCTACAGCGCGGTGCTGGCGGAGACGCTGTCCGACATCAACTGCGGCGGCGTGCCCATGGCCATCGGGGTGCAGACCGACATGGCTACCCCGGCCCTGGCCCACCACGGCAGCGCGGCGCTGCGCCGCGAATTCCTGGCGCCCGCGATCCGCGGCGAATATGTAGCCTGCCTGGGCGTCTCGGAGGTGGGCAGCGGCTCCGACGTGGCCTCGATCAAGACTACCGCAAGGCGCGACGGCGACGACTACATCATCAACGGCGGCAAGATGTGGACCACCAATGGTACCCAGGCCGACTTCTGCTGCGTGCTGGCCAATACGTCGGACGGCGCGCCGCACCGCAACAAGACGCTCATCGTGGTGCCAATGAAGACCCGCGGCGTTTCGGTGGCCAAGAAGATCCGCAAGATCGGCATGGACTCGTCCGATACCGCGCAGCTGTACTTCGACGACGTGCGGGTGCCGCAACGCTACCGCATCGGCGAGGAAGGCATGGGCTTTACCTACCAGATGGAGCAGTTCCAGGTAGAGCGCCTGTGGGGCGCGCTCAGCTCCGCCAGCCGATGCGCCAAGGCGATCGACCTCACCATCGACTACACCCGCGAGCGCAAGGCATTTGGCCGCTCCATCCTGGACAACCAGTGGGTGCACTACACCTTGGCCGAGCTGCAGACCGAGGTGGAAGCGCTGCACGCATTGTGCTGGCGCGCCGTGGAGATGATGGTGCGCGGCGAGGATGCCACCCGCCTGGCCACCATGGCCAAGCTCAAGGCCGGCCGGCTGTCGCGCGAGGTGGCGGACCGCTGCCTGCAGTTCTGGGGCGGCATGGGCTACGTGCTGGAGAGCCCGATCTCGCGCATTTTCCGGGACGGGCGGCTCACCTCCATCGGCGGCGGCGCCGACGAGGTCATGATGCAGATCCTGTGCAAGTTCATGGGCACCTTCCCCCAGTCGAAGTAAGCGTTCAAAGCGAAAGACAAGAGAGCAGACCAGGCCATCATGAAGCAGCCCACGCCATTCCAGAAGATCCTGATCGCCAACCGGGGCGAAATCGCCTTGCGCGTGATGCGCAGCGCCACCGCGCTGGGCTACCGCACGGTGGCGGTCTACTCCAGCGCCGACGCCGGCGCGCGCCATGTCCAGGAAGCCGGCCAGGCGGTGTATATCGGCGAGGCGCAGCCGGCGCAGTCCTACCTGCGCATCGACGCCATCATCGAGGCAGCGCGGCGTTGCGGTGCCGATGCCGTGCATCCCGGCTACGGCTTCCTGGCGGAGAATGCCGCTTTTGCCCGCGCCTGCCGCGAGGCGGGGCTGGTATTCATCGGCCCGTCGGCCGAGTCCATCGTTGCCATGGGCAACAAGGCCGGCGCCAAGCGGCTGATGATGGCCGCGGACGTGCCCTGCATCCCGGGCTACCAGGGCGAGGACCAGGATGAGGCGCGCCTGTGCGCCGAGGCCGAGCGCATCGGCTTTCCGGTCATGATCAAGGCCACGGCAGGCGGGGGCGGGCGGGGCATGCGGCTGGTGCCGCACGCGCGGGCCTTTGCCGAGCTGCTGCGCAGCGCGCGCTCGGAAGCGCAGGGCGCCTTCGGCGATCCCGAGGTGATCCTGGAGCGGGCCGTGGTGGAGCCGCGCCATATCGAGATCCAGATCCTGGCGGACCGCTATGGCAACGCCATCCACCTGGGCGAGCGCGATTGCTCGGTGCAGCGGCGCCACCAGAAGCTGATCGAGGAAGCGCCATCGCCCGCGGTGAGCCCCGAGCTGCGGGCCCGCATGGGCGCCACCGCCGTGGCCGCCGTCAAGGCGATCGGCTACGAAGGCGCGGGCACGCTGGAGTTCCTGCTCGACCGCGACGGCAACTATTACTTCATGGAGATGAACACCCGGCTGCAGGTGGAGCACCCCGTGACCGAGGCCATCACCGGCCTGGACCTGGTGGCGCTGCAACTGCGGATTGCCGCAGGCGAGCCGTTGCCGCTCAAGCAGGAAGACGTGCGCTTTTCCGGCCACGCCATCGAAGTGCGGCTGTGCGCCGAAGACGCCGATCAAGGCTTTATGCCGCAAAGCGGCAAGATTGCGCTGTGGCAGGCCCCGCCCGCCTTGCGCGTGGAGCATGCGCTGGGCAGTGGCGCGGCGATCCCGCCGTACTACGACTCCATGATTGCCAAGCTCATCAGCTACGGCGGGACACGCGACGAAGCGCGGCGCAAGCTGTCGCAAGGCCTGGAGGACCTGGTGGCGCTTGGCGTGACCACCAACCAGGTGTTTCTTGGCCGCTGCCTTGCCCATCCTGCCTTTGCCGCCGGAGAGGCCACCACCGCCTTCATCGGCCAGCACCAGGACGCGCTGCTGCAACCCGATGCGGCAGTACGCCAGCGCGCCGCCGCGCTGGCGGCGCTGCTCCTGTATGAAACCTCGCCGGAGCGAGAGCCGGGCGCGCCAGCCGCGAGCCTGGCCCCCACGCTGCCCATCGGCCTGCGCTACCGGGTCAACGGGGCGGAGCATCAGGCCAGCCTGGCATTTGGTGGTGGCAATCGCTTCGCGGTTGCCATGGGCGAGGCGCGCTTTGCCTTCGAGACCATCGCGCTAAGCGCGCATTCGGTACGTTTCAGCTGCGATGGCCTGGTCGAGAGCGCCACCTTCCATCGCGACGCCAGCACGCTGCTGCTGCACTACCAGGGCACGCCGTTGCGCATCGAGGACCACACCCGGGCCGCTGCCGCCAGGGCTGGCGAGGCTGCCGGGGACGGCAAGCTGCGCGCCTCGATGAATGGCCGCGTGGTCAACGTGATGGTGGCCGCCGGCGACCAGGTCGAGGCGGGCCAGCCCATGGTCACGCTGGAGGCCATGAAGATGGAGCACATCCACGTGGCCCCGGCCGCCGGCCGGGTTGGCGCCGTGCACGTGCAGGTTGGCGACCAGGCCGCCGCCATGCGCGTGATCGCGGAGATCGAGTTCGAGGCGCCGCCGGCGGAGCCGGCCAAGGCCGCCGCCTGAGCCCTCCGAGTGGCCTGAGCCCGTTGCCACGGTACCCCTCAGATCGTTTTCCAACACATAGAGACAGCCTAACCAGCGGAACACCATGAGCGAATCGGACACCCCAGCCGTCCTCCATGAAAAACGCGGCGCCGCGTTCTGGATCACCATCAACCGGCCCGACAAGCGCAACGCCATCAACAAGGAAGTCGTCGCCGGCATCCGGGCGGGCTACCGCGCTGCGCACGCAGACGCCGCCATCCGCGCCATCGTGCTGACCGGCGCCGGCGACAAGGCCTTCTGCGCCGGTGGCGACCTGCAGCCGGGCAAGGGCTTTGCCTTCGACCTCTCGCAGCCTAATGTGGACTACGCCGACATGCTGCGCGAGTCCCAGCATGCCACGCTGCCCAGCATTGCGCGGATCAACGGCACCTGCATGGCCGGCGGCATGGGCTTGCTGTGCATGACCGATATGGCGGTGGCCGCCGACAACGCCTTGTTTGGCCTGCCGGAGGTCAAGGTAGGCGTATTCCCGATGCAGGTGCTGAGCCTGTTGCAGACCCTGGCGCCACCCCGGCTGGTGCGCGAGTGGTGCATCAGCGGCGAGCCGTTTTCCGCCGCCGAGGCCAAGGCCGCCGGGCTGGTCAACCACCTGGCCGCGCCGGGCGAGCTGGACGCGCGCACCGAATGGCTGGTCGCCCGCGTGGCCGACAAGTCGCCTACCGCCATCCGGCGCGGCAAGTACGCCATGCAGGCCATGGCGTCGATGAGCTTTTCCGAAGGCATCGCCTATACCGAAAGCCAGATCGCGCTGCTGGCGATGACCGAAGACGCGCGCGAAGGCCTGGCCGCCTTCAACGAAAAGCGCAAGCCGGTCTGGACCGGCAGGTAAAACAACCGGCGAGGCGCGCGCCGGGCAGGGCGCGCTGGCGGTGTCTGCAACGACTGAACAAGGAAGCAGCCTATGAACAAAGCATCGTCGACAACATCGTCCACCCAAGCGGACAGCGCCGCCTTCCTGGCGCTCGGCATGGCGCAATGGCTGCACCGCCGCGCTGCGCGCAGCCCCCGCAGCCCCGCGCTGACCTGCGCCGGGCAGACCTGGACCTATGCCGAACTGGTGGCCGACGCCCGGAAGATGGCTGCCGTGCTGGCGGCGGGCGGCGTGGGACGCGGCCAGCGTGTGGGCTACCTGGGCCTGAACGACCCGCTGTTCCTGGTGACGCAGTTCGCCTGCGCCTGGCTGGGCGCCATCTTCGTGCCGCTCAACTTCCGGCTCACCGGGCCGGAGCTGGCCTTTATCCTCAACGATGCCGGCGTGCATACCCTGTTCGCCGATGAAGACTACGCCGGCCTGATCGATGAAGCGCGCCCGACGCTGGAGTGCCAGCGCTACCTGCGCCGCACCGATGCGCCAGGCTGGGAAGGTTTGTCATCGCGGATGGCGCAAGCCGATGCCGCGCTGCCGCCCGTGCCCACCGATCCGGACGATATCGCCGCGATCATGTACACCTCGGGCACCACCGGACACCCCAAGGGCGCCATGCTCACGCATGGCAACTTCTGGGCCAACAACCTGAACGTGATGATGCTGAGCGACCTCGCCAGCACCGACGTCGCGCTCAATTTCGCGCCCCTGTTCCATGTTGGCGGCATGTGCTGCGTGAGCTTGCCCATCCTGATGGCGGGCGGCCATCTCGTGTTGCAGCGCAGCTTCGACCCCGCAGCCGTCATGCAGGCGGTGGCCGAGCACCGCGTGACGGTCAGCTTCGCGGTGCCCGCCATGCTGCTGTTCGTCAGCCAGCACCCGGATTTCGCGCAGGCGGACCTGTCCAGCCTGCGGACCATTTCGGTCGGCGGCGCCCCCATGCCCGAGCCGCTGCTGCGCCTGTTCGCCGGGCGCGGCATCCCGGTCAACCAGGGCTACGGCCTGACCGAGACCGCCGCGGCGACGACCTTTCTCGCCCCGGAGCGCGCGCAGGACAAGCTCGGCTCCTGTGGCACGCCGGCCATGATGACCGAAGTCTGCATCCGCGACTTCGACGGCAAGCCACTGACCGAGCCGCAGGCCCGCGGCGAGATCTGCGCGCGCGGCGGCAACATCATGAAAGGCTACTGGAACCGCCCGGACGCCAGCGCCGCGGCGTTCTACGAAGGTGGCTGGTTCCGCACCGGCGACGTCGGCTATGTCGACGAAGAAGGCTTCTACTACGTCTGCGACCGCCTCAAGGACATGGTGATCACCGGCGGCGAGAACGTCTACCCGGCCGAAGTCGAAAGCGTGCTGTACGAGCACCCGGCCATTGCCGAAGTCGCCGTGATCGGCGCGCCCGACGAGCGCTGGGGCGAGCATGTGGTTGCCGTGGTGGCGCTCAAGCCGGGCGCCAGCCTGACGCTGGAAGCCCTGCAGGCGTTTGCGGAACCGCGGCTGGCGCGGTACAAGTTGCCGCGGGCGATGCGGGTGGTGGCGGCGTTGCCGCGGAATCCTACGGGGAAGGTGTTGAAGGTGCGGTTGAGGGAGATGGGGAGGGGTAGGGGGTAGGGGTTGTGGGGCATGTCGGGGATCGCTCTTTATTTTAGCGGCGTTGGTTTTTGGACCCAACAGCCATACGACATCCCCCTGCGGGGGCTGCCGGTCACTCTTCTTTGCGTCGGCAAAGAAGACTAACGAGAAGAAAGCCGACCCTGCCGGGAGCAGAGCAATCGGGCTTATGTGGGGCTGTGGTTTCGTCGTACGGCCCGGAGTGTTGGCTAGCGTGTTCTACCGGCTCGAAGGTCATCGCACTTGCATGACCCATGGGTTACGTGGTGCAGCCCCTGACCTCGCTTGCGGTGCCCGTTCCCACATCTGCCGTTCGCGGTGCAACGTGCTGCGCCGTTTCGGGTGTGGCTGGTTTCGTGGTTTTGTCTCGGAGAGCAAGCGTCGTGGGTGTGAGCGCGGCCCTCGCGGACGGGCCACGGTGCCCACCACGAAACCAGGGGAGTTGGTAGCAAGGTACCCCTCGCACCGGTACGGCAGGGCATCAAATGGCAGGGCGCCCGCCGTCAGAGACAAAACCACGAAACCACCAGGGCAGGCAGGATCGTGGTGCTACGCACCGCGAACGGCAGATGCCCGAACGCTCACCGAGCAAAGCGATCAGGGGCACCACCACGTGACCATATGGTCATGCCGTAACGATGACCTCCAAGCCGGTATGGCAAAGGCCAGCCAACACTCCGGGCCGTACGACGCAACCACCGAGGCAAAAGCAGCCTGATTGCTCTGCTCCCGGCAGGGTCGGCTTTCTTCTCGTTAGTCTTCTTTGCCGACGCAAAGAAGAGTGACCGGCAGCCCCCGCAGGGAGATGTCGTATGGCTGTTGGGTCCAAAAACCAACGCCGCCAAAAGAAACAACAGACAAGAAACTTTGAAAAAACAAGAGGAGCCTCCAATGGCAGGACCAACCATCAATTTCTGGCAATCCCGCTTCGAATCCGGGCAAACCCCTTGGGAACGCGAAGCCGCCAGCCCGCAACTCCAAGCCTGGCTTGCGCAAGGCATCATCCAGCCCGGGGAGCGCGTGCTCGTGCCCGGCTGTGGCGGTGGCTGGGAAGTCGCCGCGCTGGCGGCGCACGGCGCGCGGGTCAGCGGTATCGACTACGCGCCCGGGGCGCTGGCCCGCACGCTTGCCCGGCTGGCGCCGAGCGGACTGCAGGCGGACCTGGAACAGGCGGACGTATTGCAGTGGCAGCCGGCCACGCCGGTGGATGCGATCTATGAGCAGACCTGCCTGTGCGCGCTGCATCCCGACCACTGGACCCGTTATGCCGCTCAGCTCCATGCCTGGCTGCGTCCAGGAGGGCGCCTGCTAGCGCTGTTCATGCAGATGCGCCGTGACAGCGCTGGGCAGGGCGTGGTGGAAGGGCCCCCGTATCACTGCGACATCAACGCCATGCGCGCGCTGTTCCCCGCCCAGCAATGGGAATGGCCCAAGCCACCGTTTGACGCTGTGGCGCATCCCGGCGGCGCATTCGAGCTTGCGGTGGTGCTGGTGCGCCGCTGATCCCCTGGCGGCGCACGGCGCCAGCCGCGTTATCCATGGGTAATCCATGGGTAATCCCCAATCCATATACAGCCAGTCCACACAAGAGCCATACCGGTAGTTTTGTTACGGTGGCACCAGTCGCACCCGGTGCCATCGGGCGCGCTCGACCCACCCAAATCCGAGATCGGCCCCGGCCGCCCGCACACCGCGCGCGGCAAGGGGCGGCCGGCACAGGAGACAAGATTGGAGATCCTGCAATTGACGATCTCGGGGATTGCGCTGGGCTGCATCTATGCGCTGATCGCCCTGGGTTTTGTGCTGATCTACAAGGCGACCGAGACGGTGAATTTCGCGCAAGGCGAGTTCATGATGCTGGGTGCCTTCGCCGGCGTGGTGCTGACCATGCTCGGGTTGCCGCTGGTCCTTGCCGTGCCATTGACGGTGGCGGGCATGGCTGGCTTTGGCATGCTGGTCGAGCGCCTGGCGATTCGCCCCATCCTGGGCCAGCCGCAGTTCACCGTGGTGATGCTGACCATCGGCATGGGCTACGTGATGCGCGGGCTGATCACCATGGTGCCGGGCATCGGCGCCGGCACGCATACCTTGCCGGTGCCTTACCAGGGCATGGTGTGGCGCACCGGCGCGCTGGTGCTGAGCGTGGAGCAGGTGGCGGTGATCGGCGTCACCGCGGCGCTTTGCGTGGTGCTTTACCTGGTGTTCCGCTACAGCCGCATCGGCGTGGCGATGCAGGCCAGCTCGCAGAACCAGCTTGCCGCTTACTACATGGGCATTCCGGTGCGGCGGCTCAACGGGCTGGTGTGGGGCTTGTCGGCGTCGGTGGCCGCGATCGCCGGCCTGCTGCTGGCGCCCATCACCTTTGTCCACGCCAGCATGGGCATGCTCGGCCTCAAGGCCTTCCCCGCAGCGGTGGTGGGCGGCTTCGGCAGCCTGCCGGGCGCGATCGTGGGCGGGCTGGTGATCGGCGTGGTGGAGTCGCTGGCGGGCTTTTACCTGCCCGAGGGCTTCAAGGACGTCGCGGCCTATGTCGTGGTGCTGATCATGCTGGTGGTCAAGCCGAACGGCCTGTTCGGCGAGAACCTGCGCAAAAAGGTGTAGAGACGCGATGCGATTCCTTTTCAAGACCGACTATCGCCAGGACCTGCGCCTGGCCAGGCACCCGGGCCATGTGTTCTGGTACGGCTTGCTGATGGCGTGCCTGCTGGTCGCGCCGGGCTGGGCCAGCAGCTACTGGATCGCGCAGCTTGGCTTTGTGCTGATCTACGCCATTGCGGGCCTGGGCCTGATGGTGCTGTCCGGCTACACGGGGCTGCTGTCGATCGGCCATGCGGCCTTCCTTGGCGTGGGCGCCTATACGCAGGCCTGGCTGACCAGCCACGGCGTGCCCTTCGTGCCGGCCTTGCTGGCCGCGGCTGCGCTGTCGGCACTGACGGGCGTGGTGGTGGGACTGCCGGCATTGCGCGTCAAGGGCATCTACCTGGCGATCGCCACGCTGGCCTTCGGCCTGATCGTCGAGGAGGTCCTGGCGCGCTGGGAAAGCGTGACCGGCGGCAATGCCGGCCTGCCGGTGGCCGCGCCGCAACTGTGGGGCTATGTGCTTGACGGGCCGGTGGCGTTCTACTACCTGTCGCTCGCGGTTTGCCTGCTGGCCACGCTGGCCGTGCTCAACCTGTTGCGCAGCGCCACGGGGCGGGCCTTCATCGCCATCCGGGACTCGGAGATCTCGGCGCAGAGCATGGGCATTCACCTGGCGCGCTACAAGACCTTGTCGTTCGCGTTGTCCGCCGCGCTGGTTGGCATCGCCGGGGCGTTGTATGCCCACAAGCTGCGCTACATCTCGCCCGAGCAGTTCGGCATTGCCCAGTCGATCGACTTGTTGCTGCTGGTTGTGGTGGGCGGGCTGGGCTCTGTGCATGGCGCGTTTCTTGGCGCGATCTTCCTGATCGTCATGCCGCAGATGATCGTGCTGGCGAAGGATCTCCTGCCGCCGGCCATCGGGCAAGCCAGCGGCCTGCAGGCGCTGGTGTACGGGCTGGTGCTGATGGCTTTCGTGCTGTTCGAGCCGATGGGGCTGTACGGGCGCTGGTGCAAGATCCGCACGTACCTGGAGCTGTTTCCCTTCTATCGCCAGGGCATGTTCCGGCGCCAGAAGGCCTTCCAGCGCTCCGAGCGCCTGAAATAAGGAGACCCGCATGACAGACACTCTTCTCAGCGTGCGCGACCTGTCGGTGCGCTTTGGCGGCGTGCTGGCGCTTGGCGGCGTGAGCTTCGATGTGCGGCGCGGCGAGGTCTTTACGCTGATCGGGCCCAACGGGGCCGGCAAGACCACGGTGTTCAACCTGATCAGCCGCATCTATCCGCCCACCAGCGGCGAGATCCTGTGGCAGGGCAGCAGCCTGACGCAGTTGCCGCCCCACGCGATCGCCGCGCAGGGCATCGCGCGCACCTTCCAGAATATCGAGCTGTTCGAGCACGCCACGGTGCTGCAGAACCTGCTGATCGGCCACCACACGCATCGCGCCAGCGGCTTCTGGGCAGACCTGCTGTTTACCCCTGCCGCGCGCCGCTCGGAGCTGGCCGCGCGCCACAAGGCCGAGGAAATGATCGAGCTGCTGGACCTGCAGGCGCATCGCGACGCGCTGGTGGCGGGCCTGCCCTATGGCGTGCGCAAGGTAGTGGAGCTGGCGCGGGCCTTGTGCAGCAGCCCCCGGCTGTTGCTGCTGGACGAGCCGTCTTCCGGGCTGAATGTGGAAGAGACCGAGGACATGGCCTGGTGGATCCGCGACATCCAGAGCGAGCTGGGCATCACCGTGCTGATGGTGGAGCACGACATGAGCCTGGTGTCGCGCGTGTCGGACCGGGTGCTGGCGATGAACCAGGGCCAGGTGCTGGCGCAGGGCACGCCAGCCGAGGTCCAGGCGCATCCCGGGGTGATCGAAGCCTACCTGGGCACCGTGGACGACGTAGCCTCACTGCGGAGAGCGGCATGAACCTGATGCAAGGCGCTGACAAGATGCGCGAAATCCAGGACACGCCCGTGCTGGCGCTGGCCAACGTGGAAAGCGCCTACGGCCCGGTCAAGGCGATCCGGGGCGTGAGCCTTGCCGTGCAGCGCGGCAGCATCGCCACCGTGCTGGGCGCCAACGGCGCCGGCAAGACCACCATCCTCAAGACCATTTCCGGCGTGCTGGACCCGACGCGCGGCAGCATCGCCTTCAAGGGCGAGAGCATCGCTGCGATGGACCCGGCGCAGATCGTGCGGCGTGGCCTGAGCCACGTGCCCGAGGGCAGGGAGGTGTTCCCGCTGCTGTCGGTGCACGACAACCTGCTGATGGGGGCCTATACCCGGCGCGACCGCGACGGCGTGGCGCGCGACATGGAAGCGGTCTACGGCTACTTCCCGGTGCTGCGCGAGCGTGCCGCGCAGGATGCCGGCCTGCTCTCGGGCGGCCAGCAGCAGATGCTGGCGATCTCGCGCGCGCTGATGGCCGCGCCGGAGCTGATCCTGCTCGACGAGCCCAGCCTGGGCCTGTCGCCAAAGCTCACCAAGGACATCTTCGAGATCGTGGTGCGCATCAACCGCGAGCGCGGCACCACCATCTTGCTGGTGGAGCAGAACGCCAATATGGCGCTCAACGCGGCGGACTATGGCTATGTGCTGGAGAACGGCCGCATCGTGGCCGAGGACACCTGCGCCGTGCTGCGCGAGAAGGATGACATCAAGGAGTTCTACCTCGGCATGAAGGACAGCGGCGTGCGCGGCGAGCGCCGCTGGAAAAAGCGCAAGACCTGGCGGTAGCGCGCTAAACCATCACCAAGTTGAGAGCAATCAATGGCAATGGCAACGGCAATGGCGACGGCGCACACCCTGCAGCCCCTTTCCGAAGCGGCATTCGAGACCCTGCCGCAGATGTTCTGGCACGCCGTGGACCAGCGCGCCGACGCCGTGATGATGCGGCAAAAGGACCTCGGGGTCTGGCGCAGCTACCGCTGGCGCGAAGTGGGCGAGATCGTGGCCGATGTCGCCGCTGGCCTTGCCGAGCTGGGCCTGCAGGCAGGCGAGGTGGTGTCGGTGCTGTCCAGCACCAACCGCGAATGGGTGTGGAGCGACCTTGGCGCGCTCACCGCCGGTGCGGTGGTCAGCGGCATCTATCCCACCGACTCGCCTTCGCAGGTGGAGTATCTTTGCCACGACTCGGGCAGCGTCATGCTCTTCGTCGAGAACGAGGAGCAGCTGGACAAGTACCTGGAGGTGCGCGAGCGCCTGCCACGGCTACGCAAGGCGATCGTGTACGACATGGAAGGGCTGGCCGGCTTCGATGACCCCGGCGTGCTCAGCTTCGACGCGCTGCTGGCGCTCGGCAGGCAAGCGCGGGCGCGGCAACCGGGGCTGGTGGCGGCGCGGCTGGCCGCCGGCAGCGCCGACGCGCTGGCGGTGCTGGTCTATACCTCCGGCACCACGGGACGGCCCAAGGGGGCTATGCTGTCGCACCGCAATGTGCTGCGCAGCTGCCTGACGCTGCGCGAGTTCCTCCCCGCCACCACCATCGGCGAGCGCATGGCCTTCCTGCCGCTGTGCCACGTCTCGGAGCGGATCTTTGGCGAGTACTACTCGATCCTGTCCGGTGCCGTCGTCAACTTTGTCGAGAACCCCGACACCATCTTCGACAACATTCGCGAGATCCAGCCCGACGCCTTCCTGGCGGTGCCGCGCGTGTGGGAGAAGCTGTATTCCAGCGTGACCATCGCGGTCCGGGAAGCGACCCGCCTGCAGAGCTGGGCCTATGACTGGGCGCTGGCCGCCGGTCAGGCCCGCGTGCACGAGGACGGGCAGGCTACGGTGCTGCCGCTGGCCGCGCGCCTGAAGCTCTGGCTGGCCGATACGCTGGTGCTGGGCAATGTGCGGCGCATGATGGGCCTGAACCGCGTGCAGCTGGCCGTGACCGGCGCGGCGCCGATCTCGCCCGACCTGATCCGCTGGTATATGGCGCTGGGCATCGTGCTGCACGAGCTATGGGGCATGACCGAGATCACCGGCGCGGCCACTTGCAACCCGCCCGGCCGGACCCGCCCGGGCAGCATCGGCATTGCCTTGCCGCATACCGAGGTGAAGGTCTCGCAGGAAGGCGAGCTGCTGGTGCGGGGCCCGCAGGTCTTCATGGGCTACCTGAACCTGCCCGCCAAGACCGCCGAGACCATGGCCGATGGCTGGCTGCGCACGGGCGACGTGGGCCGGGTGGACGAGCAGGGCTACTTCTATATCACCGACCGCATGAAGGACCTGATCATCACCGCTGGCGGCAAGAACGTCACGCCGTCCGAGTGGGAGAACCAGCTTAAGTTCAGCCCCTATGTGACCGACGCCGTGGTGATCGGAGACCGCCGGCCCTACCTGAGCTGCCTGGTGATGATCGACCAGGACAACGTGGAGCAGTGGGCGCAGGAGCACGATGTGCATTTCTCCGACTACGGCTCGCTGTGCCGCAGCAAGGAGGTCATCGCGCTGGTGGGCCAGGAGATCGACCGCGTCAACAAGCAGTTCGCGCGGGTCGAGCAGATCAAGGCATTCCGGCTGATCGAGACCCGCCTTGGCGCCGAGGACGAGGAACTGACGCCCACCATGAAGCTCAAGCGCAAGCTGGTCAACGACAAATACAGCGCGCTGATCGAGTCGATGTACCTGGCCAAGGTGGCCTGAACGCAAGCGGCCCCAACAGGAGACAGGAGGCGCCATGAGCGATGCGGACAAAGCGGTTCCCGTCAGCCTGGTGCGGCACGGCCGCATCGGCCTGCTGTGCATCGACCATCCACCGGTGAACGCGCTCTCGGTGGCGACGGTGGCGGGGCTGGAAGCCAAGGTGGGCGCCTTCGAGGCCGATTCCTCCCTCGATGGCTTGCTGATCTGGTGCGCGGGCCGCACCTTCGTGGCGGGCGGCGACATCGCGCAGTTCGATGCGCCGGATTTCACGGCTGCGCCTTACAACCGCATCCTGGCCCGGCTCGAAGCCAGCGAACGGCTGGTGGTGGCCGTGCTGCACGGCACCGCGCTGGGCGGCGGGCTGGAACTGGCGCTGGCCTGCCATTACCGCTTGGCCGTGCCCGGCACGCGGGTCGGGCTGCCCGAGATCAAGCTGGGGCTGCTGCCCGGCTCGCTGGGCTCCCAGCGGCTGCCGCGCGCCTGCGGGGCGGCCCTGGCGCTGGACCTGATGCTGAGCGGGCGCATGCTCGACGCCGAGGCGGCGCTGGCCGCCGGCATCGTCGATGCGCTGGAGCCGGGCGAGCCGTTGGCCGCTGGCCTTCATTTTCTGGAAGACCTGCTGGCGAGGCGGGCATCGCCGCGCCGGCTGTCGACGCTGTCCGTGCCTGTTGCCGGGCTCCCGCCGGACTTCTTCGCGCAGGCCTTGCAGCGCGCCACGCAGGAGCGCGCGCGCTATCCCGCGGCCGCCGCTGTCGTGCAAGCGGTGAAGGCGGCGGCGACCCTGCCGTTCGCCGAGGGCGAGGCGGTGGAAGCTGCCCTGCTTGCCGCCTGCGTGGCGTCGCCAGAATCGCGGGCGCTACGCCACCTGTTCTTTGCCGAGCGCCAGACGGCCCGCGTGCCCGGGGTGCCCTCGGGCATCACCCCGCGCGCGCTGCATACCGCTGGGGTGGTGGGCGCCGGCACCATGGGCAGGCGCATCGCCATGAGCCTGGCGGACGCCGGCGTGCCGGTCACGCTGGTCGAGGCCAGCGACGCGGCGCTGGCCAAGGGCCTGGCGTCCGTGCGCGCCCAGTACGAGGCCAGCGCGGCGGCCGGGCGGCTGCAGCCCGATCAGGTGGCCAGGCGCATGGGCCTGATTGCCGGCACGCTGGACTACGCCGCACTGGGCGGCTGCGAACTGGTGATCGAAGCGGTGGTGGAGGACATGGCGCTCAAGCAGCAGGTGTGCGCCCGTCTTGGCCAGATCTGCAAGCCCGGGGCAATCATTGCCACCAATACCTCCACGCTGGACGTGGAGGTATTGGCCGAGGCCTGCGGCCGGCCGGACGATTTCGCCGGGCTGCATTTCCGCAACCCGGCCAATGGCGGGCGGTTGATCGAAGTGGTGCGCGGCAGCGCCACCGCGCCGGATGTGCTGATCACTGCCATGCAGCTGGCCCGGCGGCTCGGCAAGGTGGCGGTGGTGACGGGCGTGTGCTTCGGCTTTATCGGCAACCGCATGGCCGAGGCCTACCTGCGCGAGAGCGAGTTCCTGCTCATGGAAGGCGTGAGCCCGGCGCGGCTGGATGCCGTGATGCAGGCTTACGGCATGGCGATGGGGCCGTGCCGCATGCTGGACCTGGCCGGGATCGACACGGGTGCCAAGATCGTGCTGGAGTACGGCAAGGCCGGGGGACTGCCGCCGGATCCCGCCTATCGCGCGGTGGTGCGCACGTTGTTCATGCTGGGGCGGCTCGGCTGCAAGAGCGGCGCGGGCTACTACCGCTATCCGGACGGCGAGCCGGTGGCGGACCCGGAGGCCGAGCGCATCTGCGCCGCGCTGGGCCGCGCGCACGGCATTGCCCGGCGCACCGACATTACCGATGCCGAGATCATCGAGCGCCTGGTTTTTCCGCTGATCAACGAGGCCGCCAAGCTGCTGGAGGAGGGCATGGCCTGCCGGCCCGGAGACATTGACATGGTGTGGACCGCCGGCTATGGCTTTCCCGACTATCTCGGGGGCCCTGTATGGCAGGCGGACAGCATTGGCCTGCCCCGCGTCAAAGCCGGGCTGGAGCGCTACGCCCGCCTGCGCGGCAATCCTTACGACTACTGGGACATCTCCCCCTTGCTGGCGGCGCTGGCGCAAAGCGGGCAGCGCTTGTCCGACTGGTCCGCGCCGCCGCCAGCCGCCGATGCCGTGGCACCGGGCCATGCGCCTATCGCATTACCGCCGGACTCGCGGTCCGTGCAAAGCAGGTTCCAGCCGGGACCCAAGCCGCCGCAGAGCGTGCATTGAAGCCAAGGCAATCCACTCATAGAGCACAAACCGATAAGACAAGGAGACAACCATGATCTTGAAGACCACCATCGCCGCCATTGCGCTCGCGCTCAGCGCCGGCGCGAGCGCGCAGACGCGCGGCGTCACCGACAAGGAAATCGTGCTCGGCCTGATCACCGATATGTCCGGGCCGATCGTCAACTACGGCAAGGAGTCGCGCAACGGCATGACCATGGCCGTGGAGGAGATCAACGCGCGCGGCGGCGTGCAGGGCCGCAAGCTGCGGGTGGTGGTGGAAGACAACGGCTACGAGCCCAAGCGTGCCGTGCTGGCCGCGCAGAAGCTGGTCACGCAGGATGGCGTGTTCGCCATCATCGGCCACCTGGGCACCGCGCCCAATATGGCCACGCTGCCGTTCCTGGTGCAAAGCAAGGTCTTCAACTTCATGCCGCAGAGCGCCGCGCGCGACATGTATGAGCCGGCCAGCCCATACAAGATCGCGTTGGGACCGTCCAATTTCCTGATGTCCACCACCATCATGGATTACTTCTTCAAACAGAAGCCCTACCAGCGGGTGGGCGCGCTGTACCAGGACGACGACTACGGGCGGGAGTCCGTGGAGGGCGTGCAGGCCTACCTCAAGACCAGGAACATGACCCTGGTGGAAAAGGTGTCGTACAAGCGCGGCGCCACCGATTTTTCCTCGCAGATGGCGCGGCTCAAGGCGGCCAACTGCGACCTGGTATTCAACGCCTCCACGATGCGCGAGTACATCGCCTCCGTCCAGGAAGCGCGCAAGATCGGCTTCAACCCGGTCTTCGCCGGCACCTCGGCCAACTACGCGCACCAGGTGCCATTGCTGGGCGGCAAGGCCATGGAAGGCCTGCATGCGGCGGCCTTCATCATGCTGCCCTATGCGGACGATGCAAACCCGGCGGTACGGCAATGGGCAGCCGCCTACAAGAAACGCTTCAATGAAGACCCGGGTGTGTACTCGATGTTCAGCTACTACGCCTACACCACCTTCGCCACCATCGCCGACAAGGCCGGGCGCAACCTGAGCGCGGAGTCCTTCAACGCCGCCATGGAGTCGACCAAGCTACCGCAGGACGCCCTGGGCAACCCGGGCTTCAATGTCTCCGCCAGCAACCGCCTGAGCAACGACCGCATCCGCATCATGAAGGTGGCTGGCGACAAGTGGATCCCGGCCAGCGACCTGCTGCCGCCGCCCAAGATGAACTGAGCGGGCGCGGCATCCATGAACAACCGGAGACAACCATGAGCACGGCAACGGAACAGGCGCGCGAGCGCATCGGGCGCATCGCCCTGGGCGATGTGATCCACCGTAGCGCGCGGCGCTTCGGCGCCCGCACGGCATTGATCGAAGGCGACCACAGCCTCAGCTACACGGCGCTGAACGCCGCCACCAACCAGTTTGCCCACTACCTGCTGGCCCAGGGCATGCGCAGCGCAGAGCGTGTCGGCATGCTGTGCAACAACTCCATCGACATGATCGTGGCGCTGCTGGGCATACAGAAAGCGGGCATGGTGTGGGTGCCGATCAACACGGCGCTGGCGCCGGATGCGATCCAGTACATCCTGGAACATGCGGAGGTGACGCGCCTGGTGGCGGACGCGTCCGTGCTGGCGCGGCCCGGCATCGGCGAGCTGGTCGCGGCGTCGCGCATTCCCGTCGTGTTGCTGGAGCCGGCGGGCGAGGCGGCAGGCGAGGTGGCAGGGTTGGCGCTTACCCGGCATGCCGACGCGCTGGCCGGCCAGCCGGCCACGCTGCCAGATGTGGATATCGCCAGCGGCCAACTGGCACAGATCATGTACACCAGCGGCACCACCGGCCCGCAAAAGGGCGTCATGCATTCCCACGCCTCGGTGCATTCGGTGCTGGCGGCCAACCTGGTCGATACCGGCTGCGGGACGGCGAGTGAAGTCTTTACCTGCCTGCTGCCGATGTTCCACTGCGCGCAGCACGGCAATACCATGAGCGCGCTGCTGGGCGGCCATGCCGTGGTGATCGGGCGCGGCTTCGATCCGGCCCGGGTGCTGGCGGACCTGGCCCGGCACCGCGTCACCGTGGTGGTGGCGCTGCCGATGATGTACCGGGCCATGCTGGAGCACCCGCAGTTCGCCGCGACCGACCTCTCCAGCGTGCGGCTGTGCATCTACGGCATGGCGCCATTGCCCAAGAACCTGCTGCTGCGCCTGCTGGATGCGTTTTGCCCCAACTTCGTCCTGTGCTCGGGCCAGACCGAGATGTACCCGGCGGCCACCATCTTCGAGGCGCAGGAGCAGCGCAAGCGCTTTGGCGCCTTCTGGGGCGTGGGCACGGTGGTCAACGAGGTGGCGGTGATGAGCGACGATGGCCGGCTGCTCGGCCCGGGTGAGCCTGGCGAGATCGTGTTTCGCGGGCCGAACGTGATGCTGGGCTATTACAAGGATCCCGAGGCTACCGCCCGCGTGCAGCGCTTTGGCTGGCATCACTCCGGCGATCTCGGCGTGCTGGACGAGGATGGCCAGTTGCTTTTCCTCGACCGCATCAAGGACATGATCAAGAGCGGCGGCGAAAACGTGCCCTCGATCAAGGTCGAGGAGGTGTTGCTGCGCCATGCCGCCGTAGCCAATGCGGCGGTGGTCGGGCTGCCGCATGCGCGCTGGGGCGAGGCGGTGACTGCCTTCGTGACCCTGAAGCCCGGCGCCCGGGTGGAGGACGACGAGCTGGGCGCGCACTGCCGGGCCCACCTAGGCGGCTTCGAGGTGCCCAAGGCCGTGCTGCTGCTGGCGGCATTGCCGGCCACCTCCACCGGGAAGATCCAGAAGTTCGCGTTGCGCCAGCGGTATCGCGAGCATTACGACGTGCCCCCTGGCGAGGGCTGAGCACCGGACCCGCCTGTGGCTGGCATGGCCAGCTGACATAGCCACCTGACGCAAGACGTAGCCGGTAGCCCCGGCTACGCTGCTTTTTGCGTCGCATTTTTGCATCGCATCCTGGCGGCGTACCGAGAGCAAATAACTAGCAGGCCTGGCGACGCATCCATCGGTGCGCGGACGGTGCCAGCAGGAGACGAGGACATGCAGATGCAAGCACCAGGCATTGCGTGCCCGCCAGCGACGACCGTGGCGCCTGGCGCCCGGGACGGAGCCGGACGGGTGATGTGGCTCACCCCCGACAGGCTGTTCTACGCCGGCCTGCTTGGCTCGCCTTCGGTCCGCACCATGGGTGGGCTATTGATTTATGTGGCTTTGCGCGCACCCATCCGCATCCGGTTTGACGACGGGCCCTGGGCATCCACGGAACTGGCGGTGGTGCCGGCGTACATGCCGCACTCGGTTGCTTGCGACGACCGCATGATCTGCGACCTCGCACTGGAGGCGGAGAGCATCGACCTGGCGCGCCTGCCGCCGGTGATACGCGAGCGGGCAGGGCCGGTGGACGATCCGGCCTTTGTGCGCCATGTGCGGCAGGTGCATGCCTACCTGAGCGAGCGCGGCCGGGAGCTGGAACTGCAGGCGGACAGCTTCGACCAGATCTTCTTCGGGCACGCGCTGGCGCCGCGCAAGCTGGACCCGCGTATCGAGGCCGCGGTGCAACGCATCCGCAACGCGCCGTCGGCCACGGCCACGGCCGAGTCATGCGCCGCTTCGGCCCATCTGTCCTTCTCGCGCTTCCTGCATCTGTTCAAGGAGGATGTCGGCACGCCGTTCCGCAGCTTCCGGACCTGGAAGCGCGCCCGCAGCCTGCTGCATTACGTCACCCAGGACTCCAACCTAGCCCATGTGGCGCTGGATGCGGGCTATCCGGACTCCACCCACTTCAGCCATTCCATCCGCCAGGTCTACGGGCTCAAACCCAGCGATATCTTTGCCGGCTCGCGCAAGCTCGCCCTGATTGGCGAGCGTGTGGAGGTGGGCGGCGGCATGCCGGGCTAGGCGGGCCGGGCAGGGGTATCCGGCGCGTCCTCCGTGCGCAAGGCCGCCTTGTGGATCTTGCCGGCCGGCGTGAGCGGCAGCGCATCGCGCAGCACCACCTGGCGCGGCACCTTGTAGTCCGCCAGGCGGGTCCCGCAGTACGCGCGGATTTCCTGCTCGGAGACCTGGCAGCCAGGCTTGGGCACGATGTAATAGCGGCCGATCTCGCCCAGCACCGGGTCGGGCACGCCAATGCCGGCGACCATCATCACCGCCGGGTGGCGCGCGATCACGCCTTCGATCTCGGCCGGATAGACGTTGAAGCCGCCCTGGATATACATATCCTTCTTGCGCCCCTTCAAGTGGATATAGCCGCGTTCGTCCACGTAGCCCAGGTCGCCCGAGTGCAGCCAGCCCTGGGCATCGAATCCATCCTCCCCGGCCGCGCCGCCCACATAGCCCGGGCAAACGCCCGCGCCACGGAAACAGAGCTCGCCGATTTCGCCCGTGGCCAGGCTTTCGCCAGCAAACGAAACCACCCGTACCTCGGCGGTATCGAACACGCGGCCAATCGATTGCATCAGGTCCTGTCGCTGCGCGTCCCAGGGCGTCATGACGATCGCGCCAGAGGATTCCGAGAGGCCATACAGGTTCATCACCGTCGCCTGCGGCATGCGGGCCTGCAACTGCTCCAGCAGGGCCGCATCCACCGTGGCGCCGCCCACGATCACGAGCCGCACGGAGGAGAAATCCACCTTGGCGGAGTCGGGATGCATCAGCAGCAGCGTGGCCATGGTCGGCACGCCCGAGAAGATGGTGGGCGGGTGCTCGCGCATCCTGGCAAGCACCAGGTTTGCCTTGAAGGCTGGCACGAGGTCGCAGGTACCGCCGCCAAGCAGGAAGTTCAGCACCCCGCAGGTGATGCCGCCCACATGGTTCAAGGGCAGGGCCAGCTGGAGCTGGTCGGCCTCGGTCGTGCGCACATGGCGCGCTTGGGCCAGGGCTGCCGCCAGCATGCTGCGGTGGGACAGTCCCGCGCCCTTAGGCCGCCCGGTGGTGCCTGAGGTGTAAATCACCATGGCCTGGTCCTGCGGCACGACCTGCGCCTCGGCGGCCTCCAGCACGGCCGGGTCCGGCGCGGTGGCCAGCAGCATGGAAAGCCGCAGCGAGCTGGTGTCGGCCGGTGGCGCCGTTTCGATTGCGTCGATTGCGTTGATTGGGTCGATCAGCACCACATGCGACAAGCCCGGCATGCGCGGAGCCAGCCGTGCCAGCATGCCTGGAAAATCAAAGCCCTCGCACTCCGGCACCGTGAAGACCGCCTTGACCGCGCTGTCGTTGACCATATGCTCGATCTCGTTATCGCGGTAGCGCACGCTCAGGCCCACCACCGCCACGCCGATCCGGCTTGCGGCAAAGAACAGCTGCAGCCACTCGATCTGGTTCAGGCCAATCACGCCGATGCGCTCGCCACGGGCGATGCCCAGGCCAAGCAGCCCACAGGCAAGCCGCGCGGAGCTGGCCTCCATCCCGGCAAAGGTGTGGGCCTGCGGCCCGCAGCGGTAGGCAGTGCGCTGGCCCCACCGCTGGCTGGCCTGGCGAAGGGCGGCACCAATGGTGGCGGGCGGCGGGTTGGCAGTCATGCGGACTCTCCTGGCGTTGGATGGCAAATTGGATGCGGCAAAGACCCGGGGCAGGTCAGAGCGGCAAGCGTAGCCAAGTCGCGTGGGGCAAGGCTTGCGGAAAGTGGCTGGGTCGCTGCGTAGGGCGGCAGCGTCGTCTCTGTGGACGTAGATTAAGCGCGAATCAAACACGGATTACGCATGACATGGGTAATTGATGATTACCCACTAAATTGGTATTTGCAATTTACCCATGTAGTTTGTAAAGTGAGATTACGCATTGGATGGGTAACTTCGGATCACCAAGATGAAACAGCTGCTCACCACCCCCAGCCAGCTCGGGCAAGTGCTGCAATCCGCACGGCGCGCCGCCAAGCTGTCGCAGACGGACCTGGCCGCGCGGCTGGATGTCAGCCAGAGCCGCATCTCCCATATGGAACTCAACCCGGGCAGCATCAGCGCCGACCAGTTGCTGGCGCTGATCAGCGTCCTCGGCCTGGAACTCGTCGTGCAAGACAGGCACGCGGCAGGCACCGAAGCCTCGCCGGTGGAGTGGTAGCCATGGGCCGCAGATCGCATGCGCGGGCGTTGTCGGTATGGGCCAATGGCGAGCGGGTGGGGACGTGGCGCATCCCCACGCGGGGCGACATGGAGTTGCAGTACGACCCCGGCTGGCTGGCCTCGCCCGCCGGACGCCCACTTTCCCTGTCGCTTCCCTTCGGCGTCGATACCTCCCCGCTCAAGGGCGACCGGGTGCGCAACTACTTCGACAACCTGCTGCCCGACAGTGACGCCATCCGCAAGCGCCTGGCTACGCGTTTCAAGGCGGCAACCACGGAAGCCTTCGACCTGCTGGAAGCCATCGGCCGCGATTGCGTCGGCGCCGTGCAATTGCTCGGCGAGAACGAACAGCCGGCGGGCCATGACCGCATCGAAGGCACCCCGCAGTCCGACGCCGATATTGAAAAACTGCTGCGGCAGACGGTCAGCCCCACCGGCATGGGCGCACAGGAAGATGACGAAGACTTGCGCATCTCCCTGGCCGGCGCGCAGGAAAAGACCGCGCTGCTGTGGCACGGCAACCAGTGGATGAAGCCCCACGGCGCCACGCCCACCACGCACATCCTCAAGCTGCCGCTTGGGCTGGTGGGCAACAAGCGGGCCGACCTCAGTACCTCGGTCGAGAACGAGTGGCTCTGCCTGGCCATCCTCGCCGCCTACGGCCTGCCGGTGGCGCATAGCGAAATCAAGACCTTCGCCAGCCAGAAGGTCCTGAGCGTGCAGCGCTTCGACCGGCAGATGCATTCCTCGGGAGGCTGGATCCTGCGCCTGCCGCAGGAGGATTTCTGCCAGGCGCTCGGCGTCGCCCCACACCTGAAGTACGAGGCGGATGGCGGCCCTGGCATGCGCGACATCGCCCAGATCCTGCGGCAATCGACCCATGCCGACGAAGACCTGGAGACCTTCCTCACCACGCAGATCCTGTTCTGGATGCTGGCGGCGCCCGACGGGCATGCCAAGAATTTCAGCATCCGCCTGCTGCCTGGCGGGCGCTACCGGATGACGCCGCTTTATGACGTGATGTCGATCTGGCCGGTGGTTGGCTTTGGGGCAAACCAGTGGTCATGGCACAAGGCCAAGCTGGCCATGGCGGTGGCCGGCAAGAACCGGCACTACCTGTTCAAGGACGTGCAGCGCCGGCATTTCAACGCCATGGCGCCCAAGTGCTTCCACGGCCCGGATGCCGAAGGCATCGTCCAGCGGCTCATTGCGCAGACGCCGGCGGTCATTGCCACGGTCAGCGCCGCCTTGCCGGGGGGCTTTCCGCAAAAGGTGGCGGACAGCATCCTGCAAGGGCTGGAGGCATCCGCCCGGCAGCTCGATCGCATGCCGCCCGGCTAAGCGGTTGGTTGGGGAGTTTGGGTTTGCCGGGGCCAACCACTTTGCGCAAGACGAAGCGCACGGCGCGGCCTATGGTCGAGGGATGCCGGCTTGCATGCCGCACGCCACCCCCGACCCGAACGCCCACTGACAGCCCCACTGACAGGACCCACGATGAGCCTCCTGACCCTGCCGCCCCTGGCGCACTATTTCACCGCCGAGCATGAGCAGTTCCGCAGCACGCTGCGCGACTTCGTCGCCCGCGAGATCACGCCCTACGTGAACGACTGGGACGAAGCCGGGACCTTTCCCCGCTCGCTATACCACCGCGCCGCGGAAGTCGGCCTGCTCGGGCTGGGTTACCCGGAACACTTCGGCGGCACGCCCGGCGACATCTTCTATCACCTGATCCAGGCCGAAGAGTTTGCCCGCTGCGGCTCCGGCGGCGTCAACGCATCGCTGCACTCCCATTCCATCGGCGTGCCGCCCATCGTCGCGGCCGGCAGCCAGGCGCTGCAGGAACGCGTGCTGCCCGCGGTCATCGCTGGCGACAAGATCGCGGCCCTGGCCATTACCGAGCCCGGCGGCGGCTCCGACGTGGCCAGCCTGAAGACCACCGCCGTGCGCGACGGCGACCACTACATCGTCAACGGCGAGAAGACCTTCATCACCTCCGGCATGCGCGCCGACTTCATCACCACCGCGGTGCGCACCGATCCCGCCAACAAGGGTGCGGGCGGCATCTCCCTGCTGCTGATCGAAGGCAACCCGCCCGGCCTGACCCGCACCGAACTCAAGAAAATGGGCTGGCTCGCCTCCGACACCGCCCACCTGCACTTCGACAACTGCCGGATCCCGGCCGCCAACCTGATCGGCGAAGAGAACCGCGGCTTCCAGGTCATCATGCGCAACTTCAACGCCGAGCGCCTGGGGATGAGCGCCAGCGCCTATGGCTACGCCGAAGCCTGCCTGCAGGAAGCACTCGACTGGGCGCGCCAGCGTAGCACCTTCGGCCACCCGCTGGTGGAGCGACAGGTGATCCGCCACAAGCTGGTCGACATGGCCCTGCGCATTGAAGCCGCCCGCAACCTCGTCTACGACCTCGCTTACCGCGTGCAGCATCAGGCCGGCGACCCGGCGCAACTGGTGGCGCGCACCTGCATGGCCAAGATCCAGGCCACCCAGGCCATGCAGTTCTGCGCCGACCAGGCCGTGCAGATCCTGGGCGGCATGGGTTTCATGCGCGGCACCCTGAGCGAGCGGGTGTACCGCGAGGTCAAGGTCATGATGATCGGCGGCGGGTCGGAGGAAATCATGAAAGACCTGGCCGCGCGGCAGTTGGGGTTTTGAGGAGGGCATTCGTCCAGGGAAGCGCCCAAGCCTTCCCGCGACACGGATCAGCCCCGTCGCGCCACCTTATAATCCGACCGGAGAATCCACCGCTGGCGCTGCCGGCGGGCGCGTCCTGGAACCGGCCGAATGCCTTCGTACCCCCTTGTCCTCTGCCTCACCTTTGCGGTCGTCGGAAGCCTGACGGTTGCCGTCGCCACCTGGACGCGGCGGGACGATCCCATCGTCAAGGCCTTCCTGGCGCTGGCCCTGGGGAGCGCGCTATGGAGCGGCGGCCGCCTGCTCGAGTTGAACTCCGTCGACCTGGAAACCCGCATCTTGTGGGCCAAGGTGCAATATGTCGGCATTGTCGCCGTGCCCATCGGCTGGCTCTGCGCCATGGTCCAGCTCAGCCGGCCAAGATTCGTCATCCCCTGGTCTCTGCTCTCGCTGCCCATCGTCATCAATATCGTGACGCTGGCCCTGGTCTTTACCAACGAACGGCATCACCTGATCTGGACATCGATCCGGCTGGTGCCGGGGGGCGCGCCGCCGGGCGCCGTCTTCGGCCATGGCCCGGGATACGCCGCGGTGGCGGCCTACACCTACCTGCTGTTGCTGATCAGCGTTTACTTCCTGCTGACAGCCCGGGTGCCAAGCAGCAGCCTGACCCGCGGGGGAAGGGCGGTGCTTGCGGGCGGCCTGGCGTTGCCGCTGGTGGCCAATATCGCGTACTTGCGCGGATGGACGGGGCCGCTGGGCGGTGACCTGACCCCCGCCACCTTCGCGGTGACGGCGGTGCTGGTGTGGGTATGCGCGCTGCGCCGGCACCTGGATGACGTTGGCCACTACGCCAGGCTCAGGGTCTTCGATGCCTTGCAAGAGGGCTGCGTGATCGTGAATGCCAACGACATCATCGTCGACTTCAACCCTGCCGCCCGGCGCCTGCTGGTGGAGGTGGAGCGGGGCAGCGCCTTTCCGCCTGCCTGGCGGGACGCGATTGCCGCCAGCCGCGGCGGCGCACCCGGCAGCGGCGGCTCGCACCTGATTTCACAGGCGCGTGTCGAGTACGAGCTCACCGTGGATACGGTGCGCAACCTGCACCGGCAGCCGGTCGGGACCATTGTCTTCCTGCGCGACGTCACGCGCTTTCGCTCGCGCGAGCACGCGTTGACGGTGGAAAACTCCAGCCTGGCGGTGCGGCTCGGCGAGACCGAGGAAAAGCTCTCACGCATCGAGGCGGACCTGTATCGCGATGCGCTCACCGGCGCGCTCAACCGGCGCTACTTCCAGCGCGAGGCTGCCGCCGCGATCGCCGACGCGTTTGAGCGCGGCATTCCGGTCGGCCTGCTGATCATCGACGTCGATTACTTCAAGCAGTACAACGATCTGCACGGCCACGTGCACGGCGACGAATGCCTGCGCCGCATTGCCGCCGCCATCGGCGAAGCCATGCGCAACGGCCCCGGCGACTTCTGCGCCCGCGTTGGCGGCGAAGAGTTCGTCATCGTGCTGCCGGCGATCGCGCCCGCCGAGACGAGGGAAATCGGCTTGCGCCTGCTCAATGCCGTGCGCTCGCTGGCGCTGCCGCATGGCGGCTGGCCGGAGCACCCGTGCGTCACCATCAGCGTTGGCGCAGTTTGTGAAATCCCGGCGTCGCCGTCGCTGGAGTTCCTGCTAGAAAAGGCCGACGCAGCCATGTACGAGGCCAAGCGCAACGGCCGCGACCGCTTCATGATGCACGACCCGGTGGCGTCGCCTGTGTACCCGGGCTGAACGTCTTTCATGGATTGGCCTGACCGGCCATCA
This sequence comes from Cupriavidus basilensis, assembly GCF_008801925.2. NCBI lineage: Bacteria > Pseudomonadati > Pseudomonadota > Betaproteobacteria > Burkholderiales > Burkholderiaceae > Cupriavidus > Cupriavidus basilensis. Next base: position 1,630,407 of record NZ_CP062804.1, on the reverse strand, counting down.
TCTCAGGAGTACCCCGCTCATGTCATTCGGCGAATCCGCAGCCATCTACAACCAGGCACGCCAGTCCTACAGCACGGCTGTGATGGACAAGGTCGCAGATATTTTGGCGGCAGCACAAACGCCAGCCATCCTCGACATCGGATGCGGCACGGGCATCGCCACCCGGCAACTGACCGCGTGCGGTTTTCGCCCGGTCGGGATCGACGTTGACCCGGACATGATCGACGAGGCGCGCCGGCTGGGGCAGGCGGGCGCGTACCACGTAATGGGCGCCGATCGCCTGGATTTTGCCGACGCGGCATTTGGCGGGGCTACCGCCTTCGGCGCGTTCCACTGGTTCTCGGACGATGCATCGGTGCGCAACATACGCCGCGTATTGATGCCGGGCGCGGCCTTCGTCGTCGTCAACAAGAACGACGCGGGCGATTTTCGCGAGGCCATCGTTGACATCGTCGGCCGCCACGTGGCCCTGAGCCAGGCGCGGCCCAAAGCCGAGTACCAGCCCGCCAGGACGCTAGCCGCCGGCGGCTTTCACGCGGTCCGGGAAGAGCGGATCCAAACGATGGAGTCGCTCTCCATCGACCATGCGGTTGCGCACGCACGGTCGATGCGCTTGTGGGAAGAGGTGCCGACATCGCGCCACGCCGCCATCGAGGCTGAGCTGCGTGACTACGTGGGACGTCATCTTGACGCATTCGGCATGTTGCCGCGGCCGCTGGTCGTGACCGTAGTCTCGGGATGCCGGTAGCGGCCGGGCGGGCGGCCACACTGGCCCCAAGCAAGCCCGCCGAGGCCCGAACGCAATTCCACTGCGTGGAAATGCAGGGCTGTATTCGACCATATTTGCGCTTAATCTGGGTTCATCGATAAGCGACGGGTAGGGCAAAAAATGGCGCCTGTCCCGTCAAGAAACCCGGACGGAGACGCAAGTGCCTAAATCATTCCCCCTCTTCAGCAGGGCGCTGGCCACGTTGGCCATTGCGCTTGCCGCCACGGGCGCGCTGGCGCCAGCCGCCAACGCCGCAGCCTTCCCGGAAAAGCCCATTCGCCTCGTCGTGCCCTTCGCCCCGGGCGGTGGCACCGACCTGATCGCCAGGACCATGGGCGTGACGATGTCGCAGGATCTCGGCCAGCCGGTGATCATCGACAACAAGCCGGGTGGCGGTACCATCATCGGCTCCGACACGGTGGCCAAGAGCACGCCGGATGGCTACACCATGGTAATGGCCACGTTTGCGCACGCGGTCAACCCGAGCATCCACGCCAAGCTGCCCTATGCCACCGACAAGGCATTTGCGCCGGTGATGCTGGTAGGCCAGTCGCCCAACGTGCTGGTGGTTCGCCCGGACAGCCCCTACAAGACGGTGCAGGACCTGATCGCTGCCGCCAAGGCCAAGCCAGGGAAAATCTCGTTTGCCTCGCAGGGCCCTGGCACCTCCGCGCACCTCGCGGGTGAACTGTTCAAGTCACTGGCCAAAGTCGACCTCAATCACATTCCCTACCGAGGCGCCGGCCCAGCCATCACCGACTTGCTGGGCGGCCAGGTGGATGTGATGTTCGCCACGGCCTCCGCAGTCGGGTCGTTGCTTGAGAACGGCAAGCTGCGCGCGATCGCGGTGACCACGGCCAAGCGCTCGACAAGCCCGGTGCTGGCGAAGGTGCCCACCATCGCGGAAAGCGGCGTGCCCGGTTACGTGGCCGAAAGCTGGTACGGGCTGTTCGTGCCGGCAGGCACGCCCGCCCCGGTGATTGCACGCCTGAACGCCGCCGCCAGGAAAGCGGTGCAGACCGAGGCGTTCCGCAAGCGTGCCGAAACCGAGGGCCTGGAAGTCAGCGCGGGAACGCCCGAGGAATTCGGCCGCTATGTGCGCGCCGAGGAGGTTCGCTGGAGCCGGGTGGTCAAGCAAGCCAACATCACCGCGGAGTAGTCCGGCAGCCCTTGATTGCGCATCGGCACGCAATACAGAGAACACCAAGCACAAAACACAAAACACAAGGTAAAGAGACCCACCATGAACACCACTTCACTGATCACGCTCGACGTCGACGCCGGGATCGCCACGCTGACGCTGAACCGCCCTGAGAAGCGCAACGCCATGACCGACGACATGCGCACCGAGCTGATCGCCGCCCTGGAGCACGTCACGCAGGACAAGGCCATTCGGGCGCTGGTGCTCACCGGCAACGGTAAAGGCTTCTGCGCAGGCGGCGATGTGGCCGGCATGCAGCGGCGCATGGATGCGCCGGCGGGCGAGGTTGCATTCAACGGCTGGTCGCGCCAGCAACGGGTACACCATACCGTGGCGCTGCTGCACAACATGCCCAAGCCCACCATTGCCGCGGTCAATGGCGCCGCCGCCGGGCTCGGTGCCGATATGGCCATGAGCTGCGATTTTGTGATGGCCTCGGAAAGCGCCAGTTTCGCCTGGTCGTACATCCATCGTGGCCTGATCCCCGACGGCGGCGGCATGTACTTCCTGCCTCGCCGCACCGGGCTGTCCAAGGCCAAGGAGCTGATCTTCAGCGGGCGCAAGGTCGATGCCGCAGAAGCCCTCCAGCTGGGCATCGCGGATCGCGTGAGCGAGCCGGAGGCGTTGTTGACCAATGCCCGGGCCTGGGCGGCGGAGCTGAGCCAGGGCTCCGCAACCGCCCTGGCGCTGGGCAAGTCCATCCTGAACCAGGCCTTCGAGTTGCCGGCCGAGCAGGTATTCGCACAGGGCAGCCAGGCACAGGGCATCTGCTACACCAGCGCCGAGCATCGGGAATCCGTGCAGGCATTCCTGGCCAAGATGGCTGGAAAGGAACAGGCCTGACACCATGGAAGCAGATAACGCAGATAACGCACTCTCCGCCATCGCCCGCCTGGTCAAGCCGCGCAGCGTCGCCATCATCGGCGCATCCGCCGATGCGGCCAAGACCGCCGGGCGCCCGGTCGCTTACCTGAAAAAACACGGCTTCGCCGGCGCCATCTACCCGGTCAACCCGAAGGTGGGCGAGATCGACGGCATCCGCTGCTATGCGGATATCGACGCGTTGCCGGAAGTGCCGGATGTGGGCATCGTCCTGCTGGGCGCGCAGCGCGCCCACCTGGCCGTGCGCGAACTGGCCGCGCTCGGCACCGGCGCCGCCATCGTGCTGGCCAGCGGCTACTCGGAGACGGGCGCCGAAGGCGCGCGCCGCCAGGCGGAGCTGATCGAGGCAGCCGGCGCCATGCGCCTGCTCGGCCCCAACACCATCGGCCTGGTCAACCTCACCGACAATATCCCGCTTTCCGCCAGCGGGGCGCTGGAGATGGATCATTTCCCCGTCGGCAACATCGGCGTGGTCTCGCAGAGCGGCGGCATCCTTGGCGCCTTGCTCTCTCGCGCCGCCGCGCGTGGCATCGGGCTTTCCAAGCTGGTTTCCACCAGCAACGAAGTGGATCTCGACCTGGCCGATTTCATCGACTACCTGGCGGATGATGAGGCCACCCGCGTGATTGCGCTGTATGTGGAAAGCGTGCGCCATCCCGACCGATTCCGCGCCGCCGCGCTGAAGGCGGCCAGGGCAGGCAAGCCGGTGGTCGCGTTCAAGATCGGCCGCTCCGAGGCGGGGGCCCGTGCCGCGGTGTCGCACACGGGCGCGCTGGCCGGCGCGGACCGGATGTACGACGCGCTGTTCCGGCAAGCCGGCGTGATCCGCGCGCAGACCTTCGCGGACCTGCTCGACATGCCCGCCGCGCTCGCCACCGGCAGGGCGCTGCGCGGCAAGCGGGTGGCCATCCTGACCTCGACCGGCGGCGCCGGCACGCTGGTGTCGGACAGCCTCGGCTTGTCCGGCTTCGAGACGCCCGCGCCGGATGAAGCCACCGCGCAACGGCTGCGGGCGCTGCAGCAGGGCGATCACGCGGCGCTGGATCGCAACCCCATCGATGTCACCCTGGCAGGCCTGCAGCCGGACCTGCTGCGCGGCGCAATCCGGGCGCTGCTGGATAGCCCGAGCTATGACGCCGTTGCCATCATCGTCGGATCGTCCGGCCTGGCCATGCCAGACCTGATGGCCGGCGCGATCCAGGAATGCCTGCCCACCAGCGACAAGCCGGTGGTGGCCTTCGTCAGCCCGCATGCGCCGCAGGTGGCCAGCCTGCTGACCGCGCGCGGCGTGCCCGCATTCAGCGCGCCCGAAAGCTGTACAGCCGCGCTAAGCGCCATGCTGCGTGCCGGGCAATGGCGCGAGACGCCCGACGTCCCGGCCCCGGCGGCAGCCCGCATCACAGGGGAGCTGCCGCACGGCGCGCTGGATGAGGCAGCGGCAAAGCAGCTCTTCGCGCGCTTTGGCATCCCGTCGGTGCGCGAGCGCATCGTACGCAATGGGCAAGAAGCCAGCGACGCCGCCGATGCCCTCGGTGCCCGCGTGGTCCTTAAGATCCTCAGCGCCGAGATCACGCACAAGAGCGATGTGGGCGGCGTCGCCGTCAACCTGACGCCGCAAGACATAGCGGCGCGGCTGTCGGCGATGGCCGACGACGTGCGAGCGCACACCGGCGTGGTGCCCCAGCGCTTCCTCGTCCAGGAGATGGTCACCGGCGGCGTGGAGATGATCCTTGGCATGCACCGCGACGCGCTCGGCACCGCGATCCTGCTGGGCATGGGCGGCGTGACCGCGGAGCTGTTCAAGGACACCACCATGCGCATGCTGCCGCCGGCCGGCGGGCTGTCGCACAACGAAGCACTTGGCATGATCCAGGAACTGAAAACCTGGCCGCTGCTGGACGGCTTCCGCGGGCGGCCCAAGGCCGACGTTGCGGCGCTGGCCGATGCCATTGTGGCGTTTTCCGGCATGACGGCCGCGCTGGGCGAGCAGTTGGTGGAGGCGGAGATCAACCCGGTCTTCGTGCTGCCGGCATCGCAAGGCGTGCTAGCGGCAGATGGCGTGGTTGTGATGGCGGGCTGATGGCAGTGAGCCGGGCAGGGGAGTCTGGCATAGTGATGCTCTCCGATACTGCAATTCCGGCAGTCGGAAATCAGCCCCACCCTGGAGCATGACCTTGGATCCCGAACTGGCGTTGTCGCGGGCGCGTGGCAGGGCGAGCAGCACGTCGGCCAATCGCTCGCTCGAGCGCGGCATGGAGATACTCCGGGCGTTTCGTGCGGGCTCGGAAGTGCTGGGCAACGGCGACCTGGCCGAACGCACCGGCCTGCCGCGCTCGACCGTCAGCCGACTCACGCAAAGCCTGGTCGAGGCCGGCTTCCTCCTGTACGACGCCACGCTGCGCGCTTACCGGCTTGGCCCGCCGGTCCTGAGCCTGGCGCACGCCATGCGCACCGGCTCTGCCGTGCTGCAGGCAGCAGCCCCGTTGATGCGCGAGCTCGCGCAAAGCCAGCACATCAACGTCGGGCTGGCCATGGCCGACCGCGACGAGATGGTCTACCTGGAATCCATCCGTTATAGCCGCAAGGTTTCGCTGCGCAGCGTGGTGACCGGGCAGCGTGTGCCCATGGAGCTGACCTCGCTGGGACGCGCTTACCTGGCCGCGGCCCCCGAGCAGGAAACCAAGGCCTTGCTGGACGGCTTCGGCAGGCGCCTGCGCGCTAACTGGCCCGCACTGTCACAAGACATCGAGCAAGCCATCGGGCAGGTGCGCAAGCAAGGCTGGTGCATGGCGAGCTGGCAGCCGGAAGTGGTCGCGCTCTCCACGCCGCTGGTGTTCAAGCGCTACGCCATCCACGTGCTGAACGTCAGCACCACCACGCAGGCAACGCCGGCCAGCGCCGCACGCATTCTCAAGCCACACCTGATGAAGCTTGCCGCGCAGATCCGCAGCGCGGTGGGCGATGAGGCCGTGTAGCAGGCGGCTCACGCCTTTGGCTTCAGCACGAACTGCAGCGCCATGACCACGCCCACGAACGTTGCGTTCTTGTACGTCAGATGCGTGAGCACCAGCCGGTAGTTGAAGTTGTTGAGCGAACGGAAGGTGCCTCTCACCGGCTACCGCCCTTTTCGAGCAGATCGATGATCTCGCGGGTTGTGCCGGTCTCCCCCAGCCTCGGGAAAATCCGCGCAATGCTGTTCGTGTGCGCATCCAGGCTCATGTCGGTCATGGCATCGACGGCGAGAGCAACGTTGAACCCAAGCTCATACGCTTGGCGCGCGGTCGACTCCACGCCGATGCTGGTCGCAACGCCAGCAAGCACCACCTGCGTCACCCCCAGCTTTCTCAGTTGCGCCTCAAGATCGGTATTGGTGAATGCTCCCCAGGTCCGCTTTGTCACGGTGTGGTCAGCCGGCTGCCGGTTCAACTCGGGCACCAGATCGACCCATCCGGCGGGAAGATCGCCAAGCCTGCGTCCCTGTTCGGTACGGCCGGGAGCGCCGCCGGCAACGTTGACCAGCACAACTGGCAGGCCGTGGCCGCGGAACGCGGCGGCAAGTGCCGCAGACTGCTTCACGACTTCGTCGACCGGGTGCACAACGGGAAGCGAGACGATTCCCTGCTGCAGATCGATGACAACGAGAGCGGCCTTTGGATCAAGAACGGTGACTGGCATGGTGTTTTCTCTCGGTCGACAGGGACTACGGTCGGAACTACGGCAGGGACTTCGGCAAGTCCGGAGTGGGGCGCTGGCCAGGACCTTGAGAGAGCCTCGTCACGAGTCGGCCAGTCGTTTGAGCAGGGCGATGCCGGCCGCAAGCTCCTCTTGCTCCGTCGCCGCGAGTTTTGTCCGGATGGCACGGAGCAGCCAGTCTTCGCGCGCTGCCCGGGTCGCCAGGATCATCTCCCTCGCGTCAGCCGTGAGCGACAAAATGGTCTGCCGCCCGTCGACCGGATCCGGCGCACCGCTCACCAGCCGGGCGGCTTCCAGGACGGCAACCGTGGCGCCCATGGACTGCGACCGCACACCCTCGGCCCGCGCCAGGGTTGTCACGGTGGCCGGACCGTCGCGCTCCAGGCGGCCCAGAACCGACATCTGGGCCCAGGTGAGATCGCCCGGATGCACCTCTTCACGCAGGCGGCGCCTCAACTGGCCGATCACGATACGAAGATCGGTTGCCAGCGCGGATGCGCGAGCAACCTGCGGATCATCTTGCTTGTGGTTGGAATGCATCTCCCCAATATAGTCGATGCGAAGGAAAACTACAAAGGTAACCTTCTTATTTTTCTCAGGTCCGTCATGATTGACGCTCAGGGAGATCCAGCAAGGTCATCGTCCACCAGCGCTTCCGTGTCTGCATGCGCGCGAACAGGGCTCAGTAGCTCAGCCGCAGGCCCAGGCGCACAGTACGGCCGGCGCCGGGCATGACCCACACGCTGCTATAGGAGCTGGCGTAGTAGGTCTTGTCGAACACGTTGTCGACGTTAAGCGTCACGCGTACCGTCTTGCTGTATTGCCAATAACCCAGCACGTCGGCCAGCGTGTAGGCGGGCAGCGAGAAGCTGTTCTGCGAGTCGCCGGAGCGCTTGCCGACATAGCGGATGCCGCCGCCCACGCCGTAGCGCTGGCCGATGGGGGCCGCATCCTCGTACACCGCCATCACGCTGGCGCTGGTGCGCGGGATGTTGACCAGCGGCGTGCCGGCGGCGAGCGTGCTGTCCTGGGTGATTTCGGCGTCGGTATAGGCAAAGTTGCCGGTCACGCGCCAATGCGTGCCGAGCTGCCCGGACGCGTCGAGTTCCACCCCGCGGCTGCGCGCCTCGCCGGCGGCCACCGAGTAGGAGGGATCCAGCGGGTCGGTGGTCAGCACGTTGCGCTTGCGGATCTCGAAGACCGACAGTGTGGCGCCGAGACGGCGGTCATCGCTGTCGAGCTTCACGCCGGCCTCGACGGCCCGCCCGTGTTCTGGAGAAAACGGGTTGCCGGCGGAATCGGTGCCGGTATTGGGGCGGAACGAGCGGCTGGCGTTGGCGAAAAGCGAGACGTTGTTGCTGGCCAGATAGGTGAGGCCGATGCGCGGCGAGACTGCGCTCTGATGCTGGCTGGCACTGGTGCCGGCAAGGCGGTTGTCCAGCGACTGGTTGTAGGCATCGAAACGCACGCCGGCCAGCAGGCGCCAGCGTTCGCCCAGCCGCAGCTGGTCCTGGGCATAGAGGCCGAGATTGGTCTGGCGCTCGTAGGTGTCGGTGTTGGCTGCCAGTGTGGGCGGGGTCTGCCCATAGACCGGGTTGTAGATGTCGATGGCATAGGGCGCGCTGGCGCTGGGGTTCTTGCGCAGTTGCACCTGGGTGTTGCCGAAGCGGTAGGCGTCCACGCCGACGATCAGCTCGTGGCCGATCGCGCCGGTGGTGAACTTGCCGGTCATGTCGGCCTGCAGCGAGACGTCGTCGGACTGGTAGTCGCGATAGCGACGCTGGCGTCTCAGGGTACGCTGGTCTGCGGACAGCGCGCTGGCCTCGGTGGAGTAGCCCACCAGGCTGCCGCCGCGGTAGGCCGCGGCCAGGCGGCCCTTCCAGTCCGGCGAGAACTGATGTTCAACACTCAACTGGTGCGACTGGCTGTCGAGGCGGATGTCGCTGTCGTTTGGCTCGCCGAGGAAGCGCGAGCGCGGTATGGCGCCCAACTGCCCGTTGATGGCCACCACGCCGCGGTCCAGCGGGATGGTGTAGCGCTGGAACTCGGCCGCGTACTGCACGATGGTGTCAGTGCCCAAGGTCCAGGTGAACGACGGCGCCACAAGGTAGCGCTTGCTGTTGATGAAGTCGCGCGTGCTGCCTTCGTGGTCGCCCACGGCGATCAGCCTCCCGGCCACGTTGTCGCTGATGGCGCCGGTGACGTCGGCCGACGCGCGGTAGCCATCACGGCTGCTGACCTCCATGTCGTAGGTCTGGCTGGGCTTGAACTGTGGCTGCTTGGTGATGACGTTGATGCTGCCGCCGGGTTCACTGTTGCCGTACAGCGAGGAGGTCGGGCCCTTGAGCACCTCCACGCGTTCGATGGTGGCTGCGTCGCGCGGCGCGGTGAAGCCGCGGTTGGCGGCAAAGCCGTTGACGAGGTAGCCAGCGCCAGTGTTCTCGTTGCCGGTGAAGCCGCGTATCGCGTAGTTGTCCCACAGGCCGCCGAAGCTGTTCTGGCGCGACACGCCGCTGGCGTAGTCGAAGGTCTGGTCCAGCCGCGTGGCGCCAATATCGTCGAGCAGCTCGCGCGGCAACACGCGCACGGATTGCGGCACCTCGCGCAGCGGGGCCTCGGTGCGCGTCGCGCCGGTGGAGGAGGAAGGCGCGTAGGTCTTGTCGGCGGTGCTGACCACCGAGACTTCGGGGAGCATCGTCGCGCTCGCCTCCTCGGCATCGGCGAGCGGCGCGGTGATCGCCGTGGCGGCGGCCAGGGCGGCGAGGGGACTGCGTCGTCGTTGGCTGGCTGGAGTGACAAAAAGTATCGGCATGTTCGGATCAGAGGAAAGCGCTGGTGCTGGGTAGCGCGTTGAGGATTCGGCAGTGGCGCGACGCGAGACGGCCGGTCCCAACGGGTGGGCCAACGTGATTGACTTCTTATTGCAACAGGGTTGCATTATAAGGGTCTTCTCCATCACTTGTGTGAAATTTTCCGGAGCCGCGGCGCCATGCCACAGGGTCGACATGCCGGCAAGCAGGGCTGGGGGCTAAGCCGCTTCCACCAGCCGGTGCAGTGTGGGGTTGCGTGCCACATCCCGGCTGCACGCGATATGAGCGCGCAGCGTCCCGCGCGCACCCGGGCAATCGCGCGCGACGATCGCCTGCAGAACGCCTGCATGCTCATCGTAGGTAGCCACTATCCGTGGCCGCTGTGTGAAGTCCAGACGTCGGATGATGCGGATCTTTTCGGTGACGCCTGCGTGCATGCAGGCCATTCATGGCGCGGCCGTTTCGAAATGGTGCAGCGGCTCCGCGCCGCTCGTGGTGCGCTGAAGGTGCCCATTGCCGAGCCGCTGAAGAATTTCCAACCACATGGGCACCCATGACGGGCTCCATGGCGCTGGAAGCCGTCAAGCTTGCGCTGGCCAAACTCGGACATTTGAGCTTAGCCAGATGGGAGTGCGGTCATTCTGATTTGGCTCTTACACAGAAAATGCCTTCAAATGTCGTATCCCGCCCCGGCCCCCGCCGCGAGCACGCGGCCGTCTGAAACCGGCCGGCGGTTGGGGGGCGCCGTTGCCGTCGGAAGCGCATCCGGACCAGTGACAGCTCGCGCCTAACCCTTCCGGCACATCCCTTGCACAACGAACGACCAGTTCACCGGATCGGTCGGCTTGCTTTTCACCTCGGCGTAGTAGGCCATGCTATTTTCGTCGAGCGGCATGAACACCTGCGTGCGCAGGCCCGTGATCGTGTTGGGCGGAACCGCTGGCACGATCCAGTCCGCGTACATGGTGCCTGGGATGGTGGTCGGGGATGAGAAGCCCAGCAGGTTGTTGGCTTCGTTCAGCGCCAGCGAGGCAACCTGCCCGGTCCCGGCACTGGTGACCGCACCCGCGCCGGAGATGGTCAGCGTCTCCTGCTGCATCGAGCCATCCAGCGCGGCACGGATGCCGATGCCCGTGACAGCGGCATATGACACGCCGGGCTGCCGGCAGACCCATTGCCCGGCTACCTGACTCGCCGTCAGCGTCTGGGCGGGCCGGAAGACGCCCGTTCCCGTGACGCGGTTGCCGCCGGTATCGAGTTGAAGGTGGTCGAGGTACAGCGAGGTCACGCCGTTCGTCCTCAGTGGGAACACCTGTCCCCAGACCTTCCCCCCCAACGTCAGCGTGTAGGCGCCCGGGTAGCGCGTCTGGTCCGCCAGCGCGAGTGTGCCGGCAAGGCCCATATTGCAGGTGTCGCTGTACGGGCCAGCCTGGCACATCCGCACGGTGCCATCGGCACCCACGCGCATCTGTCCGCCCATGCCGTACTGCACCTGGAGGTTTCCGGACCTCGTGTAGTACGTGGATTGCCCGCGCAGGAACGTGTAGGTGCCGGCCACCTCAGCGGGCGGCACCGGCGTGCTGGCACTGCTTGCTGTGACCTGACCCGACAGCTTGCCGTCGCCGAGCTGTTTCGGCAGGCCGGAGATCTCGCCCGTCAGTGTGGTGCCCGACACCGTGAACGACGCGGTCACTGAGCCCAGCAGCGCGGTTACGAATGCCGGCGGCGGCTCGGCACTGTCAGCCTCGAGCGCGCTGACCGTGTAGACGCTGCCGTTCTTGACGTAGTGGCCGATCACCGCACCGGCCAGGCCAAACGCCGAATCGGAGAAGCGGATCCGCACCTGGCCCGCGACTGGGGCATCGAGCGTCACGGCAAGCGTGTCGCCAAAGCTGATCACGCCCAGGTACGTCACGGCCTGTGGCATCGCCGGCGTCTCCGGATTGCCCGGGGTTACGGGGGTTTCCGGCGTGGATGGCGTCACTGCGCCGCCGTTACCGCCACCACTGCCCGTGCCGGTCCCCGAGTCGTTTCCGCCATCCCCGCCGCACGCGCCCAGTACAACGCTGACCGCCACGGCCGCCCATGCCTTCGCCAAGTGTTCCAGTTTCATCTGCGCCCCTTTCCCCGTCCGTTAGTCTGCTGACTCGTCGCCCCTGTTGTTTTGGTGCATGCCCGCGCGCGCCGTCTTTGCATACGGTCCCGTGCGTGCAACAATCCGGCTGGATCATAGCCTTGGGTTTCCGGGCTGTATGTCCCCAAATCGTGCGACATCGCGTCATGCCCCATGATCGCGGGGGCATAGCGGCAGCACGGGCCGTTGCATGTCGTGTCTCGACCCGTTTGTTTCGCATACGATCTCCCGTGTCCACTGAATCCTTCCTGCCGTTCGCCTCGCCCATCCGCGTCGCCCTGATCGAGGACGATCCCCGGTTCAGCGCGGCATTCCTCGAAGCGCTGTCCAGCGCCCCCGATATGCGCACAGCGGGCGTCGCCACGACGTTGCAAAACGGGCTGGCGCTGCTGCAATCCACCCCGCCAGCCGACATCCTCGTGGTCGATCTGGGCCTGCCTGACGGCTCCGGGATCGATGCCATCCGCGCGGCACGCGTGGCTTGGCCGCGTTGCGATGTGATGGTGGCCACGGTCTTCGGCGACGAAAGCCACGTCATGCAGTCGATCGCCGCGGGCGCTACCGGCTATCTGCTCAAGGACAGCTCGGCGGCGCATATCGTGCGCGAGCTGCGATCGCTGCATCAGGGCGGCAGCCCGATCAGCCCGGTGATCGCCCGGCAAGTGCTGTCCCGCCTGCAGACGCCGCCAGCCGACATGCCGGTGCAAGCGCCCCAGGCACCGGCGGGCCCGAAGCCTTCTGCGCTATCCCCGCGCGAATATGAAGTCCTGAACGAGATCACGCGCGGCTTCTCGCATGACGAGATCGCGCAACGGATCGGCGTATCGAGACATACGCTGCTGACCTTTGTGCGACGCATCTACGTCAAACTGGACGTCCATTCGAAGGTCGAGGCCATCAACGTAGCCCGGCAACACGGGCTGCTGCGCGATGACTGACCGCAGGGGCACGCCGGCATGGCGACGGTGGTTCCCCTTCTTCCTGGCACTGCTGCTTGCTGGGTCGCTGTCCGGCGCTCTGGCGCAGGCCCTGCCTTGGCACATCACCTCGGCGCAGCTACGAATCACACCCGACGGCTCGCTCGACCGGCTTCCATCGCAGCTCGCGCTGCCGGCCGGCGGCGAAGGCTGGCAGGACACGCCGTTGCCGATGGTGGTGCCGCGTCACCTCGCACCCGATCAGGTCGGGGCAGGCCACATTGAAACAATCTGGGTGAGACTGGCGCTTCCGGTGGCCTCGGCCGCTGCCGGTGCGCCCCATTATCTCTACGCGCCGCGCTGGCAGACCGTGGGACGTCTCACCGTGTATGCCGACGGCGAGCAGGTCTGGCAGTCTCGCGGCGGCCCGGTTTGGAACGGCTACAACTACCCCCTGTGGATCGCGCTCGGGCAGGCGCCACGCGACATCGTCATCCGTATCGATGTGATGGGTCAGGTCGGCGCTGCCCTGTCGTCCGTGCGGATTGGCACGGACGAGGACCTGTTCTGGCGCTACGCAGCACGCAGCTTCCTCCAGACGCAGTTTCCCTATCTGTCCAGCGGCGGCCTGCTCGCGGTGGGCATCTTCTCGTTGCTGGTCTGGCTCCGGCGCCGCGAGGAAACGCGCTACCTGCTGTGCTTCCTGGCCGCAGGGGCCTATTTCCTGCACACGCTCCAGTATCTGGTCGGCCAGGACCCCTTGCCGATTCCGGAGGCCTGGTTCAGCTGGCTGGCGTTCAACAGTATCGCGTGGCTGATCATGGCCTGCTACCTGTTCATCTTCCGGTATCTTGGCCTGCGCTACCGGCGCCTGGAGGCAGCGCTGTACGCCTCGGTCGTGTTCCTGGCCACCAGCACGCTACCGTTGTCGTGGCTCACGCATGTGGTGTTCCTATACCCGCTGTCCCAACTGCTGCTGGTGGCGCTGAATCTCGTGGTGTCGATTGCCGCGTTGCGCGCCGCCTGGCGGGCCAGGTCGCGCGAGGCGATGACCTTCTCGGTATGGAATGCGATGAGCACGCCGATCGCCGTGCATGACGTGCTGCTGCAGAACTACCGCATCGATATCGAGGGTATCTACCTGCTGTCCTATCTGGGGTGCGTGCAGCTGCTGCTGTTCATGTATCTGATGTATCGCCGCTATATCAGCGCGCTTGATGAGGTCGCGCAGGCTAACACCAACCTGTCGCTGCGTCTGGCGCAGCGGGAAGCGGAACTGCTGGAGAGCCATCGGCAGCTGCGCGACGTGGAACGCCGCGAGACTCTGACGCGCGAGCGACAGCGGCTGCTGCAGGACATGCACGACGGTCTCGGTTCATCGTTGATCAGCGCCTTGCGCATGGTCGAGAGAGGCCCATCCGGCATGGCGCGCGCCGACGATATCGCCCAGGTGCTGCGTGAATGCATCGACGACCTCAAGCTGACGATCGACTCGCTGGAGCCGATATCGACGGATCTGTTGCTGCTGCTGGCCACGCTGCGCTACCGGCTCGGGCCGCGGCTTGAGGCCGCGGGCATCTCGCTCACGTGGGAAGTCGGTGACATCCCGCCGCTGCCATGGCTCGGCGCCCAGAGCGCCCTGCACATCCTGCGCATCCTGCAGGAAGTCCTCACAAACGTGCTCAAGCACAGCCGTGCAACCGCGGTCCGCGTGCAGACCAGCCGCGACGACCATTGGGCAAGGGTGCGTGTGCACGACAACGGCACGCCGTTCGACCTCACCGCGCTGCCACTGGAACACGGCGGCAGAGGGCTCGCCAACGTGCAGCGCCGCGCGGCGGCCCTCGATGCGGCGGTGTCCTGGGAGCCGGACGCAACGGGCACGTGGTTCACGTTGTGCCTGCCCATTGCGCCCGTAGCCTCTTCGCTGGATGCCTGCTAGTGGCGCTTTGCCGCGAATATCAGCGAGTCATCGCCATCCCGTAGCGTATGCGTTGCGTCGGGCGCTGCGAATAGCGTCGTCTTCGGCGTGCCGTTGTATTCGCTGTCCCGGACTTCGAGCGTCTTCCAGCGCCTCGTCCGACAGCCCGTACTAGTGCTGCACGAAGTCGATGCCCAGCATCCGCACCTGTCGAATTGGTAGCCGCGCTCGTTTTTCATCGCCGAGGATAACTCCGCCAGGATCATCGACGCGTTTGTTGAAGAGATGGATATCGAGTCGCTCGGGTTCGAGGGCGCCAATCCTTCGACGACAGGTCACCCCCCATATCATCCTGCCGTCCTGTTGAAAAGAGACCACGCCGGAGAAGGCGCAAGGGAAGGGCGGGGCGGTTCAGTCTGCTCAGCAGCCGCTACAGCAGGGCAACCGGCCAATGACGGCGCAAGAGTACGTCGAGCGCTATACGCCGCGTGTAGCGGGCCTGGAGCACTCTGCACCGGTCTACGATGAGATCACGAAGGCAGTGCGCGCGCCGGTGCCCCCTGCGTACGTGGTGATCAAGAGGCATTGCGAGCGCTACAGCCAGCAAGGAACGCGGTTGCAGATGACGGGCGATCAGTGCAAGACCATCGTGGACAACGGCTACTTCCTGGCGTTCGATCCGGAGCCACAGAAGGCCCAGCAGCAGCCCGTAACGCAGCCCGCCTATATGGCCGGCTCACCGCAGGATATCGGCTCCAAGCGCCGTCTAGACCCGTTGGATCTGGCGGTACTCGACGAGCCGGATTCCCCGCGGCATCGAGTGCGCCGCTAATATTCGTTACGGGTACTATGATCCCCTCAAAAATAAGGGGGTCAAGATGAAGGGCGTTGTCTTATTTTTACTCTTACTGGTCGTTGTTGTTGCTGTGCTTGCGGCCACCATGCGTGCACGTAGTGGGCCAGCGTATAAGTATTCGCGCAGATCATTGATGACCGATCGTGAGCTGCAGTTCTTCAACGTTTTGCGTCAGGCACTTCCCCAGGCCCAGATTTTTAGCCAGGTTTCTATGTCGGCAATCGTTGAGGCGAAGAACAAGGGCAAGGAGGGGCAAGCGGCGCGAGCTCGGTTTAGCCAGAAGTATGTTGACTACGTGATCTGCTCTCCGAATTGCAGAGTGCTCTACGTGATCGAATTGGATGACCGTAGTCACAACAGCGCTAGGGCAAAGAAGGCAGATGCTACGAAGGATGAAATCCTTGCGAACGCTGGCATTCCTCTGAAGCGGTATTCGTCAGTCAAGATGGACGTATCCACGTTGGCTGCCGACTTTCAGCAAGTCGTGCTAGCCATCTCTGCGCCGCCCGTGGTTTCCGGATCTATCAGCCGAACATCTCCTTGAACGCCCGTACTCGCTCGTATTGATGGACTCGGAGCGTATCAAGCGTCCAGGCGGGAATGGGTCGTCTACCTGTCTGCCAATCGCGCATGGTTCTGTCGCATCTACGCTATAGACGGACAAGGGTTTTTCGTGGTATGCCGCTGGCATGCTTTTCGAATTCGTTTGAACTGACCCAGCGCCTGGACGTATTTTTCATCTCGTCTCCGGCAACAAAAAAGCCAGCACCTTATGTGCTGGCTTGTTCGTTTCACACCCCCGACGTCGGGGGCTTGATCTTCCAATTTCCTTACAGCTTAAAACCCGATTTCTGTATCTGTCGCATAAGATTTCTTATGTTAAATCTAAAAAATATTGTTAATCCACGCCGGAGATACTGACTGCCTGAACGTCCATCCTCCCCATTCTTGCCCCCTAGCAACGCCGCGCATCGTCAGCCCGGCATTGACCAAGTTTTCCTTGTCCCTTGGACAATCGCGAAGACTCGCTGCTATATTGCGTGAACCAATCCTGCCCCAGATCCCATGGCACGCTCGCTTGTGCTTGTCGCGTTGGCCGCTTCGCTTTATGGTTGCGCCGGTGCCCCGTCCTTCAGCCTGTTTGGCGCCTATTTTCCGCTTTGGCTCTTGAGCGCCCTGATCGGCATCGTGGGCGCCGTCATTTCCTGGCGGCTGTTTATCCTGGCCGGCTGGGCGGAGGTCGTTGGCTTCCCGCTGATGGTAAACACGGCAATCGGCCTGATGATCGCTGAAATCGTCTGGTTATCGGCGACGGGACACATCCTATGAAAATGGCTGGCGTTCGCAAAAGCCCGTTGCGTGGGAAATTGATCGCCCTGGCGATCGTAGTTCTGGCCATCTTGCTCTCCATCTTTGCCTGGCATCGCACCGTGCGGTTTCCGTCTTCCGACGATGCCGGGCTCGATGCCGACATGGTGCATGTGGCCTCGCCCGTGGGCGGCAGGATATCGAGGATCCTTGTCAGCGAGAACCAGCACGTGGCCAAGGGCGATGTGCTGTTCGAGATCGATCCTGTGCCATACCGGCTAGCCGTGGCCCAGGCGACTGCCGATCTGGAACTGGCTCAGGCTGCGCTGGGCACGCGCAGACGCACGATTGCCACCGAACACGCCAATGCGGCGATTGCCTCGGAGCAGACCGCCCGCACCGAGCAGAACTACGCGCTGACCGCGCGCACCGTGGAGCGTCTGCGCCCGCTGGCCGCGGATGGCTACGTGCCGAAGCAGCAGCTCGACCAGGCCGAAGTGGCGCAGCGCGACGCGGCAGTATCGCTAAAGCAGGCCAATGTGCAGCGTGCCGCGGCGGCAAAGGCGGTGGGCACAGAGGACGACGCCACGGCGACCGTGCGAGCGCGCGAGGCGGCGCTGGCCATCGCCCAGCGGGCACTGGACGACACCGTGGTTCGCGCCCCGCATGAGGGCCGCGTGAGCGGCCTGACCGTGCTGTCCGGCGAAGTCGTGATTCCCAATCAGTCTCTCTTCCTGCTAGTCCATACCGGCGAATGGTTCGCCGTCGCCAATTTCCGTGAAACCCAGCTTGCCGATATCCGTCTTGGCGATTGCGCCACGGTCTATTCGATGATCGATCGCAGCCATGCCATGCGCGGCAAGGTCGAGGGCATTGGCATTGGCATCACCGATACCGAGCGCCTGAACCTGCCGCGTTCCCTGCCCTATGTCCAGCCGTCGGTGAACTGGGTGCATGTGGCCAAGCGATTCCCGGTGCGGATCAAGCTGGAAGAGCCGCCAGAAACGCTGGCCCGGGTGGGCGCGAGTGCAACCGTCGAGATCCGGCATGGCGCAGCCTGCCGCTGACAAGTTGCGGCTCGGGCTGGCCGATCTCGGCGCCCTGCTGGCACCGTTTCCGGGCCGCGCATCGGCCACCACGCGCATTGCCGTGGCTTGCACGTTGACGGTGCTCGTCACCAGCATCTATGGCACGCCGGAGGCGGCCATCTCCGCCTATATCGTCTTCTTCATCAACCGGGCGGATCGCACCGCCAGCATCATGATGAGCGTGGCGGCGCTGGTGCTGGTCAGCATCATCATCGGACTTGTGATGCTGCTGGCCGATTTCAGCGTCGATGACCCACTGCGCCGGGTGGCGTGCATGGCCGTACTGTCAGCCGCCCTGCTCTTCCTGACCTCGGCCAGCAAGTTGCGCCCGGTGGGCGCCATCATCGCCATGATCATCGGGTTCGGGCTTGACGAACTCGGCCTGGTGCCCGGCGGGGAGATCGCCACGCGCGCCCTGCTCTATGCCTGGCTGATGGTGGCGATCCCGATTGGCGTGAACGTGGCGGTCAACCTGGTGCTGGGGGCGCCGCCGCGCCGGCTGGCCTGCGACCGGCTGGCCCATTGCCTGCGCGTGGCGGCGGCCTGCCTGCGCGATCCGGCACCGCACGGCGCCGCGCTGCACGCAGCCTTGCGCGCCGGCGTTCAGCCGGTGGCGGGCTGGCTGAAGCTGGCAAGGATCGAAGGCACGGCCAATGCCAGCGACGTCGCCGCGCTGCGTCATGCCGCTGCGTCAACCATGGCGATCCTGCTGGCGGTCGATGTCGCCCGAGGGCAGCCAGGCGCCCCCCTGCCCGCCCCGGTTGCCGATCCGATCGCCGACACGCTTGATGCGATGGCGCGCATGCTCGATGCGGGCGGCTATCCGGTGGAAATCGGGCTGAGCCCACCGGACTCCAGCCAGCTTGCGCCGGCGCAGGCGGCCCTTGCCAGGGCACTGCACACTGCCATCAACGGCTTTGCCGAGCCCCCGGAGGCGGACACAGCGGCACCCCCGATGCCGCCAACCAGCCATGGCGGCTTCCTCGACGCAGATGCCTTCAGCAATCGCGACCACATTCACTACGCGCTCAAGACTACCGGCGCGGCCATGTTCTGCTACCTGCTCTATCAGCAGCTCAACTGGCCGGGCATTCATACCTGCTTCATCACGTGTTATCTCGTGTCGCTAGGGACCACCGCGGAGACCGTGGAGAAGCTCTCGCTGCGGTTGGCCGGCTGCCTGGCCGGCGCGGTCATCGGCACGGCTGCCCTCGTGTATGTCGTGCCTTCGCTGTCGTCGGTGGGCGGGCTCATGTTGCTCGTCTTCGCGGGCTCGTGGATATCTGCCTGGGTTGCGCAAGGCTCTGCGCGCATCGCCTACGCGGGCTTCCAGATCGCGTTCGCGTTCTACCTGTGTGTCATCCAGGGCGCGGGCCCAGGCTTTGACCTGACCATCGCGCGTGACCGGGTCATCGGCATCATGCTTGGCAACCTGATGGTCTACCTGGTGTTCACGCGTATCTGGCCGGTCAGTATTGCCGCGCGCATCGAAGCGGCGCTGGGCCGGCTGGTCGAGCAATGGCAGCAACTGGCGCATGCCAGGCGGCCCGACGACCGGCGCGGGCATGCCACGGCTGCGCTGGCCTTGCAGGGCGATATCGCGCAAGACCTGATCCTCGCGCGCTACGAGCCTGCGTCCGTGGGCCCAGCGCCCGAGTGGGTCGAAGACCGCGAGCGGCGCCTGCGCTCGCTCGACGCGATTGCCGGTCCGGCGTTCCTGTTCGCCGAGCGGTTCCCCGGCGACCCTGACCTCACGCAGCGGCTTCGCACGCTGCGGGCCCACGATACGGCGCAGCACCCGGTGCAGCCCGCCCACGCCACTGAGGCCACTGAGGCGACCAATGCCTCCACCGAGGCCATTGACGCCGCCGGTCCCGACGGCGCGGCCCGCACCGCCTTGCTGGCCCTCATCGACAAACGCCTGACCGCCTCCGTTGCCGACGCCACGCAGACGGCCCACCCTTGCCCAATCCATGCGCAAATGTGATTCGCTGGTGATTCCGCTATCGCTGATTGCCGCGACGCTGGCCGGTTGTGCCACGTCGTCGCTGAATCTCGCGCCTGCGCAAGCCGATCGGCCGTGGCAGCCCGCCACCACGGCATCCGGAGACATCGTGCCCGGCGCCGCAGCCAGGGCCGCACCCGCGCCAGGGCCTTCCGACTACACGCTGCCCGCCAATTCTGCGCTGGCGTCGATCGCACCGCCGCCCGCGCTTGATCCGGCGCACGCGTACTCGCTGCCGGAACTGATCGACATGGCCGAGTCAGCCAACCCGCTGACGCGCATCGCGTGGAACGACGCGCGCAATGCGGCGCTGGCCGCGGGCATCGCCAAGGCCAGCTACCTGCCGCACATCTCGGCAGCGGCCATGGGCGGCTACCAGAACGGGCATCTGTCCACCAGCACGCCCCTGGGAGCGGCCGGCACGAACACATCCAACCACGGCGCGGTGTCGGTTCTGTCGCTGCAATGGCTGCTGTTCGATTTCGGTGAACGCGCGGGGATTGTCGATGCCGCGGAACAAACTTCGATCGCCGTCAATATTGCGTTCACGGCCGTTCACCAGCGCATCGTGCACGATGTCAGCGTGGCGTTCTACCGCTATCAGGCTGCGCGGTCGCGCGGCGGCACGGTGCAGCAGGCCATGACCAACGCCGATGCCGTGCTCGCGGCCGCCAAAGCCCGCTACCAGCGCGGCATCGGCACGGTCGTGGAGGTGGCCCAGGCCACCCAGAACCGTGCGCAGACCAACCTTGCGATGGTGCAAGCACAGGGCGCCGAGACCGACGCGTATCTGGCCCTGCTCACGGCCATCGGTATCTCGCCGCTGTCGAAGCCACGCATCGCCGAAATGCCCGTGCGGCCCTTGTCGCCCGCCTTGCGTGGCTCCATCGAGCAGATCGTCGAAAGCGCGATCGCGCAGCGGCCCGACGTGCTGAGCGCCTATGCGGTCGAGCGCGCCAGCCAGGCCAAGGTCAAGGCAGCCGAGGCGGCGTTCCTGCCTAAGGTGTTCCTGTCCGCGTACACGTCATATGCCTCGGGTGGATCGTCCATCTCGGCGATTCCGCCAATCGGCCAGCAGCCGCCGACGCTGAACCTCAACGGCTATCGCTACGGCGCCAGCGTATTCCTTGGCGTTACCGTGCCCATTTACGACGGTGGGGTGCGCTCGGCGGTAGTCGCGCAGTCGCGCAATGACGTCGACAGCGCATCGGCCCGGCTGACGCGCGCCAAGGAAGAATCGGTGCGGCAAGTGGTAGTCAGCCAGAGCGCGCTCGAATCGAGCCTGGCGGCGTATGACGCGGCCAAGGCGCTGGCCGACGCGGCCCAGGTCACCTACAACGCGGCCTTTGCCGCATACAGCAAGGGCGTGGGATCGGTCACCGATGCCAACCTGGCGCAGAACCAGTTGCTGCTGGCATGGAACGCGTCGACCGATGCGTACAGCGGCGCGCTGGCCGCCGCCGCCACGCTGGCGCTCGCGACCGGGGCGATCGGCTCGACGCGTTGAGCCACCCGAATCCGGCTGCGTCCGCCTGTGCTTCCAAAACCAATCAGGCGGATGCGGATGCGAGCGGTACTTCGTTGTAAGCCTGCAGGCGGTTGTCGGCCCGATGCAGATCCGATTCATACTGGCGCGCCGCCAAAAGGAAACATGCGGCGGCAACCAAGCCGAATGCCGGCATCACCGCAAGGGCCGTCTGCAGGCCAAGGGCATCAGAAATCGCCCCCCCGACGAAAGGCCCAACCGCAAGGCCAAACATGTTCTGAAAGAGCGACAGTAGTGCGGCGCCGGTGGAACGCACGCCCGGGTGAACGACGTCGAGCACAATACCCGCCGCCGGCCCTACCGTACACGTCATCAGGAAACCGCCGAACGCAATGAGCAGGAACTGCTGGCCGGCTGGCATCGCAACGGTAAAGGCTGCAACGAAAACCAGCAGGGTCGCCACGCACAGGAAGGCCACGGCGAGAGGCTTGTTGCGTGGCCGGCGTGCAGCCGCCCTGTCCACCACGAGACCCCAGACGAAGGCCCCCAGCGCGCCGCACAACACGATCAGCGCCGCCTGCCTGGCGGCAACATCCGGGGCCGCGCCGTGGAACCGGTTGAAGTAGCTGGGGAGCCAGGCCCAGACGGTAGACACCACGATGAGCTGGAACGCTGCGCCGACGCAGGTCGACCAAACCGTACGCGAGTCAGACAACGCGCTTGCGACGTGCCTGATGAAGTTCCATGGTGATTCCTTCGCCTTGTGCAGCCGGGATGTCAGTTCCACGGTCTTGTAGTCAGGCACGAACAGGTACAGCAGCGCGATTGCCAGGCCCGGGAAACCCACCACGCCGAACGCAGCCTGCCAGCCCCAGCGCTGGGCTATCACGCCACCCAGCATGACGCCGAGGACCGCGCCAATGGAGCCGGCGGCAAAGAACGCTCCCAGCAACATGGAGCGCATGCGCTTGGGGAACAAGCTTGCAATCAGCGCCGCACCGACGGAACCATAGCCGCTTTCGCCAACGCCGACCATGGCGCGCGCGGCAAATAGCTGACTGTAGTTGCGGGTAAACATGCATGAGATGGTCGCTACGCTCCATACCGTTGCCATCACGGCGACACTCTTGACCCGGCTCATCCGATCGGCCAGAAGAGCAACGGGCAGGCCGCCTAGTGCGACAACGATCGAGATGATCGACACCAGTGCGCCAAGCTGCTTGTCCGACAAGCTCCACTCTGCCTTCAAGTGGGGAAACAACGAGACAATGACCTGCCGGTCGATGTAGTCGAACAGCATCAGCGCAAAGGTCATGGCAAAGGCAAACCAGGCTCTGGACCGGCCGACCAGATAGTCGTCGCGATCATCGGGTCCGGAATGCGGGATGTGCGGGTTCATGCGTGTCTCCATAGTGGGTTGGCTCTTGCATTGAGAGCCACCTCTGATGCTTGCATAGTCTGCTACGTGCGACTGACATTGCCGGCAGCCTTCCGGCATGGTGCGTTCAAAGTCAGCCGGGCACGCCAGCAATGCGTTCTTTCTGCTTGCCGCGTGCGCTTCGCGCAACGTGACAATGCCCTGTCAGGGCACCAGGACGGTGGAGCCCACTGTCTTTCGCGACTCGAGAGCCCGGTGCGCATCGGCGGCATCGGCCAGGGCAAAGGTCTGCTGGGGTTCGCTCGCGATGCGCCCGGCCAGCACGTGGTCGAACAGTTCCTTGGCCATGTCCAGCATGTGCGCGCGCGGCTGGATATAGTGCATCATGGCGGGCCGCGTGAACCAGATCGAGCCCTTCACGGCCAGCATCTGCGAGTCGACGATCACCGCGCCCGACGAGGTGCCGTTGCTGACCAGCGAACCGCGCGGCTGCAGGCAGTCCAGGGAGGCTTCCAGCGTGTCCTTGCCCACCGAGTCATAGACCACCGGAACCCCCTTGCCATCGGTGATCTCCTTGACGCGCTGCACGATGTTCTCGCGCGAGGTCACGATGGTGTGCGCACAACCGTTGGCCTTGGCGATCGCGGCCTTCTCGTCGGTACTCACGGTTCCGATCATGGTGACGCCCATCGCCCGCGCCCACTGGCAGGCGATCAACCCCACGCCACCCGCAGCCGCGTGGTAGAGGATGGTTTCGCCACCCTGGAGCGGGTAGACCTGACGGAACAGGTATTGCGCCGTCATGCCCTTCATCATCAGCGTGGCGGCGGTGCGCTCGGATATGCCTTCGGGCAGCGGGATCAGCACCGCGGCCGGCATCACGCGCACCTGGGAGTAAGCGCCCTGCGGACCGACCAGGTAGCCGACGCGGTCACCCACACGGATGTCCGTCACCCCGGAACCCACGGCCTCGACCACACCGACCGCATCGGAGCCCAGCCCGTTGGGCAGCGGCAGCGGGTAGCGGCCGGTGCGGAAATAGATATCGATAAAGTTCAGCGCGATGTAGCTGTGGCGCACACGGGCCTCGCCGGGGCCGGGCTCGCCGACCTCGACGTCCTCGAACTTCAGCACTTCCGGGCCGCCGGTTTCGTAGAAGCGAATGGCTTTTGACATGCTTGTCTTCCTGTCTATGTTCTGTTGTGCTTTGCGCCGCCGACTCAGTTGAGCCAGGGCGTGGCCGCGCTCAGGCGACCTTGCGCAGGTGGCCCTGCTGGCGACCGATGCGGTTGGGCGCGAAGCCATTGGCGGCCAGGGACTCTTCCACGGTGTCGTAGAACACGCCAATCTTGGAAATCTCGCGCGCCTGCTGTGCGGTGGCGATCGGGCGGCC
The DNA here is from genome assembly GCF_008801925.2 of Cupriavidus basilensis. Classification (NCBI taxonomy): domain Bacteria; kingdom Pseudomonadati; phylum Pseudomonadota; class Betaproteobacteria; order Burkholderiales; family Burkholderiaceae; genus Cupriavidus; species Cupriavidus basilensis. The sequence continues at coordinate 1,606,566 of NZ_CP062804.1, read as the reverse complement.
GAACTCACGTGAAATGCGCACCAGTTGCTCGATCTGCTGGACCGTGCTGAACTTGCTGGAGCGCTGCTGGTTCCAGAGGTTGTCCTCGATGCCGCAGCGCACATGCAGGCCCATGGCGATGCCCATCATGTTGATCGGCAGCACGTTGAGCACGGAGCTTTCCACCGTCAGCACTGCGCCATCGGGCACGGCGCGCACGATGTTGGCCATGTTGTAGATGTTGGGCGCGTCCATGCCGCCGCTGATGGCCACCCAGTTCATGACCAGCGGGCCCTTGTAGATGCCCCTGCGCATCAGGCGCTCGACCGACTCGAAGCTGTTGATGTTGTAGCACTGGAAGGCGCTCTGGATGCCGGCAGCCGACAGGCGGCGGATGTGCTCCTCGACCCAGCCTGGCTGCGAGGGCACCGTCATTTCCTTGTAAGCCTGGAAGGTGGCCGGATCTTCCATCGACGTGCCACGCAGGTCTTCGTAGTCGAAGTGCTCCAGCACATTCATCTGCGAGGTGTTCACGGTCACCGTGACCTGGTCGGGCTTGGGGTCGAGATCGGCCAGCATGTGGCGCGTATCATCCGAGAGCCACTTGGCGGCAGCGCCATCGGTCTCTGGCGCAAAGGAGATCGAACCACCCACCTGGATGATCATCTCGGGCACGGCCTTGCGCACGCCGGCAACCAGTTCGTTGAATTTGGACAGCCGCTTGGAGCCGCGGCCATCGAGTTCGCGTACGTGCAGGTGCAGCACCGTGGCACCCGCGTTGTAGCAGTCCACGGCCTTCTGGATCTGCGCCTCCATCGTCACCGGGATGTCCTCGGGAAAGTCAGAAGGGACATAGGACGGCGCGTAGGGCGCGGCCGTGATGATGAGCGGCTGCTGGTTTTCGGGGAACAGGTGTCCGTCGAGAAAGTTCATGGCGTGTCTCCAGGGGGAAGGAAGAAAGGGGATAGGGTTGGCGGGAGTGAGGGTCAGAGCGCCAGGTCAGAACACCTTGTCGCCGATGATGCCGGCGCGCTCCATCTTGCGATGGCAGGGCGGGTAGTCCATCACGGCATAGTGCTGCGTCGAGCGGTTGTCCCAGATGGCAATGCTGTTTGGCTTCCAGCGCCAGCGCACCTGATACTCGGGGATCAAGGCCTGGCCGATCAGGTACTGCAAGAGCGCCGATCCGCCTTGGGTGAAGTCCTGGCCGTAGCGCACGTTGGCCGCTGTGTGGAAGTTCGTGAAATGGGTGGCGAAGCCGTTGACGAACAGCACCTTCTCGCCGGTCTCGGGATGGGTGCGCACCACGGGATGCTCGGCATCCGGGTACTGGGCCTTGAGTGCCAGGCGTTTCTCAGTCGGCATGGCCGCACCGAACGTGGCTTCGATGCTGTGCCGCGCACGCAGGCCGGCGATCTGGCGCTTTACCTCGTCGGGCAGCTTCTCGTAGGCCAGCGCCATGTTGGCCCACATGGTGTCGCCGCCCACCGGCGGGCATTCCACGCAGCGCAGCACACAGCCCATTGGCGGCGTCTCGCGCCAGGTCGCGTCGCAGTGCCAGCCGTTCTCGTAACGGTCGTTGGGAGCCTCCGGCGATTTGTAGATGCGCACCAGGCCCGGGTGATCCGGGTCGCTGCCGACCACGGGGTGGTCCTCGAGCTCGCCAAAGCGGCGCGCGAAGCCCACATGCGCGGCGCGCGTGATGTCCTGGTCGCGCAGGAACAGCACCTTGTGCTTGAGCAGCGCGGCCCTGATCTCGGCGAACAGCCCGTCGTCATGCACGGCATCTGCCAGGTCCACGTTCACGAGCTCGGCACCGATGGCGCACGTCAGCGGTTCGATATGCATGGTTTGTCTCCTTCTTTTTTTGTTCAGATCACCACGACGGGCCCGTCGTCTTGCGGGACTCGAAGTCGCGGTGGGCACGCCCCGCTATATGCGGCGCGTAGCGCTGGTCGGGCCGCTCTCGCGTTGAGAGCTGTCGCCAATGCTCAGTGGTGCAACGTGGGCTCGGAACGGCTAGAGAGGCGCCCGGTGTCAAGCCGCTCGATCAACTGTGAGGCCATCGGCCAGGGCCCATAGCCAGATGCCGGGTTCAGATGACCGACCTTGCCCAGGTCCACCGTGTCGCTGCCCCAGGCCTGCGCGAGTTCGATCACCCTCGGCAGATCGCCCAGCGGATCGTTCTGGCTGGTAGCGACCAGGCTCGGAAACGGCAGTCGCTGGCGTGGCACCGGGAGCCAGCCGCTGGACTTGATCGCGGAAAGTGTCGGATAACCTTCCGGCATGGGGCGTTCAAAGTCAGGCGGACATGCCAGCAAAGCGCCCTTGATGCGTGCTGCGTATGCGGTTGTCAGGGCCCAGTGGGCAAGCATGATGCAGCCACCGCTGTGAGCGACCAGCAGTACGGGGCCGCCAATGTCTGCCACCGCCTGCTCAATTGCTGCGACGCGGCGAGAACAGTCCAGGTTCTCGCGTCCCATCGGGGGCACTGTGCGCGCACCGGGCATGCGCTCGGCCAGTAATGTCTGCCAATGGTCGGCGACCTGGTCACGCAGGCCGGGGACGATAAGCACAGTGGACATTGTCATGATGGATTTCGATTTGAGGTTGTGCTGGAACTCGGGTCTGTCAACAGCTATCGGGGATCAGATCCACATCAGAGCCACATCAGATCCACATCGCAAGACTATCTCTGCAAGACCAAATGCGATGTATTATTTGGGACATTCAATGTCTAAATTGGGACACGCCCATGCCCGGCTATACGCCCCTGATCCGAAGCGCCAGTCTTACCGGCTACATGGAACTGGCACGCCACCATGGACTGAACCCTGAGGCTATGCTGCGCACGGTGGGGTTGAGTCCTCGAAGCCTTCTCGATCCCGACATGCCGGTCACTTCCATGGCGGTACGCCAGTTGCTTGAGGAGAGCGCATCGATGGCAGGGGTGGAAGACTTCGGCTTGCGGCTAGCCATGGACCGGCGGCTGGCCAACCTGGGCCCGATCAGCTTTGTGATGCGTGAAGCACCCAATGCCCGGCAGGCGCTGGACAACCTGTGTCGCTATATGCGCCTGATCAATGCGGCGCTGCTGACTAGCATCGAAGACTTTGGCGATGCCGTATTGATCCGCGAAGAGATCCTGGTCACCGGCAAGTACCCGGTGCGGCAGTCCATTGAAATGGCGGTGGGCGTGCTATATCGCACGATCCAGGAACTACTTGGACCAACCTGGCGGCCCCGAAGCGTCTGTTTCGAGCACCGTCAACCGCACGGTGCTACGTGTCACAAGGCGCTGTTCGGCTCAGTGGTTGAATTCAATGCGAGTTTCAATGGCATCGTCTGTGCGGCAAAGGACCTCGCCGCGCCCATGCCGGCCAATGACTACCGGATGACGCCCTATGTCCGTCGCTTTCTCGACCAGGCCTTGTCTGGATCCGAGGAGAGTGCGTCGCACACCGTTCGGCAGGTCGTGATTGCCATGTTGCCCGGGGGCAGGTGTACGTCGGACCAGGTGGCAAAGCACCTTGGCGTGGATCGCCGAACCTTGCATCGCCGGCTCGTTGCGGAAGGCACGAGCTTTTTGTCACTGCTCCAGTCGGTCCGGGCAGAACTCGCCTCCCGCCAGATCCTCGACAGCGATCGCTCGCTCGCCGAACTCGCCGATCTGCTTGGCTTCTCAAGCCCCAGCGCTTTCGCCTTCTGGTTCAGAAAGCACTTTGGCATGACGGTGTCGAGCTGGAAGCAAAGCTCACAGGCAGTCGCAAGTGCATTGCCGCAACGTGGCTGACCTTCGCCCTCTCCCACTGTAACCTCCGCACCGAGGCAGGCCAGTTTCTGGCGGGGCTCGCCGGTATGATCGCCTCATACCAAAGGCCAATAGACGCCCCCTGCCCCTACGCCTAGCCTTGCGCTGACCTGGCAGCAGATACTCCCGGCCCCGGAAGCAGCGCAGAACGGCGCCTGGTTCGGCGCCGCGCCCATCTCCTTTCCGGGTCTTGGCCATATCGGCATCAAGGGACGGGAATCCCACGGGATTCTCGAACGCGGCCGTGTTGATCCGCTCCCCGCCCTGTCCTGCCCATAACGCGCCACAACAGCTGACTAATACGAAGAGACAATGGCGACGAGCACCATGCAGCTTTAACCTTCGTTCGAGGTGCTTGCGCAGAGCTCCGCCACACTCCCGCGCTGCACCCGACAAGGGATCGGCCGACCGTCGCCTGTGCCGCGCCGTGCCTGCACGATCCTGCCAACCCAACTTCAGGAGAGAATCATGACCAATCCCAAGCTAGAAGTGCTGACCCCTCAGAACAGCCAGTTGATCTTCATCGATCATCAGCCGCAAATGGCTTTCGGCGTGCAGTCGATGGATCGCCAGGCCATGAAGAACAATGCGGTTGGGCTGGCCAAGGCGGCCAGGATCTTCAATATTCCCACCACCATCACCACGGTGGAGAGCGAGTCGTTCTCGGGCTACACCTATCCCGAACTGCTCGACGTATTCCCCGGCCAGAAGACGCTGGAACGCACCTCGATGAACTCGTGGGACGACCAGAAGGTGCGCGACGCGCTGAAAGCCAACGGCCGCAAGAAGGTCGTCGTCGCCGGCCTGTGGACCGAAGTCTGCAACACCACCTTCGCCCTGTGCGCGATGCTCGAAGGCGACTACGAGATCTACATGGTTGGCGATGCCTCCGGCGGCACCAGCAAGGAAGCGCACGACTACGCCATGCAGCGCATGGTGCAGGCCGGCGTGGTACCGGTGACCTGGCAGCAGGTGCTGCTCGAATGGCAGCGTGACTGGGCGCACCGTGATACCTATGACGCCGTGATGAAACTCGTCAAGGAACACTCGGGCGCCTACGGCATGGGCGTGGACTATGCCTACACCATGGTGCACAAGGCAGAGCAACGCACCGCCACCCCGCACGAGTCGCTCGCGCCGGTACCGGCCCGCTGATGCGCCCCCAATACCACCCTTATCTTTCGGGCAGACAAGCATGAGCGCGCAATCCAATCAGCAAGGCATGGCCCAGAACCCATCGCGGCGCGAGCTGCTGGTTTCCGGCGCCAGCACGGCCGGTGCCGCCGCCCTCGCGGCCCTGGGCAGCACCGCCTCCGTTGCCGCCGGCAAGCCGCAGGACCACGCCGCATCCCACCATACCGGAGCACGTAGCATGAACACCGTCACCACCAAGGATGGCACCCGGATCTACTACAAGGACTGGGGCACCGGCCGCCCGGTCGTGTTCTCGCACGGCTGGCCGTTGAACGCCGACGCCTGGGACGCCCAGATGCTGTTCCTGGTGCAGCACGGCTTCCGCGTGATCGCGCATGACCGCCGTGGCCATGGCCGCTCCGACCAGCCCGCGAAGGGCAACGACATGGACACCTATGCCGACGACCTGGCCGCAGTGATCGAAGCGCTGGACCTGAAGGGTGCAGCGCTGGTCGGCCACTCCACCGGCGGTGGCGAGGTGGCCCACTACATCGGCCGCCACGGCACCAAGCGCGTGGCCAAGGCCGTGCTGATCGGCGCGGTGCCCCCCATCATGCTCAAGACCCCGTCCAACCCCGGCGGCCTGCCGATGGACGTGTTCGACGGCATCCGCAAGAACACGGCAGAAAACCGTTCGCAGTTCTTCAAGGATCTGGCGGTGCCCTTCTTCGGCTTCAACCGTCCCGGCGCCAAGGTCTCGCAAGGCACCATCGATGCGTTCTGGGCACAGGGCATGACCGGCAGCATCCTGGGCCAGTACCTGTGCATCAAGGAATTCTCGGAAGTCGACTACACCGAGGACCTGAAGAAAATCGACGTGCCGACGCTGATCCTGCACGGTGATGACGACCAGATCGTGCCGATCGACGATGCGGGCAAGCTCAGCGCCAAGATCGTCAAGAACGCCACGCTGAAGGTCTACCCGGGCGGCTCGCACGGCATGTGCGTGGTGCAAGCCGACAAGGTCAACGCCGACCTGCTGGCCTTCCTCTCGGCCTGATGAGCACGCCGTCCCGCGACCAGCAGACGGGCCGGGACGGCACGCCTGCATCCGATGCCTCCCTGCCCTCCTCGCCTTCCGTCTCACTGACCCGCCGCCAGTTCATCGCCGGCGCCGCCGCGCTCGGCGCGGCTGCCGCCAGCCGGAGTTTCGCCATGACCCAAACCAGCACGCCCGAGCTCATCCTCGTCAACGGCAAGTTCGCCACACTTGACCGCGCCAATCCGCAGGCCGAAGCCGTGGCCATCAGCGACGGCAAGTTCATCGCCGTCGGCACCCGGCACGAAATCATGCAACTGGCCGGCAACGCCACCAAGGTGGTCGACCTGCAAGGCCGCCGCGCGATTCCCGGGCTGATCGACAGCCACATGCATATCATCCGCGGCGGGCTGAACTACAACATGGAGCTGCGCTGGGACGGCGTGCGCTCGCTAGCAGATGCCATGCGCATGCTCAAGGACCAGGTGGCGCGCACGCCCGCGCCGCAGTGGGTACGCGTGGTCGGCGGCTTCACCGAGCATCAGTTCGCCGAAAAGCGCCTGCCTACCATCGAGGAGCTGAATGCGGCGGCGCCGGACACGCCTGTATTCATCCTGCACCTGTACGACCGGGCCATCCTCAACGGCGCCGCCCTGCGCGCCGTGGGCTATACCAAGGACACGCCGAACCCGCCGGGCGGCGAGATCGTGCACGACAAGGCCGGCAATCCCACGGGCCTGCTGCTTGCCAAGCCAAACGCCACCATCCTCTATGCCACGCTGGCCAAGGGCCCCAAGCTGCCGCCCGAGTACCAGAAGAATTCCACGCGCCATTTCATGCGCGAGGTGAACCGTCTGGGCGTGACCGGCGTCATCGACGCTGGCGGCGGCTACCAGAACTACCCCGAGGACTACCACATCATCGAGGAGCTGCACAAGGACGGGCAGCTCACGGTGCGCCTGGCGTACAACCTGTTCACGCAAAAGCCCAAGGACGAGCTCAGCGATTTCAGCGGCTGGTCCAAGCAGATCAAGCCTGGCCAGGGCGACGACCTGTACCGCCACAACGGCGCCGGCGAGATGCTGGTCTACAGCGCCGCCGACTTCGAGGACTTCCGTGTCGAGCGGCCCGACATGCCGCCGTCGATGGAAGGCGACCTGGAGCCGGTGATCCGGCTGCTGGCGGAGAACCGCTGGCCCTGGCGCCTGCACGCCACCTACAACGAGACCATCTCGCGCGCGCTGGATGTCTACGAGAAGGTGGCGAAGGACGTGCCCTTCGACGGCCTGCACTGGTTCTTCGACCACGCCGAGACCATCACGGACCGAAACATCGACCGCATCGCGGCGCTGGGCGGCGGCATCGCCGTGCAACACCGCATGGCCTACCAGGGCGAGTATTTCGTCGAGCGCTACGGCGCGCGCGCGGCCGAGGCCACGCCGCCGATCAAACGCATGCTTGAGCGCGGCGTCAAGGTCGGCGCCGGCACCGATGCCACACGCGTGGCCTCATACAACCCGTGGGTGTCGCTGTACTGGCTGACGACCGGCAAGACGGTCGGCGGGCTGTCGATGTATCCGCAAGCCAACCTGCTCGACCGCGAAACGGCGCTGCGGCTGTGGACCGAAGCCAACACCTGGTTCTCCTCCGAGGAAGGCAAGAAGGGCCAGATCAAGGCCGGCCAGCTGGCCGACCTGGCGGTGCTCTCCGCCGACTACTTCAGCGTGCCCGGAGACGATATCCAGGACATCACCTCGGTGATGACCGTGCTGGGCGGCAAGGTGGTGTACGGCGACGGCGACTTTGACAAGCTCGCGCCGGCGCTGCCGCCCGCCATGCCGGACTGGTCGCCGGTGCGCCACGCTGGCGGCTACCAGCCGCGGCCGCAGGCCAAAGCGCTCGCGCTCAACACCGCGTGCGCCTGCGCCAGCGCCTGCGGCGTGCACGGCCACGGCCATGCCAACGCATGGACGGCCGGCGTGCCTGCGTCGGACGAAAGCACCTTCTGGGGCGCGCTCGGCTGTTCCTGCTGGGCCTTCTGAGACGCGCGCCCGATCCACGCATCCTGCCAGGGAGACTCCAAGATGCGCACTTCCGCCTCCACCCACCCTTGCGCGGCGGGCACCGTCGCGCTCCCGTCCTGGCTGCGCTGGCTTGCACTGCTGGCGCTGTGTGCCGCCTACCTGCAAGGTGGCCTGGTCAAGGCCATGGACTTCGCCGGGGCCATCGGCGAGATGCAGCACTTCGGCCTCGCGCCGGCGGCGCCGCTGGCCGCCGCGGTGATCGCGCTGGAGCTGGGCGCGTCGCTGATGATCCTGTGCGGGGTCTACCGCTGGCTCGGCGCGCTGGCACTGGCGGCCTTCACGCTGCTGGCGACCCTGCTGGCCAACCGCTTCTGGGCGGCGCCGCCAGCCGAGCAATTCATGATGGCCAACGCCTTTTTCGAGCATATCGGCCTGGTCGGCGGCTTTGTACTGGTGGCGTGGGAAGACCTCTCCCGCCGCGCCGCCAGGCAAACGGCATGAAGCTCGCCATGCCGATAGCCCGGCAACCCGCGCTGAACACTGAACACAGAACACTGGAATTGCGATGAAGCTCTATATCGTTTCGCTTGGCGCCGGCATCCTCGTCGGCATCATCTACGCCTTGCTGCAGGTCCGCTCGCCCGCCCCGCCCGTGGTCGCGCTGATCGGGCTGCTCGGCATGCTGATCGGCGAGCAGGTCGTGCCGCCGATCAAGCGCCTGCTGGCCGGCGAGCCCGTCACCGCCGCCTGGTTCCACACGGAGTGCGTACCCAAGATCACCGGCACACCGCCGCCGGCGACCTTGGCCGCGGCCCGCAACGACACACCCGCGGCGCCGCGCGGCACCACCGATTCGCGCTGAGCCTGCCCGCAAGCCAAGTCTTCCGGCGATTCAAGGCTGCACCTGCGCTGCTCCCGCAGCCATCCGCTGCAAGCGCAGACCTTCTGCGCGCGCCTCGGCCAGTAGTTGATTCCAGTCGTCCGGAGGGTGGCCACTTTCCAGCATCTTGCGGAACACGCGGTAGGCGTCGTCACTGCTCTCGAAGGCGCGCTTGGTGTCTTCGTCATTGACCCAGGCAAATACGATGACCTTGCTTTGCGCGTGGTAGCGGAAGAACAGCCGGTACTGTTGAAAGAACTTGGCCCGGAACCAATGTTTGTGATCGTCGCCGAGCGTGCCGCCCTGCCGGTATTCCGGCCGTGCCGGGTCCTGCGCGATCACCTCGAACGCCAACCTGCTGATCGCCGCCAGCCGCTTGCTGGCGTTCTTCTTCACGTACCCGGTTGGGTCTCTTTGCTTAAGCGCTTCGACTTGTTGGGTCAGCCCCTCAAGTTGAGCGAGAAACAGGGGATGGGCGAAAACGGTCCAGCCGTTGATGACCAAAGGCGCAGGCCGACCCGCGCTCATTCATCGTCTGCCAAAAGGGCGGCATCAAGATCAACTTCAATGCCACCGACCAGCGACTGGATGCGCCGCACAAAACCGGCATCGACGGCCTGCAGGCGCTCCGGATGGCTGGCGATGTCGCTGACAAGGAAATTCAGGAAGTTGCCCAGCACCGGATCGTCTCCGTCGGAAGCCTCGGCGCGCGTCAGCACGACCTCGCCACCGGGGCGGATCGTATAGTGGATCTTGTCGCGCTTGCCCAGCCGCAGGGCGCGCCGCACGGTTTCCGGCACCGTGGTCTGGTAGCGGTCAGTCAGCGTGGATTCGACTTCGAGGGTGGCAGCCATGGGGCTCTCCGGTCAAAGGGGTGCATGCCTTGCATGGTAATGCAGTTGCCTTACCACGTCAATGCAAGTGCATTGCCTCCGGAATGTGCCATCCTGCCCCAAGCCCAGATGGAGGCGGCCTACCAACCGACCACATCGAGATAGCGCTTTCTTCACTTTTCTCCATGAAGCGCCGCCAGAACAAGGGCCGAAATGGCCACCATGCACAATCCCCAAGGCTAGGCCGGGACGCATGCGAGCCTGGCTCACCGCTACATACCCGGCAGCTAGACCGCGTCCTTCCTCTCCATATCGCCCACCGCTTCGCCGACGATGTGGCGTAGCCACTCAAGCGCCGCATTACCCTGCACGCGGCGACTGCAGACCATGTCTATGCTGAACACGTTGTCACCCAGTTCCGGCGGCAGCGCGTGCAGCGCGATCTGCCGGCCTGCCAATTGCAACGCGGCTCGCCGCGCGAGCGTTGCGACGAGGTCGGTGTTCTGCACGGCATAGGGCAACGCAATAATGTGGGCAAAAGTCGCCGCCACGCGTCGCCTGACTCCTAGCCTGGCCAGGTTCTCATCGATCACGCCGCGGATGGAACCGTCATCGCTCGGCACGAACAGGGCATGCGGCAATGCGATGAAGGTCTGCAGATCCAGCGCGTGCCGGCGCAGGCGCGGATGGCGGCGGTCAGCGATGCAAACGAATTGCTCCTCATACAGATGGGTGACAAGCATGCGTTTTGGCGGTGCCAGGTGGCCGCCGATCGCCATGTCCAGCACGCCTTCATCCAGTTGCTTGTAGATGGCAGCGCGATCGAGCTTGGCCACACGCAGGTCGGTGTGCGGCGCCAGGCGACGCAGCCGCGCCAATATATGTGGCACGACCACAATATCCGCATAGTCGCTGGCGGCGATGGTGAAGCGCTTGCCCCTGGCCGTCGCGGGATCGAAGCCGGCGCCCTGATCCAGCACCTCGCGGATCTGCATCAATGCCTGGCCGATGGACGGCATCAGGGCCATGGCCCGCTCGGTTGGCACCATGCCGGCCGCGGTCCGCATGAACAGTTCGTCTTGAAACAGCGTGCGCAGGCGGCTCAGCGCGTTGCTGACCGACGGCTGGGCTCTGTGCAAACGCTGCGCGGCTAGCGTGACGTTACGCGTCTCGAACACTGCCTCGAAGGCCACCAGCAGGTTCAGGTCGATGGAAGCTAAATTCATGATTCCAATACTACGGATATTGATTATCCATTTCAAGAATTCATAGCCGCAGATCTATGCTTGCGGATCTACCAGCTAACCAGGTATGGAGCCTGCAATGACCAAGATTTTGCTCACCGGCATCGAGCCATTCGATGGCGAAACGATCAATCCATCATGGGAAGCGGCACGTGCGCTCGACGGCGAGTCCATCGATGGGGCAAGCATCGTCTCCCGTCAACTGCCGTGCGTGATCGGCAAGGTGAACCAGGTCCTGCAGCGCGCCATCGAGGAGGTTGATCCGGCCGTGGTCATTTGCCTCGGACAGGCCGGCGGCCGCAGCGATATCTCGATAGAGCGCGTCGCGATCAATGTGGTCGATGCACGGATCCCGGACAATGAAGGGCGCCAGCCTGTCGACGAACCGGTCGTCAGCGGCGGGCCAGCGGCCTATTTCTCCACCCTGCCGATCAAGGCCATTGTCAGCGCGCTCCGTCAACATGGCGTGCCCGCCTCTGTGTCGCAAACCGCCGGCACGTACAACTGCAACGCGATTTTCTATGGGCTATCGCACTACATTGCCGAGTGCCGGCCCGGCCTGCGCGGCGGCTTCGTCCACGTGCCGTATCTGCCTGAAATGGCGGCTCGCCATCCGGGCGCTCCCAGCCTTGCGCTCGATACGCTGATCGCCGGCGTCCGGGTCATGGTGGCGACGACGCTAGCTGTGGAGCAGGACATCCGGGAAGGCGCGGGCGCTCTGCACTGAAATGGCCAGGAACTCGGCATTGCCGAGCCTGCGCAGAGACCGGCACCGAGAGTCAGGATGGTCTCGGCCTGGGTGCGCAGGCTGTCTGCGCTGTAGCAATTCCCAGCCATGTGCGCGTCGCCTCAGGCGGGAGTCTTGCGAAACTTCTCATGCAGCTGGCGCAGCAGCGGCGTGGGTGTCATGCCGTTCTTTTTTTCCACGGCAATCAGCCAGCCGGTGCGATGCCAGTCCTGCACGATGCGGTCGATGGCGGCCTGGGTATCGGCCTCGCCCCTACGCACCCAGATCACCGATGGCGACGGGATCAGGTCGCGTGGCGAAACGATCTCGTAGTCCTTCCAGTCAGCGTTGTTCTCCACCAGGTCGCGCAGCGTCGGACTCACATGCACCGCCGCCACGCAATTACCGCCCCTGAGCGCCAGCAGCGACTCCGGCTGGCCGCGGAAGGCCTTGATCTGCGCGCCATACTGCTCGGCCAGCGGCTTGGTGAAGTTACTGCCCTGCGAAACGCACACCGGCTTGCCTTTTGTGTCTTCCCACCTGGCGATGCCGCTACCCTTCCTGGCGATGGCCGCGCCACCAACCTCCTCGAAGGGCGTGGGCACGAAGGACAGGATCTCGCTGCGCTCCTGCGTCCATTGCATATTGGCGATCAGGATGTCGACCTTGCCCTGCTGGAGGAACTGCACGCGGTTCGAAGGCTGCACCTGGATGGTTTCCAGTGTTACGCCAAGCCCCCTGGCCACGCCTTCTGACAACTCCACGTTATAGCCGATGTGCTTTTGCGTGGCCGGGTCGATGGTGCCAAAGGGCGGGCCGGGCAGGATCACGCCGACCACGAGCTTGCCGCGCTGCCTGATCTTGTCGAGCGTGGCATCGGCATGCGCGGCGCCCGCCGCCAGGCAAAGCAAGGCTGCGGCTGCGATTCGGGGAACGAACGGGAGGCGGAAGACGGAATTCATGCGGGCTACGCGCCGAGGCAAGTGAAGCGGAAGCGGAGATCTTGCTGGATCGCCCAGACGATCACAAGAAAGGGTTTCGGATATGGATATCTGCTTATGGATTGGCCCGCTGCAAAACGGCTGTGCACTTTTGCAAATACCCATATGAGCGAACCTTCGTATGCAAGGCATGGGGGCGGGACTAAGATCGGCGCCTTTCTCCTTTCTCCTTTCGCCGTGCGGCGTCCCGACAGGCCGGCCTGCCCGCCATGGCGCTCACTGGAAACCACCTTGACTCTCGCCGTCCCGCCCTTCTCTCCCAACGCTTCTCGTACCGCCTCTCGCACTTCCCGACGCACCTCCCGGCGCATCTTCCTTCTCAGCGCCGCGCGCGCCGGGGCCAGCCTTGCCGCATTGGGCGCGCTGTCGGCATGCGCCACGGTATCGGGCACCGCCGAGCCGGTCGTCGATACCGCATCGGGCCGCCTGCGCGGCACGCGTGCGCGCGGCGCGTTCGTCTTCAAGGGCGTGCCCTATGCGGCGACAACGGCTGGCGACAACCGTTTCCGCCCGCCCGTCGCGCGGCAACCGTGGGCAGGCGTTCGCGATGCCCTGGAAGGCGGTGCTTCCGCGCCGCAGCCGCTAGTCGGCAGCCCGATCGAGTTCGCCTGGTACTGGTCGGGCATTCCGGCGAACGAGGACTGCCTGTCGTTGTCGGTGTTCACGCCCGCGCTGCGAGACAATCAGCGCCGCCCCGTGCTGGTGTGGCTGCACGGCGGGGCATTCGCCATCGGCGCCGGCACGTCGGCGGGCTTCGATGGCAGCCATCTGGCGACATCGCAGGACGTGGTGGTGGTGTCCGTCAACCATCGCCTCAACGTGTTGGGCGGGCTGTTCACTGGCGAGCATCCCGAACAGTTGTCCGCCGAATCCGGAAACCTCGGCACGCTCGACCAGCTTGCCGCGTTGAAGTGGATCAAGGCCAATGCCGAGTCGTTTGGCGGCGACCCGGCCAACATCACGGTGTTCGGCCAGTCGGGCGGGGCGGCCAAGGTCACGGCGCTGCTGGGGCTGCCCGCCGCGCGCGGCTACATCCAGCGGGCCATCGTGCAGAGCGGCTCCGGCGCCTGGAAGCTGGCAGGGCCGGATGCGGCAGCACGCGCCGCGCATGCGTTCCTGCGTGAGTTCGGCTTGACCGCCGCCAACGCGGGCCGCCTGCGCCAGTTGCGGGTGGAGCAACTGGTGGCCGCATTCGCCAAGGTGTCCGGCGCCGCCGGCGGCGTCAGCGAGTTCCGGCCCACGCTGGACGGCAAGGTGTTCGTCGATGATCCGTTCGACCCGGTGGCATCGCCGCTGTCGGCGGACGTTCCGGTCCTGATCGGCAATGCCGCGCAGGAGGCAACGTTCTTCCTCGCCGCCGACCCGCGCAATTTCTCGTTGAGCGCCGGCCAGGCCCGCCAGCGCATCCAGCGCTTCCTGAAGCTCGACGACGCCGGCACCGCTCGGCTGATCGATGCCTACCGCGACCTCGACGGCAAGGCTACGCCCAGCGAACTGCTGATCCGCATTGCCGGCGACTACAACTACCGCCTGCCGACGCTGGCCGTGGCCGAGCGCAAAGCAGCGCTGAATGGCGCGCCGGTCTATGCCTACGAATTCGACTGGCAATCGCCGGCGCGCGGCGGCGTCCTGGGGGCTGCGCATACGTCGGAGGTGCCGTTCATCTTCGGCACGCTGGACGCGGCGAGGCCTCTGGTGCAAGACAGCGCCGACCAACTGGAGGTGCGCGACCGCATGGGGGCAATCTGGGCGCAGTTCGCACGCACCGGCAAGCCGGGCAGCGACGTGGTGGCCAACTGGGCGCCTTACGACGGCTCGGCGCGCACCACCGCGCTGCTGGGCAAGTCATGGGAGGCACGGCGCGACCCTGCCGCGCACGCACGCGCCGCGTTTGCGGGTATCCCGCTGTACGAGTACAGCTACCCGGTGTCGTTCACCCGCGACTGACGCCCGGCGCGCGTTGGCAGACGCGACTGCGTGCCCGGCGCGGATCAGCGCGCATCAGGCCGCGTTGATCCGCGATCAGACCAGCCGCGCGTAGCCGGCCGCCACCGCGGCGCGGGCCATCTGCGCCACCGGCTCGTAGTGCGCCAGTCCGGTCCGCGCAATGCCCCGCAAGCGCAAGCGGCGCGCCAGTGCCGGTTCGCCGGAAAGCACCTGGGCCAGCGCCGCGCCAACGCGCGCGCTAAGCGCCGGGGCGGCGTGGCGCGAAGACACCAGCGGCAATCCGGGAGCGGCCTCGGTGCGGCCAATCTGACGCAGCGCGACAAGACGATCGGGCAGGTGATCGCGCGCGAACGCCAGCGTGACGCAATCGATGGCGGCGACATCCGCCGCGCCGTTGGCCACGGCGTCAAGCGATGCCAGATGCGAGCCGGTGCGCACCGTGCCGGAGAAGAAGCGGCCGTCCCGCGCCAGCGGTGCCACCGCGTAGCGCAGCGCGTTCATGCCGCTGTGCGAGCCCTCGTCGTTATAGGCCGCGCGCAATCCGCGGCACGCGGGGAGCGTGGCGGGCCCGTCATTGGCGCGCACCACGATGGCGCTGGTATAGCTGGCGCCGTCGCAGCCCGGCGCATTGAACCGAGGCGTGCCAATGACGCGCACATGGCGCCGCAGGCCCTGCACCAGCGGATAGCCGCAGGTTTGCGAGAGCAGCAGGTCCGGCCGGCGCCAGAAGTCGTGCAGCGCTTCCGCCGTCCCGACGGGTTCGACGATGCTCAGCTGGAGCGGGTCGCGTTGCCGCGCGAGCAGCTCGGCCACGTGTGCGATCAGCGCAAGCCAGTCCGTATGCAGCGCGGGTGTCAGGTTATACATGGGTAGCGCGGCCACCCAGTGCTTGCGTTCGGTCATCGGCCGGTCTTCCACGTTCACCCCGCTAGTTGCGCACGGGCATCGTTGCTGGCCTGCCCGCCTCCTGTTGCAACGGGCACCGCGTCACGCGCAGGACCGTGAAACAGCGGATGCACCACGGGCGCGGCCGGACGCAGCGAGAAGCGCGCCAGCCATTCGCCGTAGCCATCAACCACGAAGCCGCCGCTGCGCCGCTGGTAGTCGGCCGCGCGGCGACGGTAGATACGCCCCAGCGCGAACCAGGGCACCGCGGGCAGATCATGGTGGACGAGGTGATAGTTGTTGTTGAGAAAGAGCAAGCGCCATGGCCACGCGGCCTCGTTGATCACGCTGCGGCATGCCGGCAAGGCATGGGCACGGTGCTCCTGGAAGGAGCGTACCGCCGACAGCGACAGCGCCGGATAGGCCACGCCGCCCAACATCAGCCACGGCGCTATGCCGCAAATGCGGTCGAGCCAGGCCAGCAACGCGGCCAGCGCCAACAGGTGCGCAAGCCACATCGGCAGGTCGCGCAGATCGCCGTCGCGCACCCTGCGCCCTGCGCCGGCCGCAGTCTGCGCAATGGCAAAGGCCGGGCCGATCAGCACACGCCCCGCCAGGGTATTGCGACAGCGCAGCAGCACCCGCCCTAGCGGACCGGCCGCCTGCCAGTCGCCGGAGAGCATGAAATAGCTCTCCGGATCGGCGCCCGGATGGGTGAGATCATCGGCCTCGTGATGGCGCAGGTGTTCGCGGCGATACAGCCCGTAGGGAAACCATACCGCCAGCGGCGCCATGCCGAACAGTGCATTGAACCAGGCCAGCCGGGTCGGATGACCATGCAGCAACTCGTGCTGCACAGACATATACCAGGCGGTGACAAGGGCCAGCAGCGCAACAGCCAGCGGCAGGCCGATGCGGGTGGCGTTGAAGGCGATGCCAAACCACGCGCCATAGACCGCCGCGATCAGCAGCCAGGTGGGCGCCTCCGCTCGCCATAACCAACGGCGGGAGGCGCGCGCAATCTCGGCGCGTTGAATGTCATCCAGGTAGATTGCCATGGCTTCGTCATCGTCGATCGGTGGCGGGCTGGTCGGCAATCGAGGCGATGCGAACACCCAGGGCATCCCGCGCCCGGCGCTCCGCCATGTGCATGGCTCCCGGCGCGAGGGATGTCACTCCAGCTTAGCGCCGACGGAAAATAAGGGAACGAAGGAATGCCGATAAGGATATGCGCAGCGCAGGGCCGGCTAACCGCTGCTGTTGCTGGAGTGCTCGCCGGGCCCGCAGGCATCGGGTTTACCGCCTCGGCAGACGTTCGATAGCTTACTTCTGCAGCGAGCACACGCACGGAACCGAGTAAGCATCTACAAAAAAATTCGTGGGAAAAAGCCGAGGCGCCATGCTGCAATGTGCGGATGGTTTACTTAGCGCATCCAGCCTCCAGGCCGGGCAGCCACGCTGCTCCATCGCCCTCCCCAGTCACGCAAACCGGCACACGAGCCGGCACGGTGAGCCTGCAGCCATTACTGGACATCCATGGCCTCAACGTGCACTTTCCCGGCAATCATGCGCTGCGCGACCTGAACCTGCAGGTCGCTGCCGGAGAGACGCTGGCGTTGGTCGGCGAATCCGGCTGCGGAAAATCCACGATGGCCCTGGCGTTGATGCGCCTGCTGCCGGCGCATGCGCGGCTTTCGGGCACTGTCCGCTTCGACGGCGTGGACCTTCTTGCGCTGCGCGAGGCGCAGATGAGCGCCATGCGGGGGCGCGCTGTGTCGATGATTTTCCAGGAGCCGATGACTTCGCTGAATCCGGTGCTAAGCATCGGCCAGCAGGTCGCCGAAGCCTTGACGCTGCATGCACCGCTGTCACGCCGCGCGGCGCGGGCACAGGCCATCGAACTGCTGCACCTGGTCCAGCTGCCCGACCCGGCGCGCCGCTTCGATGCGTACCCGCACCAGTTCTCCGGCGGGCAGCGCCAGCGCGTGATGATTGCCATGGCGGTGGCCTGCAAGCCGCGCCTACTGATCGCGGACGAGCCGACCACGGCGCTGGACGTGACCATCCAGGCGCAAATCCTCGCGCTGATCGACAGCCTGCGCCGTGAACTCGGCATGGCCGTGCTGCTGATCACGCACGACCTGGGTGTCGTGGCCCAGTATGCAGACCGCGTTGCGGTGATGTACGGCGGGTGCAAGCTGGAAGAAGGCGCCACGCAGAGCGTATTCGCCGCGCCCCGGCACGCCTACACGCGTGGACTGCTTGGCGCATCGCTGCACATCGCGCAGGGCCTGCATTACACCACCGACCGGCTGGCGGAGATCCGCGCTGATGGTCAGGATGGCTTCCAGCTTGTCAAGCCGCCGGTAGCGCCCTGCGCGGCCGCGCTGCGCACGCCGGCCGCCAACGCTGCACCGCTGCTCTCGGTGCAAGGCCTGCGCGTCTCCTACACCAGCGGCGAGCATCGGGTAAGCGCGGTCAACGACGTCTCGCTCGACATCGCTGCCGGCGAAACACTCGGACTGGTGGGGGAATCGGGCTGCGGCAAGTCCAGCCTGTCGCGCGCCATCCTGCGGCTCGCGCCTGCCGACTGTGGCCGCGTCTCGTTTGCCGGACAGGACTTGCTGGCCCTGGCGCCCGGTGCGCTGCTGCCCTGGCGCCGCCGCGTGCAGCTGATCTTCCAGGATCCGTACGGTTCACTCAACCCGCGCCACTGCGTGGAAGACATCCTTGGCCATGCCCTGGCCATCCATGGCGTGCGCGAGCGTGCCGAGCGCACGCGCCGCATCGACGCCATCCTCGACGACGTCGGGCTGGGCACGGGCGCGCGCAGCCGCTATCCGCACGAGTTCTCGGGCGGGCAGCGCCAGCGCATCGCCATTGCACGCGCGCTGGTGCTGCGCCCTGAGCTGGTGATCTGCGACGAGCCCGTATCCGCGCTGGACGTTTCCATCCAGGCGCAGATCCTGAACCTGCTGGTCGACCTGAAGGCAGAGCACGGCCTGACCTACCTGTTCATCTCGCACGACCTGTCGGTCGTGCGCTATATCGCCGATCGTGTGTGCGTGATGCAGGCGGGGCGAATTGTCGAATCAGGCGATCCCGAGGCCATCTGGACGCGTGCGCAACATCCCTACACCCACACCCTGCTGGCGGCCATGCCCGGCCATGCGCGACCGGGCTGTCCTCAGGACGCCGCCGCCGAAGCGCCGCGGCCTGCCCTCGCGCACAGCTGAACTCTCGCAGTCTTCTTTCCGCAGTTGCCGCATCACCGGAACCTCAACGCCCCATGAACGAACACGATTTTCCCTTCGCCAAACCGTCCGACGCCCTTGCCCAGGACAAAGCCGCGCCGCATAGCACGCAACGCCGTCAGCTGCTTGGCGCCACCGGCGCCCTGCTTGCCGGCGGCCTGTTCACCGGCCTGCTGCCCGAGGCCAGCGCGCTGACCAAGCCACTGCCGAATACCGAAGACGGCGCCCAGCGCGGCGGCGCTCTCGATGCCGTGGTGCACCCCGAGCCACCCACGCTGGCGTTCTTCATCAACACCTCCACGCCGGGCCGCACCGTGGTCAGCAAGATCTTCGACGGCCTGCTGGACTACGGCCCCGACCTCAAGCCGCGCCCGCAGCTCGCGCAGAGCGTCGACGTCTCACCCGATGGCCTCACCGTGCGGATCAAGCTGCGCAAGAACGTGCTGTGGCACGACGGCAAGCCCTTCACCGCCGCCGACGTAAAGTTCTCCGCCGAAGAAATCTGGCGCAAGCACGCACCCACCGCGCGCCGCGTATTCCAGCACCTGGCCAAGGTCGATACGCCGGACAGCCATACCGTGGTGCTCACGCTCGGCAAGCCAACGCCGGTGATCCTGAACGCGCTCGACGTGGTAGCCGCGCCGATCCTGCCCAAGCACCTATACGAAGGCACTGACATCCCGAACAATCCGTACAACAACAAGCCGATCGGCACCGGCCCTTTCGTCTTCAAGGAGTGGGTGCGCGGCCAGCATATCGCGCTGGAGCGCTTCGACAAATACTGGGCGCCGGGGCTGCCTTACCTCGACAAGCTCACCTTCAAGATCATCCCGGACGTGGCGGGCCGCGCCACTGCGCTGGAGACCGGCGCGGTGCAATACGGGGAGCGCAACCCGGTGACCTTTGCCGACGCCGACCGCCTGGCCAAGTCGCCTAACCTGGTGGTGAGCACCGAGGGCTACAACGGCTTTGCCGGCTGGCTGTGGCTGATCCCCAACCTGCGTGACCCGGTCATCGGCAACCTCAAGGTGCGCGAGGCCATCCTGTATGCGATCAACCGCGATGCGCTGGTCAAAACGGTGTGGGGCGGCTACGCGGTGCCCGCCACCGGGCCGGTTTCCTCCCTGCTCAAGACCTTCTATACCAAGGACACGCAGCAGTACCCGTTCGACCGCAAGAAGGCCGAAGCGCTGCTCGACGAAGCCGGTTTCCCGCGCAAGGCGGACGGATTCCGCTTCAAGCTCAATCACGACTTCATTCCCTTTGGAGACGACTACCGCCGCACCGGCGAGTTCGTGCGCCAGTCGCTGCGCGCTGTCGGCATCGATGTGAACCTGCGCGGCCAGGATCTGCCCACCTGGACCAAGAACGTGTTCACCGACTACAACTACCAGTTGGTCAGTTCCTGGGGC
Organism: Cupriavidus basilensis; assembly: GCF_008801925.2. NCBI lineage: Bacteria > Pseudomonadati > Pseudomonadota > Betaproteobacteria > Burkholderiales > Burkholderiaceae > Cupriavidus > Cupriavidus basilensis. The sequence goes on along the minus strand of NZ_CP062804.1, from coordinate 1,586,396 downwards.
ATCAACTGGCAGGACCCGCAGATCGGCGTGGAGCAGCATTACTGGTCCAAGGCCGAGTCCAAGGGCACGCCGTGGCAAAACGCGTCCGGCTATGCCAGCCCGGAAGCAGACAAGCTGATCGAAGCGGCACAGGTCGAGCGCGATCCCGCCAAGCGCGTGCAGCTCTACCAGGATTTCCAGAAGCTGGCGCAGAAGGACCTGGCGCTGCTGAACCTGTTCGAGTTCCGCTGGTTCGGCGTCTGGGACAAGCGCCTGCGCAACGTCACGGATACCTTCGACCACAGCCAGAACAATTTCGCCCGTGTCTGGCTCAGCGCCAAGTGAGGTCGCCGTGCGCATGACCCGACGCCTGCTCCGCCGCCTGCTGCAACTCCTTGGCGTGATCGTCGCCACCGCCGTGCTCAACTTCGCGCTGCTCAAGGCGTTGCCTGGCGACCTCGTGGATGTGATCGCCAGCGAGAGCGGCAGCGTGCCGCCGGAGTACGTAACGCAGCTGCGCCAGCTCTACGGGCTGGACCGCAGCCTGCCGGAGCAGTTGGCAAGTTATCTCGGCCGCATCGCGCATGGCGACCTGGGCTACTCGTTCCGCTTCGGCGAGCCTGTCCTTGATCTCGTGCTCGGCCGGCTTGGGCCAACGCTGGCGCTCGTCGGTGCCGCGCTGCTGCTGTCCACCGTCGGCGGCGTGCTGCTGGGCGTGGCGGCGGCGCGGCGCCCGCATGGCCTGACCGACACCGTGCTGTCCGCGCTGGCTACGGTGGGCTACTCGGCGCCGATGTTCTGGACCTCGCTGATGCTGATCGTGCTGTTTGGCGTGCAGCTGGAATGGCTGCCGATCGGCGGGCTGCGCGAAGTCAATGCCGGCTACCACGGCCTGCGGCTGTTGCTCGACTACATCCATCACCTGATGCTGCCTGTGCTGACGCTGGCGATCTACTACATCGCGGTATACGCACGGCTGGCGCGCGCGTCGATGATCGAGACGCTGGCGGAGGACTTTATCCGCACCGCCCGCGCCAAGGGCGCGCGGGAGGCGCGGGTCATCTTTAGCCACGCGCTGCGCAACGCCGTGCTGCCGGTGATCACCATGCTGGGCGTGCAAAGCAGCGCGCTGCTGGGCGGCTCGATCGTGGTGGAAACGGTGTTTGCGTGGCCCGGGCTGGGCCAGCTCTCCTTCGAGGCTATCAAGAGCCGCGATATCCCGGTGCTGCTGGCCGTGCTGATCTTCAGCGGCGTGCTGGTGGTGCTGGCCAACCTGCTGGTGGACATGGCACAGGCGGTGCTTGACCCGCGCGTGCGGGCCAGCTCGGCCCCCGTGCCTTCGGCAACACAAGGAGGCGCGGCATGAAGCGCTGGTACCTGCAACCTTCCATCTGGCTCGGCAGCGCCATCCTGCTGCTGGTCGTAGCCGCAGCGGCGCTGGCCGGCGCGCTGTTCCCGGCGGATCCGCTCGACATGGTAGGCGCGCCCTTCGTCTGGCCCGGCACGGACCCGGCCACGCCGCTCGGCACCGACCTGATGGGCCGCGACCTGCTGGCCGGGCTAGCGCACGGCGCGCGCGTTTCACTGCTGGTTGGCGTGTCGTCGGCCGCGGTAGCGCTGGCGATCGGCGTCACGATCGGCGCGGCGGCGGGCTTCTATCGCGGCGCCGTGGACGCGGTGCTCAGCCGCATCACCGAGTTCTTCCAGACCATCCCGGCCTTCCTGCTGGCGATCATCCTGGTGGCAGTGCTCAAGCCCAGCCTCGGCACCATCGTGTTCGCGCTTGGCGTGACCTCATGGACCAGCGTGGCCCGGCTGGTGCGCGCGGAGTTCCTGACGCTGCGCGAGCGCGATTACGTGCGGGCCGCCGTGGCGGTGGGCGCCAGCGACGCGCACCTGATCTTTCGCGAGATCCTGCCCAACGCCTGGACGCCGATCATTGTCTCCACGGGCCTGCTGGTGGCCAACGCGATCCTGTCCGAAGCCGGGCTGGCCTTTCTGGGGCTGGGCGACCCCAACGTGGTGAGCTGGGGTTCGATGATCGGCCTGGGCCGGGACGCGCTGCGCACCGGCTGGTACATGACCGCGATCCCCGGCCTGGCCGTGGTGCTCACCGTGCTCTCGCTCAACCTGCTCAGCGACGGCCTGCAGGCCGCGCTCAACCCGCGCCTGCGCCGCGCGCGCCGGGCTGCTCTGCCAACCTGAACTGCCAGCCTGACCCGCGCCGACCCGACACACGACTGCCATGACGAAACTGAACGATCTCCCTTCCACACCCATTTCCACACCCATTTCCACACCCATTCCCGCGCCACCGGCACGGCTGCCCAACCCGGAGCGCGTGCGCCGCATCACCAGCGATGCCGAGGCGCTGCAAGCCGCCCGCGAGCTTGCCGCGGTATTCGCCGACGGCGCCTCCGAGCGCGACAGCGAACGCCGCCTTCCCTGGGACGAGCTGGACCGCTGGTCCGAAAGCGGCCTGGGCGGCATGACCGTGCCGCGCGAGTACGGCGGCGCCGATGTGTCCTACGCCACGCTGGCCGAAGTCTTCGCCATCCTCTGCGCTGCCGACCCCGCGCTCGGCCAGATCCCGCAGAACCACTTCGGCTTGCTGGGCGTGCTGCGCGAAATCGGCAGCGAATCGCAGAAACGCCGCTTCTATGGCGAGGTGCTGACCGGCGCGCGCCTGGGCAACGCCGGTCCCGAGCGCCGCTCCGAGACCAGCCAGACCATCCTCCAAGGCACCACGCGCCTCACCGGAACCGCCCAGGGCCTGCGGCTCAACGGCCAACGCTTCTACGCCACGGGCGCGCTGTTCGCGCATCGCGTTCCCGCACGGGCGCTCGACGACCAGGGCCGCAGCGTGCAGGTGTGGACGCCGCGCGAGGTGCGCGGCCTGCGCATCGTCGACGACTGGTCCTCCTTCGGCCAGCGCACCACGGCCAGCGGGAGCGTGGTGTTCGACAACGTGCCGGTGGCGCCCGAGGACGTGCTGCCGATCTGGCAGCTGGCCGACCGGCCGGGCCTGTACGGCCCCACCTCGCAACTGATCCAGGCCGCCATCGACCAGGGCATCGCCGAGGCCGCGCTGGCCGATGCCATCGCCTTCGTGCGCCAGTACGCCCGCCCGTGGATCGACTCCGGCCTGGAGCACGCCACGCAAGACCCCTACATCATCCAGGACGTCGGCCGCCTGCAGATCGACGTGCACGCCGCCCGCGAAGTGCTGCTGGAAGCCGGCCGCACGCTAGACGCGATCGCCGCGCGGCCACTGGATGCCGAAGCCAGCGCGCGCGCCTCCGTGGCAGTGGCCGAGGCCAAGGTGCTGAGCACCGAGATCGCCCTGGAAGCCAGCCAGAAGCTGTTCGAACTCGCCGGCTCGTCCGCCACGCGCGCCAAGCACAACCTGGACCGCCACTGGCGCAACGCGCGCGCCCACACGCTGCACGACCCGGTACGCTGGAAAACCCACCTGATCGGCAACTACCACCTTAACCACGTGCTGCCCGCGCGCCACTCCTGGAACTGATATGTCCGAGCTCCTCTCCCCGGTTCCCACCGATAGCCGTCCCGCGCCAGCCGCACCGCCCGCCCAACCTCCCGAACTGATCCGCGACGATGCCCACGCCATCCTGAGCGCTCGCCAGCTCGCAGCCCGGTTTGCCCCCGAGGCCGCATTGCGCGACCGCGAGCGCCGCCTGCCCTGGGCCGAGCTGGATGCCTTCAGCGCCAGCGGCCTGTGGGGCATCACGGTGCCGCGCGAGTACGGCGGCCCCGGCGTGTCCAATGTCACGCTGGCCGAGGTCATTGCCACCATCGCCGCCGCGGACGGCTCGCTCGGGCAGATCCCGCAGAACCATTTCTACGCGCTGGAAGTGCTGCGAGTGGGTGGCAGCGATGCGCAAAAGCGCTTTTTCTACGCGCGTGCACTCGCCGGCGAGCGCTTTGGCAACGCCCTTGCCGAGATCGGCCACAAGGATTTCAAGCGCCGCACCCGGCTTGCGCCGGACGGCGACGGCTGGCGCGTGGACGGCAAGAAGTTCTATTGCACAGGCGCGCTCTACGCCCACTGGATCCCCACGCTGGTGGTGGCCGAAGAGAAAGGGCGCGAGGTCACCTACCTGGCTTTTGTGCCGCGCCGCGCCGAAGGCGTGTCCATCGTCGACGACTGGGACGGCTTTGGCCAGCGCGTCACCGGCAGCGGCTCGGTGTCGTTCGAGAACGTCCGGGTCGAGCCCGAGTGGGTGGTGCCGTTCCTGGCCTCCTTCGAAGAGCCGACCACCATCGGGCCGGTGGCGCAGATCCTGCACGCGGCGATCGACCTGGGCATCGGCCGTGGCGCCTTCGAGGCCACCCTGCCCTTCGTGCGCGAACGCGCCCGCCCCTGGGTGGATGCGGGCGTGGAGCGCGCCGCCGATGACCCGCTCACCATCCATCAGGTCGGCGAAGTCTCGGTGCGGCTGCGCGCCGCCGAAGCGCTGGTACGGCGCGCAGGACGCATCGTCGATGCCGCCCAGCTTGCGCCCACCGAGCGCAGCGTGGCTGAGGCCTCCATCGCCGTGGCCGAGGCGCGCGTGCTGACCACCACGGCCTCGCTGCTGGCGGGCAACAAGCTGTTCGAGCTCGGCGGCACCGCCTCCACGCTCGACCACCTTGGCCTGGACCGCTTCTGGCGCAATGCCCGCACCCACACCCTGCACGACCCGGTGCGCTGGAAGTACCACGCCGTCGGCAACTTCTATCTCAACGACCGGCTCCCCACCCGGCACGGAGCGCTGTAATGGCACGCAAGGAAATCCTGCTCAACGCGTTCAACATGAACTGCGTCGGGCATATCAACCACGGCCTGTGGACGCACCCGCGCGACCGCTCGGCTGACTACAACACCCTGGCGTACTGGACCGGTCAGGCGCGCACGCTGGAGCGCGGGCTGTTCGACGGACTGTTTATCGCCGATATCGTCGGCGTCTACGACGTCTACCAGGACAATGTGGACGTGACGCTGCGCGAGTCGATCCAGTTGCCGGTCAATGATCCGCTGCTACTGGTGCCAGGGATGGCCGCCGTCACGCAGCACCTTGGCTTCGGCGTCACCGTGAACCTGACCTACGAGCAGCCCTACCTGCTGGCGCGCCGCTTCTCCACGCTGGACCACCTGACGCGCGGACGCATTGGCTGGAACATCGTCACCGGCTACCTGGACAGTGCCGCGCGCGCCATGGGCCTCGCCGGCCAGATCGCGCACGACGAGCGCTACGACCGCGCGGACGAATACCTGGAGGTGCTCTACAAGCTCTGGGAAGGCAGTTGGGAGGACGATGCGGTACGGCGCGACAAGGCCGCCCGCGTGTTCGCCGATCCGCGCAAGGTGCATAAGGTCAGGCACGAGGGCAAGTACTACAAGGTCGATGGCTATCACCTGGCCGAGCCCTCGCCACAGCGTACGCCGGTGCTGTTCCAGGCCGGTAGCTCCGGGCGCGGCCAGCAGTTTGCCGCGCGCCATGCCGAGTGCGTGTTCATCTCGCCGCCCAGCAAGGAAGCCGCCCGCCATACCGTGAGGGCACTGCGCGAGCAACTGGTAGCCGCCGGACGCAGGCCGGATGACATCAAGATTTTTGCCGGCACCGCCGTGGTAGCGGGCAAGACTGCAGCCGAAGCCCGCCTGAAGCACGCCGAGTACAAGGACTACGCCAGCCGCGAAGCCGGCCTGGCGCACTTTGCCGCGAGTACCGGCGTGGATTTCGGCCGCTATGACCTTGACGCGCCGGTAGACTACGGCGGCGGCAACGCCATCGAGTCGGCCACGCGCACCGCGCAGCAGCATGGGTGGACCCGGCGCAAGCTGCTGGAGCTGTTCGAGCTTGGCGGCCGCTATCCCGCCATCGTGGGCGACGCGCAGCAGGTTGCGGATGAACTGCAATCCTGGGTGGACGAGACCGGCATCGACGGATTCAACCTCAGCCGCACCGTGGTGCCGGAGAGCTACGAGGACTTCGTGGACCTGGTGGTGCCCGAGTTGCAGAATCGCGGCCTCTACAAGACGGCCTATGCCGAAGGCAGCCTGCGCAAGAAGCTGTTCGCCGAAGACGACCGGCTGCCGGCGCGGCACACGGCGGCGGGATTCCGCCATGGCCGGTACTAAGCCCCGCGCACCCCATTGAAGGCACCCGAGGCACCGAAGGCACCGAAGGCACACGAGGCGAGGATCTCCCCGGGAACGCCTCGCATCGTGGCACGGTCCAGCGGGCTTGGCCGGTCGTAGCGAGCGGTCGCGATATGCCGGCCCGCGGCCCCTCCGATTTGCTATCGGCATGCACCTGGCACCAGGTAGCGGTACACACCGAAATACAAGCCCCCCCCCCGATAGTAGGGTCAAGTTTCCCCCCCGGGTGGCCGATAGGAAAGATCATGGCTTTGGTCTGTGACCGGCCGGGCGCACGTACGCGCATGCGGATCACTTACGATCATGGAAAAGACAAACATGGAGCTAGTAGTGAGTATTGATAGCATCATGTCCAAAAAGCTCGTCACCGTCGTGTTCGACGACACGTTGGCAACGATCAAGAATATCTTCGACGAGGCTAAGTTCCACCACGTGCTCGTCGTAGAGGACGGGAAGCTGCATGGTGTTGTATCGGACCGCGATCTGCTGCGCGCGATGAGCCCGTTTATAGGCAGTACGGTAGAGTCGGCCAGGGACGTCAATACCCTCAAGAAGCGCGTGCACCAGATCATGACGCGCAAGCCGGTAACGCTGCGACCCGAGGCCGGGATTGCCGATGCCATTGCACTATTTCTCGCCCACCAGGTCTCGTGCATTCCCATCGTCGACGAGCAGTTCCGGCCGGTCGGCATCGTAAGCTGGCGGGACATCCTGCGATCGTTGTCGTTGGCGGCAAGTTCCACGCCGCCGGATAGCGCCGCCTAGAAAAGCCATGGCGTCTGAGATATCCCGGCGGGGAGTACTGTCCTCCCCCTTGCAGTACGGCCGCTACACGTAATGCACCGTTCCGATGCCGACGCGACGGGATCTGCCACCCTCGTCGGGCATCGGGTCGTTTTCGAGTGCCTCGATCGCCTCCTCCAGCGCTTGCCTCACATCCTCGCGCCGTTTCGGCAGGGCCGATAGCAGATCGCGCAGTTCGGACACATCGCAGATCTCGGCCAGCGCCTGGACAGCCTGCTGCCGCACATGGGGATCGCTGTCGCCAAAGCTGGCCGTCAGCAGCGGCAGCACCTTGCCGGGCGTGAAGAAGCTCAGCGCCCAGACGGCCCGGCGCCGAACTTCCGGCGAAGGCTCACGCTTGAGCCGCGACGCCAATGGCGGAACCGCCTCATCGTCGCCGATGGCCGCCAGCGCCAACGCCGCCTCGCCACGCACCGCATCTTCGTCATCGCTCAGCAGCCCAAGCAGCGGCGCCACCGCGCGCGGATCGGGTTGTTCCCGCAAGGCTTCGACGAGACCGGCGCGCGCATCTGCCTGCGCGGTGGCGAGCGCGTCGATCAGGTGCGCAATGGCTGCGGGGTTGCCATGGCGCGTCAGCGATTTCGCCAGCGCCCCTTTTACTTGTGCATCCGCATCCGGGGCGCGCAGAAAGGCCAGTGCTTCCGGCGGTGTTACGGCACCATCGGGCAGCCAGAGTGCTTCGGCTGCGCACTGCTGCACGCGCCGGCTCGGATCCTGGAGGCAACCCAGGATCAAGGCGGCATGGCGCTTCGCGTCGATGCGGCTGATGGCCTCGATGATCTTGCACCGAACCTCGTCGTCGCCGTCCCCCAACGCGCCGGCAAGAAACGGGACGGCCCGCGCATCGCGCAAGCTGGCAAGCGCGTCGCAGACGCTGCGCCTGACGTTCGGCTCGGCATCGCTCAGCGCACGGCAGAGGCTTTGCAGCGTGGCCGTGGGGTCGGGATGCGCCTCCCACGGGAGGCTGCCGAGCGAGTCGGCGGCGCGCTCCCTGAATTCGGCGTCGGGATCCTGCAAGGCGGCATGCAATGCTGGCAGCGCGTCAAAGTCGTTGTTGTCGCCCAAAGCCCAGAGCGCCGCCCAGCGCACCCGGCGTGTCTCGGCAGGCTTGTTGAGCGCGTCAATCAGATGCTGCGTGGCGCCCGCGTGCCGCATCTCGCCCAGCGCATTGACCGCGTAATAACGGACCTCCTCGTCCGGATCGCTGAAGACGCGGTTGGCGAGGGTATCGATGGCTTGATGCACCTGCATCGAGCCCAGCGCGATGACGGCCTGCAGCCGCACGCGAGCCACCTCGTCGTTTGCCGCAACCATGAGCGCCGGGATGGCCTCCGGCGACGAGAATCGCAAGGCTTCGGCCGCCGTTTCCCGAACGATTGCGGAGGTATCCGACAAAGCGGCCAACAGCACGTTGCACAACGCCGGCCCCACCTCGAAGCCGGCGCACTCCCTGAGGGCGGATAGCACCGTGGCCCGTACGCCCTCGTCGCTGTCGTTGACGGCCACGCGCAGATCCGGGATCAGGTCGGCGCGCCTCAGTTCTCCGAGCATGGAGGCGGCAAAGGCGCGAACCTCGGCGTCCTGATCGTGGCCCAGGCGGTCTTTCAGCGCCTCGACTGCCGGCTCCGTGCGAAAGACGCCAAGCGCCAGGACGGCTTGCGTGCGGACCTCGGCACTGGCGTCCCCGAGCGCCGCCTTCACGAGCGCATGCACGTGCTTCGGCGACTGGCTCGCCAGGGCTGCCGCCGCGGCCGCCCGGATCGACGCGTCGGGGTCGCCCGCCAGCGCCCGAATCACGGCCTGCGCCGCTTGCGCATGCGTCTCCATGTCGTAGTGCCCGAGCGCATGGATCGCGCTGGCGCGGATGTACGGGTCTTCGTCCCGCGTCGCGGCCAGCAACGACGGAACGAACGCATCGGCCGTCCCCGGATCGGTGAGACTGACGTTCGCGCCGCGCCGCTCGTCTGGGGGCTGAGCCCTCAAGGACGCGATCAGGTCTTCGATTTCACTCGCCGCACGCGCCGCTTCACCGGCCGAATCGTCAGCGGCGGTCTCTCGATTGCCAGCAAGGGCCGCTTTCACGCGCAACATCAGTGCCTTCAGCCGCATGTGCCGGGCCCCGGACCGTCCCTAGTGTCGTTGTCCGCAACCGGTGACGCGCGCAGTCGCCGCCCCTCGAACAGCGCATCGGACACGCGGTCCATGCGCCGGATCTCCTTGATATCTATCACGATGCGAAAGCTTTCCTCTCCATTGCGCGGTCGTCGCAACCATTGCGCGTCGAACCGGCGCGACACGTTATCACAGGCGCTTCGCCCATCTCAAGTGCAGGCGCAACCCGGCAATGGGGACAAACGGGAGCTGACGCCCCGGCGACAATCAGGCCGCCTTCGCTCCAACCGACCAGTAGTAAGTCGGCGCCGTGCCATTGATGACGTGATCGCCGACAGCTCTCCCCTTGTAGAGGGTCGGATTATGCGAAGCCAGTGTTCGCGCATTGCGCCAGTGGCGGTCCAGCCGGCGGTCCTCATCCAGCGCGGAAGCGCCGCCGATGTCGAACAGCCGCGTGGCCGCCGCCAGCACCTGGTCCGCGATGCCGACCTGCGCCTTGGCGGTACGCAACTCCACATCGTCCAGCAAGCCGACCGGCACGGCTTGGCCCCGCTGGCGCAGGCGGTCGATCTCGCCAAGGCCTTGCGCCACGGCGGCGACGGCGGAAGCCGCAATGAACGCCGTGCCGGCCAACTGGCCCACCACCTGCTGCACCAGCGGATCCTCGGCCGGCGTGCGTCCGCTGCCGTGGCTGTACACCCGCTTGCGCGCGCGCACAAAGGCGGCCGCGTCGCGCTCGATGGCCCGGGCGATGCCGGCCAGCGTCGCCAGGTGCACCAGCTGGAAGTAAGCCGTGATGGACGTGGGCACATTGCGCGGGAAGCTCAGCACCTGTTCACCGGACACCGCGACGTCGCGAAAGCGTGTGGTGCCGGAGCCGGTGAGGCGCTGGCCAAAGCCACGCCAGTCGTCGATGCGGTCGATGCCCGGCGCATTGGCCGGCACCAGCACATAAACCGGATCGGCACTGCCCTCGCGGCTGGCACTGACGGCAATCCAGTCGGCATAGAGCGTGCCTGTGCTGTAGAACTTCTCGCCGTCGAGCCGCCAGCCTTCGCCATCTGGCGACAAGTTGGTCTTGTGCTTGCCTGGTGCGCCGTCGCCAAGCTCGGTAGTGGCGTTGCCGAAGATCGCGCCCCGCGCGACGAGCCGCAGCCAGCGCTCCCGCAGTTCGGGCGCAATCTCCGCATAGAGCCGCTCGACAAAGCCAAAATGCGCGCGCAGGATCTGTGGCAAGTTGGAATCCGCTTCGCCCAGCTCGATCAGCAGCTGGAACAATTGCTCGACCGACGCGCCCAGCCCGCCGAGCGCCACCGGGACGCGCAAGGCGCCGAAGCCGGCCTCGCGCAGCAAGGCGACCGCATCGAAGGCAAGCTCGCGCTCCTGTTCGCGCTGGGCCGCGCGTTCGGCGATCTGCGCAAAGATCGGGCGGAAGCGCGCAAAGAGATCCGCCTGGAAAGGATTGAGTTCTGGCATGCGTTTGTTGTCTGGGTTTAGATGGCAATGGCGAACCCAGGAGGCTCGCCGGGCTTGCGCCGGCTCTGCCGTGGCTCACCGGCCTGGATCAGGCGCGAGCGCATGATGTTGCGGCTCAAGCCGCAGCCTTGCTGCCCGGCAGCACGTCGTTGGCGATCATCTCGCCGAACGGCCCCGTCAGGTTGGTGGTGCCGCCGCGGCCCAGGCTGGCGTACGGCTCCGGCAGCAACGGGAACACCAGTTCGGCGAAGCGGTACGCTTCCTCGAGGTGCGGGTAGCCCGAGAAGATAAAGCTCTCGATGCCAAGATCCGCGTATTCCTTGATCCGCGCGGCCACTTCCTGTGGATTGCCCACCAGCGCGGTGCCGGCACCGCCGCGCACCAGGCCCACGCCGGCCCAGAGGTTGGGATAGATCTCCAGCTGGTCGCGGCGGCCGCCGTGCAACGCGGCCATGCGGCGCTGGCCGACGGAGTCGAAGCGCGAGAAGGACTTCTGCGCGGCGGCGATCGTTTCGTCCGAGATCTGCGCGATCAGTTCATCGGCGGCCCGCCAGGCTTGCTCGCTGGTACGGCGCACGATCACATGCAGGCGCACGCCAAAACGCACTTTGCGGCCAAGGCGCGCGGCGCGCTCGCGAACATCGGCGATTTTCTGCGCTACGGCCTCGGGCGGTTCGCCCCAGGTCAGGTACACGTCGACCTGCTCGGCTGCCAGGTCGTGCGCTTGCTCGGACGAGCCGCCAAAGTAAAGGGGCGGGTAAGGACGCTGCACCGGCGGATACAGCGCCTTGGCGTTATCCACCTTGATATGCTCGCCATCGAAGTGAACCGCCTCGCCCTCCAGCACGCGGCGCCAGACGCGCAGGAACTCGGCCGATGCCGCGTAGCGCTGGCTGTGGTCGAGGTACAACCCATCCCCACGATTCTCGTCCGGATCGCCGCCGGTCACCACGTTGATCAGCAGCCGGCCATTGGTAATACGGTCGAGCGTGGCGGCCATGCGCGCCGACACGGTCGGCGAGATGATGCCCGGGCGGATTGCCACCAGGTAGCGCAGGCGCTCAGTCCAGGGCGCCACCGCGGAGGCAATCACCCATGAATCCTCGCAGGAGCGGCCCGTGGGAATCAGCACGCCGTAGTAGCCCAGGTTGTCGGCCGCCTGCGCGATCTGCTTCAGATAGCCCAGTGAAACGGGGCGCGCTCCCTCCGTGGTGCCGAGATAGTGGCCGTCGCCGTGCGTGGGAAGAAACCAGAAGACATTCATTGCCGCGGTTCTCCCCTTCAAGCCGCGCGCTGCAGCGGCAATTTGCGGCTGGCTTCGAACAACGGCGCGCAACGATCCGCGGCCAGGCGGATACGTTCGGCCAGCGCGGTGCTGCTGACCTGGTAGTTGTGGAAATCCCCCGGGCTGCCGTACACGCCGATGGGCAACGTGAGCGCCTGCAGGAAGCCGAACAGCGGCCGCAACTGATGCTCCAGCACCAGCGCGTGGCGGTCGCTGCCGCCCGTCGCCCCCAGCAACACCGGCTTGTCCACCAGCGCTTCCTGCCCCACCAGGTCGAAAAGGTGCTTGAAGTGGCCAGGATAAGAGCCGCGATACACCGGCGCGGCCACCACCAGCAGGTCCGCGGACTCGATGGCGAGCAGCTCGCTTTCAATCCCGGCGGGCAGCTCCGCGCGCGACAGCGCCGCGCCCAGCGGACGCGCGATGTCGCCAACGTTGACGATATGGCTTTGCAAATGCAGCCGGCTATCCAGTTCCGTGAGCAGTGCCTGCACGAGCGCGAGCGTGCGCGAGGGCTGCTGTGCGCTGCCGTTGACGGCGACCACGTTCAGCGGTGTAGCCATGGGAAGAACCTCCTGTCGATATCGATGGTTTGTGGATTCACGCGCAGGGCGCATTTCGTTGCCGGCAGTGCATCAGGCAAGAAGCAAGCCCGCGTGGATGGCCATGCTCTTTGCCCGTGCGCCATGCCTGGCGCGGATCTGCATCGTTCTCCCAGAGCACACTGTTGATCTGCTGTTGCTGGTGCAGCAGTGTGGAGAGGGGGCGTAGCCACCGCAGCCGTCTTAGGCAAGCGCTTACAAGTCCCTCACGATAGCGCAACGGAATTGGCCGCCGAAGGATGAATTTCGTCTATGTATAGACGCGCGAGACGCATATAGGCATACGGGCTTTGCGTCGCCACCCGCCCTCCACGGAGGGTGCCGAAGATTGGTGTCGGCTCCAACCTGAAAACGCTGCGGCGAAGCATGCAAAGCGAAGGGGGCCCCGCTTGCGAGCCCCCCTTCGTTCATGCCTTGCCGGATCCGTCTTCAGCCAATGGCCTCAGAAATCGAGTCCACCACCACCGCCGCCGCCGGCCGCGCCCTGCGCGCCGGGCTGGCCCTCATCCTTCGGCAGTTCAACGATCGCGGCATCCGTGGTAAGGATCAGGCCTGCCACCGATGCGGCATTCTGCAAAGCGGTGCGTGTGACCTTGGTCGGGTCAACCACCCCACCTTCCACCAGGTCACCATATTCGCCCGTCGCCGCGTTGTAGCCAAAATTGCCCGTCCCTTCGGCCACGCGCGCCACCACCACGCTGGCCTCTTCGCCAGCGTTGGCAACAATCTGGCGCAACGGCTCCTCCAGTGCCCGCAGCACGATCTTGATGCCTGCCTGCTGGTCCGGGTTGATGCCCGTCAGATCCTTGATCGCCTGGCGCGCACGAATCAGCGCGACGCCGCCGCCGGCCACGATGCCCTCTTCCACCGCGGCACGCGTGGCGTGCAGCGCGTCTTCCACGCGGGCTTTCTTCTCCTTGACCTCGACTTCCGTGGCGCCGCCGACCTTGAGCACCGCCACCCCGCCAGCCAGTTTGGCCACGCGCTCCTGCAGCTTCTCGCGGTCATAGTCGGAGCTGGCCTCGTCGATCTGGGTGCGGATACGCTTGACCCGCGCCTGGATCTGCGCGGCGTCGCCGGCGCCATCGATGATGATGGTGTTCTCCTTGCCGATTTCCACGCGCCCTGCCTGGCCCAGTTGCTCCAGCGCGATCTTTTCCAGAGACAGCCCGACCTCTTCCGACACCACCTGGCCGCTGGTCAGGATCGCGATGTCTTCCAGCAGTGCCTTGCGGCGGTCGCCAAAACCGGGGGCCTTGACGGCAGCCGCCTTCAGGATGCCGCGGATATTGTTGACCACCAGCGTGGCCAGTGCCTCGCCCTCCACGTCCTCGGCCACGATCAGCAACGGGCGTCCGGCCTTGGCCACCTGCTCCAGCACGGGCAGCAGGTCGCGGATGCTGGAGATCTTCTTGTCCACCAGCAGCAGGTAGGGCTGCTCGAGCACCGCCACCTGCTTGTCGGGGTTGTTGATGAAATAGGGCGACAGGTAGCCACGGTCGAACTGCATGCCCTCCACCACTTCGAGCTCGTCTCCCAGCGACTTGCCGTCTTCCACCGTGATCACGCCTTCCTTGCCGACCCGGTCGATGGCCTGGGCGATACGCTCGCCGATGGCGCTTTCGCCGTTGGCGGAGATGGTGCCGACCTGCGCGATCTCGCGGCTGGTGGTAGTGGGCTTGCTGATGCGGCGCAGCTCTTCAATCGCCGCCGTCACCGCCTTGTCGATGCCGCGCTTCAGGTCCTGCGGATTGAGCCCGGCCGCGACGTACTTGACGCCCTCCCGCACGATGGCCTGCGCCAGTACGGTAGCGGTGGTGGTACCGTCGCCAGCGTTATCGCTGGTGCGGGAAGCGACTTCCTTGACCAGTTGCGCGCCAATGTTCTGCAGCTTGTCCTTGAGCTCGATCTCCTTGGCCACGGAGACGCCGTCCTTGGTCACGGTGGGGCTGCCGAAGCTGCGCTCCAGCACCACGTTACGGCCCTTGGGGCCCAGCGTCACCTTGACCGCATTGGCGAGGATATTGACGCCTTCGACCACCTTGGCGCGGGCCACGTCGCTGAACACTACATCTTTTGCTGCCATTGCTGTCTGTCCTGTCTGGATTGTCGGGTTCGTTCGGGAAATATTGGATCGATGCCGGCGGACGCGCGGCGACTCAACGCTCGACCACGGCGAGGATGTCTTCCTCGCGCAGCACCAGTAGTTCGTCGCCGTTGACCTTCACCGCCTGGCCAGCGTACTTGCCGAACAACACCCGATCGCCTGCGCGCAGGTCCGGCGCAATGCGTTCGCCAGCTTCGTTGCGCCGGCCCGGGCCGACGGCGATCACCTCGCCCTGGTCCGGCTTTTCGGCGGCGCTGTCGGGAATGACAATGCCGGATTGCGTGCGGGTTTCGTTGTCGGACCGCTTGACGAGAACGCGGTCGTGCAGTGGGCGAAGGCTCATGCTGGCTCCAGGAAGAAAGAGAGAGAGAAGTTCGTTGACGGCGGATGTCAGTGCCGACGGTGGCACTGCGGGCTGGCAATCAGCACTCGATGCCGGTGAGTGCTGAGTATAGAAAGCACCGCCATGCGCGGCCAACTGATCGTTTCGCATTTGCTTAGAAGCGCGCCTGACAGCGCGCCTGCCGTGCCGAGCACATCGGGTTCGCACCCACGCTGCCTAGCACGAGCCGCATGATTTTCCCGGGCCCACGACGTCGGCATGGAGCGGGCCGGGCGGGGCCAGCCAGCCAGCCTTAAGCCTTCCTTAAGCCGCTGTGCCCTATCCTTGTCGCATCGCCAGAATCCAACGTTCCCGATGTCGATGCGCCTTGCCCTGAACCTCACGCTGTTCCAGCGCCTGAACGCCCCCGCAGGGCTGTCTGGCGCCGGCCTCTGGGTGGCCGCCTTCCATGCCGAAGGGCTGATCGCAGCCGCCGCGGGCTGGCCGCGCGCGCCCGGCAGGGCCCGGCGCCTGAGCGTGACCGGCTTGCTGGTAGCCGCAGCACTAACGGGCTGGGCCCGCGTCTTGCTCGGCGTACACTTTCCACTGGACATCGCCGGCGCATTTGCGATAGCGGCATGCTGCGCGGCCGTGGCTACGTCTGCCTTCAC
The DNA here is from genome assembly GCF_008801925.2 of Cupriavidus basilensis. Lineage (NCBI taxonomy): Bacteria > Pseudomonadati > Pseudomonadota > Betaproteobacteria > Burkholderiales > Burkholderiaceae > Cupriavidus > Cupriavidus basilensis. Next base: position 1,570,875 of record NZ_CP062804.1, on the reverse strand, counting down.
GCGCCCGCTGCTTGCTGCTGTCGCGGTGCGCGCGGAGCAGCTTTACCGGCGCTTGCTCGCCTACCCCTTCGCACACGGATGGCTCAACCCATGACAACGGCTGACACGATGCCGCCCCTTGCCACCGCTGGCGCACTGCCGTCAATGCGCGATGCCGACGCCAGCCTGGCCATCGTGGGGCTTGAAGGTGCTGGCCGCGGGCCGTTCAGCCTCACCATCGCGCCCGGCACTTGCGTGATCCTGTCCGGCGCGTCCGGCGCGGGCAAGAGCCTGCTATTGCGCATGATTGCCGATCTCGATCCCAATCGCGGGCAGGTCCGGCTAGGCCAGTCCCCGCGCGAGAGCATGAGCGGGCCGGCCTGGCGGCGCCAGGTCATGTACGTGGCGGCCGAGTCCGGCTGGTGGGGCGATGACGTGCTTGAACATATCACGGACGTGCCGGCCGCCCGGGCGCTGCTGGCGCGGCTGCGCCTGCCCGCGGACATCCTGCAGGCGCCCGTGAGCCGCCTGTCCACCGGCGAGCGCCAGCGCCTCGCGCTGATCCGCGCGCTGGTGCGCCGTCCGCGCTTCCTGTTACTGGATGAGCCAACCTCGGCGCTGGACGCCGAGACCACGCTGGCCGTCGAAGCGCTGCTGCGCGACTGCAAGGCACAGGGGCTGGGGCTGCTGATTGTCTCGCACAATCCCGCGCAGGCGGCGCGCCTGCAGGACCGCCACTACCGCCTCGGCGCCGCCGGGCTGGAAGCGGTGCCGGCATGAGCCCGATCCCGCTCACAGCCTATGACCTGGCGCTGGCCAGCCTGCTGGTGCTGGCCGGCGCGGGCGCTTCGCTGGCGATGTCACTGGACGTGCACCGCAGCCTGCTCTGGGCCGCGGGCCGCATGGTGGTGCAACTGCTGCTGGTCGGCCTGGTGCTGCGCACGGTGTTTGGCTTGTCGTCGCCGCTGGTGACCGCGTTGACGGTAGCCGCCATGATCGCGGCAGCCGCCCGCGAGGTGGGCAGCCGGCAGGAGCGCCGCCTGGCGGGGCCCTGGCACGCACTGATCGGCGCCGCCGCCGTGAGCCTGCCGACGCTGCTGGTGACCGTGCTGGCGCTGACCACGGCCTTGCGCCCGACCCCCTGGTACGACGCCCGCCACGCGATCCCGCTGGCCGGCATCATCCTGGGCAATGTGATGAACGCCGCGAGCCTGGCGCTCAACGGCGCCTTTACCGCGGTCTGGCACCAGCGTGCCGCCATCGATGCGCGCCTGGCGCTTGGCGACGATCGCCATGCGGCGCTACGCGTGATCGTGCGCCAGGCGGTGCGCAGCGGCATGCTGCCCACCATGAACACCATGGCGGCGGCCGGCATCATCACCATGCCGGGCATCATGACCGGCCAGATCCTGGCCGGGATGGACCCGATCGCCGCGGCCCGGTACCAGATCCTGCTGATGTTCCTGCTCGCCGGCGGCAGCATGCTGGGCGTGATCCTGGCCGCCACGCTGGCGGTCCGGCGCCTGACCGACCACCGCCACCGCTTGCGCCTGGACCGGCTGCAACGCCGTTGAACCCAGGGCGCCCACCCATCACCAACCAAGGAACCCATGCCATGCGCCTGCTGCTGGTGGAAGACGACCCGATGATCGGCGAAAGCGTGGAGGAAGGCCTGCGGGCCGAAGGCTACGCGGTCGACTGGGTCAAGGATGGTCGCCTCGCCGATGCCGCGCTGGCCGCCAATGCGCCCGGCACCTACGACGCCCTGCTGCTCGACCTCGGCCTGCCCGGCCGCTCCGGCGAGGCGGTGCTGCGGCAACTGCGCGCCCGCGGGCTGGCACTGCCGGTGCTGATCCTGACCGCGCGCGACGCCACCGCCGACCGCGTGCGCGGCCTGGATGCCGGCGCCGACGATTACATGGTCAAGCCGTTCGACCTCGACGAGTTGTTCGCGCGCATCCGGGCCCTGCTGCGCCGTAGCGCCGGACGCGTCAGCACCGAGCTGGCACACGGCCCGGTGCGCCTGGACCCCGCCACGCGCGAGGTGCGCTGCGCCGGTGAGATCGTGGCGCTGTCGATGCGCGAGTTCATGGTGCTGCAGGCCCTGATGGAGCAACCGGGCCACGTTGTGACCCACGAGCGCCTGCGCGAGGCGGTCTACAACATGAACGAGGAAATCAGCAGCAATACGGTGGAAGTCCATATCCATGCGTTGCGCAAGAAGCTCGGCGCCGACTTTATCCGCAATGTGCGCGGTGTCGGCTACAAGCTGGGCGGCCCGGCATGAAAACGATCCGCGCCCAGTTGCTGGCCGGCCTGCTTGGGGCCATGCTCGCGTGCGCTCTGGTAGCGGGCGCGGCCGCCTACTTCAAGGTGCGCCGCGAAGCCAACGAGGTCTTCGATGCGCAACTGCAGCAAGCCGCGCGCATGTTGCCGACACATCTGGAGCGCGATGCCAAGCCGCCGCTGGACGGCAGCGAACTTGACGAGGAGATCGTGGTGCAGGCCTGGGATGTGCAGGGCCGCCAGATTTACGCCTCGCACCCCGTCACGCTGCCGCGCGCGGACCTGCCCGGCTTTCATGACCTGCAGGCGCACGGCCGCGAATGGCGCATCTACGGCGTGCTCGCCGGGGATCGCTATGTGCAGGCCGCGCAATCGGTGGCGTTTCGCCGCAAGCTGGCGGCCTCGCTGTCGCTTGGCGCGCTGCTGCCCATCCTGGCGCTGGTGCCTGCGCTTGGCTTGCTGATCCACCTGGTGGTCAGGCGCTCGCTGCGCCCGGTCGAGGAGATCGCGCGCGCGGTTGGCAGCCGCTCGGCAAACACCCTGGCGCCACTGGACGCGCACGGCTGGCCGCCGGAACTGGTGCCGGTGGTGGACGCCCTCAATGCCCTGCTGGCCCGCCTGCAGCAATCCATGGACACCCAGCGCGCCTTTGTCGCCGACGCCGCGCACGAACTGCGCACGCCGCTCACCGCGCTCAAGCTGCAGCTGCAGCTGGCCCTGCGCGCCGACAGCGAAGACAAGCGGAAACTGGCGCTCGCCAAGCTGGGCGAGCGCCTGGACCGCACCACGCACCTGGTAGCGCAGTTGCTGACGCTGGCACGCAGTGAAGACGGCGCCCCTGCCACCCAGGCCCCGCTTGCCGACGTGCGCTTGCACGACGTGGCGGTACAGGTGGTGCGTGAGCTGCTGCCCATGGCCGAAGCCAAGGATGTGGACCTCGGCCTGGATGCGAGCGCGCCCGAATGCCGGGTGCGCGCGGTCGATGGCGATCTCTTTATCCTGCTGCGCAACCTCGCCGACAATGCGATCCGCTATACCAGCCCGGGTGGCCGGGTCGACCTGCGCATCGAATGGCGCAACGGCGCGCCCATGCTGGGCGTGAGCGACACCGGCCCGGGCATCGCCCCGGCCGAGCGCGACAATGTGTTCCGCCGCTTTCATCGCGGCGACGCCAGCGACCCGCATGGCAGCGGATTGGGCCTGGCGATCGTGCAGAGCATCGCCGCGCGCCATGGCGCCACGGTGTTGCTGGAGGATGGCCCGGCGGGCCACGGGCTCACGGTGGCCGTGGTGTTCCCGGCGCAAAACGGTGCGTGAAAAGCAACGCCGGTCGTGCACGGCTAGACTTCATTCTGATCCGGAGTTCCGATGCATCCCCAATCCGACTCTCGCTCCCCTGCGTTCTTCGCCCGGCGGGTGGCCGGCCTGCCCGCAGCCCTGTGGCTGCTCGCGGGCCTGCTGATCCTGCTGCTGTGGTTCGGCACGCTGGATTTTCGCCACCTGCTCAGCTCCGATGAAGGCCGCTACGCCGAGATCTCGCGCGAGATGTTCGCCAGCGGCGACTGGGTAACGATCCGCTACAACGCGCTCAAGTACTTCGAGAAGCCGCCTTTCCATATGTGGGTGACGGCGCTGTCGTACACCCTGTTCGGCGTGGGCGACTGGCAGGCCCGGCTGTGCGTGGCGCTGTCCGGCATGGTTGGCCTCATCGCGTCGATGTTTGCGGCAACGCGCTGGTATGGCATTCGCGCTGGCCTGCTGACCGGGCTGGTGCTGGTGGCCGCGCCGATGTGGAGCGTGGCCTCGCACTTCAACTCGCTGGACATGACGCTGTCCGGCGCCATGGCCTGCGTGCTGGCCTTTATGCTGGTGGCACAGCATCCCGACGCCACGCCTGCGGCCCGCCGCTACTGGATGTGGAGCTGCTGGGCGGCCATGGGCGTGGCGATCTTGAGCAAAGGCCTGGTGGGCATCGCCCTGCCCGGCCTCGTGCTGGTCATCTACACCCTGATCTCCCGCGACTTCGGCCTGTGGCGGCGCCTGCACCTGATCTCCGGCATCGCGCTGATGCTGATCGTCACGGTGCCCTGGTTCTGGCTGGTGTCGGCGCGCAACCCCGAATTCCCGAACTTCTTCTTTATCCACGAGCACTGGCAGCGCTACACCTCGACAGTGCACTCGCGCGGCGGGCCGGTCTGGTACTTCGTGCCGTTGCTGGTGGCGGGCTTCGTGCCCTGGCTAGGGCTGGCGCCGCGCTTGTGGGAGGTGGTCCGCGACGATGACGCCGCAGCGCGCGTGGCGACGGTTCGTCGGCTCCGGCCGGCGCTGTTGCTGGCCGTGTGGGCCATTGCCATCTTTGTCTTCTTCAGCCTGTCCGGCTCCAAGCTGCCCGGCTATATCGTGCCGGTCTTCCCGGCGCTCGGCATGCTGGCAGCCATGGCGCTGGAGCGCATCGGCGAGCGCGGCTGGTGCCGGCAGCTCAACGCCATGCTGGTGATCATGGCGATCGGGTTGCTGGCCAGCCCGGTGGTGGCCACGCTGCACTCCAACCACACCGCGACCGCCGACTACCGCCGCTACGCGGTCTGGGTGGCCGCCGCGTTTGTCGTGATGCTGGCGGGCACGTGGCTGGCGCGCCGGCTGCTGCGCACCCACGGCCTGATGCCGAGCATCGTGGTCTACGCGCTAGCGCTGTTCACGGGCTTTACCGCCGCGCTGCTCGGGCACGAAACGATCGGCGGCCCGGCCTCAGGCGCCAGCCTGGTGCCGGCCATCCGGGCGGTGCTCAAGGACGACATGCCGATCTACGGCGTGCGCACGCTGGACCACACCCTGCCGTACTACCTGCGCCACACCACCGTGATGGTGGAACACCCCGACGAACTGGAGTTCGGCACCCAGCAGGAGCCGCAGAAATGGCTTCCCACGCTCGACAGCTTTATCTCCCGCTGGCGCGAGGGGCCGCCGGCGCTGGCGATCATGTCCGCCGATACCTACCGCGAGCTGACCACGCGCCAGGTGCCCATGCACCTGGTAGCGCAAGACCAGCGGCGCATCGTGGTGGCCAATTTTCCGGTGCCGCCTTTGCCTGGCCACTAAACGCGGCCGTGGCATATCCAGCACGCGGCCGCATCTGGCTTCTTATAGCCAAGCCCATATCTTTTTTTAGAATTATTGGATCGACAATTCAAACCAAATATGACAGTACTTCCAATATCGTATTTAAGAAGCGAATTTAGTGGATCACCTTACCCCAGCAAGGCACGGAACACCAATCCTTGCCTCTTCCTCACTCCTGTTTCGCACGCACGCCGATCTGCTTCCGTGCACTTGCACGGCCCCTTTCCTCCACTCGCCATAGAGATTTAAATAACACTCATTATCAATACATGACATATTTCCTGCAGAAAATCGTCAATAGCTGCAGATCGCCGGCGAGTTGCTTACAGTTTCATTTCAATAGATTGCGTAATTTTCCAGATCAGGCAGCGTGTCTTTTCTTTCCATTGACATATGATTGAGGCTCATCAGAATCGAGGTAGGACGATCACGGTGAATGAATCGGGGGTAGCCCATGCTAACTGGGTCTTCCCAGTTCAGGAGCCTCCGGTGCAAGGGGCCGGTAGCTCCCGCCGGTACTGTCGGACGTCATCGTCCTCACGGATGTGACTGAAACGCGGCTGGCTGCGCACCATCCGCTCGCTCATTCCTCCAGGTGCCTCTCTTCGATGGCTTTGACGGCGGCGCTCAGGGCATCAGGGCCGTCACGGGCTTCGGTACATACGTCGCCACAAAGGTCAGACATGAAACGTGCTGCACTGCTTGCCATGCCGTTCGCCTTGTTGCCGCCGGCCGTGCTGGCATCGCCCGGAAACGTGCCGCACATCGTCCACGTCATCCATGTGGGACTCTCGCTGTTCTGCGCCGCCGCTGCGGTCTTCGGCATTATTTATATGGTGGCGGCAGGTGTACTCATCCGGCGGTTCTTCGCTCGCGCACCAGCAGAGCCCGATAGCTTCCCGCCGGTTACCATCATCAAGCCGCTCCGTGGCCAAGAGCGGATGCTGCTCGATAACCTGTCGAGCTTCTGCAGGCAGGACTACCCGGGCCCCGTGCAGTTCCTGTTCGGCGTGCAGGACTCGGGCGATCCCGCGCTGGAAATACTGAATCAGCTTCGGATTGTGCACCCTGAAGCCCAGATCACGGTGGTAAGCGACTCCCGCTCGTGCGGCCCCAACCGCAAGATGAGCAACATTCTCAATATGCTGCCGCAGGTGCTGCACGATGTGCTGGTGTTCGCGGATAGTGATGTTGGCGTCGAGCATGGCTACCTTCGCCATGTCGTCGGCGAACTGCAAAAACCCGACGTTGGGCTCGTGACCTGTCTCTACCGGGGGCAGCCCGCGCCTGGCCTCTGGCCTCGGTTGTCGGCAATGGCCACCAACTATCAGTTTGTTCCCGGTGTGGTGACCGGCCTCGCGCTCGGGCTCGCGCGCCCCTGCTTTGGCCAGACCATCGCAACGCGCCGGGCGACCGTGGAAAGGATTGGTGGCTTCTTGCAATTCGCGCATCACCTGGCCGAAGATCACGCCATCGGCAAGGCCGTGCGGGAAGCGGGCGAGAAAGTCGCCATCCCGCCGTTTGTCGTCACGCATGCTTGTGTCGAAGCCGACGCAACCGAACTGCTGGCGCACGAGTTGCGCTGGAGCCGAACGATTCGGACCATCGACCCGATCGGACATCTGGGCTCCGTGCTGACCTACCCTCTGATTTTTTCCGCGCTCGCCGCCCTCGCATCCGGCGGCGCGGCCTGGTCATTGGCGCTGGTACTGACAGCGGTATTGGCAAGGCTGCTGCTCAAGTGGCAAATCGACCGTGCCACATGCCAGCCATACCGCGACGCCTGGCTGCTACCGATCTGGGACCTTTTGTCATTCTGCATCTTTGTTGCCAGCTTCTTCTCCAGACGCGTGGTGTGGCGCGGATTCAGTTTCGAGGTCAGTGGCAATGGCCTGCTGCACCCGGTCAAGAAGGACTGATTCGCGATGCAGGTGCCTTGCCAGGCGGCGGCATCCGATTTCGCGCCTCCTGTCGTCATTGACGCTATTCATCCCCGGAGCGGCACTCGTATCATGAAGTATCTCGGTTCCATAGCGGCCTTTGTCGGCCTGGTGGCTGCACTCTGGCTCGTCTGGCACGAAGACCCCGGCCAGGTGTACGCCCTGATGCGCACCGCGGGGGGCGGACTTTTTATCGCCGGGCTTGCGCATTGGCTTCCCATGCTGTTCAACGCGTGCGACTGGCAGACACTGATTCCAGAAACGAAACGCCCCGGACTTGGCACGATGCTGCGCCTGGTCTGGATCCGGGAGTCAGTGAACGGCTTGCTGCCTGTCGCCCGCGTAGGGGGCGAGATCGTCTCGTTCCGGCTGATGCGGCACTGGGGACTGCGCGCGTCGACGGCATCGGCCAGCCTGATCGTCGATATGCAACTGACCTTGATCAGCCAACTGATTTTTACGATGGTGGGAATCGGCTTCCTGCTCTCGGCACATTCAGACTCGAAGGCACTCCATCTCGCCGGCAATCTCGCCTGGGGTGTAGTCGTGCTGATGCCGCTGATGGTGTTGTTCGTACTGGTGCAGCACGCCAGTCCATTCGAACGGGTCAGTCGCGCTCTGAGCCGGTTGACCAGCGGCAAACTTGCCGCGCTGACTGGCCAGCCGGCCAGGATCGATCAATCGATCAAGCTTGTCTGGCGCCGCCGCGCCGTCGTCATTCGCTACCTGTTCTTCTGGCAGCCGTTGCAGTACATGGCGACTGCGCTGGAGTTGTGGCTAGCACTATATTTCCTTGGGGAACCGGTGAGCATGATGGATGCCATGGTGCTCGAAGCCCTGGTTCAGGCACTCAGCAGCGCGGCTTTTTTCGTGCCTGCGGCACTGGGGGTTCAGGAGGGTGGCTTTGTCCTGATCGGGACCGCGCTGGGTCTTGAGCCCACGACCTGCATTGCGCTGGCCGGTGCCCGTCGCATCCGGGACTTGATGATTTACCTGCCCGGGCTGCTTGCCTGGCAAATCTCGGAATCGCGCAGCCGCATCGGCCGGCTTCGCTCCTGACTCGATCTGCAGCAATACGGATATGCAGCAACTCATGAAAAAGACGCGCCGCGCGCGCCTGAAATCCCGGCAGGGTGACCGCGAGCCACGAACGGGGCTGCCCGGAACGGGCGCCAAGTCCCACTCGTGCGCCGCCCTTTGCTTGTGTTCCGCGTTGCTCGGTTTCCTGAGTGCACCGGCCTCGGCGGTGCTACCGGATGAAATCCAGGTGTACACCGGCGATATCAACGCGCCGGGAGAGTTCGGACTCGAACTGCATCTCAATACCACGCCAAGCGGCCATTCGCAGCCATCCTATCCCGGTGAAGTCACCACCCCGCACGGCTGGCGCGCGACCGCCGAGTTCTCCTATGGCCTCGCGCCTGCCTGGGAGCTTGGGCTTTACATCCCCACCATGCTCTCGCGAGACAACACCTACTACGTGACCGGCCCCAAGCTTCGTGTGAAGTGGATGCCGATCCGCACTGTCGATGGCGCTGGATACTTCGCTGGCGCCAACGTTGAACTCGCACGCGTCGGACAGAAATTCGAGAGCGCGACCAAGACCCTGGAGCTGCGGCCAATCATCGGCTATCAGGACAGTAATTGGCTCTTTGCCTTTAACCCCGTGCTGGGATGGGATCTTGCCGGCCCGGACAAAAGCGCTGTCCCCAGCGCAACCCCTAGCTTCAAGGTGGCCCGAACAGTATTGCCAGGATTGCGCGCGGGTGCCGAGTACTACATGGATCTGGGCCGCGTCAATCATCCAGCCACGGGGCCTGGGCAGGCACAGACCATCTATCTTGCTTTCGATGTGAGTCGCGGCCCCCTCGTCTTCAATTTCGGCATAGGCCGCGGGCTATCCCAGGCAGCGGACCGCTGGACACTGAAATGGATATTCGAAATACCGTTCTCCTGAGCCGCCAGCCTTGAGAAGCGACATCGCCGGGATAAGTGCCGGGAGGCTCTTGAGCCGGGGCGCCTTCGCGCGCAAATCGGTCATCGACCTCTGGCCGTCAAGTCCGATTCCTTGGCCTACCCAACAATCACTGACAAGATACGACTGAATCTGAATCTGAATCTGAATCTGAATCTGAATCTGAATCTGAATCTGAATCTGAATCTGAATCACTTGGATTGCAGATAGGTTGCAACGGCGTTAGCTTGATCGTTGTTCAGATTGTGCGCGACCGCACTCATGACCGGTGCATTGCCGCGCGACTTGTCCCTGAAAGCCTCAATCTGACGCAGTAGATAGGATTTATGCTGCCCGGCAATTCGCGGGAATTGCGCAGCCCCCTGTCCCTGCGCGCCATGACAGGACGCGCAGGCCGGCACCCCGTCATCGGGAGCGCCATGCTCGAAGAGGGTCTGCCCCTTGGCCATCAGTGCCGTGTCTCCGGCCGCACCGGGTGCCGCCGTTTGACCTGCATAGTATTCGGCCAGCGATCGGATAGTTGCGTCGTCAAGTTGTGACGCGATACCCCACATGAATGAACGCGCCTCGGATTCGCCACGCGCATGCTCCCGGAAACCTTTGAGCTGCGCCTCCAGGTATTCAGGTGTCTGAGCGTCAAGCCGGGGGAACATTGGCGATTCGCTTCGCCCGTGAATGCCATGGCAAGTTGCGCATAGCTGGGCGGCGAGCTTGGCGCCATCCTCGCCATAAGCCCGCATGATCGCCATGCTCATGCCTGCAAAGGTCAGCAGCGCGAACAACGGCACACGGATGGTCAGCGTCATTTTCATAGTCGTACCAGGCCCGGAAAATCTCCAGCGGCAGAGGTTGCCGTTGGCTCGTTCAAAACAGAAACCAGCCGAGCAGATATAGCGTGTTGTTATCGCCGGCATTCCGGCCGTTACCGTCGTAATTGGAGCGTGCGCCGTTGAATTTAAGGAACCACGTGTACTGCACCGCGAACTTGACTTGCGGGTGAGGCAGATAGTTAAGCTCGAAGATCAGCCCGCGCGTGTCGGGATATCCATTGGCGCTGCCTGTGACCGGCGCCGGAGCGTACAAGCCCGTATCCGCGTTTCCGGTGGTCGAGAAGTAGGCCAGCGTGCCACCATACTTGCGTTGGTAGATATAGGATGCCTTGGCCTTGAAGGTCGTGAGGTGGTCGGTCGGGTTCGCCGGTGTGGGGCCAGCGCCTATGCCGCCGCCGGGAAAGCTCGCGCGCCAGTCCTGTTTCTCGTAGATCCAGGCTGCCTGGGCGGTAAAGGCATGGGGTAGCGTGAGGTACTGGTACTGCGCGTCCAGCGCATAGTCGCTGAAGCGGTCCGTGGGCGTGCCGGGCAAGGTGTTGTCCGGATACCGGCTGGCTATCAGGCCAAAGGTGCCCGCCATGATGGAGTGCGGGCCCCACTCCCGGTTGTACGCCACGCGCCAATATGGGTTCGCGCCACTCAGGCGTGCCACGCCCCCCGGGGTGTTGCTGTCTTGCCCGGTCCGGAATACCGAGAATGCCTGGTCAGCTGTCCGATAGAGGCCAAATTCGATATAGAGGCTGCGCTGCCAGAAGAGGTACGCGGACGCGCCCGCCACTTGTTGAGACAACCCGCCATCGATGAGCGTGCTCGCCATTGGCGTGAGCGAAACACTGCTCGACGCATAGGGATAACCGAAGGCTGGCGTGCTGTTCCACACGTCGGAGACCGTCGGGTTGTTGTTGACGGTCATGCCGTAGATGAAGTCGACATCGTTATCTGTCAGGTGCCACGCGGCACGGATATCTGTGTTGTCGAGCGCGGCGTGGTGGGCGATGCCATCGTAGGTCCATTGCGCAAAGGCGCCCACATGGTCGACGATGCGACCGGCATAAAAGAGGCTCGCCTGCTGCACCGTCGTGTCGCCATCGCGCAGGAAGTCGTAATTGGCCCGGTCAAGCGTCCTGGTATGTGTTTTTGATACCTGCACCATGGCCGAGACCGGAATGGTGGTGTTGTTCGTCAAGGTGTAGCCAGTCAACTTGAAGAAGCGGCCGAACGGAGTCAGTTCGGGAAAATTCACATGGCAGGCCATGCAGGCCATGCCCGTCTGGCGGGCAAAGGCGGGAACCGCCTCTGCCTCCCTCGGCAGCAGAGCGACCACGCAGGCAAGCGTCAATAGCGCCTCGACAGCGTACCGTGTGTGAGCTCTCATCATGTCCCCCCGCCTTCCCTTCGGATTCCGCTCTTTGGCTGGCACTTTTTCCAAGCCTAGAAAATCGACTAACCTTTGAACAGGAACTTGGACGCAAAAGCTTGCGCTGCGTCAAGTTGAGCGGATGCGGGCGGCCAGCCGCCACTTCGACGATCCCCTCTGCCGCCGTCCAGGCGATTCTGCCAACCCTCCAGATGAGGAAATATGCCCAGGCGACATAAGGAACAGCATCGTGTTGAGGCCATTGGATGGCTACGTGCCGCGGTGCTCGGGGCCAATGACGGCATCGTATCGACCGCAAGTCTCGTTATTGGCGTCGCATCGGCACACACCGCTCACGAAAATATCGTGCTCACGGCTGTAGCGGGTCTGGTCGCAGGGGCCATGTCGATGGCAACAGGGGAATACGTATCGGTTTCATCTCAGGCGGATACCGAAGCGGCGGCCTTATCCGAGGAGCAGGCTGAACTCGACGCCGATTTTCCACGCGAGCAGCAAGAACTGACCGCGATCTATATGCATCGTGGCCTGGATCTTTTGCTTGCCAGGCAGGTTGCCGAAAAGCTGATGGCGCACGACGCGCTTGGCACGCATGCACGCGATGAGCTGGGGCTTTCGACTGCGACCGCTGCCCGGCCTTTGCAAGCCGCGCTGGCTTCCGCCTGCAGTTTTTCGGTGGGCGCCGCCCTGCCGGCTACCGTTGCAGCGCTTGCCCCCGAATCAGCGGTGATCCCGTGCATCGTCATCTCGGCGTTGATATCGCTGGCTGCCCTGGGCGGCCTGGCCGCAAAGACCGGCGGTGCGAAAGTCGGCCCGGGTGTTATCCGCGTGGTCTTCTGGAGTGCCTTGGCCATGGCCGTGTCATCAGGCATCGGCCTGTTGTTTGGCAACATAGGCTGAGACGCCGTAGCGCGACGGCGCGGCCATGATCGTCATTGCCACAGGTATCCCCGCTTTGTTATACTGAGAATCGTTCTCATTTCTTTTGTTCGGTGCCGCGCACCCCTTCCCGATTAGACAGTGCCCATGCCGGCCGCCGATTCTCCGCGTCAGCGTGACTTGCTCACGCTTTACAGTGACCACCACCGTTGGCTGTGCGGCTGGCTGCGCAAGAAGCTCGGCTGCACGCATCGTGCCGCGGATCTGGCCCACGACACCTTCCTGCGCCTGCTTGCCCGTGAAGAAGCCATCGCGATCCACGAGCCGCGCGCGTTTCTCACCACCGTTGCCCAGCGGGTGCTGGCCAATCACTGGCGGCGCGAGCAAATCGAGCGCGCCTACCTCGAAGCGCTGGCGCAAATGCCGCAACCGCTGGCCCCCTCGCCCGAAGAACGCGCCATCCTGCTGGAAACCTTGCTTGAAATCGACCGCATGCTGGCTGGCCTGCCCACGCCGGTCAAGCGCGCATTCCTGCTCTCGCAGCTCGACGGCCTTGGCCAGGCGGACATCGCCACGCAACTTGGCATCTCCGTGACTACCGTGAAGCGCTACCTCGTGCGTGCCGGCACGCAGTGCTATTTCGCGCTGCCGGTGGCTTGACATCATGTCGTTAAACGCACCCGCGGGGATTCCCCCTGACGTCGCCACACGCGCGGTCGAATGGCTGCTCGCGCTGCAAGCCGAGGATGCCACCGGCGCCACTAAGCTTGCCTGGCAGCAGTGGCTGAAAGCCCACCCCGATCACGCCCGCGCCTGGCAGCGCATCGAAGCGGTCAATGGCAGGCTGCGCGCACTCTCGTCGCCGCACGCCTCGGCGGTGGCCCACGCCACGCTGGCGCCGCCCCGCTCACCCCGGCGCCGCGAGGCCGTCAAGACGCTGGCGCTGCTGGTGTTTGCGGGTGGCGGCGCGTGGATGGTGCAAGAGCGCGCACCGTGGCGGGAATGGGTGGCGGACGAGCGCACGCGCGTGGGCGAGCGGCGCACCGTCGCGCTGGCAGACGGCACCGTGGTCTCGCTCAATACCGATAGCGCCTTCAACGTACGTTTTTCACCTGCCGAGCGCCGTGTGCGGCTGCTTGCCGGCGAAGTCATGGTGGCGACCGGCAAGGACGGCGGCGCGGGGGCGCGTCCCTTCATCCTCGAGACCGCCCACGGAGAACTGCTACCGCTCGGCACGCGCTTTACGGTGCGGCTGCAGCCCGACGCCAGCCGCGTCGCCGTATTCGAAGGCGCCGTGGCCGTCCGCCCGCGCGACGGGCATGGCCTGGCACGCACGCTGCAAGCCGGCGAGCAGGCGCGCTTCACCGGCACGGCAATCGGTGAGCCCGAGCAGGCCAACGATGCCGATACCGCCTGGGTCGACAACATGCTCGTGGCCAGCGGCATGCGCCTGGACCGGTTCCTGGCCGAGCTCGGCCGGCATCGTCCGGGGCTGCTGCACTGCGATCCGGCGATCGCCGGCCTGCGCGTTTCCGGCACGTACCCGCTGGCGGATACCGACCGCGTCCTCGATATGTTGCGTACCACGCTGCCGGTAGAAATCCGCTTCATGACGCGCTACTGGGCAACCGTGCGGCCTGCGCGCTCCTAGCGGCCATTTCCAAAAGATGCTGGCGTCGTTGCGCGGCCTTGGCCGATCCACGTGTACTGTCCGGGGCCGCGCGCCTGGCCAGAACCGCCTCGCGTCATGTTGAAACAGTCAGCCACTTAGGTTCAGACATCCGCTCCATTGCCCGAAAAAATCTCTGCCGGAGGTGGTCTGTTTTTGATTCTCGCGTGACATGGAAGGTAAGCGCACCACATCTTCCATCCTCCACCGAGCCATCGAATATGGAACTTCATCAAAACGCCGGCGCCTTCGGCCGCCTCAAGCGGCAGGCGCTAGCGTCCGCCATCGGGCATGCCGCGCTCGCCATGGGCCTCACCACGGCCAGCCTGCTTCCCGGCACGGCGTGGACGGCAGACGCGCCTGGGACGCCAGCCGCCGCCAAGTCCTACGACATCCCCGCCGGACCGCTGGAGGGCGCGCTCAACCGCCTGGGCCGCGAGGCCGGCATCCTGCTTGCCTTCCCTACGGAAACCACCGCCGGCCTGCAAAGCAAGGGCTTGCACGGCCGCTATAACGTGCCGGATGCGCTGGCTCAACTGCTGCAAGGCACCGGCCTGGCCGCCGTGGCGCAGGCCAATGGCGGCTATGCACTGGTCAGGCGCATCGAGCCCTCGGCAGCGGCACCAGCCGCGAGCGGCAACGAGGCCGCCCTGCCGCCGGTCACCGTGCGCGCCGATGCCGCGCGGGAAGACAGCTACCGTCCTGCGCCCACGGCATCCGTGATGCGCTCTGACACACCGTTGCTCGACACCCCGCAGGTGGTGAACGTGGTGCCGGCGCAGGTGCTCCGCGATCAGCGCCCCCGCAACCTGGACGACGCGCTCGGCAACATCAGCGGCATCACCCAGGGCAATACGCTGGCGGGCACGCAGGACACCATCATGAAGCGTGGCTTTGGCGGCAATCGCGACGGCTCGGTGATGCACAACGGCATGCCGCTGATCCAGGGCCGCGGGCTCAACGCGGCGGCCGACAGCGTGGAGGTGCTCAAGGGCCCGTCCTCGCTGCTGTACGGCATCATGGATCCGGGCGGCGTGATCAACATCGTCAGCAAGCGACCCATGCTGCAGCAGTACAACGCCATCTCCGTGCTCGGCTCCACCTATGGCCACGGCAAGAACGGCGCGGGCGCCACGCTGGATTCCACCGGCCCCATCGGGGCCTCTGGCCTGGCCTATCGGCTGGTGGTGGACCAGGTGGGCGAGCAATACTGGCGCAATTTCGGCGAGCATCGCGAGACGCTGGTGGCGCCCTCGCTGGCCTGGTACGGCAAGGACACGCAGGTAGTCCTGTCCTACGAATACCGCAAGTTCCTGTATCCGTTCGACCGCGGCACAGCCATCGACCCGAAGACCAACGAGCCCCTTGCCATCCCCAGCCGGCGCCGGCTGGATGAGCCGTTCAACAGCATGGACGGCCAGTCCCACCTGGTGCAGCTGGCGGTCGATCACCAGTTCAATGCCGACTGGAAAGGACACTTTGGGTACAGCTACAACCGCGAGAGCTACGACGCCAACCAGTTGCGCGTGTTCGGGGTCAATGCCACCACCGGCCTGCTGTCGCGCAGCAACGACGCCACCCATGGTGCATTGAGCACGGACAGCTACGGCATCGCCTATGTGGATGGCCGTTTCACCGTGGCCGGGCTGCGCAACGACCTCCAGGTCGGTGTCGACAGCGAGTACCGCAGGATCTACCGGGCGGACCTGCTACGCCAGAACACCACCCGTGCCTTCAACTACCTGAACCCGGTCTACGGCCTGGAGTCGCCATCCAGCACGGTCTCGGCGAGCGACAGCGACCAGACGGACACGCTGCACGACACCTCGTTGTTCTTCCAGGACAGCCTGCACCTGAGCGAGAAATGGATCCTCGTGGGCGGCGCCCGCTTCCTGTCATACAGCCAGGTAGCCGGACGCGGCCGTCCGTTCAACGTCAACACCGACATCAACGGCAACAAATGGCTGCCGCGCGCCGGCCTGGTCTACAAATGGACCGAGGCCGTGTCGCTATATGGCAGCTACACCCAGTCCCTCAAGCCCACCTCGACCATCGCGCCGCTCAGCTCCGGCGTGGTGATCGACTCGGGCGTGTTGCCGGAACAGGCCACGTCATGGGAACTGGGCACCAAGCTGGACCTTCCGGGCAGCATGACCGGCTCGCTGGCGTTTTTCCATATCGACAAGAAGAACGTGCTGGTGTCCCAGTACAACGACGTGACCCGGCAGACCGACTGGCGCACCTCCGGCCGCGCGCGCTCGCGCGGGATCGAGCTGGACGTGGCCGGCCAGATCGGCGAGCACTGGAACCTGATCGGCAGCTACGCCTATATCGACGCCAAGACCACCGAAGATCCCTTGTACGCGGGCAATCGCCTGTGGAATGTGGCGCAGCACACGGCCTCGCTGTCGGCCGTCTACGATTTCGGCCAGATCTTTGGCGGCGACAAGCTGCGCCTGGGCGCGGGCGCGCACTATGTAGGCAACCGCCCGGGCGATTCGGCCAACAGCTTCACGCTGCCCGCATATACCGTGGCCGACGCGTTCGCTACCTACGAGACCAAGATCGGGCAACGCAAGCTCAGGTTCCAGCTCAACGTGAAGAACCTGTTCAACCGCACCTACTACCCGTCCAGCGTCAACAAGTACTTCGTATCCGTGGGCGATGCGCGTCAGGTCACGCTCCTTTCCACCTTTGAATTCTGAGCCACCGATTACCCGATCCACCGACTACCCGATGAGGAAGACTGACACCATGAAGCTCGAAGACAACCGCCCCGCCGCCTGCGCCAGCGTCATGGCCAGAGCGCTGCGCGCGACGATCGCCGCCGTGCTGGTGGCCGCCTGCGGTGCCGCCATGTCTGCCCACGCCGCGGAGCCCACCGGGCAAGGCAAGAGGATCGCGTTGATCGTCCAGGCCGCAGGGCCTGACATGCCCGTGGACCAGAAGATCAAATCGCACCTGGAAGCACGCGGCTACGCGGTCAGCCTGGTTGAGCAGGATCAATCGCCTGACGCAGTGCGCGACGCGGATCTCATCGTCATGTCGTCCACCATCTCCGCCAAGCGCGTCGCGCCCGGATGGCGCCAGTTGCCCAAGCCGCTACTGACCTGGGAGAACGACTTGCTGGACGACCTGGCCATGACCGGCAAGCGCCACGACGTGGACTTTGGCGAAGCGCCGAAAGAGCGCTATGTGTGGCTGGTCAATGCGCCGCACCCCATGGCAGCAGGCCTGCCGGCCGGAGCGATCAGCGTCTACAACCGCCAGGCCGGCATGAGCTGGGGCAAGCCCGGCCTGGGTGCCAGCATCATCGCCACGCTATACGGCCAGCCCGAGAAGGCCGCTATCTTCGCCTACGAAAAGGGCGCGACGATGGACTACGAGTCGCTTGCCCCGGCACGCCGCGTCATGTTCTTCCTCGACAACGACACGTTCGGCAACCTTGCGGCGCCGGGGCGGCAGCTCTTCGACGCGGCGGTGGATTGGGCAGCGGGCTTGCGCTAGGACGCCGGCAAAGGGGGGCTTCCCGCTCGCCCGAATTCACAAGCATGTGGGGGGGGCGCCAGACTGTGCGGGCCTCAAGCCTGCGGCCCACCCTCCCGCTTCAGCGCCATCACCAGCACCCGCGCCACGTGCATGGCCTCGGTGTCGGCGCCGTCCAGGATCTGGTGGCGGCAGCTGGTGCCGTCGGCCACCACGATGGCATTGGCGGCGCGCTTGCGCACCGCTGGCAGCAGCGACAGCTCGGCCATGGCCTTGGACGCCTCGTAATGCTCGGCCTCGTAGCCAAAGCTGCCCGCCATGCCGCAGCAGGACGATTCCACCGGGGAGACCTTCAGGCCGGGGATCCAGCCCAGCACGGTCTGCACCGGGGTGAAGGCGTCGAATGCCTTCTGGTGGCAGTGGCCGTGCACCACGGCCTCGCTCGTCTGCAGCGCATCGAGGTCGAGCGAGAGGCGTCCGGCTTCTTTCTCACGCACCAGGAACTCCTCGAACAGGAACGCGTGCGCGGCCAGCTTCCTGGCCTCGTCGCCGTAGCCATAGTTCAGGAACTCATCGCGCAAGGACAGCAGGCACGAGGGCTCCAGGCCGACGACGGGAATGCCGCGATCGACATAGGGCTTGACAGCATCCAGCAGGCGGCGCGCCTCCTCCTTGGCCTGGTCCACCAGCCCCGCCGCAAGGAAGGTGCGGCCGCAGCACAAGGGGCGCTCGCCTTCGCGGCGGTTGAAATGCACCGTGTAGCCCGCCGCCTCCAGCACCTGCTGCGCCGCCAGGGCGTTCTCCGGCTCCATGTAGTTGCTGAAGGTGTCGACGAAGAGCATGACTTCGCGGCCCGCCCCGCCTTGGCGCGTTGCCCTGGCTTTCGCCAGGAACGCGGGCTTGAAGCGCGGCAGCGAGCGTTGCGGCGCGAATCCCATGGCCCGCTTGACCACACCGGAGATGCCGGGAAGGCTATCGGCCAGCGCCAGCAGCGCGCCAAGGCGGCTCGCCACGGGCGCATAGCGCGGCATGAATGCCACCATGCGCTCGCGCAGGGTGATGCCGTGCCGCCGGGCCCAGGCATGGCGCGCTTCGATCTTGAACCTGGCCATGTCCACGCCGGTCGGGCAGTCGCGCTTGCAGCCTTTGCAGGAGACGCACAGATCGAGCGCTTCCTTGACTTCGAGGCTGGCAAGGCCGTCGTCGCCCAGTTGGCCCGACACTGCCAGGCGCAACGTATTGGCACGGCCGCGCGTGACGTGCTGCTCGTCCTTGGTCACGCGGTAGCTCGGGCACATGGTGCCCGCATCGAACTTGCGGCAGTGGCCGTTGTTGTTGCACATCTCCACCGCCGCCGCCAGGCCGCCGGCGCGGTCGGTGCCCGTGCCGGGCGCCGTCTCCTCGCCGGTCAGCGGGTTGCGGCTGACGTTCCATGCGGACCAGTCGAGCGCCGGCGTGAGCGGCAAGGCGGCATAGCCCGGCGCAAAGCGGAAGTTCTCGCGCGCGTCCATCCTGGGCGGGCGTACGATCTTGTCCGGGTTGAAGCGGTTGTCTGGATCGAACAGCGCCTTGATCTCCCCGAAGGCCGCATTGATGCGCGGGCCATACTGCCAGGCCACCCATTCGCCCCGGCACAGGCCGTCGCCGTGTTCTCCGGAGTACGCGCCCTTGTACTCGCGCACCAGCTCCGCCGCTTCCTCGGCGATCTCGCGCATGCGCACCGCGCCGTCGCGCCGCATGTCCAGGATCGGGCGCACATGCAGCGTGCCCACGCTGGCATGGGCATACCAGGTGCCTTCGGTCTCGTGCTTGTGGAACACGGCGGTCAGCCGGCGGGTGTACTCGGCCAGGTGCTCCAGCGGCACGGCGCAATCCTCGATAAAGGAAACCGGCTTGCCGTCGCCCTTCATGCTCATCATGATATTGAGCCCAGCCTTGCGCACATCCCACAGCGCCTTCTGCGACTTCGCGTCGGCCATCTTGACCACCGAGCCGGGCAGCCCCAGGTCGCTCATCAGCGCCGCCAGGTCGTCAAGCTGCGCCAGCAGCGCGCTGTGTTCCTCCCCGGCGAACTCGACCAGCAGGATGGCCTGCGGCTCGCCGGACAAGGCGCTCTCGATGACCGGGCGAAACGCCGGGTTCTCCATCGACAGGTCGATCATGGTGCGGTCCACCAGCTCCACCGCAACCGGCTTGAGCCTGACGATATGCTGCGTCATGTCCATGGCCTGGTAGAACGTGGGGAAATTCACCACGCCCAGCACCTTGTGCCGTGGCAGCGCAGACAGCTTCAGCGTGACCTGCCGGCTGTACGCCAGCGTGCCCTCCGAACCCACGAGGATATGGGAGAGATTGGCGTAGCCGTCGTCGGTATAGGCGCGCGGATTCTGGCATGCGAACAGGTCGATGTTGTAGCCGGCCACACGGCGCAGCACCTTGGGCATGCGCTCAGCGATCTCATCCCGCTCGCGCGTGGCGATGCGTTGCAAGCCCTTCAGGATGCCCGCCACGCGTGGATCGGAAACGGGTGACTTGAGCGAGCCGAAATGGCATTGGCTGCCATCTGCCAGCACGGCATCGATGCCCAACACGTTGTGCACCATGTTGCCGTACTCGATGGAGCGCGAGCCGCAAGAGTTGTTGCCGGCCATGCCGCCGATGGTGCATTGCGCCCCCGTCGATACATCCACCGGGAACCACAGGCCGTGCGGCTTCAGCCAGGCATTGAGGTGATCCAGCACAATGCCGGGCTCAACCGTGACGGTGGCGGCCACGGGATCAAAATCCACCACGTTGTTCAGCCACTTGCTGTTGTCGATCACCAGCGCCTCGCCAACCGTCTGGCCGCACTGGCTGGTACCGGCGCCGCGCGCCAGCACCGGGGCTTTTTCGTCGCGGGCGATCTCCAGCGCCAGCAACAGGTCCGCCTGGTCCCGCGGCACCACCACGCCGATGGGCGTGATCTGGTAGATCGAGGCATCGGTGGCGTAGCGGCCCCGGCTGGCGCGGTCGAAGAACACGTCGCCGCGCAGTTCCTTGCGCAAACGGGCCGAGAGCGGTGACAGGGCCGGGCCGGCGGGGCCAGGCGACGGCACGAGATGGATCGGCTTGACGAGCATCGGGGAGGAGGATGGGTTCATGGCTTTCTACCAGGGCTTGTGTGGAGCGGTGCCGTGCCGGCGCGCCGTGTCATGCGAGGATCGGTTCAACCGGCGGCAGGCCGGCGATCCGGCCCAGCGCCACGCCCGCCCGGGCGGGAACATGCATGCCCGTGTACGACCCGGCGAGGGATAGAGATGGGCATAGAGCTGGCGCATGGATTGCATGTCGGTTGGCAGGTCTGCGTGGCTCAGGCGCGCAACGGCTTCGCGGCTTCCGCGGGCTCGGCTTCGAACTTGCTCTCCGGCTGCATGCGCAAGGCCAGGATCACGCCGATGCCCATCAGCACCATGCTGCCGATAAAGGGCAGCTCCCAGCTGCCGAAGCGGTCGATCAGGTAGCCCGAGAGCACCGGCGAGATGATCGCGGCCAGCGCCGAGCCGGAGTTCATCATCCCGCTCGCGGTGCCGGAATGCTCCGGCGCGATGTCCATGGGAATCGCCCACATCGGCCCGATCGTCATCTCGGCAAAGAAGAAGCCGGCAGCCAGGCAAGCCATCGAGACATAGAGGTTGTGCGTAAACAGCAGGGGAAGCAGCGACAACATGGTC
Organism: Cupriavidus basilensis; assembly: GCF_008801925.2. Classification (NCBI taxonomy): domain Bacteria; kingdom Pseudomonadati; phylum Pseudomonadota; class Betaproteobacteria; order Burkholderiales; family Burkholderiaceae; genus Cupriavidus; species Cupriavidus basilensis. The sequence continues at coordinate 1,549,626 of NZ_CP062804.1, read as the reverse complement.
AGCAGCATGCAGACCGCCACCATCCCGCTGCGCGCGCGTTTCAGGCTGCCGGTGCGGTCGTAGAGCTTGTCGGTGACAATGCCGCCCAGGGTGTCGCCGATCACGCCGGCAAAGAATACGGCGGAGGCAAAGATGGCGGACTTCTTCAGGTCCAGGTCGTAGCTATGCAGGAAGTACTGCGGAATCCAGCTCAGGAACAACCACAGGGTCCAGCCGTAGCAGAAGTAGACGATGGTGACAGGGGCCATGCGCTTGAACAAGCGGCGCCAGGGCACGCTGGCAGCTTTCTTCCTGGGGGTGGGCAGCGTCTCGAGTTCTGCCGGGGTCATGCGGGGATGGTCCTTCGGATGCTCGGTGAAGGTCACCGCCCACAGCGCCACCCAGACCAGACTGATCGCGCCGCAGATATAGAATGACTCGCGCCAGCCGTAGACCGCCATGATGGCAACGACCGCGGCCGGGGCCACGGCGTTGCCGACCCGGGCGCAGGCATGGGTGATGCCCTGCGCGAAGCCGCGCTTTTCCTTGGGCACCCAGCGTGCCATGGCGGCGGTGGCAGCAGGAAAGGTAGCGCCCTCGCCCAGGCCCAGCAGCAAGCGCGCGGCGAGCAGGGAAACCAGACCGCCGGCAAAGCCCGTGAGCAACGTGGCGACGGCCCACAACACGCCGCAGACCATCAGGGTGCGCTTGGCGCCGAACCGGTCGCTCACCCAGCCGCCGATGATCTGGAACACCAGGTAGGGATAGGCAAAGGCGGAAAACACCAGGCCGATCTCGGTCTTGCTGAGGTTGAACTCCTGGCCAAAGCCGGCCGCGGCTGTGCTCACATTGACGCGGTCCAGGTAGGTGATGAAATACATGATGCATAGCATCCCCAGCACGACGCTGGTTGCACGCAGGCGCTTCATGGTCTGTCTCCATTGTGTTGTTCCTGCCCGCCCGGCGGAGCGCCGGGGCCAGGGCAAATTCATCGCGGCCGGCTCTATGGCCGGTTCCCGCTACTGCGCACAGGCGTTGGCATGGCTGCCGAACGGCAAAAATGGGCAACACCTCTGCCTGGCCTCACCCCAGGGGGCAAGCCATGCCTGCTTGCACTTGCTCGCTTGTTACTGCGTTGCGCGGTTCAGCAAGGCCGCCCGGCCTCCCGCACTGGCTTATGCCGCGGCCTTCAGCACCGGCCTATCCGCATGCGATGCCAGGTACTCCATCGCCGCCACGACACCGCTGTCCGCCACCGGCACGCCGGCGAGCTTCAGCCCCATTTCGCAGCCGGACAGCGTGGCCATCAGCGTGAGGTCGTTACAGTCGCCGAGATGCCCGATGCGGAACATCTTGCCGCGTATCTTGCCCAGCGCCTGTCCCAGCGACATGTCGAAGCGTTCATAGATGCGCTTGCGCACGTCGTCGGCATCCACGCCGTCGGGCATCATCACGCCCGTCAGCACGGGGCTGTACACGGAAGCATCCGCACACTGGATCTCCAGGCCCCAGGCCCGCACCGCGCGGCGGGTGGCTTCGGCCAGCCGCTGGTGCCGCGCGAAGACGTTGTCCAGGCCCTCCTCCAGGATCATGTCCAGCGCCTCGGACAGGCCATAGAGCAGATTGGTGTTCGGCGTGTACGGCCAGTAGCCGTTCTTGTTGGCTTCGATGATCTCGTCCCAGGCCCAGAACGCGCGCGGCAGCTTTGCCCCCTTGCTGGCCGCGATGGCCTTGGGCGACAGCGCATTGAAGCTGATCCCCGGCGGCAGCATCAGCCCCTTCTGCGAGCCCGATACGGTCACGTCCACGCCCCACTCGTCATGGCGGTAGTCCGCCGAGGCCAGGCCGGAGATGGTGTCCACCAGCAGCAGCGCCGGGTGGCCGGCCGCGTCGATGGCGCGGCGCACCGCGGCGATGTCGGAGGTCACGCCGGTCGAGGTCTCGTTGTGCACCACGCACACCGCCTTGATGGCGTGCGCGCTGTCGGCGCGCAGGCGGGCTTCGATCATGTCGGCCTGCACGCCACGGCGCCAACCCTCGATGCCGGGCAGCCCGAGAAATTCCGGCTTCAAGCCGAGCGCTTCCGCCATCTTTTTCCACAGCGTGGCGAAGTGACCCGTCTCGAACATCAGCACTGTGTCGCCGGGGCTCAGCGTGTTGGTCAGCGCGGCCTCCCAGGCGCCGGTGCCAGAGGCCGGATAGATGATGACCGGCTGCTCGGTCTTGAAGATCTTCTTGATGTCCGCCAGCACCTTGCGGCCCAGCGCGCCGAACTCCGGGCCACGGTGGTCAATGGTCGGGTAGCTCATGGCACGCAGGATCCGGTCGGGCACAGGACTCGGGCCGGGGATCTGCAGGAAGTGGCGGCCGGCGGGGTGGAAGTCGAGTTTGATCATAAGTTGTCCCTCCTTGGTGAATTATGCATTTTGCATTCAAAATACTTTAGCAGACAAAACGCACCACCTCCAAGGGCTGTTTTGGCATGAATACTGGGTGTTTACCCCGAATTTTGGTGCCTGCCAGGAGATGCAGTAGAATGCGAAAAACGCAAAGATAAGGACTTTGAATGCAGAATCCATCTGGCAGCGACCTCACGCGCCCTGCCGCGGTCCTCCCCAAGGTCGAGCGCCAGCGGCTGCACGACACGGTGGTCGACCACCTGCGCAAGTTCATCGTGGAAGGCGTGCTGTCCCCGGGCATGAAGCTCAACGAACGTGAGCTATGTGAAACGCTGGGCATCTCCCGCACGCCGCTGCGCGAGGCGTTCAAGGTGCTGGCGGCGGAGGGGCTGATCGAGATCTCGCCCAACCGGGGCGCCAGCGTCTCGCGCATGACGGAGGCCGAAGTCTGGGAGACGTTCGAACTGATGAGCGGTCTGGAAGCCTTCTCGGGCGAGCTGGCTTGCGAGCGCATCACGCCGGCCGAGCTGGCCGAGATCAAGGCGCTGCATTATTCGATGCTGGCCTGCCGCGTGCAGAACGACCTGCCGGGCTACTACAGCCGCAACCAGGAAATCCACGACCGCATCAACGAGGCGGCGCGCAACACCGCGCTGCGCCAGACCTACCAGGGCATCAACCGCCGCCTGAAGGCGCTGCGCTTTCGCTCCAACCACCAGACGGACAAGTGGGACCGCGCCGTGCATGATCACGAAGACATGATCAAGGCGCTGGAGGCCCGTGACGGCAAGCTGCTGGGCGCCATCCTCAAGCGCCACCTGCTGGAAAAGCGCGACGCCATCATGCAGATCCATCCGGATCCGGTCGGCGACCCGCCCGCCCACAACGATTAAAGTCAGACGGTCTCCGATAGCGCTGTGCTGGCACTGGACCAGAATGGAGTCAGCCGCTATCAGCTAGAAGCCACAGGAGATCGTCATGACAGCCCATAACATCCACGTCTTGCCGCATGGTTCTGGCTGGGACGTGATCCAGGAGGGCGCGCGCTATGCCAACTCGCATCACGCGTCGCAGGAAGACGCCGTGGCGGCGGGCACGCGCGACGCCCAGCGCGAGCAGGTCGAGTTGTTGATCCATGGACTGGACGGACAAATCCGTACCCGCAGCAGCTTCCGGCATGAGCCTCGCTCGATATAGCGCTGAAGAAGGGCAAGCCGGGGCATCAGTCCAGGTCCTGGCGCCATGCCCCTCCCCGCGTGGGCCGGCACCTACGTACCGTTCTTGTCCCCCGTGCTGGCCACCGTTGCCGCCGCCCCCTGTGCCGGCGCAGCCGGCGCACCACTGATCTTGGGCACGCACTCGGAGCGGAACCACGCGACGGTGATCGGCTCACCGGCCATCAAGCGCTTCGCGGTAGGCACCACCTGCTCGCCAATCAGCATCCCCAGCAGCCCGATCAAGGCAATGGCTGGCGGGGCCGGCGAGCGGACCTGCAACAGCGCATAGATGATGCCAACCAGAATCCCCGCGCCGAACGAAACAAGAAACAGCTTCATGGTGCTTCTCCCTGGAAGTAGCCGCCGTTCAGGATGGTAGTGCGGGACAAAGGGTTGTTCCCGGCCATCAGATCAGAACGCCAAGCAGGAGCGATCACCTGGGTGCGGCTGTGCGCCAGTGCCATCACATCCTGCCGCGTACCCACGGCAACGAACTTGCCATCCCGGATGGCAACGGCATCGGCCTACGGGTTGGCGCGGTCAAGCGTGGCAAAGCGCCCGTTCATCAGAATCAGTTCGGGCCTGGCGGTAGCATCCATGGCGAGGCTCCGGTCGATGGCAACGACCAGGTCACGGGGACGACGCCGGCCTGGACCATGCGTTGCATGGGGTAGTCGTGTGCTTCCTTGGAAGTGCCGCCCGAGGCGTCAGCCACCATGTAGATTCCGTAGTGTTACTCGTAGTGTTACTCGTAGTGTTACTCGTAGTGTTACTCGTAGTGTTACTCGTAGTGTTACTCGTAGTGTTACTCGTAGTGTTACTCGTAGTGTTACTCCGATACGGACGTACGGCTCGATTGAGGACGCGTGGCGCCCTTGCCTTGGATTCGCGTCGCGGCTACAGCGCCCACGTGCGTGCATGAAGCGATGCCAAGCACGCCCCATGCTTTGAGCCTTACTAATATAGGAACTCTTTTCAAACGAGCCAGGCTTTTCTTACGCGGCAGCGCGCACTTCAGCGCCAGCATGGCCTCATGCGCTTGTGTGAATTTTGTGATCCGGCCCTGTTGGAAATCGCTTTTGGCAACCATACTCGTTTAACCACGCGCGATCCGCATGCGCCTAACGCAAGAAGGGAGAACCACCATGGAACGCCTGGCCGGAAAGGTCGCCATCGTCACCGGTGCCAGCGGCGGCATCGGATTCGCTACGGCAAAGCTGTTTGCCGCCCAGGGCGCCAAGGTTGTCATCGGCGCGCGGCGCGAGGCCGAGCTGGACGAACTGGCCGCGCAGATCCGCGCGGCCGGTGGCGACGCCATCGCGTTGGCTGGCGATGTGCGAGCGGAGGACTATGCCAAGGCGCTGGTCGCGCTGGCGGTCGAGCGCTACGGCAGGCTGGATGTCGCGTTCAACAACGCGGGCACGCTGGGCGAATCAGGCCCCAGCACCAGTGTTTCCGAAGCGGGCTGGAATGACGCCATCGCGATCAACCTGACAGGCTCCTTCCTCGGCGCCAAGCATCAGATCGCGCAAATGCTCAAGAACGGCGGCGGCTCGGTCATCTTCACCTCGACGTTCGTCGGCTACAGCTTTGCGTTCCCCGGTGTGGCAGCCTACGCGGCGAGCAAATCGGGGCTGATCGGCCTAACCCAGGCGCTGGCCGCCGAGTTCGGGCCGCAAGGGGTGCGTGTCAATGCGATATTGCCCGGGGCGGTGGACACCGACATGTACCGCAGCATGAACAGCACGGCGGAGTCCCAGTCATTTATCACCAACCTCCACGCCCTGAAGCGCGTGGCCAGCGCAGACGAACTGGCCCGGTCGGTGCTGTACCTGGCATCCGACGATTCCGCCTTCGTGACCGGCACCGCGTCCCTGGTGGACGGTGGCGCATCGATCACCCGCACCTGAGCGAAAGCCACCAATGGGCGGCCACGTGGTGGCGCGACACTTGGTGGACCGGTCCCTGCTGCCTGCCGGGCAAGCTTTAGGCCAGCAGCCGGCATGCTGGCCGACGCCGGTCAACCCGCCGAGCTGGCCGGAAGCACCGAAACACGGACGCTGGTAATGGCGAGCGGCTCGCGTCCGGCTGCATCCGGTGCGACCGTCCACGCCTTCAGCGTCTCGGCGACCGACTGCAGCAGCGCCGCCCCCGTAGTGGACGCCTGGTCCAGCCCCAGCAACACCTCGAACGACGCGCTGCGCTCGCCCGCCACCTGCAGCCGCGCATCCAGGTCGCCCAGCAAGGCATAGACGGCATTGGCCAGCAGTTGCACAAAGCCGCGCTGCAAGCCAAGCGGCTGGTACTGCGGGCGAATCCACGACTCGACCAGCGTGACGAAGATCACGCCGGTTTCGTCGGCATTGATCTCGAACGCGCAGTACCCGACCGGATCCAGGTCCCGCGCGAGGATCAGGCGGTAAAACAGCACCTGGCCGCAAACCTCATCGGTATCCATGTCCATCTCGAATGCCTGGCCCGGCTCCCAGTCCTCGCTGTCGAGGACTTCGCCAACGGCCGGCTCGTCGCCGGCGTGCCCCTCGAGATGGCTGCGCAGCGCAGCGAGCACCTCGTCGCGCCCGGGCGCTTCCGGCGGTTCCGTATAGATGGCAAACCGCTCTGCCTCGCCCGCCTCGGCAAAGGCGGTGCCCATCAAGGGTGCGAGCTGCAAAGGCAGCGGCTCCTGCAGGGCTTGGCGGAGTGTGTCGGTATTGGTGGACGCGGTCATGGGCTTGATTGGACTTGATGAGGGCTTAAGGGCTTGGGATTGAATGCGCGCCAGCGGCGCAGGCACAAAAAAAGTTAGCGCCGAGTTTGCCACAGATATGGCGCGGCGAAGCGCTCGGATGGGTTGGCGCCGCATCAACCCGCAACCAGCCAGCAGCGCCTGTGCCACAATCGCCCCGCCGGATGCCGAAACACCCCGCTGCCGAAACACCCCGCAAAATATCCGCCGGCCCACAGAAAAAAGGAAGCCCCATGTCCTCCCGCCGTCAATTCATGAAAACAATGCCGGTGGCGGTTGTCGCAAGCCTTGCCGCCGTCCCGGCCTGGCGTGGCGCTTACGCCGCCGCGCCCTCGCTCGACGAGGCCGACCCGCAGGCGGTCAAGCTGGGCTACAAGGCGGATACCCGCAAGGTAGACCAGGCGAAATATCCCAGGCATGCCACCAGCCAGACCTGCGCCAACTGCCAGCTGTTCCAGGAGGGCGCCAACCCGGCGACGGGCGGCTGCGTGCTGTTTGGCGACAAGCAGGTCGCAGCCGCCGGATGGTGCAGTTCGTGGGAACAGGGGTAACGACCGAAGGCTGCAGGCTCAGTTGCCCCGAGCGTCCCGGGGCACAGCGGGCTGCGCGCCCTGCGCCGGCGCTTCGCTGCGCTCCCGGTCCTGCGCATCCCACAATCGCCCGCGCGTGCGCGGGTCTACCGGCAGGCGCTGCTGCATGGCCGCCTTGGCCAGCATATGGGCACTGATCGGCGCGGTAAGAAACAGGAAGGCAGTCACCAGCAACGCATTCAGGCTCAGGCCGTCGCCTTGGTTGCTGAAGAACACCACCGACGCCAACACCACGCCGCCAACGCCAAGCGTGGTCGACTTGGTCGGGCCGTGCAGGCGCATGAAGAAGTCAGGCAGCCGGACGAGGCCGATGGCGCCGGCCAGGGTAAAGATGCTGCCGATCAGCAGCAGCGCGCAGGTGGCGATTTCCGCGAAGGGGCTCATCGAGTCCATTGGGGCTCCCGGTGCCGGTTACTTGAGTTCGATGATGTCGCCGCGCTGCAGGTACTTGGTCAGCGCGACGGTGCCAATGAAGCCCATCACCGCGATCAGCAGCGCAATCTCGAAAAACAGCGCCGAGCGCAGCCAGATGCCGAACACCATGATCAGCGCGATGGCATTGATATTGAGCGTATCGAGCGCCACGATGCGGTCGGGCAGGCCCGGGCCGCGCACCAGGCGGATAAAGGTCAGCAAGCAGGCAACTCCGAGGATCGCCAGCGAAATCGGCATCACGACGGCAAGCATTCGAATATCTCCCTTAACGGTGTCTCGTAGCGCGTCTTGATCAGCGCGACCAGGCCGGCCTCATCGTCGAGATCCAGCACATGCACCAGCAGGCGGCGGCGGTCGTCGCTGAGTTCGGCGCACAAGGTGCCAGGGCTGAGCGACACGATGCTGATCAGCGCGGACAGCGCCAGCTCGTGTTCGACATCGATCGGCACCTGGATAAAGGCCGGGCGCAGCCGGGACACCGGCCCCAGCACCAGGATGGCGACTTCCACATTGGCCACCACGATGTCGATGAGCACATGCACGAACAAGCGCAGCATCAGGTCGGGACGAGACACCCGCACCGGCCGCAGCCAGAGCCGTGCTCCGATCCGCAGCGAAAATGCCCAGCCGAGGAAGGCACCCAGCGCCAGGTTGCCTGGCGATGCGCTATTGGCCAGCAGCAGCCAGATTGCCAGCAGCGCCAGGCTGAGCCAAGGATGCGGGAACAAGCGTTTCCACATGGTGTCAGCCTCCCCCGGGCGGCAGCACCGCGCGCAGGTACGCGCCACGGTCGAACAACTGGGCGGACGTGTCGGCAAGGTACTGGCTCAGCGGACGTGCGCACACGACCAGCGCCAAGCTGCAGGCCAGCAGGAACGCGCAGCAGCCCAGCTTCCAGCCGTCGGGCGCCATGCGCTGGCAGGCGCCATGGCGCTCCGGATCGTGATCCTGAGGCAAGCGCCACAACAGGCGCGTGCCCGTGCGGCTGACCGCGATCAGCAACGCCAGGCTGGACAGCAGGATGCAAGGCCACAACACGGCCGCCGCCGGCAGCGAGGCACTGCGCATGACCATGACCTTGCCGATGAAGCCGGATAGCGGGGGCAAGCCGATCGCCGCCACCGCCGCGACCAGGAACAGCAAGCCGGCCAGCCGCGAGCCACGGACCACCGCCACCGGCTCGCGCGCTGGGGCGGCAGGCGGCGCCGGCTCCAGCGCATCCGCCAGCAGGAACAGTGCCGCCGTGCACAGCGTGGTGCTGAGCAGGTAATACAGCGCGCCCGCCCAGCTCTGCGCTGTCTGCATCGACACGCTGGCCGCCAGCAGCCCTACCGATGCCAGCACAAGGTAGCAGGTCAGCGATTTGAGGTTCGGGGCGGCCAGCGCGCCCAGGGCGCCGAACGCCATGGTGGCAAGGGCCAGCCACCACACCCAGTCATGCAGGAACACGCCCAGCATGCCATACGGGGCATCGAAAACCAGCGCGGCGCAGCGCAGGATGGCATAGATGCCCACCTTGGTCATGATGGCGAACAGCGCCGCGGCCGAGCCCGTGGCGCTGGCATAGGCCTTGGGCAGCCAGAAAACCATGGGAAACAGCGCGGCCTTGAGCGCGAAGACCAGCATCAGCATGACGCCCGCCGCCGTGGCCAGCGGCACATCGGCCGGCGCCAGCCCGGCCAGCCGCACACCCATATGCGCCAGGTTAAGCGTGCCGCTCAGCCCGTACAGCACGCCGATCGCGATCAGGAAGAAAGCGGATCCGGCCAGGTTCAGCACGACGTAGTGCAGCCCGGCGCCGATGCGTGCCCGCCCGCCGCCATGCAGCAGCAAGGCATAGGAGGCGATCAGCAGGATCTCGAAGAAGACGAAGAGATTGAACAGGTCGCCGGCCAGGAAGGCGCCGTTCAACCCCATCAGCTGGAACTGGAACAACGCATGGAAATGCCGTCCGAGGCGCGCATCGCCCCGGCCCGCCGCCACCACGGCGGCCGCGCCCAGCACCGCGGTCAGCAACAGCATCAGGGCACCCAGCCGGTCGAGCTGGAGCACGATGCCAAACGGCGCCGGCCAGTTTCCGATGTGATCGACCATGATGGCGCCGGTAGCCGCCACGCTGACCATGCACGCCGCGACCGGCAGCAACAGCAGCGTGACCGCGGTGCTCAGCACGCGCTGGGCCCGTGCCCAGCGCGCCGGCGCGGCCACCAGCAGGCCGCCGGCAAACATCGGCAGCAGGATGGGCAGGAGGATCGACAGCTGGAGGCTGTGGGTCATTGGCCGCCCGCCCTGTCGGTGGCGGGGGTGCCGGCGGTGCCGGCCGCCGGCGGCTCGCCCTGCGCCGGGCCCGCCTCCCTGCCGTCCACATGATCGCTGCCCGTGATGCCGAGCGAGCGCAAAGCCAGCACCACCGCGAATGCCGTCATGGCAAAGCCGATGACGATGGCCGTCAGCACGAGGCCTTGCGGCAGCGGATCGGCATACTGCGCGCCCGTGGCAATGATCGGCGGGCGGCCGGTGGAGAGCCGCCCCATCCCCAGCAGGAACAGGCTCACGGCGTACGAGATCAGCGCCAGCCCCACCACCACGGAAAACGTGCGGGCACGCAGCAGCAGGTAGATGCCGCAGGCCATCAGGATGCCGACCGTGCCGGCGTAGACGGCTTCCATCAGTCCCCCTCCCTTGCATTGCCATTGCCATTGCCATTGCCGCCGGCATTGACGCGCTTGTCGCGCACACCGAGGTGGGACACGATCAGCAAGGTCGTGCCTACCACCGTGAAATAAACGCCAAGGTCAAACACCATGGCGGTTGCCAGTTCGATTTCTCCCAGCACCGGTATGCGGAAATGGCCGAAGGCCGTGGTCAGGAACGGAAAACCAAACGCCCAGCTGCCCAGGCCGGTCAGCCCCGCCACCAGGATGCCGCCACCGGCCAGCGCGCGATAGTTCAGCGCGATGCGCGCCTGCGTCCACAGCACGCCGCTGGCCACATACTGCAGCAGCAAGGCCACCGCCGTGATCAGCGCGGCGATAAAGCCGCCGCCCGGCAGGTTGTGCCCGCGCAGCAGCACGAAGACCGCGACCAGCATGGTCAGCGGCAACATCAGCCGGGCCAGGATGGCGAGCAGCAAGGGATGGCTCTGGCTTGACCATGGCAGCCCGTTGGGCCCCGCTGGCGGCGCTGTCAGGCGCATGCCCTTGAGCAGCGCCTGCACCGCCAGGCCGGCGACCAGCAGCACGCAGATCTCGCCCATCGTATCGAAGCCGCGGAAGTCCACCAGGATCACGTTGACCACATTATGGCCACCGCCACCTTCCACGCTGTTGGCCAGGAAGAACGACGAGATCGCGTCGTAAGGCCGGGTCATCACCGCGTAGGCCAGAATGGCCAGCAGCGTGCCGCCGCCCAGCGCCAGGCAGCCGTCGCGCACATGCCGGCCCACCGAGGACGAATCCGGCCGGTCAACAGGCAGGAAATACAAGGCCAGCACCAGCAGCAGGATCGTGACGACCTCGACCGAGACCTGCGTCAGCGCCAGGTCCGGCGCCGAGAAGCGCGTAAACAGCAGCGCCACCAGCAAGCCGCACGCGCTCAACAGCACAAGCGCGTTCAGCCGTTGCCGGTGGGCAATCACCACGCCGATCGCCGACAGCCCCAGCAAACCCATCCCCGCCACCGTCAGGAGGTCGAGCGGCATCGCTGGCACCGGGCCAGCCAGCGTGTCCAGGTCGGACAGGAAGACGGCGGGAATCAGCAGCATGGCGGCCAGCATCCACGCCAGGTAGCCTTGCAGCGAGCCGGTCTCGAATGCGCCGGTGATGCGCCCGGCCATCCGCGCCAGGCTGTCGATGCCAGCCTCGAACGCATCGCGCGCGTTCAGATGGGCAAAACGCGCTTGCGTCCGATGAAAAGCATTGCGCCGCAAGAAGAACAGCACGCTGCCGCCGCCCATCGAGAGCAGGCTCATCACCAGCGGCAGATTGACGCCATGCCACAAGCTGAGGCTGTATTGCGGCAGCGGCCCGCCCAGCGTGGCCAGGGCGGCCGTCGCCAGCAAGGGCCCCACCGTATACGCCGGGAACAGCCCGACCACAAGGCAGATGGCAACCAGCACCTCCACCGGAATCTTCATGGAGCGCGGCGGCTCATGTGGCGGATAGTTCGGCAGGTCGTCCGGCTCGCCGCCAAAGAACACGCCGTAGATAAAGCGCAGCGAGTACGCCACCGTCAACGCCCCGGCAACGGTCGCCGCCGCCGGGATGATCCAGTTGAAATCCCCCAGCAGGCCCTGTGCGAGCGTCTCGCCGAAGAACATCTCCTTGCTCAGGAAGCCGTTGAACAGGGGCACGCCCGCCATCGAGAGCGACGCCACGATGGCCAGCAACGCGGTGTGCGGCATATAGCGGCGCAGGCCCCGCAGCCGTTGCAGGTCGCGCGTGCCGGTCTCATGGTCGATGATGCCCGCCGCCATGAATAGCGATGCCTTGAACACCGCATGGTTGATGATGTGGAACAGCGCGGCCACCGTGCTCAGCTGCGTGTCCAGGCCGAACAGCAGCGTGATCAGGCCAAGATGGCTGATGGTGGAATACGCCAGCAGGCCTTTGAGGTCCCGTTGCAGCAAGGCCATGCCCGCGCCAAGCACCAGCGTGGCAAGGCCGGTGAGGCTGACCATGTAGAACCACCAGTTGGTGCCGTCCAGCACCGGATACAGCCGCGCCAGCAGGAAGACGCCAGCCTTGACCATCGTGGCGGAATGCAGGTAGGCGGACACCGGCGTGGGCGCCGCCATCGCGTGCGGCAGCCAGAAACTGAAGGGAAACTGCGCGGACTTGGTAAACGCCGCCAGCAAGATCAGGCTCAGCATCACCGGATACAGCGGGTGGCGCTGCACGGTGCCGGCCTGGGCCAGCACCACGGAGAGCTCCATGCTGCCGCAGATATGCCCGAGCAACAGCACGCCGGCCAGCAACGCCAGCCCGCCTCCGCCGGTCACCGTCAGCGCCATGCGCGCGCCCTTGCGCGCATCGGAGCGATAGGACCAGAAGCCGATCAGCAGGAAGGACACGATGCTGGTCATCTCCCAGAACACCGCCAGCAGCAGCAGGTTGCTGGACAGCACCACGCCCAGCATCGCCGCCATGAACAGCAGCAGCAGGGAGAAGAAACGTACGGTGGATTCGCTGCGCGGCAGGTAGTGGCGCGCATAAAGGATGACCAGCAAGCCGATGCCCAGCACCAGCAGCGCAAACACGTAGGCCAGGCCGTCCAGCCGCAGGCTGAGGCTTAGCCCGATGTCCTCGAGCCAGGGCTGGCGCCAGGCAATGGTGCGGCCCTCGAACACCGCGCTGCGCACGCTGAGCAGCAAGCCAAGGCCAAGCAACGGCGTGCCCACCACGATGGGCGTGGCCAGAAAGCGTACACGGCGCCGCACCGGCAACAACAGCAACGCGGCCAGCAAGGGAAGCGCGATCAACCAGGCCATCACCATCGGCCGGCTCCGCAGACGCGCCGCATGCTGCCGGCGACGGGCGCATCAATGACGTTGAGGGGGGTGTCGAGGGCGTTCAATGTGTCGGCGTCCTGGGAAGCTCCGTGGCGTTCATTGGCATGCATGTCCACGCTGCCAGGTTTCCCCCCGGCTGCCTCGGCCTATTCTGCGCCACAACCACTCACCTCCGGCATGGCCTCTCCATCCCGGATAAAGAATTCAGATCTCTCTCAAAAGAATTGAACACGGGGCTGGGCTTCGCACCAAATGGCAGAAACGGCACGCTGGTCATCGATTTCTCACATGCGCTAGCCCAAAGCCGTAAACAGCAGCCCCGCGATGCCCAGCCCGACTGCCGCCAGCGCATCCCCTGCGATCAACCCGCCCCCCACCAGCGATGTCGTGCTCATGTCCTCGGGCAAGGCATCCGGCGCGTCCCCGGGCTTGCGCAAGCGGTTGAGCACGCTGGCCACGACGCCGCCCAGCGCAAACCACGCCGAGGTGGGCAGGTTGACGAATCCGCCAAAGGACGAGGCATAGGGCGACGGCAGCACCACCGCATCCAGCAGGAAATCGGCAACGCTGCCACTTCTTCCCGCCCGGGCAAAGCGCTGGTAGCGCGGCCACGACTTGACCAGGAGGCGCAGCACCGCCGTGGCCAGCCCAAGAGCGATGCCCAGCACAACCGCCGTGCGCTGGTGCGGCAAGTCGTTGGTCAGGCCGCGCAACGCGCCGACGATCTTGTAAGTCATGGCCGAAGCCCAGTGCTGGGGCTGCTCGCCGGCCGAGAGCACAGTCTGGTCGAGCGCCAGCACCGGATACGCCCGCATGAACAGCCTGGCGAACAACACGGCCAGCACCGCGCCGGCAACGATGCCCGCCACCTGGAAGCGAAACTGCACGGTGCGGCTGGTGCCGAGCCGCCAGCCGGTGGAGCGGTCTTGCTGCATGTCGCACGCCTCGCTGGTCGAGACCAGCAGCACCGTCGCCGCGATCAGCCCCACATTCGGGTCACGCAAACCCAGCGCGGCCATCAGGATCACGGACAGCACGAAGGCGGAAGAAATCGGGTTCTGGTCGACCATGCCCACCGAGATACCGTTGACCATGGCAAACACGAACACCAGCAGCACCGCCAGCACCATGTAGCCCGCGGGCTGATGCAGCAGGCCCACGCCCACCGCCACCACCGCGAGCCCCCAGAACAGCACCCACGCCACCATCCGCCACAGGCTGGCGCCACCTGCCGCCGCAGCGGGTTCGCGCCGTATCCGGGCGGGCAACTGCCGGCCATGCCGATACACCTTGCGCAGGATCAGCGAGATATCGAGCAGCGCGGCGCCCATGATCATGCCGAGCGCAATCAGGAAGGTGATCTTGCGAAAGGGGTCGCCCGGCGCCAGCCAGCCGATCGAGACAAAGAAGGGGATCAGCGCCTGGCCCGCCAGCCCGGCAACCAGCGCCGCCACGCCGATGCGGGCCCCGACGATCATGCCCGCGCCAAAGGTGGACGCGGACAAATCGATGGCGGCAAGCCGCTCCACGCGGGCCGCACCGATGCCGCTGACGATGCCCAGCACCGTGCCGCCAGCCAGCCGCGACACCGACTGCCTGAGCAGCACCGGATCCGTCAGGGCGCGCAGGATATTGGCCACCGCCAGCCCGGAGGGAAAGGTGAGTTGCAGCCGGTCGACCAGGATTGGCGTGTACAACATGCCCACACCCACACCGAACATGCCCACGCAAAGCATGTACAGCATCAACTGCCAGATCGGCGGCTCGGGCAGGCCCATCCAGGTCATCGCCTGGATCACCACGGCCATGCCGCTCATGCCGGCGACCGATGCGGCAATGGTCTGGATATAGTTCGCGCCATGGCGGCCGTCCGCGCCATACCCGTAGGTCACCGTGGAGCCGAGAATGCCCGCCAGCACCTGCCCGCCTACGAAGAAGCCGAGCGAGAAGTTCATGTACGCCGCGGCGATCCCGCCCAGCGGGCCGAGGACAAGGACCCCGATGGCGCCGAGCAGCGCATAGTATTTCCAGCCGCCCTGCTCCGGCAGCCATGCCCAGCGCCGGCCACTGGCGGCAGCGGCACCGAGCCTCCCTGCGTGTCCCGGCGAGCTAGCGTCTTGCGGTGGCCTGCCGACTGCCGTCATTGGCTTCCCCCATGCGGGCAAGCCGCATCGGTGGCGCTGGATCGAAGGAAAAGGAAAAAGGCGCGCGCGGCAAGGACAACGCCGCCGGCGCTGGGCAGATGCTACCGCAAGCGGCGCTCCGCGGGCACGTCAAGACGCAGGAACGGCAAGGCGGTGGCACAAAAAAACCGGACACAAGGCGTGTCCGGTAACCCATTTGCTGACTCAGATCGTGTCACTAACCCGAGACATCAAATGATAACGATTATCATTTGAATACTCAAGGATGAAACGCGCACCCGCGGCTGGAAGCCCTCAAGCCGCCACCACCATGCGCCGTGCCTGGCCCGCGCGATGGCGTCCGAACCGGAGCATGGTGGCGCCAGCGATCACCGCCGGTATCCCCACCATCAGGAACAGCGCCGGCATGGTCAGGCCCATCGACAACATCGTGCCGCCCCCGACCGAGCCAACCACCGAGCCCATCCGCCCGACGCCATTGGCCCAGCTCACGCCGGTGGCACGGCAATCGGTGGGATAGTAAGCCGCCGACAAGGCATTGGCGCCCACTTGCGAGCCGGAGATGCAAAAGCCAGCGGCGAATACCGCCACCCCGGCCAGCCATGGCGCCGTGGTCAGGCTGCCGATGGCGGTGATGAACACACCTGCCAGCGCGTAGCTTGCGGCCAGCACATAGTGCGGGTTGGCCCGGTCCATCAGCCAGCCCAGCACGATGGCGCCAAGGGTGCCGCCCACCTGGAACATCATGGTGACAAGGGCCGCCGTCTTGAGCGAGATCCCGGTTGCCCGCAGCAACGTGGGCAGCCAGCTGGACAGCAGGTAGATGACCAGCAGGCTCATGAAGAAGGTCAGCCACAGCAGCAAGGTCCCGCGCACCAGTTCGGGCTTGAACAGGTGCGCACCCGGCGAGCCGGGCGCGCGCTTGTCCGCCACGACGATGCTGCCCGGTGCGACACGCTCGCGCGGTGCGATCCGCTCCAGGATGGCCGCCACCTTTTCCGGGTGCTTGCCACTCAGCACCAGGTAACGGACCGACTCAGGCAGCCTCCAGACCAGGAGCGGCAGCAGCAGCAACGGCAGCACCCCCCCCAGCACCAGCACGGCGCGCCAGCCGTGCTCTTCGATCAGGTTCGCCGAGGCCAGGCCGCCAAGCGCCGAGCCAATCGTGAAGCCGCAAAACATGGTCGTGACCAGGAAGGAGCGGCGCTTGGCCGGGCAATACTCGGAGGTCAGCGTGATGGTATTGGGCATGGCGCCGCCCAGCCCCAGACCGGTCAGGAAACGCAGCGCCACCAGCCCCCACAGCGAGCCGGAGAAAGCGGAGGCCAGGCTCGCGATGCCAAAGAACAGCACGCAGAAGAGCAGCACGTTCTTGCGGCCAAAGCGGTCGGCCAGGGGGCCGAACAGGAACGCGCCGGCCATCAGGCCGGTGAGCCCGGCGCCAAACAACGGCGCCAGGTGCGCCGGCGTGAGCTGCCATTCGGCGCGGATCGCGGGTGCGATAAAGCCGATCGCGGCGGTATCGAACCCGTCGATGGCGACGATCAAGAAGCAAAGCGCGACGATCGTGACCTGGAAGGCCGATAGCGGCTGGCGATCGATGAATTCGGTGATGCCGATGGATGGTTGCGTGGGCACAGCGGTCTCCTGCATTGTGTTTCGAAGCGGCCGACTTGCGATCGGCTCGCCATTTTTTGGCGGCTCTTTGGCCGCTCTTTGCTTCTTTTCTTCTTTTGGACACGTTGGGTCGCTTTGGGCCACCTCCGGCCACCTCGGGCCGGCGCGCCCCCTACCGTGCCCCGCCCAGGCAGTCTTCCGCGCGCCAGCCGTGCAGCCATTGCAGCGCGTCGTAGAACTGCTCCTGCGTGCGTCCGACCCACAGCGAATTGCGCACCAGCCGCTCCACGCCCTTGGCGTGATACAGCCGGCCCATCTCGCGGGCGGAGTACAGCACGCGCGCGGTGCGCGGGATGCGCGCCTTCTCGTACAGCGCAAAGGCCGCCACGAAATCGCCGTCGGTCTCGGCCACGGCCGCGCCCAGTGTCACGGCGTCTTCCAGCGCCTGGCAGGCGCCCTGCGCGAGGTACTGCGTCATGGGGTGGGCGGCATCGCCCAGGATGGTGGCGCGGCCAAAGCTCCATTGCTCCACCGGGTCGCGGTCCGCGGTGGCCCAGCGCCGCCAGGAGGTGGGCCGGTCCAGCATCTGGTGCGGGCGGGCATGGATGCCCTCGAAATACGACAGCACTTCTTCCTTGCTGCCATCGCGCACGCCCCAGACTTCTTTCTCGCGGCTATGGAAGGTCACCACCAGGTTGTACTGCTCGCCGCCGCGCAGCGGGTAGTGCACCAGGTGGCAGTTGGGGCCGGCCCACACTACCGGCGCATTGATCTGCAGGTCGGCCGGCATATCGGCCACATCCACCACGGCACGGTACACCACGTGGCCGGTCACGCGCGGTTCGTCGCCAAGCAAGGCCTGGCGCACGGCGGATTTCACGCCGTCGCAGCCGATCACGGCGTCGCCCTGGTGGTGTTCGCGGTGCTGGTCGATCACGGTCACGCCGCGCTCGTCCTGCTCCAGCGCGCACACCGTGGTGGCGGTTCGGAACTGAATCAGCGGGTGATCCCGTACGGCTTCCAGGATGGACAGGTGGATGTCGGCGCGATGGATCACCGCGTAGGGGTTGCCGAAGCGCTGGCGATAGCGCTCGCCGACATCCACCTTGGCGACTTCGGTGGCATCGATCGCATCCATCATCACCAGATAGTCGGTGAAAACGGAGCGCTTGCGCGCGGCTTCGCCCACACCCAGGGCATCCAGCGCGGCAAAAGCGTTGGCACCAAGCTGGATGCCGGCGCCGATTTCACCGATCTGGGCCGCCTGCTCCAGCAATTCAACGCGGATGCCCTGGCGGGCGAGCGCCAGGGCGGCGGCCAGGCCGCCGATGCCGCCGCCGACCACGATCACCTTGCGGTCCGTGCTGCGCGTGTTGTTCATGTTCGTCTCCTTGGGTGCGCACCCGGTGGCCATCCGGCCCCGGGGTGCCCTGTCGCGTTGGTTAGCGCATTGGTTAGCGCGCCGTGTAGTCCGGCTGCCGCTGAGGTGCTGCCTGCTGGAAGGCGGGGTGCTCGCAGGCGTGGCGGTAGACCGCCATGGCGCGCTCGAAGTGTTCGGTACGGCAGCCCATGCGCTGCGCATTGGCGATCTGCGGCACCAGGCAGCAGTCGGCCAGCGTGGGCTGGTCGCCGAAACACCACGGGCCGTGCCCGTGCTGCGCCAGCAGCCGCTCCACCGCGCCCAGCCCTTCATCCACCCAATGCTGGTACCAGGCATCCTTTTGCGCTGGCGTCACGCCCAGCGTGTCCTGCAGGTAGCGCAGGATGCGCAGGTTGTTGACCGGATGGATATCGCAGGCAATCACATTGGCCAGCTCCAGCACCCGCGCGCGCAGCTCCGCCGCTTGCGGGATCAGCCGCGGCTCGGGATGGCGGGCGTCGAGGTAGTCGATGATCGCCATCGACTGGCCCAGGTGGAAGTCCCCGTCCACCAGTGCCGGCACCACCGCCGAGGGGTTGATGGCCACCACATAGTCCGCGGCGCAATGCTCGCCCACGCGGATATTGACCGGCTGGTAGTCGTACGGCAGGCCCTTGAGCGCCAGCGCGATGCGCACGCGGTACGACGTGGAGCTGTTGAAGAAACTATAGATCTGCACGGTGAAGCCCTTTTTCTCGAAATCTCGAAATGCCGGAGTCTCGACGCCGTCAGGCCACGCGTACCGACAACTCGCCGAGGCGCTCCACGCCGGCAACCATCAGGTCACCCGGCTTGACGGCCCCGACGCCTTCCGGCGTACCCGTGTAGATCAGGTCGCCCGGCTCCAGGCGGAAGTACTTCGACAGGTCCGCCACGGTCTCGGCCACCGACCAGATCAGGTGCGTGACGTCGCTGCGCTGCTTGTCGGCGCCGTTGACGGTCAGCCAGATCGCGGCCTGCTCGAAATGCCCCACATCGCTAGCCGGATGGATCGGGCCGATCGGCGCCGAGGCGTCGAAGGCCTTGCCGATTTCCCACGGGCGGCCCATCTCGCGCATCTTCATCTGCAGGTCGCGGCGGGTCATATCCAGGCCCACGGCATAGCCCCAGACGTGCTCCAGCGCCTGTTCCAGCGCAATATCCGAGCCGCCCTTGCCGATGGCGACAACCAGCTCGGATTCATAGTGGTAGTTGCTGGTCTGGGCCGGGTATGCCAGCGTCAGGGTCTCGCCGTAGGCGACCGGGATCACGGCGTCGGCCGGCTTGCAGAAGAAGAACGGCGGCTCGCGGTCCGGATCGAAGCCCATCTCGCGGGCATGCGCGGCGTAGTTGCGGCCCACGCAGTAGACGCGGCGCACGGGAAACTGGTCGCTGGTGCCAACGACCGGCACGGCCACGGCAGCGGGAGGGGTAATGACGAAAGACATGGAAGACCTCAGGCAAGAAAACGGGGGAAAAAACAAAGAATTGGGACTGCGCCGGATCAGGTGCGCTCCTCGCGCAGCAGGTTGAGCGCGGACAGCACCGGGCGGTCGGAATAGCTGAACAGCACCGTGTCCTCGACCGAAGCCAGCTGCACCGGCTGCCAGGACGGCGCCACGAAGGTGTCGCGCGGCTCGAACTGGAACTGCGCCTCGCCGATGCGCACGGTGCCGCGCCCTTCCACCACGGAATAGACGGTGGCGTCGGTGCTGCGATACGTTTTTCCCTGGAAACCGGCAGGGAGGTATTGCATGAAGGTAGCCATGGTCGGCATCGGCCAGCCGCCGGTAGCCGGGTTCACGTAGCGCAGCTTCACGCCATCCCAGGCATCGAGCTCGCCGTTGCGGTAAAGCTGGTCCAACGCCTCGCGGCTGCGGGCATAGGGATAGCTGAAGATTGGCGAGGTGGGATCGGTGACGCGGTGGCGCACCGGCAGCATGTTGTGGCCGAAGCGGGCAAAACTATCGCCTTCGGGCCGCAGCACCGGCTGCGAGGCTTCTGGGTAGTTTTCCGCAAAGCCGGCATCCAGGTGCTGCAGCAGCGGGATATCCAGCCCGTCGAGCCAGACCACCGGCTCGCCACCCTGCGCCACGGACGGGTTGCCGTGGTCATGCCAGGTCCACGACGGCGTGATGATGAAATCGCCCGGATGCATGGTGGTGCGCTCGCCGTTGACGGCGGTCCAGGCGCCGCGGCCTTCCACGATAAAGCGCAGCGCGGACTGGGTATGGCGATGGCTGGGGGCAATCTCGCCGGGCAGGATCAGCTGCAAGCCAGCGTACAGCGTGGAAGTGATGCTGGACTTGCCGGGCAGGCCGGGATTCTCCAGCACCAGCACGCGGCGCACGGCTTCTTCCGCGCTGATGACCTCGCCCGCCTGCATCACCAGCGGGCGGATCTCGGCGTATTTCCAGATCGCCGGCTGCGCTTGCGGGCGGGGCTCGCGCGGAACCAGCGCGTGCAGCGATTCCCACAGCGGCGCCATCTGGTTGCGGCCGATGCGGCTGTAATAGGCTGAACGGTCTGAAGCTGAACGGTCGGTGCTCTTCTTTGCGTCTGGCATGGCCTTGTCTCCGATTCATCGCCCGGTGGGGAGCGTGGGCAGCCGCTTTGGGCTGCGGGGTGCGATGGAAGATTTATACGCCCGGAGATATACCCTGTAAAATGAAGTATTCCTCTTATCCATATGGATATGGATATACCTCAAAGGGAATACCCTGATGGATTGGACCCAGCGGCTCCGGCTGCGCAACCTGCAGATGCTGCTTAGCCTGGCGCAGACCGGAAACATGAGCCAGACAGCCGCCGCGCTCAGCACCACGCAGCCCGCCTTGTCGAAGTGGCTCAAGGAACTCGAAGACGACATCGGGCTGCCGCTGTTCGAGCGGCACGCGCGCGGCCTGCGCCCCACGCCCTATGGCGAATCGATGATTGCCCATGCCAGGCGCATCGAAGCGCACCTGGATACCGCCCGCGACGACATGCAGGCCATGCGCGAAGGCGGCAGTGGCCTGGTGGTGATCGGCGCCTCCGGCGCGTCGGCTGCCGATACCGTGCCGCTAGCCGTCACCTCGCTCTTGCAGCGCCTGCCGAAAGCCCATGTCCGGCTGGTGGAAAGCACCATGAACCTGCTGATGGCGCAGCTGGCCCGGGGCGAGGTCGATATCGTGGTGGGCCGCTCCGCGCCGGAGCTGCAGGACGGGCAGATGCGCGCCGAGGCGCTCTACATGGAGCCAATCCATTTCGTCACGCGCCCGCGGCATCCGCTGTTTGAGCTGGCCGAACCGGGCTGGAGCGACCTGCAGGCATACCGGTGGATCGTGTGGCCACGCGGCACGCCCATCCGCAACACGCTGGAGTCGGCACTGAACGCGGCTGGCCAGGGCATGCCGGCCGATTGCGTGGAGTCGAATTCGGTCATCCTCAACCTGACCTTGCTCAACCACAGCAACATGATCGGCGTGGCCTCGCACCGGACCGCGCGGCGCCTGGAGCATCTTGGCGCCCTGCGCATCCTGCCGCTGCGGCTGGCGGGCTTTGGCTCGGTATCCATGTACTGGCGCGACGACGGCTTTGGCCGTATCGCGGTCAGTGCCGCGCTGGATGCCCTGCGGCGCGCGGCGGTGCGCTCGGTCGATGAAATCCCCGACGACACCCACGGGTGACGCCAGCCCGCGCTGGCTTACCTGCAAGCCATCGGGCAGCGCCACGGTGACGTCGCGCAGGGACATCCAAACTGAGCGGGAATCCAGGGGGGTGGCGCCAGAACAGGTTTGAAGTGGGCTTACAGGATCATTCTGCGTTGACTCCAGTGGATGCGGGCGGTGTGGCCGGCGACGCCCATGCCGAGTGCCGTTCAGTTCGGGTGGCACGCAGCGGGCGAGGTAAACGCTTCTACTTTAACCGCACTTTTTGCGGTGGCCGGCAACGCGCTCGTTCCCGGTGTTCCGGCGCCAAGGCGCATGCGCTTTGGCATTGCGGTGTGTTCGCCCGGCTCACGCTCTACCGTCGCTCACCATTTCGTGCATTGCAACGCAGCATGACCTTGCTTGTCATGACAAGCATTACGCCCCACCCTAAAGGGGAACAAGCAGGAGTCCATCATGACCGCCACGCACTTAGTCTGGCACTACACCACCGGCAGCCAATTACCCACCATCGCCCAATCCCATGGCCTGATCCC
This sequence comes from Cupriavidus basilensis, assembly GCF_008801925.2. Lineage (NCBI taxonomy): Bacteria > Pseudomonadati > Pseudomonadota > Betaproteobacteria > Burkholderiales > Burkholderiaceae > Cupriavidus > Cupriavidus basilensis. The sequence goes on along the minus strand of NZ_CP062804.1, from coordinate 1,527,405 downwards.
CACCGCGCCTCCATTCGCCTCGTCCGCCGCCAAAGTGCTTTGGTTTTCGCGTCAACAGCGCTGGGAACCCTCGGCTGCCAACATGGAATGGAAACGCCACGAAGTGTTTCGCACGCATTCGCAGGCACAGGCGCAGGGGCGCACGCTCAACGGCCTTTACCGGTTCGGCTTGTCCCGTTCGGACAACCGGCTCCTGCCGTGGCCGACCATCACGCGAATCGCCGGAATCGATGTACCGGAGGCCCTGGCCATGGTTGCCAGCGGCATCCGCGCCGGGGCCAACCCAACCGACTGGCTCGGCACGATGTCCGCGATTGCGCTCTCGGAACTGCGCTTCCAGGCCTGGGACGGCACGGAATGGAAGGATGCGAGCCTGCATGAATATGAGCTCGCGGCACGGCATGGGGTGCCGGCGGGAAACTGGCTGCGCCACCCGCTCGCACTGCCTTCTTGACACGGCTTGATGCCGGGCAGCAGGCCGAGGTTGCCGTGCCTATCGGGAGGAACCTGTCATCCGGCCGCCCGCCGGCTCGACAAATGCCGCCCGGCATCCGGCGCGAGCCGGACATACCCGATCAACGACACCAGCGTCAGCGCGCCCGCGAAGAGAAACGCCCAGCGAAAATCACCGAGCGTAAAGTGCGGCACGTCGCTGGCCTCGCCGCGCAGCGACGCGGCAATCCTCAGCGACAGCGAGCCAAACGCAATGCCAAGGCCGATCGACATCTGCTGGGCAGCATTCCATAGCGTATTGGCGCTGCTCATCTGGTTTTGCGGGATATCGGCGTAGGCCAGCGTGGCGAGCGTGGAGAACTGCATCGAGCGCGTCACGCCGTAGATGAACACCACGAACAGCACGATGGCGAGCGGCGTCTCGGGCGTAAGCAACCCGCACGCGACGATGAACACGCTGGCGAAAGCCACGTCGACGATCGCGGTGGCGCGAAAGCCGTAGTGCTGCAGCACGCGCGTGGTCAATGCCTTCATGCCGAGGTTGCCGAGCGCGCTGGCGAGCAGCAACAGCCCGGAGCGGAACGCGGACAGCCCGAAGCCAACCTGGAACAGCAGCGGCATCAGGTACGGCACCGCGCCGATGCCGATACGGGTGACGGACCCGGTGATCACGGTGACCGAGAACGTCGGCACGCGCAGCGTCGTGAAATCGAGCAGCGGATGCTCGCGCCCCGCTGCATGGCGCACGGCGAGCACGCCCAGGACGAGGCCGGCGGCCACGAACGCGCCCGCCGTAGCCAGGCTGGAGCCTTGCTGGCTGGCCAGCTCCGTGCCATACAGCACGAAGGTGAGCGTGGCGCCGCTGAGCAGGAAGCCAACGACATCCAGCGGCTTGGGCTCGCTCGCGCGTTCGTTGCGAATCATCATGAAGGTGGCGATCAGCGCGGCGATGCCGAATGGCACGTTGAGCAGGAAGATCCAGCGCCAGGAGGCGTAGGTGGTGATGAACCCGCCGATGGGCGGCCCCACCACAGGCGCCACGATGGCCGGCCAGGTGATGGTGGAAATGGCCTTGATCAACTGGCGCTTGTCCGTGTTGCGCACCACGATCAGCCGCCCGACCGGCACCATCATCGCGCCGCCAATGCCCTGCAGCACGCGCGCCGCGGTGAACGCGAACAACCCGTTCGATGCGCCGCAGAGCACTGAGGCCACCGTGAAAACAACGATCGCCCCGCCGAACACCGTCCTTGACCCGAAGCGATCAGCGATCCATCCGCTGATCGGGATAAACACCGCCAGCGCCAGCATATAGGCTGTCATGCCCAGGCTCAGGTCATTCGGCCCGACCCCGAACGACTGCGCCATCTGTGGCAGCGCAGTGGCGAGCACCGTGGTATCGAGGTACTCCATGAAGAAGGTGGCCGCGACGAGATAGGGCAGGAATCTCATCGACGATGACTGGGTTTGCGTTGGGTCCATGGAGCGGCGGGTGCGGGGGTGCGTGTCTGCGCGGCGAAGCGGGCGGACCGCTCTTTGCCACCGGGAAAGCCATTTCAAGCCAGGATGGCAATCATACCGGGCATCGGCAAAGGACGTTTGCCCCCGCCCGGCCCACGCTTTGCTCAGTCCATCATGCCGCGCCTGCGCGCGCCGGGTCCTCCGCCTGGCGCTGCGGCACGCGCACCGGGTCGACATGGGTCATCACATTCAGCACGTCCTGAATCTGCATGGCGGCAAGGCGCGCCTCCACCGCAATACGGTGCCCCGCCTCGACCGTCATGGCGCCATCGATCTCCAGATGCACATCGACCAGGATGGCGTCGCCCATCTTGCGGGTCTTCAGGTCATGCAGGCCCAGCACGCCTGGCGTGGCCAGCATGGCCTGACGAATCGCCTCGATGCTCTGCGCATCCACGGCGCGGTCCATCAGGTCATGCAGGGCATCCCAGGAGAACTTCCAGCCCATCCGGGTCACCATCAGGCCGACCACCAGGGCGGCCACTGGGTCGAGCATGTGGTAGCCAAGCAGGTTGCCGCCGATGCCCACGGCGACCACCAGCGACGATGCCGCATCCGAGCGCGCATGCCATGCGTTGGCAACCAGCATGCTGGAGCGCACGCGCTCGGCCACGGCGAGCATGTAGCGGAACAACGATTCCTTTGCCGCCAGCGCGCCCAATGCCACCCACAGCGCGACACCCTTGACCGGCTGGATCAACTCGGGATGCTCCAGCTTTTGCACGGCCGACCAAAGCATGCCGACGCCGACCGCGAGCAGCAGCAGGCCGATCGCCAGCGAGGCGGCGGTCTCGAAACGCTGGTGGCCGTATTGGTGGTCGGCATCCGCGCCCTTGCGGCTATGGTGGCTGGCAAACAGCACCACAAAGTCCGAGACCAGGTCGGAGAGCGAGTGAATGGCATCCGCGATCAACGCCTGCGAGCCGGCCACCACGCCCGCCACCAGCTGCATGCAGGTCAGCAGGATATTCACGGCCACGCTCACCCAGGTGCTGCGCCGCGCCGCCTGGGCGCTGGCGGGCGTTTCTACCTCGGCCTCGTCGATGGCCTCATCAGTTCGCATCGATGGATGATTCATGTTGTCCAGTGAATGTCCGGTTCATGTCCGGCTAGCGTCCAGTGAATGCCTTGCCGGTTAAAGCGCGGCCGCGCCCCAGCCATTCTAGCCACTCGAACAGCGCCATGCCGGCCAGCATGGCCAGCACAAAGACTGCGCCTCGCCGTGCGCCCGCGCATCGGCAACCGCGTAAAGGATCCGCTTGCCATCTGGCAAAGCAGCAGCAGCCTGTCTTCATTGGCGAGGGCGCGCAACATGGCGGCGGCGCGCATCGTGTCCAGGCTAAGGGAGGGAGAAGCCGCTTGCACGGGTTCGGCAAAGTCCAGGCGAGACCCCGGCCTGCCAATCACCTGCCAATCAATATGCGGCCAAATATTATATTCAAAGATAGATTGACGCCAGTCGCGACCGGCCTTCAATGGGACATCAACACCGGAATGTCGGCTTGGCGCATCAGGGTGCGGGTGGTGCCGCCAGTGACTAGCTCACGCAGCCGGGCGTGCCCATAGCCACCCGCCACCAGCAGATCGGCCTTCAAATGCCGCACGGCCTCCAGCAGCAGCTGGCCGACCCGGTGGCTGCCTTGCACGGCGTGCATGACGCTGGTGATGCCCTGGCGTGCCAGGTGATCGCGCAGGCCGGCGTGCGCACCGGGCACATCGGGCATGCCGTGGGTCGCCGAGCCGTCATGCGTGCTGGACGCTGACACCACGGTGACGCGCTTGGCCAGGCGCAGCAGGGGCATCGCATCGGCCACGGCGCGGGCGGCTTCGCGCCCACCATCCCAGGCAATGGCGACATGCTCGCAGGGCAGATGCCGCACGCCCGGCGGCACCAGCAGCACCGGGCGGCCGGTGTTGAGCAACACATATTCCGGGGTCTGTGCCACCAGCACGGGAATGGACTCCGGCCCGGGCAAGCGGGCCAGGACAACCACGTCCGCCACCCGCCCTTGCTGGACCAGCGCCCAGCCCACATCGTCCTCGATGACGCGGTGGGTGAAGCCCACGCCGGGCGCCGCTTCGCTCATGGCCCGATGAAATGCGGCGCTGGCTTCGGCGCCTTGCGCAAGCAACTGGCGCCGGGCCAGTTCCGCGTAGTATCCCGCCTCGTCGCCCGCGCCCCGGAACGGCTCCAGCCGCATGCCGGTGGCCGTCACCCCGATCACATGGCCGGCCGAGCGCTGCGCCAGCTCCGCCGCCAGGTTGACGCGATCCGCACAGCCGGGGTCGGCGCCGAGTTCGACCAGCACGGTCTTGAAATCCATGATGTTTTCCCTCCGATCCAAAGACCCCTGCACAGGGTTGGAGACGTTTTTCCGACTATCCGAAAATGGACTCTACTCCGTGCGCGAGGCAGCGCAAGCGGGCAATGCGGGCAACTTGCGGCAGATCAACGCCGAGACCTTGCCGGGCGCGGCCGGCACGCGGGGCTACGCAAGCGGCGGCGGCTCAATCTGGCTGGCCATTGGCGCCAGCGCGCGGATCAGCATGATGCTCATATCGGTGAACGCCAGCGTGCAACTGGCCAGCGTGCCACGCCAGTCCGCATCGGCCAGCGTCAGATTCTCCCAGACCTCGACCGGCTGCTCGGGCGGCACGCCCTGCGCCACCAGCCAGGCGGCGATATCGCTGGGCATGAAATCCCACGGGCGCGGAATCACGATGGCGTTGCGCTGGTCCGCCAGCACGTGCACCAGATGACGCTTGAACGGCTCCAGGTCTCCGCGCCGGTGAAAAGTCAGGAAGGTGGTCTCGTCAAAGCAAACCTTGCCGCGCGCGGCCAGCACCTGGGCCGAAGAGATCCCGGGCACGGTATCCACCGGATGGCCGCATGCCCGCTCGACCCGCTCCAGGTACTGGAAACCGCTGAAATGCATGTCGCCCATGAACAGCACCACGCAGCGTCGGCCGCCATGGTGCTCGGCGGCAACCCAGGCAAGCCGCTCCACCTGGTCCTGGTATCCCATGGTGACCACCTGGGCCGCCGGCGGCACCAGCGGGCGGATGACGTCGATGACCGTGTCGAAGCCGGCCACGATGTCGGCGCCACGGATCAGTTCCGCCACGCCGTGGGTCAGGAAGTCGAGGTGCCCGGGGCCAACGCCGGCGCAGATGATCATGAAGAATCCCGGTTCGATCGATGCAAAAGAGGACGGCGCGCGCACCGCCCCGTCAAGACAGGGCGCAATTATGCCAAGCCATCGGAGCGCGAGGCCTGCGCCGAGGAACACCTGGCGCAAAAAAAGTACTTCAGGATCCGGCACCGGATGCCGATACCTGCTTCAGAGCCGAGTCAATGTCCCGCGAGCCCCACCGGGCAAGGCAGGCATCCTCGGTCGTTAGCGACGTTTACCTCACTCATGCCAGATAGAGACAAAGCGCTCAGCATAGCCGACCCCCACCAGTTGTTCCGCAATTCGCTCGAGCAAGCCACCGACGCCGTCTTCATCCTGAACACGGACAATAAGGTGATCTTCCTGAACGCTGCTGCGGAGGCACTCTATGGCGCATCCCGTACGCAAGTCTTCGGCATGAACGTAGAGGCGCTCGTGCGAAAGCTGCCGGATGCCGACGCGCAGCGTGCCCAGCCCTTGCCCGCCGTCCAGATCCTGAGGCCGGATGGCGAACTTCGCTTTGGCCATGTCGCGGAATCCAGCACCCGCCTGGGCGACGTGACACTGCGCACGCTGCTGGTAAAGGTGGCCAACCACCCGGATGCCAGCCGCGACGATCACCCGTTGCTATCCGTCATTGCCGACGAGATCGACAGTGCCGTGCTGGTGGTCGATGCTGACTGGCACATCGTGTACGCCAACGCCGGGCTCACGCGCATGCTGGGCTACAAGCCCTGCGAGCTGAGGGGCAAGACCCCGCGCGAGATACTGGCCGGCGAGTTCACCGATCCCGGCGTGATGCAACGCTTGCATGCCCAGCGCTCATCCCCGGGCGGCGAGCGCCACGAGGCCCTGGTGTATGCGCGCGACGGCAACGCACTCTGGGTCAGCGCCACCGTGCGCCATCTGGTCAGCGCGACCGGCGACCGGCATCACGCCATCGTCATCCTCTCCGACATCACCCAGCAGCGGACCTACGAGATGCTGCAGCGAAAGGTGCTGCAAGCCATGGTGATGGAGCAGCCGCTGCCCGCCGTGATGGAGTTGATCTGCGAAGAAGTACAACGCGTGGCACCCGCCGTGATCGCGTCCGTACTGCGGTTGGACGCCGATGGGCGCCTGCACCCGCTGGCCGCGCCTGGCCTGCCGCCGGGCTATTCGGCGGCGCTGAACAGCCTGATCATCGGGCCATCCGTGGGCTCCTGCGGCACGGCCGCCTGGCTCGGCGAGCCGGTGATCGTCAGCGATATCGCCAACGATCCGCTTTGGGCGGATTTTCGCGATCTTGCCCTACCCCTCGGCCTGGCGGCATGCTGGTCCTATCCGATCAAGGCAAGCGATGGCCGCGTGCTTGCCACGCTGGCCTTCTACTGCCGCACCGTCCGCCAGCCCGACGCCTTCCACCAGCAACTGGCCGAGGTATGCGCCTCGCTGTGCAAGCTCGCGTTCGAGCGCGAAGAAGCCGCCGAGCGGATCCTGCAGCTCGACCACTATGATTCACTGACCGGCTTGCCCAACCGCAGCCTGCTGCAGATGCAGGCCGGCACCCTGCTGCTCGCGGCACGCTCGGCCGGCACCACGCTCAGCGTGCTCTTCGTCGACCTGGACCGCTTCAAGCATATCAACGACTCGCTCGGCCATGTCGGCGGCGACAAGCTGCTGCGCGAGGTTGCGCAACGCCTTAGCGCGCACGCCGGGGAGACCGCGCTGGTGGCGCGGCTGTCAGGCGACGAATTTGCGCTGGTGCTGCCCGACAGCGACCGCACCCAGACCATTGCAGCGGGCAAGCGCATCCTGGCCGCGCTGCGCCAGCCGCTGCGCATCGACCACGCCAGCATTGCGCCCTCGGCCAGCATCGGCATCAGCATGTTCCCGGCCGACGGCGATGCGCTGGACTACCTGCTGCATTGCGCCGAGATGGCCATGTACGATGCCAAGGCTGCGGGGCGCAACCTGTTCCGCTTCTTCAGCATCGAGATGAACTGGGCCGCCCAGGAACGCCTGGCGCTGGAGTCCGCGCTGCGCGACGCCCTGCTGGCCGAGGAGCTTCATCTCAACTTCCAGCCCCAGGTGTTCCTGCGCGATGGGCGCCTCTACGGCCTGGAGGTGCTGGTGCGCTGGCACCACCCGCACTTTGGGATGGTGTCGCCCGACCGCTTCGTGCCGCTGGCCGAAGACAGCGGCCTGATCGGCACGCTGGATCGCTGGGTGCTTGAGCAATCGTGCGCGCAGCTAGCCGCCTGGCGCCGGGAAGGGCTTTCCGTACCCACGATCTCCGTCAATATTTCGCCCGCCAGCTTCCGCGACCCGGGGCTGCCGGCGCAAGTGGCCGAGACCCTGGCCCGCCATGGGCTGCCCGCCCAGGCGCTGGTGCTGGAAATGACCGAAGGGCTGCTGATGGAAGACGACGCGGGCCTCGCCGCCACCGTTGCCGCCATCCACGCGCAGGGCGTGCGCTTGTCCATGGACGACTTCGGCACCGGATATTCCAGCCTGGGCTACCTCAGGCAGTTGCCCGTGCACCAGCTCAAGCTGGACAAGAGCTTTGTGATCGACCTCGAAAGCGATGCCGCCGCCCGCGAGCTGGCCAGCGCCGTCATCCGCATTGGCGACAGCCTGAAGCTCGCGGTGATCGCCGAAGGCGTGGAAAACGAAGCCCAGCGGCGCTTCCTGCTATCGCAGGGATGCCATATGGGGCAAGGCTACCTGTTCTCGCGCCCGCTGGATGCCCTGGCGGTGGCGAAATGGATCGCCACGCCGCGGGCGGTTGAGCGGCAGCCGGCGGAACATGGGGAGCGGCATTCGCGGCGTTGAAGGAAGAGGCGGTGGCGACTTAGGCCGGCACCGCCCGCTGGCTACTTGGCGGTGCGCTTTTCGAGCAACGGCTGGCTCACGCCCTGCACGCCCACCAGCCCGAGCACGGTGGTTAGCCCGACCTGGGCGCCTTCCCAGGCGTTGGTCGGGTCGTACCACTCATCGCGGGCGTGGAAGCCGCCGGTCTTGCCGCCGCTGCCGATGATGATGGCGGGAATGCCGAGCGACATCGGCACGTTGGCGTCGGTGCTGCCGCCGCGCAGGCTGGGCGTGCCCTTGCCGTAGCCCTTGATGGCGCGCACCGCCGCCTGCACGATCGTGGCGTCAGGCGGCGTGCTGCCCGCCGGACGGTCGCCGATCTGCTTGACCTGGTAAGTGATCTGGCTGGCGGCGTCGGCGGGATGCCAGCGGCGGTTTTCCTCGGCAACCCCGGCCTCGATGGCCGCCATGATCTGCTTCTCGGTTTCCAGCAGCGACGGCGTAGCGTTGGAGCGGATATCCACCGCCATGCGCGCATCGCCCGCAATCGCGTTGACCGACGTGCCGCCGCCCACCGTGCCCACCGTGAACGTGGTCTTGGGATCCTCGGGCGGGCGCACGTCGCTCACCTTGGCAATGGCCCGTCCCATCGCGTGGATGGCGCTGGGCAGGCCGAAGGCGCCGAAGCTGTGGCCCCCCGGGCCACGGAACGTCACCTCGTAACGATGGCTGCCGGTGCCGAGCGACAGCACCCGGTCGCCCACGCCCGGCTCCAGCCCGACCATGCCATCGATATCCGGGTGGTCGCGAAACACGGCCTTCATGCCGCGCAGGTTGCCCAGTTCTTCCTCGCCCACGTTGCCAACGAACACCAGGTCGCCCACGGTGCGCACCTGGTTGTCGTTGAGCACCTTGAGCCATGACAACAGGACCGCCAGCCCGCGCGTGTCATCCGAGATGCCTGGCGCATAGAGACGGCCATCGCGCGGCTTGACCGTGACATCCGTGCCTTCGGGAAAGACCGTGTCCAGATGCGCCGAGATCAGCAGCTTGGGGCCGTTCCCGCTGCCCTTGCGGATGCCGATGGCATTGCCCTCGGCATCGATATGCGCATCGGCAAGGCCAAGTGCCTTGAGCCGGGAGAGGAAATGCTCGGCCCGTGCCTTCTCCTTGAACGGCGGCGCAGGGATCTCGGTCAGCGCCTTGAGATCGCCCAGCGAGCGCGCGTCATCCGCCTTCACGTCGGCCAGCACCTTCTTGACCAGCGGCGCCGCTTCGAGGGTGGCGTAGGTGCGCTCCACCACAGGCGAGACCGCTGGCACGGGGATGGTCTGCGCAACGGCGTGGGTGCCTGCCAGGGCAAGCGCCGCGAGCATCAGGGAGAGCGGACGGAACGGGACGGCAACGGATTGGGGGCGTGCTTGCATGGTGGGGCGATGGCTCCGGAAAGGACATGGCGGCAAGACAAGCGGCACAGGCATCGGGCCTGGCCGGGCGAACCCATATTCTGCCAGCGAGGCAGGAGATGGTGGGCGGCAAGCAGTGGGCGGCATGAGGCATCCATGCGCCGGGCAAGGTAATTGGATTACCATTCCATACTTGACGGCAGGCGATGCCGTGCCTGTCGCCCGCCTTCCGGCTTGCCCGGAGTCCACGCTACATAGCGGTTTTACCGAGGGTGATGTGGTAGAAGCAACGATTGAGATGTCCAGCCCTCACGGCCTGCAGGGCCGCAGGGCCACACGGCTGACCACCACGGCCAGCCAGTTCGAGTGCAGCATCCAGCTGAGCAGCAACGACTGCGCAGCGGACGCCAAGAATGTGTCCGAAGTCATGCGCTTGTCGGCGCGCGCCGGCCTGCGCTTGCGCATCCAGGCCAGCGGCGCGGACGAGTCGGTGGCGCTGCGCGTCATCTGCGCCTTGCTGACCGACTAAGCGGCCGGCCCGGCAGTCAGCGACCATGCCCATCACCTACCTGCGCAACCTCACCGGACGGGTACGCAGCCCGCGCGCCAACCGGCAGCTTGCCGGCTATCTCAGCTTTGTGGCCGGCGCCACCAACGCCGGCGGCTTCCTTGCCGTGCAGCAGTACACCTCCCACATGACGGGCATCGTCTCGGCCATGGCGGACCACATGGCGCTGGGGCAGGTCGGGCTGATCCTGGAGGGACTTGGCGCGCTGCTGTCCTTCCTGGCTGGCGCGGCCACTTCCGCCGTGCTCATCAACTGGGCACGGCGCGAGCACCTGAACAGCGAATTTGCCCTGCCCCTGATGCTGGAGGCCTTCCTGTTGCTGTGCTTTGGCTTGCTCGGCGGCAACCTTGGCAATCACCAATGGCTGTTCATACCCGCCACGGTGATGGTGCTGTGCTTCATCATGGGCCTGCAAAACGCCATGATCACCAAGATCTCCCACGCCGAGATCCGCACCACCCATCTCACCGGGATGGTGACCGATATCGGCATCGAACTCGGCAAGCTGTTCTACTGGAACCTCGCCAAGTCCGACGAGGCCAGGCCGCCGGTGCTGGCCAACCGGTCCCGGCTGCGCATGCTGGCCACGCTGGTGGCGCTGTTTTTCTTCGGCGGCGTCGTCGGCGCGCTGGGCTTCAAGCATTTGGGATTCAGCGCCACGCTGGCGCTGGCGGCGTTGCTGCTGGTGCTGGCCTTCGTGCCGGTGGTGGACGATGCGCGGGCCCACGGCGCGCGGCTGGCCGCCTACGGGCGCAGATGGGCGCGCGAGGTCTTGCGCGATGTCCATGCCCTGTGGCTGGCCGCGCGCGACCCGCGCACGCCGTGGTACGCAAAAGCCATGGCACTGCTGGTGGCGGGCTACGCGCTGTCGCCGATCGATCTGATCCCCGACTTCATCCCGGTGCTCGGCTACCTGGACGACGTCGTGCTGGTGCCGCTCGGGGTCATGCTGACCATCCGGATGATCCCGCCAGACCTCATGCGCGAGTACCGGGCCGCCGCCGTTGCGGCCGGGCAACGGCCAAGCAGCCGCCTGGCGGCCGCGGTCATCATCATGCTGTGGATAGGTGGCGCCATTGTGATGGCGGCGCTGCTCGCGCGCTATGTTCCGTGGCTCCGAAGCAACTGATTTTCGATTCCAGGCCCTGAAGGTACGCGCGGACACATTGGTTTGCATTTGGCACGGCCGGCGCTACCTACAATCGAATTGTCGGGAGGCACATCCCGCCCATCACCGAGCCAGCAACGCATCATGCAGGACCAAGCCTTACCCCCCACCGTGACCTGCCTGCAGGGCCTGCGCGAACTCGCGGCCCTGCTCACCGCAGGCTCCCTGCTCCAGTCCGCCACCTTGCAGGTCATTGCCGAGTACGAACGGCACGCCCGCACCTCCGAAGACAATTACTGCGCCCGACGACATAGCTGGGACTAGACGCGCCCCGGCAGCGCTGCCGCTCAGTGCTTGCATGCCAGCGGCGAACGCACGCCGCCGTCGCGCACCAGTGGCAGGATGGTTGGCGCCAGCGATTTGAGCAACTGCACGGACAGCGCGCTGGTGAAGGCATAGCGCGCGGCATAGGGCTCTTGCACGTACGCCGTGACGTTGCCGAAGTAACGGTCGCCAAGGAAAAACACGAAGGTGGCCGAGCGGCTGACCACACGCGAGGAAATCAGCCTGCCGCCTGGCCCGTAGACTTCGTAGCGATGATCGCCCGTGCCGGTCTTGCCACCCGCCACGATGCCGCTGCCAACCAGCGCTGACTTCAGCATGCCCGCAGTGCCCGAATCCACCACGCCGATCAGCGCGGCACGCACCACCTCGGTGATATCCTCGCTCAGCAAGCGCGTGCCCTTCTGCCCCAACCCGAAATCAGTCTCGTACGGCGTGCCCGCCGCAAATTCCAGGCTGCGCAGCGCCGTGGCCTGCTGGCGCACGCCATTGCCCTGCACGATGCCGACCAGCTCGGCCAGCGCGGCCGGCCGGTCCCCCGCCGCGCCGATCGCCGAGGCATAGGACGCCGTGATCGCACTGAACGGATAGCCCAGGCGCTGCCACCGGCGCGCAATCTCAACAAAAGCCTGGCGCTCCAGCTGGCTGCGGATGCGGCGCGTCTGGCCGCCGGGATGGCGGGTCTTGAACAGCCACGCATACACCTCCTGGCGTTGCTCGGTGCTGTCGCGCAAGACTTCATCCAGGCTGGCATCGGGGCGCTGGCGCAGGTAGTTGAGCAGCCATAGCTCAAGTGGATGCACGCGCGCCAGGTAGCCCCGGTCATTCAGCGAAAAACTGGTCGGTCCGTATTTGCTGTACAGCTTGGCCAGCTTCTCATCGGTCAACCCCGCCTTGGGCAGGGTAGCGAGCATGACCTTGTTAAACTGCGCCGGATCGATGTCGGGATCGATGCTGCGCAGCGTCACCGCCAGCCCCACCGGCGAGAAGTGGCGGTTCTGGAGCACGCGCCTGGCCGCTTCCTGCTGGCTCATGCCACGATATTTCGCATAGAAGGCGCGCAGGTAGTCGCTGCCCTCCTTGTCGGCAAAGCGCACCAGGTAGGCGCGGCGTTGCGGCGCAGCCGGATTGTTCAGCCAGTCGTCGGCATCGGGATGCAAGCGATAGGTTTCGTAGCGCACGATATCGCGCATCAGGCGGATAAAGACCAGGTTCACCGAGTGCTCGAACGCTTCGCGCACGGTCATGATCTTCATGTTTTCCCAGCGCTCGAAGTTGGTGAACGTCTGCAGCCCGCCCCCGGTAAAAAAAGCCTCTCCCGCGCTGCCGGAATAGCGGCGCAGCATGGCGGCTTCCAGCATGGCGCGGCGGCTCTTGTCGGGCGCGGCGAGTAGGTAGCTCACCACCCACTGGGTCAGCGCATCCAGCTTGGCCGGCTTGATTTCACGCAGCTCGGCGGCAGACATGCCGGCATATTTTTCGTGGAGCTCGGAGAGGATTTCCAGGTAGGTCACCAGCGTGCGCAGCTTGGCGGTGGAGCCCAGGTTCAGCCGCGCGCCGCGGTTCAGGTCGAACGGCAGGTCCAGGTTATCGGCTTGCACGCGCAGCAGGTTGGCACCGTCGACCTTCTCGTAGAGCGTGAAGCTGATCGCCAGCTTGCCCGGGTCGTCGCCCTCGCGCAGCAGGTTGTGGCCGTACATCCCGAAGTCATGTGCGCCATCACGCGTGCCCGCCCGCAGCAGCGCCTCGGTGACCACCCGTTGCAGGCCCGTGTTGATGGTGCTGTGGGCAGTCAGGTCGAGCCGGTCCAGTTCGTAGCTGCTGCCAAGGTCAAGATAGCGCAGCAAATCGGTACGCACCCCGCTGATGGCCTTGCGCGAGATAAATGACACCTCCGGCCGGTCCAGCGGCGGGGCGCCCAGCGTCAAGGACTGGGCCAGCGAAGCGTCGCGCAGCCAGGGCGGGATGGCGCCGGCGGCAGAGAGCAAGCGGATGTAGCTGTCGGTCAGCTCTACCAGCGTGGCTGTATCGCGCCGCAGGAAATGCGATGGCCCGCGCTGCGCGATGATCAGCGAGAGCGCTTGCTTGAACACCCGCGCCTGCCGCTGGCCGAGTTCGCCCTCGCCCTGTCCCGCGCCCGGCCCCGGCCCGGCGGCGTTCGCCAGCAAGCGATTGGCCTCGTCGAAGTCCTGCCCGTACCAGGCCCACAGGCCATCGCCCAGCCCGTTGACCTCGCCCAGGCCGGCCCGGGCCGAGAGTGGCACGGTGTTGAGGTAATCCAGCAGGATGCGCTGCCTGGCGGCCACGGTGTTCGGGCCGTCCAGGTAGGCGCGCATCGATGCGCTGGCCATCTGGCGCAGCTTTTCCTTGGGCGAACCGGTGCGGCCGGCGCGTGAATGCCGGTATTTCTCGATCTGGGTAGCGAGCGTGCTGCCGCCGGCGGCGTCGTGCTTGTCGTTGAAGAAATGCACGCCCTGATCCAATGCGGCGCGCGTGAAACGCCGCACATCCAGCGCGGGATTACGCGTGGGGAATTCGGGATCGAGCAGGTCGCGGTTCTCGATGAAGAGCAGCGCGTTCACGAGCAGGGCCGGAATGTCCTCGAACCTGGCGTAGGTACGAGGCGGCGTGCGCCTGGCGCCAAATGGCAGGTCATTGCAGTCGAGCAGGTCCAGGCCGGCATGGGTCTTCTCGTGATAGGGCGCGAACAGGCCGGCGTCCGTCAGTTCCAGCATGCGGTCGGACCACTGTGCCTGGCGTTCGCGCCGAAAGCCCCGCGCTTCCAGCAATTCGGTGAACTGCGGTAACCGGCTATAGCCGAAGCGCAGGTCATAGGGGCCGTCGTCCGGAAAGCGGATGCGGTCGCTCGGGCCGTCCCTTACCGCGAAGGCGACGTCTTTCGCCCGCCCGGCGAAATAGCGCGCCTGCAACCGCGAGGTGGCGAGTTCCTCGGCAACGACGGCGCAAAGGAGGTAACCGCCCCCTACAAGCAGAGCCAATACCAGGAGCCTGGGCCAGAGACGTCGACGCACGATTCAGGTCCGTTTGCGAGGAAACCGGGGCTTTTCCCGGCGCGTCGGCCTATGCCGGGCGCCTGCAGGCAACGATGGCACTATTCCGCCACTCTCGTCACAACGTATACCCTAGTCTAATGGGGCCTAACGCACAAAGTACGCGTGCACCATCCCGGCGTTTGCTGCCATGCTCCCGTCATTTCCTGCCGCTCACCGGCACTCCAGGCCCGCCCGGCCGCCTATATGCGGAACGCCGCGATAGCCTGGTCAAGCTGGCGCGCCTGGTCCTCCATCGACGCGGCAGCAGCAGCGGCCTGCTCGACCAGCGCCGCGTTCTGCTGGGTGGCCTGGTCCATCGACGCCACCGCCTGATTGACCTGCTCGATGCCGCTGCTCTGCTCGACCGAAGCCGCCGCAATCTCGCTCATGATGTCGGTCACCCGGCGGATCGCCGTGACCACTTCCTCCATGGTGCTGGCCGCGCGCCCGGCCTGGCCACTGCCCAAAGCCACATGCGCCAGCGACGTCTCGATCATGGACTTGATCTCGCGGGCAGCCCCCGCGCTGCGCTGCGCCAGGCCGCGCACTTCGCCGGCAACCACCGCGAACCCGCGCCCCTGCTCCCCGGCGCGGGCCGCTTCCACGGCGGCGTTGAGCGCCAGGATATTGGTCTGGAAGGCGATACCGTCGACCACGCCGATGATCTCTGCGACCGTCCTGGCCGCCGTGCTGATATCGCCCATGGTGGCCAGCACATCGCCCACCACCGCACCGCCCTGGCTAGCCACCTCGACCGCGCTGACGGCAAGCTGGCTGGCCTGGCGCGCGTTGTCTGCGTTCTGGCGCACGGTGGAGGTCATCTGCTCCATGCTGGAGGCCGTTTCCTCCAGCGAGGCAGCCTGCGCTTCCGTGCGGCTGGACAAATCCGCGTTGCCCGCGGCGATCTGCCGGGTGGCCGCCGTGATCGCTTCCGAGCCCTGGCGCACCCGCCCCACGGTAAGCGCAAGGCTGGCTTGCATGCGGGCGAGGCCTTCCAGCAAGCGGCCCATTTCATCGCGGCGCGTGACCTGCACCGTGTGGCTCAGATCACCGGCCGCGATGCGGTCGAATTGCGTCAGCGCCAACTCCAGCGGGCCAACGATGGCACGCAGCAGAAACACCGCGCAGGCGGCCGCCACCAGCAACGCCAGCACGATCGCGGCAATCACGCCGTGGCGAAAGTGCCGGTACGCCACCTGCGACGCTTCGAAATTGCCCGCGGCCATCTTCATCTGGAACTGGCTCAGTTTCAGGCTGCTGTCGTTGGCGTCCCGAAACAGCTTGGACAACTTGCCATCCATGATCTGGTCTGCCAGCGCGCGATCCTTGGCGCGCAGCGCGGCGATGATGGCAGCGATGCCTTCGCGGTTGGCGGCATCCCGCTTGGCCGATACGGCCACCGCGAGCTGGTCTTCCTCACTGTTGCGCGGCAGGGCCATAAAGCGCATCCAGGCCTCGTCAGAGCGCCGCGTGAGCTCTTCGGTGCGCTCCAGCAGGCCCGGGGCTTCCGGGCTGTCCGGGTACAGCATGGCGCGGTCCAGCGCGGTACGCGCCCGGGTGAGGCTCAAGTCCGCCTCGCCTAGCGCCAGGGCAGAAGCAAGCTGGTTCGCGTAAGTGGACTCATGGGCGTCGTTGGCGGCGCGCAAGCCAAGCAAGCCGGCCACGCCCACACCAAGCGCAAGCAGGAACAGCAGGGAGACGGTGGCAATGAGGCGGGCGCGTATGGTGAGGCTGGCAAGCATGTGAGAGAGGCCCGGATAGTGAAAGGCTGAAATGCCGCGCTGGGC
Organism: Cupriavidus basilensis; assembly: GCF_008801925.2. NCBI lineage: Bacteria > Pseudomonadati > Pseudomonadota > Betaproteobacteria > Burkholderiales > Burkholderiaceae > Cupriavidus > Cupriavidus basilensis. The sequence continues at coordinate 1,511,201 of NZ_CP062804.1, read as the reverse complement.
GGAGAACCTGTCTATCGGTGCGGTGCAGCAACAACTTGAGGCCGCGCCATCGCTTGTGCGCAAGACCGCACCTGAACGACGAATTCGGGCACCGCGATTGATCTTGCGCAAACTTTCATGCGTCCACGCGCCAGCCTCGGTCAAGTCCCGGCAAAGCAGACCGTTAGCCCAGTGATCTCAATCCCCTGTTCCAGACGATGATGAAAAACCTGAGCGTGCGCACTGCCCTGTTGGCGATCCTGGTGACCTTTGCCTGCATGATCGTGTTCGGCGCGGGCGTTGGCGTGCTAGCGCTGCGCGCCGCGGACCAGGCGACCAGTCGCGTGGAACAACTCTCCGCCGGCGCCCTGCTGCTCAACGATGCATACAAGGACATGACCCGGGCGCGCTCGGCGCTCGCGCGCGCCTACGCCTCGGCCCGCGAGGGCAGCACCGAAGTCAACACCGGCGCGCTCGACGCCGCCGGCAAATCGCTCAAGCGCTCGGACGAGACGTTGCAGCGCTTCGCGGCCGCGCCCTTGCTGGAAGGCCAGGACGACGCCCAGCGCCGCCAGGTCGTGGATGCCGCGCGCCGGCATGCCGGCACGGTCGAGCGAGCCCTGGCCGCCTTGCGCGCGGGAGACCCCGCCGCCTACGCGGCGATCAACGACCGCGACATCACCGCTTCCGGGGCCGAGTATTCGGCGGGCGTCGAGCGCTTCCAGGAACAGGCGAGCCAGCTGGCGCAGCAGGAAACCGAGACTAGCAGCTCGCGCTACCAGTGGGTGGTGAAGCTCGTGGTGGTTGGCATCACTGCCGCGCTGGGCTTGATCGTCGCAGTGCACCTCGGGCTGCGCGCGGCCATCGTGGCGCCGCTGGCCACGGCCGCCGAGCACCTCGACCGTGTAGCGCAGGGCGACCTGAGCCATCCCGCCGCTGCCGCCGGCAGCAACGAGGTAGGCCGCGTGCTCGCCGCCGTGGCACGCATGCAGGCGGCGCTCACGCGTACAGTCAGCCAGGTGCGCGCCAGCTCGGACTCGGTCAACATCGGCGCGCGCGAGATCGCGGCCGGCAATACAGACCTGTCCTCGCGCACCGAGCAGCAGTCCGCGTCGCTCGAGCAAACCGCGGCCAGCATGGAGGAGCTCACCTCCACAGTGAGCAACAACACGGAGAGCGCGCGCCAGGCCAGCGCGCTGGCCGCGGAAGCGGCGCGGCTGGCCACGCGCGGCGGCGACGACGTGCGCGGCGTGGTCCAGACCATGGGCGACATCAGCAACAGTTCGCAACGGATCGCCGACATCATCGGCGTGATCGACGGCATTGCCTTCCAGACCAATATCCTGGCGCTCAACGCTGCCGTGGAAGCGGCGCGCGCGGGCGAGGCGGGCCGCGGCTTTGCCGTGGTGGCGGGCGAGGTGCGCGCGCTGGCGCAGCGCAGCGCCAATGCCGCACGAGAGATCAAATCGCTGATCGACGACTCGGCCAGCAAGGTGGGCGCCGGCAACGCGCTCGTCGCCCAGGCCGGCCAGACCATGAGCGAGACCGTGGATGCCGTGGGCCGCCTGGCGCGGATCATGGAAGACATCTCGTCGGCGTCGCTGGAACAAAGTGCCGGCATCGTGCAGGTCCGCCAGGCGGTGACGCAGATGGAAGCCGTCACCCAGCAGAACGCAGCGCTGGTTGAGCAGGCAGCCGCCGCGGCCGGATCGCTGGAAGCACAGGCGCGCCAGCTTGCCGAGGCGGTGGGTGCCTTCCGGCTTGCGCCTGCAGCTTGAGGGACCGCGGCGCCCCCCCACCCCCCGAAAAGGCCAAGCTCAAGCCGACCTTAGGCCACCTTCACGCGGCCGTGATGCCGCGCTGCAAGGTGGTCTTGAGCATGGAGAACACCTGCCGCGCCACCGGGTTGGCCGCATTGGGCCGCGCCCACAAGTAGTACGTCACATCGGGCAGGCGCGGCAGCCCGTCCTTGTCGCCCAGCACCCGCATTTCGGCACCCAGCAGGTCGATGCTGCGCGCCGTGATCCCCAGGCCGGCGCGGATCGCCGCCTTGATGCCGATCAGGCTCGGCGCGAAATACGCCGCGCGCCAGGGCACGCCGGCCTCCTTCAGCGCATCCAGCGCCAGCTTGCGAAACAGGCTGGGCTCGTCAGCCAGGATCAGCGGCACCATGCTGCCGCTCTCATAGGCGAAATCCGCCGCGCAAACCCAGATCGTGGGTGAGGTGCGCAAGACCAGGCCATCCAGGCTGGTGTCTTCCCGGGTGGAAACGGTCAGATCGATCTCCCCGCGCCGCAGCGATTCCATCAGGAAGGGGCTGCGTCCCACATGGATCTCCAGCCGCAGGGCGGGCGACGCACGCGCGATATGCGACAGCAGCGGCGGCAGGATCGTGTCGGCCACATCGTGCGGCGCCCCGATCCGCAACGAGCCTGTCAGGTCACCCTCGCGCAGCACGCGCAGAGCCTCGTCGTTCAGGTTCAGTAATTGCCGCGCGTATTCCACCAGCTTGTTGCCGTGCCGCGTGAGCTGCTTGCCGCGCCCGTGCCGCTCGAACAGCGCCAGCGCCACCTGCTCCTCCAGCCGCTGCATCTGCTGTGTGACGGCGGACTGGGTGCGGTGCAGCCGCTGCGCCGCGGCAGCAAAGGTACCGTGATCGGCAATGGCCACCAAGGTGCGCAGCAGGTCCAGATCGAGATTACGCATTCATTAGACTTGCTTAAGTATTTTCATGAGTGATTAAGTGGTTTCAGGTGCCAGCCTTCATTACAGTGAAACCATGCAAGGTTACGCAACACCCCGCAAACCAAGAACCATCAAGACTCAGCAAGGATTCTAGAGACATGTCGATCGCACAACAACGCCAGGCCGCCGTCGGGGACACGATTCAATCCATCAAGAAAATCGTAGCTAGCGGTGGCGTCACCCGCGAATCGCTGGCCAGCGTGCTGAGCGAGGTGGAGCAACTTGCGGCCAAGCCGCACCTGTGGGCGCAGAGCGAATTCGCCCCACCGGAGGAAGGCGAACGCCAGGCCCGCTACCTGATCGCAGAAGATCCCGACCAGACCTTCGCCCTGTACCTCAACGTGATGCGCCCCGGCAAGCGCATTCCCCCGCACGACCACACCACCTGGGCCTGCGTGGCGGGCGTGGTGGGCACCGAGTACAACGACGTCTACCTGCGCACCGACGATGGCAGCGAGCCGGGCATCGGCACGCTGAAGCACTCGCACACGGTGGAAGTGGGCCCGGGGTCTGGCATCGCGCTGCTGCCCGAGGACATCCACTCGGTGGAGATCCGCGGCGAATCCGTGATCCGCCACCTGCACATGTACGGCCGCGCGCTGGAAACCCTGACCGGGCGCACTGCCTACGACCTCGAGACCGGCCGCTGCCAGCCTATGAGCGTGGGCGTCAAGACGCGCCGCTAGACGGCACCCGGGAGGTGCGGCGCTAACCAATCCCCAGCCCCCCACCTGCCGGCTTCCGCCGAAGCCCATATCCAACGCATTTCCAGTAGCCTCCCGCCCGCGTGCGGCCAGGAGGCCTGGCCCCCTTTTTGCCTGAACAAACGCATGCCCGCCATCCTGAACACGCCCGACACCCGCTACACCCAAGTCGACCCGGTCACCCTCAAGGCCTGGCTGCACGACCAGGACGAGATTGCCCTGTTCGATATCCGCGAGCATGGCCAGTATGGCGAAGGCCATCCGTTCTTCGCAGTGCCGCTCCCCTTTAGCCGGCTCGAACTGGATATCGGCCGCCTGGCCCCCAACACCGCGGCGCGCATCGTGCTGGCGGACAACGACGATGGCGTGGCAGCGCGCGCCGCGCAGGCCCTGGCCACCCTCGGCTACACCCGCCTGTTCGTGCTGGACGGTGGCGTGCCGGGCTGGCTGGCCGCCGGCTACAGCTTGTTCGCTGGCGTCAATGTGCCCTCCAAGACCTTCGGCGAGCTGGCCGAGCACCATTACGGCACGCCGCGCGTCTCGGCCGCGGAGCTGGCGGCCATGCAGGCAGGCGAGCCAGCTCCGGTGGTGCTTGATGGCCGTCCCGTCTCGGAATTCCGCAAGATGAATATCCCCGGCGCCATCTGCTGCCCCAACGGCGAGCTGGCTTACCGGCTGCGCGACCTGGTGCCGGATCCGGCCACGCCCATCGTGATCAACTGCGCCGGCCGCACGCGCAGCATCATCGGCGCGCAAACCCTGATCAACTTCGGCGTGCCCAACCCTGTGTTCGCGCTGGAAAACGGCACCCAGGGCTGGTACCTGAACGATTACAAGCTGGAGCACGGCGGCACCCGGCGCTATCCCGACAGCGCCGTGCCTGCCGGGCTGGATGCCGCCCGGGCCGCGGCGCAGACGATGGCGGTGCGCTTTGCGGTACCGCACATCGACGCCGCCGAAGCGGGCGCGTGGCTCAGCGACCGCTCGCGCACCACCTTCCTGTGCGACGTGCGCACGCCGCAGGAATATGCCGCTGGCTCCGTGCCCGGCGCCCAGAACACGCCGGGCGGCCAGTTGATGCAGGCTACCGACCAATACGTGGGCGTGCGCCGCGCGCGCCTCGTGCTGATCGATGCCGATGGCGTGCGCGCCACGGTGGTGGCGAGCTGGCTGCGCCAGATGGGCCATGACGCCGTGGTGCTCGAAGGCGGGCTTGCAGCTGCGCTTGCCTGCGGCCTCGCCGCGCCCGCAGGCCCCGTGGCGCCCTCCCGTGCCTTGCCGGGCATCGATGCCAGCTCGCTGGCGGCGGGCCTGGCCGGGCGGCAGCTGCTGGCGCTCGACGTGCGCGCCAGCATGGCGTATCGCGCCGGGCACGTGCCGGGCAGCCGCTGGTCGATCCGCCCGGTGTTTGCCCGCGACCTCGCCGGCGTGCCGCGCGACACGCCAATCGTACTCATCGGCGATGACGATCAACCGGGTGTGGCCGCGCTAGCCGCCGGCGAACTGGCCGCACTTGGCTACAGCGACATCAGGCTGCTCGCCGGTGGCGCAGGCGCCTGGCAGGCGGCAGGCCATGCGCTGGCAGGCGATGCCGGGGATGGCGATGCACCAAACGGCCTGCCCGATGCGCGCTGCATCGATTTCCTGTTCTTCGTCCACGACCGTCACGACGGCAACAAGGAGGCTGCTCGCCGCTACCTGGCTTGGGAAACCAACCTGATCGGCCAGCTCGACGCCCAGGAACTGGCCACTTTCCGCTTCGCCTGATCCATACAGCGTCCTTCCAACATGACCCGCCATCAGCGACCGAGCCCGTCACGCAGCCACCTCCCGCCCCCGCAGCGGGAACGGCATGCATGACTGGCAAGGCGAGTCGCAAGGCATTGATTCCCATCCGGCTCGACGGTGCAGCGCAAAGGTAACGCCCCGGCACTCCGGGGACACAGGGGCAAGAGGCAGCAACCGGTACGCCACAGCGGCCAGCGGGGCCAAAGAAGCCTGCCCAGCCCCCTTCGCTCTGACAACGCTCTACATACACAGGGGTTTTTCATGTCACGCATCCAGCAAGTCCTGATCCGCACCTTCGCCACCGCTGTCACCGTCACCCTTGCCATGGCCGGCGCCCCCGCCAGCGCGCAGCCGCTCGCGCCCGTCGGCGGCTTTCCCTCGCAGCCGCTGCGCTTCGTCTCGCCGTTTCCCGCCGGCGGCGGCAACGATGCCGTCACGCGCATCGTCACCACGCGGCTCGGCGAAGTGCTGGGGCAAACCGCCGTCACCGACAACCGCGCCGGCGCGGGCGGAAATATCGGCACGCGCTTCGTCGCCGAGGCCAAGCCGGACGGCTACACCCTGCTGACCTCGCAGGTGTCGGTCATGGCCGTGAACCCGACGCTGTACAGCGCGCCTGGCTTCGACCCGGTCAAGAACTTCATGCCGGTCACGCAAATCAATGCGGCGCCGCTAGCCATCGTGGTGGCAGCCAACGCGCCCTGGCAGACCTTTGCCGAACTGGCCGCGCAGGCCAAGGCCCAGCCGCAAAAGATCGCCTTTGCCACGCCCGGCAACGGCACGCTCTCGCACCTGGTCGGCGTGGTGCTGGACAAGGATAGCGGCATCGCCTTGCAGCACGTGCCCTACAAAGGCGCCGGCCCGGCCATCAATGACCTGCTGGGCGGGCAGGTCAGCGTGCTGATCACCTCGACTTCCTCGGTGGCGGGATTTATCCAGGCCGGCCGCATGCGCGCGCTGGCGGTCACCAGCCCGCGCCGCCTGGGCGTGTTCGCCAAGGTGCCGACGCTGGAGGAACTGGGCTACCGCAATGCCCGTTTCGAGGACTGGTATGGCGTGTTCGCCCCCGCCGGCACCTCGCCCGAGCGCGTGGCCTACCTGAACCGCGCCATCTTGCAGGTACTGCAGATGCCCGAGGTGGTGAAGCTGATCAACGAAGGCGGCAGCGACGTGGTGGGCAGCAAGCCAGAGGCATTCGCCGCGCAGCTCAAGGGCGACATCGCGCGCTGGTCGCAGATCGTCAAGCTCTCTGGCGCCCGCGTGGACTGATCCGGGCGCAGCCGGAGCAGGGGGCATGGCTCTTGCTGCTGCCCGCCACCGCAAGTTGTCACACCGGCCGCGCCACCCTGGCGCGGCACCCACCAGGCCAAGCCATGAAGCCCAGCATCCTTACCCACCTCGCGCACGCCGGCCGCGCCAGCGGCGTGGATGGCGGACAGCCCGTCAACCCGCCCGTGGTGCGCGCCAGCACCGTGTTGTTCGACTCGGTGGCACAGATGCGCGAGATGCGCTCGCGGCGCGGCAGCGAACGCCTGTTCACCTACGGCGCGCGCGGCAATCCCACGGCGTTTGCGCTCGAAGACATGGTCACCGAGCTGGAAGGCGGCTACCGCACGCGCCTGTTCCCCAGCGGGCTGGCAGCCGCCGCGATGACGCTGCTGGCCTACCTGCGCCCCGGCCAGCACGTGCTGCTGCCCGATTGCGTGTACGAGCCGGTGCGCAAGCTGGCCGAAGGTTTCCTGGCGCAGCACGGCATCGCCGCCAGCTTCTACGCGGCCGATGGCCACGACCTGCAAGCCAGGCTGCGGCGCGAAACCCGGCTGGTGTATGTGGAGGCGCCCGGTTCGCTGGCTTATGAAATGTGCGACCTGCCGGCCATCGCCGACATCGCCCACCGGCACGGCGCGCTGGTGGCGGCCGACAACACCTGGGGCTCCGGCTTGCTGTACCAGCCCCTTGCGCTGGGCGCCGATATCTCCCTGATGGCCGCGACCAAATACCTGTCCGGGCATTCGGACGTGATGATGGGCACGGTCTGTACCCTGGAAGCTCCCTGGCAGGCACTCGCCGCGGTGGCCGACGCCTTCGGCATCAGCGTCAGCCCGGACGACGCCTACCTGGTCCAGCGCGGCATGCGCTCCCTCGGCGCGCGCCTGTCGCAGCACGAGCGCAGTGCGCTGGCGGTCGCGCGCTGGCTGCGCAACCGCCCCGAAGTGGCGGAGGTCTTTTGCCCCGCCCTGCCCGGCGACCCCGGCCACGCGCTATGGCAGCGCGATTGCCGCGGCACCAACGGCCTGCTGTCGTTCTCGCTGCGCGCCGCGTCACCGGACGCCGCCGAACGCTTCATCGACAGCCTTGCACTGTTCGGCATCGGCGCCTCCTGGGGAGGCTTCGAAAGCCTCGCCGTGATCGCCGACATGCGCGGCGCGCGCAGCGTCACCGACTGGTCCGGGCGCGGCCAGGTGATCCGGCTGCATATCGGGCTGGAGGATGTGGACGACCTGCTGGCAGATCTGGCGCATGGGTTCGAGGTGATTGGCGGCGGCCGGGTTGCCGGGCGGGCGTTGGAGGCGCGCCAGGATACGGCTTAGTGAACCAATCTGCAGGTGTCAGCGCAAAAACTCATCGCTGCGTCCTGACCGTGCCCCTCGCAAGCCCTCCTTGCGCTCCGCCGCTTCGCACAGGCATACAATGCCGGCTTTTGCCCTTGCGCCCCCGCGATGCCTGCACCCCTGACCGAAAGCCACTCCGCCGTTTTCTCGCCCGAGGAACAGGAGAGCTTCTACCGTCTCATCGCGTCGCGCCGCGACATGCGGCATTTCATTGCGGGCGCGTCGGTCGATGACGCTGTCCTGATGCGCCTGCTGCGGGCCGCGCACAGTGCGCCCTCGGTGGGGCTGATGCAGCCGTGGCGCTTTATCCGCGTCGCCGATGCCGCCTTGCGGGAAGAGATCGCCGCACTGGTCGAGGCCGAACGGCAGAAGACCGCCGTGGCGCTGGGCGAGCGCGATGGCGAGTTCCTGCGGCTGAAGGTGGAGGGCGTGCGCGAGTGCGCCGAGCTGTTGGTGGTGGCGATGGCACCGGATGACGGCACCGTGTTTGGCCGGCGCACCATGCCGCGCGAGATGGCGCTGTGCTCGGCGGCCTGCGCCATTGAAAACCTCTGGCTGGCGGCGCGCGTGGAAAACCTCGGGCTGGGCTGGGTGTCGATGTTCGCGCCCGACGCGCTGGCTGCGCTGTTGCGCTTGCCGCCGGGTGGCCAGCCGATCGCCATTCTCTGCCTAGGCCCCGTGCAGGCCTTCTACCCCGCGCCGATGCTGGAGCTGGAAGGCTGGCGCCAGGGCCGCCCGCTCGCGGACCTGATGTCCACGGACACCTGGGACCGCCCGCACGCCTGAAGCCCCATCGGGCCACTCAAGGCGCCACTGACGGCTCCCGCTTCATGCAGCGCAGCACGAAGGTGGAATGGCTGTGCCGCAAGCCCGGCAGCTTGTAGAGCTTGTGGCGCAGGAATTCCTCGTACCCTTCCGTGCCCGCCACCGCTACCTTGATCAGGTAATCGTATTCGCCGGTGAGCAGGTACGCCTCCATCACTTCCGGCAATTCGGCCAGCGCTTCGCCGAAGCGATCCAGCATGTCGTCGTCGTGCCGGTCCAGCGTGACCTCGATCAGCACGGTGTCGGGCAGGCCGAGCGCCTTCTGGTTCAGCAGGGCCGCATAGCCCTCGATCACACCGCTTTCTTCCAGGGCGCGCACGCGGTTCCAGCACGGCGTGGGCGACAAGCCAACCTGCTCGGCCAGCTTGAGGTTGGAGAGCCTGCCGTCGCGCCGCAGCGCGCGCAGGATGCGGCGGTCGGTTTCGTCCAGTTTTGGGGAGGTTGCCATGTCTTCTACCGAGGATAAGGAAGGAATCACCTTTAACTCTATCATCAATAGATAATTCATCTCCATATTGATCAAAACCGGAGGCAATAAAGAAGCCCATTCTGGGGTGGCGATGGTAAATTTGTCGCATGCCTTCCCGGCCACAAACCCCATTAAAACTGCCGCCGATACCATGTCAACCTTGAACCTCGCCCTGCGGCTGGACCGCACTGACCTCTTCGGCGCCGTCGAATGGACGCTGGCCAACGCCCGCCGCACCGGCCTGCACCTGATCGACCTGTGCTTCGGGCAAGCGGCCGCGCCCTACCAGCTCACGCTGTCGGTCGGCGCGGAGGATGCGGACCGGCTGGACCTATTCGTCAGGCGCCTGGAAAACGGCGTGGACGTGCTTGAGGTCTTCGAGATCGCGGCGCCGGGCGAGCGTGCGGCCGAGGCGCCGGCGCACGTCGAGGCGCGTCGTGACGAGGTGGAACATTCGCTGGCATTGGCCTAGGCCGTTGCCGAAGAACGGGGCCCGGTACGCAGCCCGGCGCCGCGCCCGCCTGATTCAGCGCTGCTCGAAGCTGCGCGTGAAGTAGACCAGGCCGGCCTGCTCGCGCAAGCGGTACAAGGAGGCCGGGCGGCGCCCGGTCTCCTTTTGCGCGCCCAGGTCTTCCAGCAAGTCCGCCGCGAGCATGCGGGTGCGGAAGGCCTTCTTTTCGAGAGGACGGCCCAGCACGATCTCGTAGACATGCTGCAGTTCGCCTAACGTGAACGCGGCCGGCAGCAAATGCGCAGGCAGCGATGTGTACTCGGTCTTGCCCCGCACGCGCCCGAGCGCCGCGCTCAGCAGCGTGGCGTGATCAAAGGCCAGCGCCATCCCCACACCATCGCCCTCCACCGGCGCCCAGCGCAGGTCGGCGGCGTTGCCACCCTTGTGCAGAGCCAGCGTGTCATCCGCCAGCAAGGCGACGTAGACATGGGTGGTGGACCATCCGCGCGGGTCTCGCGTGGCGCTGCCCCAACTGCCTACCTGCTCCAGATAGGGACTATTGACCCCGGTCTTCTCCGCCAGCTTGCGCAACGCGCAGCCCTGCAGATCCTGGTCCCGCTCGATATCGACAAAGCCGCCCGGCAAGGCCCATTGGCCAGGAAACGGCTCGCCGGATTGTTGCGGCCGCTGCACGAGCAGGACCTGCAGCGCCCCCGCACGGATCGTCAGGATGACCACGTCGACGGTGGTCAGCGGGCGCGGGAATGCGGCGGGGGTGGGTTTCGTCATCGGGCGGGCATTCCTGGAAAGAGGCGGTTCAAGCTGTTCAAGCGATTCACGCCGGATTATAGATTGACAAGTGTCTCAGCCACACTTATATTAGTGGTACAGACACACTTAGTGCCAGTCGCCCGGCGCGGGCGAATCCAACAACACCACCGGAAAGGACCACCATGTTCGGCATCCGATTCATCAAGGCAGATCCCACCACCTATCTGATGCAGATGAAGAGCGGCAAAATCATCCGCGAAGGCAGCGGCCAGTCGTTCTACTACTACGCGCCCACCACATCCCTCGTTGCGGTGCCCGTAGGCAGCCAGATCCTGCCGTATATCTTCGAGCTGATCACGACCGACTTCCAGTCCGTCACCGTGCAAGGCAACCTGTCCTACCGCATCACTGAGCCGCGCAAGACGGCCGCCATGCTCAATTTCGCGCTCAAGCCGGACGGCCGCAACTACATCTCCGAGGATCCGCAGAACCTGCGCACCCGCGTGGAGGGCGTGGTGGAGGTACTGGTGCAGCAGGCCGTGAGCGCCGAAACGCTGCGCACCGCGCTGCAGGCGTCCGACCGCATGGCCCGCCAGGTCGAAGGTGCGCTCAAGGCGCATCCGGACGTCCTGGCCCTCGGCCTGGAAATCCTGTCGTTCTCGATGGTGGCCGTCAAGCCGCGCGCCGAAACCGCGCGGGCGCTGGAAGCCGAGGTCCGCGAGCAGATCCTGAAGGCGGCCGACGACGCCATCTACGCCCGCCGCAACGCCGCGGTGGAAAACGAACGCGCCATCAAGGAAAGCGAGCTCGACACCGAAGTCGCCGTGGAGCTCAAGCAGCGCACGATCCGCGAAACCCAGATGGAAGCCGAAGCCGCGGTGCAGAAAAAACAGGCGGAACTGGAGGCCAGCACCATGGAGGCGCAGATCACGCTGGAAGCGCGCCGCAAGGAGTTCGTGGACCTGGAGGCCGACAACACGCGCACCACCGCCGAAGCCGAGGCACAGCGCCTGGGCGCCGTGATGCGGGCCCTGCAAGGCGCCGACGCGCGCATCGTGCAGGCGCTGGCCGCATCAGGCATGGCGCCGGGCCAGTTGATCGCGCAGGCCTTCGGCGGGATTGCCGACAAGGCCGAGAAGATCGGGCAGCTGAATATGTCGCCAGAGCTGCTTCAGTCGCTGCTGGCACCACTGAGCAGCGGGCGCGCAAAATAACCGAAGATCCGCGCAGCTTTAAGACGCTTTAAGACGCTTCAAGCGGTATTCAGTAGTGAAAAGAAAAAGGAGCCAGAACAATGAGCGCAACCGCCGATCGCAAGGTAGTGCTGGTGACGCGCAAGACACGGCTGGAAGAGCTGCTGGCGCGCTACCACTCGCTGGCGCAGGCACGCTTCTACCTGGAACACCTGGGCGCGGACATCACCGATTACCAGCGTGAGCACGACACCTATCTTGCCGCGCGCGAACAGGTGGCAGCCGTGCTGTCGCGCTACCTGCGCCGGCAGGTGGTGGACCGCCAGTTCCTGCCCAACTTCCTGTTCGGCCCGGAAGACATCGTGGTGGCGCTGGGCCAGGACGGCCTGGTTGCCAACACCATGAAATACCTGAACGGCCAGCCGCTGATCGGCGTGAACCCGGATCCGGCGCGCCACGACGGTGTGCTGCTGCCATTCAAGGTGGGCGACCTGGCGCGTGTGCTGGCCGAAGCCATGCAGGACCGCCGCCCCGCGCGCCCGGTCACCATGGCGCGCGCCGAGCTGTCAGACCAGCAGGTGCTGTACGCGGTCAACGACTTCTTTATCGGCCCGCGCAGCCACACCTCGGCGCGCTACGAGATCCAGCTCGGTGCGCGCAGCGAGGTGCAGTCATCGAGCGGCGTCATTGTCTCCACGGGACTGGGGTCCACTGCCTGGCTCAAGAGCATCGTGACCGGCGCGCGGGCCATTGCGCAGCCAGACGGTGGCGCCGAAGCCGCGTATCAACCCTTGCCATGGGATACCGACCGGCTGGTATTTGCGGTGCGTGAGCCCTTTCCGAGCCGCGCCAGCCAGGCCACTCTGGTCTACGGCAACGTGCCGCGCGGCGAGCAGATCGTGCTGCGCTCGCTGATGCCGGAAACCGGCGTGATCTTCAGCGACGGTATCGAAGCGGATTTCCTGCAATTCAACGCGGGCACCGAAGCCCGCATCGGCGTGGCCGAGCGCAGCGGGCAGCTCGTGCAGTAGGCCGCCCCTTATTCGCCCTCCGGCAGAAGTTCGATCCCATCCAGCGCGGCCGCGCAGGTATCGCGCACGATGCAGACGAAGTCGCGCACATAAGGGCGCTGCGCAAGCGGCGCCGGCGTGGTGGCATAGAGCTCGCTCCACAAACCCTTGGCGCCGATGCGCTTGGCCAGCACGTAATCGTGGTCGACGTAGTTCTTCACGCCCCAGTTGGGCAGCGCGGCCACGCCGCGGCGGCTGGCGACCAGTTGCAGCACGGCCACCGTCAGCTCGGCGGTGCGCCGCTGCAGCTTGATGCCGGCTGGCTCCAGCACTTCGCGGATCAGGTCGATGCGCTGCTCCGGCACCGGATAGGTGATCAGCGTTTCGCCGTCCAGGTCGGCCGCCTCGATCCGGCGCTTGTTGCGCAGCCGGTGCTCGTTGGCGATCACCGCGAGGATCTCGAAGCGGAACAGGGGCGCCACCGCCAGGCCGCGCTTGGCCGGCGGCATCGAGCCGATCACCATGTCCGTGCGGCCCTCGGCCAGCAGCGCCAGGGGATCAGCGTGGAAGCCCGCCACCAGGTCTACCTCCACCTCCGGCCAGCGCCGGCGGAACTCGTCCATCACGGGCATCAGCCAGTCAAAGCAGGTATGGCACTCAAGCACGATGCGCAGTTCGCCGCGCGTGTCACCCTTGAGCCGGGCCAGGTCACGCTCGGCCGTGCTGATGGCCGCCAGCGTCTCGCGCGCCAGCGCCAGCAGCCGGTCGCCGGCCGGCGTGAAACGCAGGCCCTGGCGGGTGCGGTCGAACAGTGGCAAGCCGTAGTGCGCCTCGATGCCTTTGATCTGATGGGACAGCGCCGACTGGCTGACGTGCACGCGCTCGGCGGCCGTGGCGAGCTTGCCGGATTCGGCGATTGCTACCAGCGAGCGCAGGTGCCTGACTTCGATCACGGCTGGCTCCTGGAATGTGAAACATGGCGCCTGGGTGGCTTGATATGAAACTGATTCATACGTTGATTAAATCTTATCGCTTGATTCATTTTACGCTGGATTCCACACTGGGCGCCATCGTCACATTCGCAATATCCCAACATCCCAATACGGAGCACTGCATGGCACGCACTCATATCGCTGGATTTCCGCGCATCGGCGCCCAGCGCGAACTGAAATTCGCCCAGGAGGCGTTCTGGCGCGGCGAAACGGACGAGGCCAGCCTGCGCCAGGTAGCAGCCGGCCTGCGCCAGCGCCACTGGCAGTCGCAGGCGCAGGCCGGGCTGGACAGCGTGGCGGTGGGGGACTTCGCCTACTACGACCAGATGCTGGGCCTGAGCGCCTTGCTCGGCGCCCTGCCCGCGCGTTTTGGCTTCGACCCGAAGCAGCTGAGCCTGGCGCAGTATTTTGAGCTGGCCCGTGGCAACAAGGCCCAGCCGGCCATGGAAATGACCAAGTGGTTCGATACCAACTACCACTACCTGGTCCCGGAACTCGGCCCGGACACCCGTTTCGACGGCGGCGTGGACTGGTTCTTCGACGAAGTGGAAGAAGCGCTGGCGCTGGGCCTCAAGGCCAAGCCGGTGCTGATCGGGCCGCTCACCTACCTGTGGCTGTCCAAGACCCACGTGGACGGTTTCGACCGCCTGGGCCTGCTGCCCAGCCTGGTGGCCGCCTATGGCCGCATCCTGGCCCGCCTGCGCGAACGCGGCATCGAATGGGTACAGATCGACGAGCCCGCGCTGTGCCTGGACCTGGCGCCGGCCTGGCTCGATGCCTATGACGGCGCTTATGCCGAACTGGCCAAGTCCGGCGTCAAGCTGCTGCTGGCCACCTACTTCGACAGCGCAGCCGACCACGCCGCGCGCGCCGCCGCCCTGCCCGTGCAAGGCTTCCACATCGACCTGGTGCGCGCACCGCAGCAGCTCGACGCCTGGCGCAAGGTGCTGCCAGCCGGCGCGGTGCTGTCCGCCGGCGTCATCGACGGCCGCAATATCTGGCGCACCGACCTGCGCCGCGCGCTGGCCGCGCTGGCACCGCTGCATGCCGAGCTGGGCGAGCGCCTGTGGGTCGCGCCGTCCTGCTCGCTGCTGCACGTGCCGGTCTCGCTAGAGGCCGAGCGCAAGCTCGATGCGGAAATCAAGACCTGGCTGGCCTTCGCCACCGAGAAGCTGGCCGAGGTCAGCGTGCTGGCCCGCGCCCTGAACGAGGGCGAGGCCGCGGTCGCCCCCGAACTGGCCGCTGCCGATGCCGCGCTGGCCTCGCGCCGCAGCTCGCGCCGCGTGGTCAACCAGCAGGTGCAGGCACGGGTCGCGGCAGTCACCGCTGCCATGGCCCAGCGCAAGAGCCCGTTCCAGACCCGCATCGAACGCCAGCGCGCCGCGCTGCAGTTGCCGGCACTGCCGACCACCACCATCGGCTCCTTCCCGCAGACACCGGCAATCCGCCAGACCCGTGCCGCCTACCGCCGCGGTGACATCGGCGCGCTGGAGTACCTGCAGCGCATCCGCGGTGAAATCGAGACCGCCGTGCGCAAGCAGGAAGCGCTCGGCCTGGACGTGCTGGTGCATGGTGAAGCCGAGCGCAACGACATGGTCGAGTATTTCGGCGAGCAGCTGTGCGGCTACACCTTCACCGAGAACGGCTGGGTGCAAAGCTATGGCTCGCGCTGCGTCAAGCCGCCGGTGATCTACGGCGATGTGTATCGCCCCGAGCCGATGACGGTGGAAACCACGCGCTATGCGCAATCGCTCACCGAGCGTCCGATGAAGGGCATGCTCACCGGCCCCGTCACCATGCTGCAATGGTCCTTCGTGCGCGACGACCAGCCGCGCGCCACCACCACGCTGCAACTCGCGCTGGCGATCCGCGACGAGGTCTCGGACCTGGAACAAGCCGGCATCCGCATCATCCAGATCGACGAGCCCGCACTGCGCGAGGGCTTGCCGCTGCGCAAGGGCGACTGGGCCGCGTACCTGGACTGGGCCGTGCATGCGTTCAAGATCTCGGCCGCCTCGGTGGCGGATGAAACGCAGATCCACACCCACATGTGCTACGCCGAGTTCAACGATATCCTGCCCGCCATTGCCGCGCTGGACGCCGACGTGATCACCATCGAAACCTCGCGCTCCGCCATGGAGCTGCTCGAAGGCTTCGGCGAGTTCGACTACCCCAACGAGATCGGACCGGGCGTGTATGACATCCACTCGCCGCGCGTGCCGAGCGTGGAAGCCATCACGCATCTGCTGGAGCGCGCCTGCGAGGTGATTCCGCCGCAACGGCTGTGGGTCAATCCGGACTGTGGGCTAAAGACGCGCGCCTGGCCCGAAACCGAAGCCGCGCTGGCCAATATGGTCGCCGCCGCGCGTAACCTGCGCGAGCAGATCGGCAAGGACAGCGCGACCAAGTGGCAGCGCGCCAACCGCCGCACCGGCCTGGGCGGCCACGCGGCACACCAGGGCGCCGCGCACGCTGCGGGTTGCGTCGATTGCGCTAGCCAGGCGGCCTGATCCGCGCCTGGGCGGGTCCGATCCCCCCTCCAAGCCTTACCAAGCCAACGGGCCGGCATGCAGCGCATGCCGGCCCGTTGGCCGTCTTGCGTTCCCTTGCACGCAAAGCGGCAAAACGCCGCACCGCGACGCACAGACTGCCCTGGACACACGTTGCGGCACTGTGTCACATAGCACACACCAGGCTTCCCTCCGTATCGTACGCGGCTATTCAAGCACCGTTAAAAGGCGCAGCCCAAAGCAGGCCTGCCGCTACAAGGGAAATCATGAAACGAGCCAGACACTGGAAGCAGCGCGCCGCCGCCCTGCCCACCGCCGCCTTCACCACGTTCACCACCGCCGCGCTCGCGCAGGCTGGCACGCCCGCCACACCCGCCACGCCCGATACAGCTGTCACGTTACCTGCGGCGACCATCACGGCCAAGGCCCCAGGGTCGCTCACCGCGCCGAACGTGCAGCAGCAGCAACAGGCACTGGACCAGACGGCCGGCTCGATCGGTTTTGTCGACGCCGCGTCCTACAGCGACACCTACGCCAGCAACCTGCGCGACGTGCTCAAGGATGCGCCCGGCGTGTATGTGCAGGAGCGCTACGGCCAGGAACTGCGCCTGTCGATCCGCGGCTCGGGCGTTGCGCGCGGCTATCACGCGCGTGGCCTGGATCTCCTGCAGGATGGCGTGCCCACCAACTTTGCCGATGGCAGCGGCGACTACTACCAGATCGACCCGCTCGGCCTGAGCGCGGCCGAGATCTACAAGGGCGGCAACGGGCTGGCCTACGGTACCACCACGCTGGGCGGCGCGATCAACTTCACCACGCCCACCGCGCTCACCGCCGATGCGCCCAACCAGGTGCGCGTCGATGGCGGCAGCTTCGGCACGGCGCGCGCCAGCGGCCAGGTCTCGCGCCAGATCGGCGCCTTCGACTTTCTCGCCAACCTGAGCGTCAACCACTCGGACGGATTCCGTGCGCACGAGCGCGGCCAGTACGAGCAGTTCAACGCCAACTTCGGCTACCGGTTCAGCCCGGCGGTGGAAACCCGTTTCTACCTGGGCGCCTATATCGTCGACCAGCAGTTGCCCGGCGCGCTGTCGCTCACCGATGCGCTGAACAATCCGAAGAAGGCCGCGCCAGCCGCGCTGTCCGGCGACCAGGCGCGCAACACGCGCACCGAGCGCGTGGCCAACGTCACCACCGTCAAGCTCGACAGCGGCCAGCTCGATTTCAGCACCTGGGTCATCCACAAGAGCCTGTACCACCCGATCTTCCAGGTCATCGACCAGGACTACTGGACCTATGGCTTCGCGCCGCGCCACACCGGCACGCAGACCATCGGCGGCCTGCGCAACCAGCTCATCGTCGGTGCGCGCTTCTTCGGCGGCAACAACGATGCGCGCCAGTACGTCAACAACGCCGGCAACCGCGGCGCGCAGACACTCAACGCCGCGCAGGATGCGTACAACTACGAGGCCTATCTCGAAGACCGCCTTTACGTGACCCCCACCATCGCGCTGATGGCCGGTGCCAAGGCCTACCGCAATGTCCGCCGCTATCAGGACTACGGTGGCCTGCCGGCCAATCCCACGGCCAAGTCCGATAGCGCCACCTACAGCGGCGTGAACCCGAAATTCGGCGTGCTGTGGGAGCCGGTGCCTGACGTGCAGGCATTTGCCGACATCACGCGCAGCGCGGATGTACCCGACTTTACCGACCTGAGCCAGACCATGGCCACTACCACCCGCTTTGTGCCACTAAGCGCGCAGCGCGGCTGGACGCTTGAGCTGGGCACGCGGGGCAAGCGCGAACGGTTCTCCTGGGACGTGACGGCCTATCGCTCGCTGGTGCGCGACCAGTTGCTGCAATACACCGCCAACCCGAATATCCCGGCCGCTACCTTCAACGCCAACCGCACCACACTGCAAGGCGTGGAGCTCGGCGTCAGCGGCGACGTGCTGCAAAACCTGTTCGGCTCCGGCGACAAGCTCACGCTGTCGCAACTGTGGAACTACAGCGACTTCCGCTTCGACAATGATCCGCAGTACGGCAACAACCGCATCGCCGGCATACCCGAGCACGTGCTGCGCACCACCGTTGCCTACAGCCGCGCGGCCGGGCTGCGCGTTGCCGGCACCATCGACTGGGTGCCGGGCGGCGCCTATGTCGACTACGCCAACACGCTGCGCACGCCTGGCTACGTGCTGTTTGGCCTGCAGGCCAGCTACGAATTCCAGCGCGGCGTGACGGTGTTCCTGGATGCGCGCAATCTCGGCAACAAGCGCTATGTGAGCGACTTCAGCACCGTGGCCGACGCGCGGACAGCCAACACCGCGGTGTTCTACCCCGGTTCGGGCCGCGCGCTTTATGCCGGCGTCAAATACAAGTTCTGAGCCTGCACCTTGCCATGAAAAAAACCCGCCTCGGCGGGTTTTTTTCATCTCAGCGCGCGGCTTGTGGCCCGCAATCACTCCACCCGCAGCACCGGCGGCGCGCTCCACGTGCCGTCCAGCATCGCCTGCCGGGGCCAATACACCCGCATCATCAGGTTGAAGCCATCAGGCGGAGCCGGCAGCCAGTTGGCCACCCGCTTGCCCGCCGGGCGCGCATTCTGGATATAGATATCGAGCGAGCCGTCCCGGTTGTACCGCAGCCGGTCACGGTCCCCGATGGCATAGCGGTTGAGCGGATTGGCGACAAACGCCTGCTTGTTGTTATAGAGCGTCAGTGACCAGAAGGCCATGCTCGGCGGCATCTGGCCCTTGTTGAAATGCAGTACGTAGCGGTTTGCCCCGTTCAGCGGCTTGCCGGCGGCGTCAACGCGCGTGCTGGGATACAGCGCATCCGCCGGCAGGTTGGCGCCAAGCCCAACCCAGGCCACCAGCGCGCGCTTGCCATAGGCTGTGCCGTAGTTGCCCAGATCCCGGTGCACGGTCCATTTGCCATCCCCTTCGCCGCCGCCGCGCTTGGCCATGGCCACAATGCCGGCCAGGGCGGTGGTGGCGCCCTCCTGCACCGCGCGGGCTGTCGAAGGCTCCAGCGCGGTTACGGAGAAGGGCTTGCCCGGAACGATCCCGAACTTCTTGATCGACTCCACCATGGCCGCATCGGCCGCGGCCGGAGGATTGGCCGGCAGCAATTCGGCGAAGCGGGTAAAGAATGCCTGCGCGTCCATCGCCGCCACCTGCTCAACGGGCGGCGTTTCCACATCCACGGGAACCGCTTCGGGCAGCATCACCTCGGCGGGCTTGGGCCGCGCCTTGCCGCCACGCTGCAAGGCGGAGAGCGGCGCCAGGCGATATTGGTCCTGCAAGCGGCGGACCGCTGCGTAATCCTGCTTGCCATTGGTTTGCGTACGGCCGATCAGCCACACCATCTCGGTCGGCGAACGGATTTCAGTGACCCCGGGCGGCAAGATGCCGTTCCACATCGGCCCCGTTACGGCGTAAATCGCCTTTTTGGTGCCCGTGGTGCGCTTGCCGGGCGACGCGAAGACGTTGGTCCAGGCGTCCATCAGCGGCATCAGGTAATAACGCCCGTGCGTGTCGGGCAGCGAGAGGATCACCGGGCCGCCGGACAAGTCCAGCCATGCCGTCGAGTAAAGCGTATCGGCATTCGGGCTGACCACGTCGGTGAAGGCAGCATCCGGGAAACTGCGCTTGTGCGAGAAGGTATTGGCCGGCACGCGGGCACTCATGACCTCACGCGTGACATCCATCAGCACCAGCGGATAGGCGTAAACAAAAATCTGGGCGGATAAAGCCTTGATCGCCCCATCGGACGGCGGCGAGGCTGGCTGCGGCACCGCTGAAGTTTGCGGACCCGCGGCGCAGGCAGACAACAGCAGACCGAGCGCAAACGCGCTCGCGATTCGACGCAGCGAAATGATCATGACCCCGGTTCCTTGTCGGAATGGCTACCTTCCATGCGCTTTTCGCCGACGAACGGGCGACATCGTTGCACAGAGGCGCGTCTATTTTCCCCGAGCGATGATGTTCCCGGCAGCCGGCGTTGTCAATTGAGCGACGCTAAACAGTGAGGGAAAGCGCACCAACGCCCACCAACGCCGGCCCCGCTGCAGCGCATTTGACGGGAAAGCCGATGGACCGCTGCGGTCTCTCATCGCCACCGAAATTACCTTTGAGATGGTCCTGGTAATTACCTCTCTGATTACCTCGGCGATTATCTTTCCGACAAGATCCGTCTGATTGAATGAATATGACCAAGCCCCCAGATTCCATTATCGGCCCGACACCTTCGTCCTGGATTGCGCTCCGGCAAAGCTGGAGCCTGAGCACGTGGGACTGCGGCGACCCACCCGTACGCGCGATATCCAAAAGTGCATCAAAAGACGCAAAAACGAAGCGACTCGGATTGTGTCGTCTGGCGGATCTGAAAGTAGTTTTGTCCGTTCGGTAACGCTCTGACGCCGTAGATTCATAGCACCGGATATGGGACCGCCCGCGTTTTCTTCCCTGGCAGCACCGATCGATGCCAGCGGCGGCCTGTGCAAGATCATCAGGAGGAAGGCCGGCAACGCGGGCCGCGCCTAGTCCGGTAGCGGCGGGCCATTTGTGGCCGGCCGCAACATGTCGCCCCCTTCCCGGGCCTTGTACCGGGCGGAACGGGGCGGTAAGCGGAGCAACATGCGATGCGTGACTACGACATCGACGCGGAGCTGCCCAGGCTCCAGGTATTCGAAGGCGTCGTGACTCGACATCTGCTCGATGAGATCAATGCGGCAATCGACGCCAGCCGGGAGACATGGCGGCCGGCGGACGGCCGCCGCGCCACGCAGGCAGCGCAGCACTTTGCAGACATGCTGCGGCAAAACGAAGGCTTCCAGCTGGCGGAGCGGCAGGCCTGCGAGATATCGAGGCGATGGGCGCGCAAGGCCGGATGGGAACTCAACGGCGAGCCGCCACTGTGCGTGCTGCGCTGTGTCAATAGCGGCTTGCCCGCCCAGAGCCACTTGCGGCACTACGACTCCCATATCCTGACGCTGCTGATTCCGCTGCAAGAGGCACAGGCCACCCGGGAAAACGGCGACCTGATCATCTACCGGCGCCAACGCCATGCGGTGACGGTCATGTCGAATATCGTTGCGAAGATCGGGCTGATCCTGTTGCGTAACCTGCCGTTCGTCATTCGACGCGCGCAGACCTTCCGCCATCTTGCCGAGCACCAGTGCGACCGCATCGCCTGTGTGCCGGGCAATGTCTATGCGTTCAACGGCTTCATCACGCTGCATGCCAACCTGCATGCCGAGGCGGGCGAGCGCCGCTCATTGATCGTCCACTATTATGATCCCGGCCTGACCGCCGGACTCAGCGCGGTGCCGCGCGCGTGGCGCGCGTTGCGCGACCGGCTGCTCGACGCGTTCCAGCACACCAGGCCGCGGGCATAGAGCCCCTCCCTCTTCCTGTCATTCCCCATCGGTTCCGCTTGGGCGCCCGGATCATTTCGCCGATACTGGGTAGGCGGGTCGTCGCCCCGGCGGCGCCAGACTGCATATTGCATCTACGCGACAGATGGGACCGTCATGGCAACTGGCAGCGCGATGCTGGGCAAGCACCCTGACCTGTCGGCTGCGCAGGTTTATCTCTTCGCCTTTACCTTGGGCTGCACCACCGGCGTGGACTTCGTGGCGTCGTCCATGATGGGGGTCGCGGGCACCCATATCCGAGGTGGCATTCACGCCTCGCCCGAGGATTTTCTCTGGAGCCTCACGTCCTATGCCGCCGCGGCCACCGTCGCCAACCTGGTGCTGCGGCGCATCGCGCAGGACATCAGCTATCGCGGATTTACCCTGCTCGGCCTGCTCGTCGCCACCGTGGGCGCCGCGCTTTGCGCCGTCTGCGATACACCGCTCGAACTGAGCCTTGCGCGCGCGGTGCAAGGTCTTGGCGCGGGCGGCCTGTTCACCGCGTCGCGCATCATCATCCAGTTGGCAGCCTCCCGTGAAGAGCGCCGGCCCCTGTTCATGGGCTTCAACGCCGGCGCCATGGGCCTGGCGGCACTGGCCCCATGGATCTCCGCGGTGCTGGTGGAGGATGCGAGCTGGCGGATGATCTTTGTGGTCCAGGCCGGGATGTCGGTCGCAGCAATACTGCTGGTGCTGCTCTCGTATCCGCGCCGTGTCGCGGCCTCGCTGCCACCGTGGGAGGTGGACGTCGGCGGCATGGATTGGGTGACCGTCATATTGCTGGGCACGGGCGCGCTGGTGCTGCTACACGGGCTGGGCGACCTGCGATTCTACGAACTGGCGAGCTCGCCGTCGGTAGCGATCACCCCGATCGTCGGGCTATTGCTCGTGGCCAGCGTCTTCGTCCACCAGCATCGCCACCCCGATCCCTGGCTCAACCCTAAGCTGCTGTTCGGCCGCCGCTACCTGGTCGGGCTGGGCTTCTATACCTTGTATTACTTCCTCAACGGGCTATGGGGCTATGTCGTACCCACCACGCTGCAGTCCGGGCTGGGCTTTACCTTCCAGACCACCGGCAAGGTCCTCACCATCACCGGACTGATCGGCTTCGCGGGCCTTTGCGTCTTTACCTATGCCGGCGCCCGGTTGACAGGGCAACGCCGCTACCTCGCCCTGGGGTACTGCATGTTCGCCGGCGCGGCCTGGATGCTGAGCCAGCGGATGATGCCGGGGGCCTCCATGGCCGTCCTGCTGCCAGCCCTGACCCTGCAAAGCCTGACCACGCCCTTCATCCTGGCGTTGGTGGCGGGGCTGACCTATGCGGAATTCAGCGTCGAGGATTTTGCCCACGCCTATCAGTTCAAGAACATCGTGCGCCAGATCGCAACGGCCGCAGGCACGGGCGTGGCGAGCCTGTGGCTCCAGTATGGCGAGGCCATGGCACGCACACAGCTGGTCGCGCGGATTACGCCCTTCGACCTGCCCGATGGTTTTGACGCCGCCACGCTGGCGCGCTGGTCGGCGCTGATCGACCAACAGGCGCAACTGATTGCGGTGAGCAATCTGTTCGCGCTGCTGGCGGTAGCGTGCATGGGCGTGGCGCTGATCGCCGTGGCGCAGCGCGCGCTGCGCTAAGCCGCGTTAAAGTAGGGACAAAAGAAGGCGACGGAAGGAGGCAGCGGACTCAGCGGCGCACGGAATTGCGACGTAAATATGGATGCCGGACCGGAAAAAATCCCCCGAAGTGGCGGGATTGTGAGCGAACGAATGGGTTCTACAATGCGGCTGCGCGGGGCATCTGCCTCGCCAGGCGAGCCGCACAGGAAGCACACCATGACGCTTTATCTACTCGGGTTCCTATTCTTCGAAGCCTTGTGGTTCTTCCCCTTCAGGAAGGTATTCAAGGCTGCCCATTTTGGTGCACTCTACGCATATCTGGCGCTGCTGCCGTTCATCGGGCCGCTGCTATGCATCTGGATTCTTGCGTCACGCCCCTGGCCACTGAAGACCAAGCTGGTCCGCACGTTCTCGCAGGCCTAGCGTGTGCGGGGGGCTGCGTGCCCCTCTCAGAAATCGTGGTCCCCCAGCATAACGGGATTGAGAGACGGGTCCGCAGACCACTTTTGCAAGGCCACGTCCTGGATGCGATCGCGATTGCGCTCGAAAATATCCAGGTGGCTGCCAATCTGGCCCTGGGCCAGTTCATCCAGCGCCGAGCGCGACACAAAGCCGCTGCTGTCCACGCCGTTTGCCGCAATGGAAAAGCCGATTTGCTCGCCATCTTCGGACGGGGCCGGATTGAATATCAGGAAGGCAGTCGACATCGTTAGCTCACGTTGATTCAGAGGCCGGATCGTAGCATGAGCGACTCCGCACGATTCAGCCAGGAACTGGCTCACGCAATCGAGGGGCACGATCTGCGTCCATGCATGCCGTCATGGGAAGGGTATCGCCCGATTCCATGACCATCCCCTCTTCCATGAGTATCTTCCTTGCGCACTAAAAAGCACATGAATGTGCACCACCGCCAGGAGACAAAAACATGGATCGTCGTCATTTCCTTACCACCGCGGTTGCAACCGCCGCGCTCGGCACAACCCCCGCCTTTGCCAATGGCTGGCCAAGCCGCCCACTGCGCCTGGTCGTGGCCTACCCTGCTGGCGGCGGCACCGATGTGGTCGCGCGGCTGTTCGCGGACTTCCTTGGCAAGGCCCTTGGCCAATCGGTCGTGGTCGAGAACAAGCCGGGCGGCGCGACGATTCCCGCGACGCTCGACGTGATCCGCGCCAAGCCGGACGGCCACACGCTGCTGATGACGCTAGGCTCCTCGGCCACATCGGGTGCCCATATCAACAAGGTTCCCTACGACCCGCTGACTGACCTGACCGCGCTGGCCGAAGCCGCACGGGCCCCCGTCCTGCTGGTCGCCACCAGGAACGCGCCCTTCTCCACGCTGGCGGAAATGATCGCCTACTCCAAGAGCGCGAAGTCGCCGCTGCATTCGGCCTCGTATGGTCCGGGCACATCGTCGCACTTTGGCCCGCTGCTGCTGAACAAGCTATCTGGCAGCCGGCTCGAACCGGTGTTGTACAAGGGTTCGGCTCCTGCCACGCAAGACCTGGTGGGCGGCGTGGTGCCGGTAATGATCGACGGGCTGACCACCGCCGTGCCGCTCTATCAGTCGGGCAAGACCAAGGCGCTGGCCATCTCCACGCCGGAACGCTCCGACATGGCGCCTGGCGTCGCCTCGTTCCGTGAACTGGGGTTTCCGGGCATGGAGCAATTGAGCGGCTACTTCGCGCTGTTCGGCCCCAAGGCCATGCCGGCGGACGTGGTTGGCGCGGTCTCGGCGGCGATCCAGAAGGTGCTCGCCGACCCGGCCTATCACAAGCGGCTGTTCGCGGTCGGCGTGCTGCCGCCGCAGGCCATCACGCCGCCTGCCTTCGCCGCGCAGGTCAGGGCGGACTATCTGCGCTGGGGCGAGTTCATCAAGGAGATCGGCTTCACCATCGACGCTTGACCGGCCAGCGCGGCAACTGCCGCGCGCCGCATCAGTGCCGAGTCAGAGCCGCGCGGCAGCCGCCGTGAGCCAGGCCGCGGTCTGGTCGGGAATGGTGACCGGCAGCATATGGCCGCCAGGGACAAGTTCGAGATCCAGCGCCGGCAGCTTGTCCTTCATCGCCTTGCCCTGCGCCTGCCAGTCGAGCACGGCATCCCCGGTCCCGTACAGGATGCTGATCGGCAAGGCCAGCGAGGCATAGCGCTGCGCCATGGATGGCAGGTCCTCCTCCACGCTGACCATATCCGTCGATGTGGCATAGAAGCTGCGCGGCCTCAGGCTGAGCAGGCCGCCGCCTGCGGTGCCAAAGTCCTGCGGCGGCCGGTCGGGGCTGAAGACCAGTTCGACCATGGCCTTGCCGCGCAAGATAGACCGTGGGATCGCCCACGTCCACGCGATCACGCGGCGCATCGTGGCGGAGGAAATGGACAGCGTACGGAACATGGGCGGCACGCCCTCCACCGGATGCGTCAGCGGTGCAATCAACGCCAGCCCGCCGACCGTGCCGGGATGATCGAGCGCAACGCCAAGCGCCACCGCCCCACCCAGGGAGTGCCCGACCAACAGCGGATTCTTCAGGTCTAGCGCACGGATGAACTTGGCCACGACCGTGCTCTGCACGCTCAGGCGGGCCGACATCGCCGGTGGCCGGGTCGAATGGCCCGAGCCGGGCCGGTCGACCAGGATCACGCGGAACCGGCCGGTCAGCTTTTCCAGCAGCGCGTAGGAAAAATTGCCGGTCTGCCCCCCCAGCCCGTGAACCATCACGATGGCCGGGCCCTCGCCCTTGTCGATGTAATGGAGGCGGGCGCCATCGATCTCGATGAACTTCCCCTTGGGCGGCAGGGCATTTTCCACCTTGCGCGCAATCAGGCCGGAGAATGCCACCAACCCAAGCAGAACGACGGCGCCCACGGCGACGCAGGCAATCAATATGGTCATTGCGTATGTACCTTCACCCTTGAAATTCAACCTTGACGTTCAACTTTCACGCTCAAGCATTATCCGTTAGCCATCCACCGAGGCGGCCGTGCCCGCGCGGCCGAAGGCCATCTCGCTGTCCTCCACCTTGCCGAACTTCAGAGCCATCAGGTCGAACAGGTAGTTCTGATGCACCTTCCATGGCCGCCTGGAGCCCTGCTTGGGCAAGATGTTGCTGGCCCGCTGGACATAGCCGGAGCTCAGCGAGAGCGAAGGCTCTTCATCGGCTGCCGGATCTGTGCGGCGCGGCGCGCACCAGGCGTGGCCCTTCGCGTCCATATGATTGATCAGGCGGCACACGTAGGTCGACGAGAGTTCGGCCTTCAGCGTCCAGGAAGCGTTGACATAGCCCATGGCTACCGCCAGGTTCGGCATGTCGCTATACATCATGCCCTTGTACATGAAGGCCTGCGCCGGGTTCATCAGGGTGCCGTCCACTTCGAGCTTCATCCCCCCGGCCACCTTCAGCTGAAGCCCGGTAGCCGTGACGATGACATCCGCGTCGAGCCGCTCGCCGGAGCGCAGCAGCAAGCCAGTCTCGGTAAACGACTCGATCTGGTCGGTGACCACCGAAGCCTTCCCTGAGCGGATGGACTTGAACAGATCCGAGTCAGGCACCAGGCAGAGCCGCTGGTCCCATGGCTTGTAAGACGGCGTGAAATGTTTGTCGATATCGTAGTCCGGACCGAGTTGCGCGCGCACCCCCTTGAGGATCTTGCTCTTGACCAGGTCCGGCTTCTTGCGCGAGAGATTGTAGAAGTACATGCCCAAGAGCACGTTCTTCCAGCGCGTGGCGCGATGCGCCATGGACGCCGGCAGCCGCCGCTGCAACCATGCGGAGACAGGATCGCTGGACGGGCGCGCCACGATGTACGTTGGCGAGCGCTGCAGCA
This sequence comes from Cupriavidus basilensis, assembly GCF_008801925.2. Classification (NCBI taxonomy): domain Bacteria; kingdom Pseudomonadati; phylum Pseudomonadota; class Betaproteobacteria; order Burkholderiales; family Burkholderiaceae; genus Cupriavidus; species Cupriavidus basilensis. Next base: position 1,484,300 of record NZ_CP062804.1, on the reverse strand, counting down.
TGGTCACGTGGGCCGCCCGCTCGGCCATCGCCGGCAGCAGCGTGACGGCCGTGGCGCCGCTGCCGATCACGACCACGCGCTTGCCGTCATACGCCAGGTCCGCCGGCCAGTGCTGGGGGTGCACCACACGGCCATTGAAGCGCTCCATGCCCGGCCACCCGGGCATATAGCCGTCCGCATAGTCGTAGTAGCCGCTGCACAGGTAGAGAAAACCGCAGGTAAAACGGGCAGGCGTGCCTTGCGGGCCTACCGTGGCATCGATCGTCCACCTTGCGGTCTCCGACGACCACGACGCACGCAATGCGCGATGGCCAAAGCGAATGTGCCGCTCGATGTCGAATTCCTTCGCCGTGCCACGGATGTATTCAAGGATCGCGTCACCATCGGCAATGGACTTTTCGCTTCGCCATGGGCGAAAGCTGAAGCCGAGGGTGTACATGTCCGAATCGGACCGCACGCCAGGATAGCGAAACAGGTCCCATGTGCCACCAATGGCGTCGCGCCCTTCCAGGATCGCGTAGGTCTTGCCCGGGCAACTGGTCTGCAGATGGTAGCCCGCGCAGATGCCGGAAAGCCCCGCCCCGACTACCAGCACATCGACGTGCTGCGCCGCTGCCGCCGTGCCGGCATGAGCGCCGGTATGCGGGTGCTTCGCATTGCCTGAAAGCATCGATCGTCTCCTGTTGGCCAAACCGAGCCGGCGCTTGCCGCGTTGAATTCTCACGGTGCGTCCGTGCTGTATTCAGACTAGACTAGGGTGTTCACCCTAATTAATCAACCGAGATTGCCAAAACTAGGGCTTACCCCTAACCATCTGCCGTGCAAACATGCAGATAACGGAATATGCAGGGAGTTACCAGCCATGACGGTGCAAATCGCGCCAGCCCGGCGCCCCAAAACGCGCGAGCGCATCCTTGACGCTTGCCTGAGCTTGTTCAACGAGCGCGGGCCGGTCGTCGTGACCACCGCGGAGATCGCCTCGGCTGTCGGCATACAGGAAGGGAATCTCTACTATCACTTTCATCGCAAGGAACAGATCCTCGAGGCCCTGTTCGACAATTTCGAGCGGGCGCTGCGCGACACTTCGGTTGCGGATCTGGCACAAGGCGATACACCCAACCGTTTCGCGGGCTACCTGAGCGGCTGGTTCAACCTGATGTGGGAGTGGCGCTTCTTCTATCGCGATGCGGCGTCAATCCGCGGCCTGGCGCCAACGCTGAGGCTGCGCACCGAAGCGCTGGCCAACGATGGACAACACCATGTCCGTCGCGTGTTCGGCGCCATGCAAGCGCAAGGATTGCTGCGCGCCACGCCCGAACAGCTTGACCAACTGGTCGTCAACACGTGGATCGTTTCGACCTACTGGATCGACTACCTGCGGTCCCGACACGGCATCGATGCCATCAAGCGTGAGCACATCAATTGGGGCGCGTCGCAGGTCATGAGCTTGTTCTCGCCGTTCCTCACGCAGGCCGGCACCGGCTTGCTGAATATCCAGCCAAGCGAAGGCTGACGCAGCGCGCCGCGACCTTGAGAGGCGGCCCTCCACCACCCTCTAATTGCCAACTCCAGCATGCCATGCCATTAAAGGTATGTTGAAGTCAATAAGGCAATTCTCAATTTTTCTAAAAAAAGTCACTAAAGTCACTTTTGCTGTTTTTCTACAGTAGAATCCCGGCCTTGCGAGCGCGCGAGTCCTAAGACATTTCGGATTTAGTCCTACGACATTTCCGAATGCCCACCAAGTTTCATAGGCCGGCGCGTTCGCTTGAATGCGCGGCACCTTGCATCTCTCGCTGCCTTCCCTTCATTTTTGACTCCGCCCATGCAAGCTTTCCGACTTGTCGTTTTGCTGTTTACTGCCCTCGCGGCTACCCAGGTGGCCGCTGCCGATAGCGTCGCCTTTGCCGGCTTCGCCTATGCCGGCGACGCTCAGCAGATCGCGGCCCGCTTCCCGGTTACGCGGCAGGTAGAGGCCGAGCTGACCGCCTCCGGCAGCGCGCCGAACAAGGCCATCAGCCGGTCCCTGGCCGCGCGCCCGCCCGCCAGTTTCACGCTCTCCAGCGACGGCATGGCCAGCTTGAAGAATAGCGACCAGGCTCTCGCCACTGCACTGGTGGTGACCAGCGAGACCATCTCGTCCGAGCGCTTCGGCCGTCTGTACAAAGTGCTGGCCAACGTGCGTGGCCAAGCCCTGGTATTCGATTTCAAGGCCATGACGGTGTTGCGCGCCTACCCGATCAATGTGACCTACCTCGACGTGCTGGACCATCAGCCCAGCGAGCGTGAGAAGCGCGACCGCGTCAAGCGCCTGTTGATCGGCGGCGACAAGCCGGGCCTGTTCGATCGTTACGCTCAGGTCCTGTCTGGCGCGAAGCTGCCGTCGTCGGGCACCCGCTACCTGCAGGTGTCGCAAGTCAACGTGGCGCCCGAAGCGTTGGCCCAATTGCCCGACGGCCTGAAGACGGGCTCCGGCGTGGCCGAAGGCTGGCTCGCCGACATGTTCGGCGAAGCCCTGCTGGATAAGGCAGGCGTACCGATCCTGCCGTTCACCAAAGGCTATGCCATTGGCAATGCGATGGCGATGCGCTTTGCCGACGGCGAGGTCTTCAACCTCAAGCTGCCTGAGCCCGACTACACCATCCAGGTGGACCTGAAGGGCTTCAAGCGGGTCGAGTACGGCAGCTCTGCGGCCGGCACCAGCTACATCTATGCGGTGTACAGCCACGTCAAGCTGGGCGAGCCGATGTCCGGCAAGCAGTACCTCGACGCCGATTTCAAGAACGGCGAAGTGAAAGCCGTCCCCGTCACGCAGTCAGAGATCGATGATTTCCCGGCTTACGCGGATTCCCTGCGAGGCCTGTTCACCAAGCTGTCCAGTTCGCTGGGCGGCCAGGACAGCGACTGGCTGGCCGCGGCTTCGTCGGGCGATAACGTTAGTAAACAAGTAGATGTCACAAGAGGAGTGGTCAAGTCATGCAAGTAATCCGTCAGCTCTGTTGGCTGTTTTTGTTCGCGTGCAGCCTGGCGTCGGCACAAGTGGTGTCATCCAAGGGCATGGCAAACGTGAAGTACGACAGCTCGGTGTTCTCGAGCAAGGCCAGCGCCGAGGACAAGGACCGCGCTTTCAAGACCGCGCAGGTCAACGCCATCGAGCGCTACTATGCCGAGAGCGGTGAGTCGCAGGCCGAGAATTTCGACAGCATCCGCGACAAGGTCGCCGCCAACCTCGACAAGTTCGTGCTGGGCGCGACCATCATCAGCGAGGAAGACAAGAAGGACGCCAACCAGTATTCGGTGGTGGTCCGCGTCGACATCAACGTCGCCAAGCTGCGCAACGCGGTCAAGGGCGGCGCGGCAGTGGCCACCGCCTCGGACGCGCAGAAATCCCCGCTGACCTTCCTGTTCGTGGCGCGCCAGCAGGACTCCGTCAAGTCCTTCGACACGCGCGTCTACAAGCGCGCGGACGTGAAGGAAAACGTCAACGAGAAGTCGACGCGCAACAGCTATTCGGCTAATGCCTCCGTCTCCGTCGAAACCGGCGGCAGCCGTACCCGCAAGGCGGATGACGTGAGCTGGCGCCTGGTGCCGTCGGGCAACCTGAACTCGGTGTTCACCGGCGTGTTCGCGCAGTCGGGCTTCCAGGTGGTGGAAGCCGCCTATGTCGAGCCCTCCTCGGGTGGCCACCTGCGCATCAGCGCGCTGGAAAACGACTACAAGAACGGCAACGACCTGCAGCCCGCCACCATGCGAGAGGCCGTGCTGGGCTTGCAGACCGCTCAGGTCCCTTACCTGGCGCTCGGCACGCTCGACATCGGCATGCAGGACAGCGACCCGGTCACCGGCCTGACCCGCGTGTACGTGACGGTAACGGCCAAGCTGCTTGACGTGACCACGCGTTTCCCGCGCACGGTGTCGTCGGTCGGCCCTGTCCAGTACGCCGGCACCGGCCCGGATGCCAGCGTGGCACAAACCAACGCGCTCAAGCGCGCGGCCGATTCGGCCGCACGCGAGCTGGCGGCGCAACTGAACAACGCCAAGGTCCGCTAATCGCTCCCAGGCCGGCGCAAGCGCGTCACGGTACCGTACGGCCGGCCCCCTACCCCTTTGCTTTCCCTGGAGAACAAACATGTTGAAGAAAGTCATCTCGATCGCTGCACTGTCCCTGCTGGCCGCTGGCCAGGCCCACGCCCTGCCTTCGCTGGGCAGCCTGACGGGTGGTTCGTCCTCGTCCAGCAGCGGCGCCACCGCCGATGCAAGCGGCGCGCAAGATCAGTTGTCCAAGGCCTACGTGGCCGCCGGCCGCGAAGTGCTGGTCGCCCAGTCCTACCTGGCGGACGCGGTCGGCCTGAAGGAACTGTCGGCCAAGGCAAAGGCGACGGCTGACGCGCTGACCGACGGCGCCACCAAGGGCAACCTGGAAGACTCCGACAAGCTGCAGAGCGAAGCCTCGGCCGCCATCGAAGCCAAGCTGAAAGACTCGAACACCAAGATCGACGCCGCCGGCAAGCAATCGTACGCCGAAGGCATGAAGCACCTTGGCCTGGGCGTGCTGCGCTATGTGGGCCTGCGTCCCAGCCTGATCGCCTTCAAGGATGCCGCACAGTCGCAACTTACCAGCGCATCGGTGATGGAAAAGCTGACGCTGACCAACAAGCTGTCGACGGGCACCTACATCGCTAGCGAAGCGCCGGGCCACGTGACCCGCCTGGGCAGCACGCTGCAGGCTGCCACCGCCTACGCGAAGAGCAACGAAATCCCCGTGCCGAAGGATGCCACCGCGGCACTCTCGGCCAAGTTCTAAGCCTGTTGCCATCGTGAACCAGAGCGGAACACTCCCCATGAATTGGCATCGTGCGCTGGCCGTCTGCAGCCTCGCATTGACGGTGTCGGTGGCTGGCTGCAAAGGCCGTGACGCAGAGCCGTCACCTGCCGCCGCATCCGCCGGCGCTTCCGCGCCGGTGGCGAGCGGCAGCGGCGCACCCGACGTGGGCCAGGTCGAAAAGGTGCGGGTCACCACCACCGGGCTTGGCCATACGCCGGCCGAAGCCATCGACCAGGCACTGCGCCAGGCCGTCATGCAGGTCAATGGCATGACCATCGAGCAGTCGTCGACGCAATTCAAGTCCGTGCTGGGCCTGGCCGTGGGACGCGATCCGCTCACGCTGAGCTCGGCCGGCTTCGCGGAGCTGGTCAGCCAGAGCAGCCGTGGCGCCATCAGCAACTTCAAGGTGATCGAGATCAGCGAGCCCGGCCTGACCGAGCGCATGATCAAGGCCACCATCGAAGCCAATGTGGCCAAGTACAAGGCGCCGGCAGACCAGGGCAAGCTGCGCATCGCCATCGCCCCGCTGCGCGTGGACAGCCGCGCCGGCGGCGACACCGTGCACATCGCCGCCGAGCTGCGCCAGCGCATTATGGACGCGCTGACGCAGAGCGGACGCTTTACCGTGCTGGAGCGCGATTTCGCGCCGGAGCTCGGTGACGAAATGGATCGCATTTCGAACGGCCAGACTTCGGCGGACCAGTTCGCCAAGCTCGGCCAGGGACTCGGCGCGGACCTGATCTGGTTTGGCCGCGTCAATGCATTCGAGCCGGGACGCCGCGCCAATGCAGACGGTGAGGGCAGCGTGCCAGGGCACTGGTCGGTCTCGCAGAAGTTCGTCAACGTGACCACCAGCGAAGTCCTGTTCAGCAACACCGCCAAGGGCGACGCCGGCCGCGCGGCAGGCGAGCGCGTGGAAGCCATGGAAGGCGCCGTCGTCTCCAAGGTGGTAGCCGACATCCTGGTGCGCCTCTACCCGGTCAGCGTAGCCTCCCGCGATGGCCACAACGTGGTGCTGAGCCAGGGTGGCCAGTCGGTGAGCAGCGGCACGGCCTATCAGGTCGTCATGCTGGGCAACGAGCTGCGCGATCCGCAGACCGGCCGCTCGCTTGGACGTACCGAGCAGGAGTGCTGCACCGTGGTGGTGGACCGGGTCACGCCCTCCTTGTCATACGGGCATCTGGAAGACGTCAAGGTAAAGCTCGACGATATTCCCGCTGGCTCCCTGCAGCTGCGCGCGGAAATTCCGCCGGCGCCGCCGGCGGCGGATGCCAAGCCCAAGAAGAAGGCAGCACCGCGCAAAGAGGAGTCGTTGGGTCCGCCCAAGAGCGACTCGAACTGGTGACCGGGTGATCTGTTGAAGCCTTAGCGCCGGCCGATCTGAAAGGCGGCTCGCATTACAAATGCCGCACGCCGTCCTAGCGTGCGGCTTTGTCCATTCTGGGTGCCGCCTGCGCATACCATCGCCATTGACGACAGGCAAGCGCGCGAAATGGTCATAAGGTAAGAGTTGGCCCCCTCCTGCGCGACTGGCAGTTGGGGTTCTTTGAGTCACTTACCGGAGAGGAACATGTCAGTGACGCTCAGGTATTGGTCAGAAGACGGCGATGAGGAAACCGTCAATGTATCGTCGGCTCAACTCCTGTCTCAGATTGCGCCCCAACCCCCTTCGCGATCGCAGAAGCCGCCACCGGCCACTGAAGAAAAGCCAATCAAGTGGACCATCCCGGATAACCCGCCGGGTGATTTCGCCTAGCGCACAACGGCAGGGCGACAAAGCAAAAAGCCCGTGCGGCTTGAACCGGACGGGCTTTTGGAATTTGGTTGCGGGGGCAGGACTTGAACCTGCGACCTTCGGGTTATGAGCCCGACGAGCTGCCAACTGCTCCACCCCGCGAATGAGAATATACGCGGATTAGCGGCATCTGGATAGCCCTAATACAAAAAGAACTGAAAAGTGCTAGCGCCCATTCTTTTGGCGTGCGTCGACTGCCGCTCCATGTACGCTCGCGAGTGCACGCAGCCGCGTCAGCGCCACTCAGCTATTTTCATCTATCCACTGCTTCGCCCATTCGTAAGCCGCGGTTTTTGCGTCGGCTGCGGTGGCGTGATTTCGGCCAATGGATTTGGAGTCCTGCACTACCGCGCCGTCCTCCCAGATCGCGCATGACGCGATGTGCAAACCGTCCTTGATCGTCTTGCAGAAGACGTGGACTACGTACCCTTTGTACTCTGTGATGCCGCTTTCCATCTCTGTCCTGGCTCCCCTGCATGCTTCTCGTCGAAATCTCGCTGGATCCTAGCACGCGCAGTTTTTCATTCACATTGGCGCCGGCGTATCCCCGACACGAAATGCCAATTGTCATTTTTTGCAAAATTGCCGAATCACCCCACCGCCGGGGGGGTGCCTTCGACGTCTCTTCCTGTAATCTGCATGCGCAGCGTGGTCAGGGACTCGAAAAACCGCTGTATCTACAGATAATAATGAAAGGGAAATCCAATGAATATTAGAGGGAAATCCAGGTCGGGGATGAATCGCCGCACCCTGCTCACGCCCGCAGTTGCAGCGATCACGCTTGCCGTATTGAGTGCGTGTGGCGGAGGCGGAGACGGCAGCACGGCGACGACCCCGGCGACCCCGGCTGGCAAGGTAACGCTGCAAGGCACGGCAGCCAGCGGCGCCTTTATGGCCAATGCCCTGGTCACCGTCTATGACGCCGACGGAAAAGTCGTGGGCAGCAACACGGCGGATGGCGGTGGCCATTTTGAATTCGATGTCACCGCTTTCCGTGCACCGTTTGCGGTTGTCGCAACGGGCAGCAGCGGCGGCGACCAGTTGACCTATGTCTCGGTGCTGGCGACCAAGCCAACCAATGGCTCTGCAGTCGTCAATGTCACGCCACTGACGACTGCCGTGGCTGCGCTGCTGGTTGGTGGCAACCCCCTGGACCTGACGAAGCCATCGGTGCTTGGCAGCAAGGCAAGCAGCGCCCAGGTGCAGCAAATCGTCAGCTTGCTGCGCTCCGTGCTTGCCAATGTCACGAGCGATGCCGGGCTGGACCCTGCCGCCTTTGATCCGATCTCCACGCCGCTCAGCAAACAGGGGGAAGGCGCCGATAGCGTGCTCGACGTCATCCGGGTCACGCTGACAACGAGTGGCGCAAAGCTGACGAGTACCGGCTCGGTGATCTCGGACAACAATGCCGCACACGAAGTCATCCTGACGGCGGACTCGCTGACATCGCCTCCGCCTGCTTTGCCCAAGCCCGAAGTCAAGACCAATGCCGCAACGTTTGAAGGCATCCGTGCTGCCCTTCAGGCCTGCTTTGCGCTGGACCCTGCCGCTCGCACGGATGGCAACAGCCTGCTTGGCGCTTGCAGCACCGCATTCTCGAGCGATTACCTGAACAACAGCTACGTCGCTCGCGACGACCTGTCCACCCTGCTGGCTGCGAGCGACATGAAGGGCGCGAAGTTTGAGGCGCCAGTTGTCCTGTTCAATTCGACCAATGCCCAGAACCAGGCAACCGCGCTGGTACGCCTGCCCTTCGTTCGCGCCGACAAATCCACCGACCACATCACACGCCTTGTCACCAATCGCGCGCCCGCCGGCTGGCAGTTGACGGGCAACCAGCGCAGCTACGAAGCTGCGGTCACGCGGCGAATCAGCAAGGTCATCGAGCTGAATCCGCTATCGGCGCAGGGGATCGTATCGCGCTATGAGAGTTCGCTGCGTTTTCTGTTCAACCCCGCCCGGGGCGCAGGCACGAACGTGCAACTGGTACGGGTGACGGGCCCGGGATTGCCGGCCGCGGGCATTACCCTCTCGCGCTCGCGCGTTTGCGGCAGCTACAACAATCTGGTGGTACAAAATCTGGCCGGATCGCTGACCTACGCCACAGACGATCCTGTGACGCCCAACCAGGTCATCGGCGACAGCGGGCAATCAAGCAGCACCGTGGTCCTGGCGGCCTCGGCAATCGATAGCAGCCAGGCAGCAAAGTGGGGCGGGCTATCCTCCGGCGGCAACACGTACCTGCCTGCAGCCCTGTCGGACTCCGCCATCGAGAGCCTTCCGGCCTATGGCCGCTACAAGTTCGAGGTATGGAACCGCAACCTCGACTCCAGCTACAAGACCAGCCTGGCTGCGGCTGACGATACGTTCCACGTGACTACGTCGGGCAGCGTGCTCACGCCGTCGGTACTGGCGCGGCAGACCTGGAACAGCATCGACGCAGGCAGCCTGGATTTTGTCACCACGGGGGGCAGCAAGACTGCGGCGCAGTCCGGCACGCAGATCAGCTGGACGCAAAACGCAGAGCCTGTCGACCGCGCCCTGGCGTTTGGGGCGCTGCAGAGTGCGGTACCACTGCCGGAGCGCGTGCTGATTCAGGGATCGCCTGTCGCGCGGTCCGCTCGCAGCGATACGGTCAGTGCAACCAATTCGGCATCGAGCGCGCAGCAGACGCCCTGCAACACCGCGATGTTCCCGGCATTCCGCCTGGCGGGCGACCAGCGCACTGTCGAAATCCGATCCACGACTGCGGACGACACGCAGAAGTTCGTGCGTATTGTTGGTACGGTGCGGTAACTGAGATGCTATCGCCGCTGACAATGGTCAGCGGCGATTACGCATGGAAAAAGGCCGGCGCTTGCCGGCCTTTTTTATCACGCATGATCTGGAATGATCTGGATATCTCCATCTCGGCAATTCATCGTTATTTCCGCCGCTATTTCGATCGCACTTTCGATCGTACAAAAGCAAAACCCCCCAGTACTTTCGTACTGGGGGGTTTCAAGGGAGAGCCTGGCGATTACCTACTTTCACACGGGTATCCGCACTATCATCGGCGTGGAGTCGTTTCACGGTCCTGTTCGGGATGGGAAGGGGTGGTTCCAACTCGCTATGGTCACCAGGCATAAACGGTGGCCGCGTTGAGGTGTGCTCAACGCAGCGAATAGGGATGTAGTAGGGGTTGTGCGTATCGGCCAAGCTGCTTGTTGCTGCGGCAGCGGCACGCGACACTCACACCAGGTAGAAACACACTGGTTATAGGATCAAGCCTTACGGGCAATTAGTACTGGTTAGCTTAACGCATTACTGCGCTTCCACACCCAGCCTATCAACGTCCTGGTCTCGAACGACCCTTCAAGGAGCTCAAGGCTCCAGGGAATCCTCATCTTCAGGCGAGTTTCCCGCTTAGATGCTTTCAGCGGTTATCTCTTCCGTACATAGCTACCCTGCGATGCCTCTGGCGAGACAACAGGTACACCAGCGGTACGTCCACTCCGGTCCTCTCGTACTAGGAGCAGCCCCCGTCAAGATTCCAACGCCCACGGCAGATAGGGACCAAACTGTCTCACGACGTTTTAAACCCAGCTCACGTACCTCTTTAAATGGCGAACAGCCATACCCTTGGGACCGGCTACAGCCCCAGGATGAGATGAGCCGACATCGAGGTGCCAAACACCGCCGTCGATATGAACTCTTGGGCGGTATCAGCCTGTTATCCCCAGAGTACCTTTTATCCGTTGAGCGATGGCCCTTCCATTCAGAACCACCGGATCACTATGTCCTGCTTTCGCACCTGCTCGACTTGTCGGTCTCGCAGTTAAGCACGCTTTTGCCATTGCACTTTAGGTACGATGTCCGACCGTACCAAGCGTACCTTCGAACTCCTCCGTTACACTTTGGGAGGAGACCGCCCCAGTCAAACTGCCTACCATGCACTGTCCCCGACCCGGATTCACGGGCCAAGGTTAGAACCTCAAACAAACCAGGGTGGTATTTCAAGGACGGCTCCACGCAGACTAGCGTCCACGCTTCAAAGCCTCCCACCTATCCTACACAGATCGGTTCAAAGTCCAATGCAAAGCTACAGTAAAGGTTCATGGGGTCTTTCCGTCTAGCCGCGGGGAGATTGCATCATCACAAACACTTCAACTTCGCTGAGTCTCGGGAGGAGACAGTGTGGCCATCGTTACGCCATTCGTGCAGGTCGGAACTTACCCGACAAGGAATTTCGCTACCTTAGGACCGTTATAGTTACGGCCGCCGTTTACCGGGACTTCAATCAAGAGCTTGCACCCCATCATTTAATCTTCCGGCACCGGGCAGGCGTCACACCCTATACGTCCACTTTCGTGTTTGCAGAGTGCTGTGTTTTTATTAAACAGTCGCAGCCACCATTTTATTGCAACCCCTTCACCCTCCTGGCGCAGGCCAGTCAAGCTACAAGGGCGTACCTTATCCCGAAGTTACGGTACCAATTTGCCGAGTTCCTTCTCCCGAGTTCTCTCAAGCGCCTTAGAATACTCATCTCGCCCACCTGTGTCGGTTTGCGGTACGGTCTCGTATGACTGAAGCTTAGAGGCTTTTCTTGGAACCACTTCCAATTGCTTCGCAGCACTAGGCCGCTCGCCCCACATCCTTGAATTCCGCGCCCGGATTTGCCTAAGCGCCTTCTCCAATGCAGGGACCGGGACTTCCAACACCCGGACAACCTTCCGCGATCCGTCCCCCCATCGCATCATACGACGGTGCAGGAATATTAACCTGCTTCCCATCAGCTACGCATCTCTGCCTCGCCTTAGGGGCCGACTCACCCTACGCCGATGAACGTTGCGTAGGAAACCTTGGGCTTACGGCGAGGGGGCTTTTCACCCCCTTTATCGCTACTCATGTCAGCATTCGCACTTCTGATACCTCCAGCATCCTTTACAAGACACCTTCACAGGCTTACAGAACGCTCTCCTACCATGCACTTACGTGCATCCGCAGCTTCGGTGACTGGCTTAGCCCCGTTACATCTTCCGCGCAGGACGACTCGATCAGTGAGCTATTACGCTTTCTTTAAAGGATGGCTGCTTCTAAGCCAACCTCCTGACTGTTTTAGCCTTCCCACTTCGTTTCCCACTTAGCCAATCTTAGGGACCTTAGCTGGCGGTCTGGGTTGTTTCCCTCTTGACACCGGACGTTAGCACCCGATGTCTGTCTCCCGTGATTGCACTCTTCGGTATTCGGAGTTTGCTATGGCGGGGTAATCAGCAATAGACCCCCCAACCATGACAGTGCTCTACCCCCGAAGGTGAGACACGAGGCACTACCTAAATAGTTTTCGGAGAGAACCAGCTATTTCCAGACTTGTTTAGCCTTTCACCCCTATCCACAGCTCATCCCCTAACTTTTCAACGTTAGTGGGTTCGGTCCTCCAGTACGTGTTACCGCACCTTCAACCTGGCCATGGATAGATCGTCTGGTTTCGGGTCTACACCCAGCGACTGAACGCCCTATTCGGACTCGCTTTCGCTACGCCTTCCCTAATCGGTTAAGCTTGCCACTGAATGTAAGTCGCTGACCCATTATACAAAAGGTACGCCGTCACCCGTTTCCAGGCTCCGACTGTTTGTATGCATGCGGTTTCAGGATCTATTTCACTCCCCTCCCGGGGTTCTTTTCGCCTTTCCCTCACGGTACTGGTTCACTATCGGTCGATCACGAGTATTTAGCCTTGGAGGATGGTCCCCCCATCTTCAGACAGGATTTCACGTGTCCCGCCCTACTTGTCGTACACCTAGTTCCACAACGCTGTTTTCGCATACAGGGCTATCACCTGCTATGGCCGGGCTTTCCATCCCGTTCTGCTAACAATGCTGCTAAAGAGTACAAGGCTCTTCCCATTTCGTTCGCCACTACTCTGGGAATCTCGGTTGATTTCTGTTCCTGCAGCTACTTAGATGTTTCAGTTCGCCGCGTTCGCTTCCCTGACCTATGTATTCAGTCAGGGATGACCCATTCGGGCCGGGTTTCCCCATTCGGACATCTCCGGATCAAAGCTTGTTTGCCAGCTCCCCGAAGCTTTTCGCAGGCTACCGCGTCCTTCATCGCCTGTGATCGCCAAGGCATCCACCACATGCACTTGTTCGCTTGACCCTATAACGAGTGTGTCTCAAACTTGCGTTCAAGCCGTGCTCGCTACAGGATGAGTTCTCGCATTTGTGCCGTATTCCAAGTCATCTTTCGATCACTTAAATACATTTTGGTTGATACAATCACAACCCGGTATCGTGTTTTACTGCAGCGTCTCATCAACGCTCACGACACCTTTACTACATCCCATATTTTTAAAGAACAGCCGACTGAGACTGGGTCTCCGGTCGTCTTGGCAAAGCCAAATGCAAGCGCTCAATGCTAAGCGCTTGCATTTGACCATGCTACGCAAGACACGCACTGCGCATCCTGGCTCTAACAACTAACAAACCGATAAGTGTGAACGCTCGACTTGAGATGCACGCTCTGAAAGGAGGTGATCCAGCCGCACCTTCCGATACGGCTACCTTGTTACGACTTCACCCCAGTCATGAACCCTGCCGTGGTAATCGCCCTCCTTGCGGTTAGGCTAACTACTTCTGGCAAAACCCACTCCCATGGTGTGACGGGCGGTGTGTACAAGACCCGGGAACGTATTCACCGCGGCATGCTGATCCGCGATTACTAGCGATTCCAGCTTCACGTAGTCGAGTTGCAGACTACGATCCGGACTACGATGCGTTTTCTGGGATTAGCTCCCCCTCGCGGGTTGGCAACCCTCTGTACGCACCATTGTATGACGTGTGAAGCCCTACCCATAAGGGCCATGAGGACTTGACGTCATCCCCACCTTCCTCCGGTTTGTCACCGGCAGTCTCTCTAGAGTGCTCTTGCGTAGCAACTAAAGACAAGGGTTGCGCTCGTTGCGGGACTTAACCCAACATCTCACGACACGAGCTGACGACAGCCATGCAGCACCTGTGTCCACTTTCCCTTTCGGGCACCTGATGCATCTCTGCTTCGTTAGTGGCATGTCAAGGGTAGGTAAGGTTTTTCGCGTTGCATCGAATTAATCCACATCATCCACCGCTTGTGCGGGTCCCCGTCAATTCCTTTGAGTTTTAATCTTGCGACCGTACTCCCCAGGCGGTCAACTTCACGCGTTAGCTACGTTACTGAAGAAATGAATCCCCAACAACTAGTTGACATCGTTTAGGGCGTGGACTACCAGGGTATCTAATCCTGTTTGCTCCCCACGCTTTCGTGCATGAGCGTCAGTGACGTCCCAGGGGGCTGCCTTCGCCATCGGTATTCCTCCACATCTCTACGCATTTCACTGCTACACGTGGAATTCTACCCCCCTCTGACATACTCTAGCCTTGCAGTCACAAGCGCCATTCCCAAGTTGAGCTCGGGGATTTCACGCCTGTCTTACAAAACCGCCTGCGCACGCTTTACGCCCAGTAATTCCGATTAACGCTCGCACCCTACGTATTACCGCGGCTGCTGGCACGTAGTTAGCCGGTGCTTATTCTTCCGGTACCGTCATCCCCCCGCCGTATTAGGGCAAGGGATTTCTTTCCGGACAAAAGTGCTTTACAACCCGAAGGCCTTCTTCACACACGCGGCATTGCTGGATCAGGGTTGCCCCCATTGTCCAAAATTCCCCACTGCTGCCTCCCGTAGGAGTCTGGGCCGTGTCTCAGTCCCAGTGTGGCTGATCGTCCTCTCAGACCAGCTACTGATCGTCGCCTTGGTGGGCCTTTACCCCACCAACTAGCTAATCAGACATCGGCCGCTCCTATCGCGCGAGGCCTTACGGTCCCCCGCTTTCACCCTCAGGTCGTATGCGGTATTAGCTAATCTTTCGACTAGTTATCCCCCACGACAGGGCACGTTCCGATGTATTACTCACCCGTTCGCCACTCGCCACCAGGATTGCTCCCGTGCTGCCGTTCGACTTGCATGTGTAAGGCATGCCGCCAGCGTTCAATCTGAGCCAGGATCAAACTCTTCAGTTTAATACCTGTGTGATCCTTCGGTTTCCCTATGGATCTCGCTCTTTCGAGCGGTCGCTCACTCTCAGAAAACTGACTGGCTACATCCGCGATTTGCACCCCGGACATAACCAACATGTTTTACTGTGCGAGCACTTTATAACTTGTAAGCTAAAAGACCGAAGTCTTCCGCATCCGCTATCAAGCGCCCACACTTATCGGTTGTTTGTTTGTTAAAGAACTGGTCGCGGTTCGCTTTGCTTACCGCGTCGCTGCGTTTGCTGCAGCAGAGAAACGAGACTATAAAGAACTTTCTACGTTTCGTCAAACACTTTTAATCTTTTGCTGCTTCGGGAAGCCTTGCTATTTTTGCTCTGCCCACCCTTGCCGCTAACCCCACAACCCTTGCCCCGCCTGCTTTGCAGACCGTTGCCGTGTTGCGAGGGGGCGAATATTAAAGGGTCCGGGCCAGCCTGACAAGCCCTTTTCGGCAAATATTGTGAGAGCCTCCTCGATCACCCTGTGTCGCGCACTTTCGGCGCAACCCGGGCCGACCACATCGCGCCGCCAGCCGGCTATACGGCAGTCCGGCAAACCCACCCCAACGGCACGAACGAAAAAATGGCCTGGAGCGCTTAACGCTTCAGGCCATTTTTGTGCTTCTTTTGCTGCTCAGAATAAGTGGTGCGGCTGGCAGGATTCGAACCCACGACCCCTTGGTTCGTAGCCAAGTACTCTATCCAACTGAGCTACAGCCGCACGCGAAGACGGCATTCTAGCGCAGTCAGAGAAAAATGCAAGCCCCTTTTTCCCTGCCCGCCTTGGCTACCAGCGATAGCGGGCGCCCAGCGTGCCCCCAGGATTGCGCCCGGCTTTCAACTTGACCCAGAGCTTGACGCCCCCGTTCGTGCTGCCGTGCGCACCAAGGTTGACGGAGAGTAGCCCACGCAGCATGTCAGGATCGATGCGGGTGCCGTTGATATTGATCACCTGCCTGCGGTCCTGCCAAAGATCCGCCTCGACAAAGGGGTACACCCCGCCGACGCCGGTCAGCCGGGTTGGCTGCGTCCGGTAGACCCGCACCACCACCTCCGCGGCGCTTGCGTCCGCAGGCTGCCCGGACAGAAAACCGGTTGCATTCTTATCGAGGCCGGGCTGATAGGCGAGTTGCAGGCGCGGCTGTATCGTCAGGCCGCCGCTGCGCGGCAATACGGTATCCATCGCGAGCGCCATGCTCTGCATCCGGCCGCCAACGACCCCGGTCGCCGAAGTGGCATCGTCCAGCCGCAGGAAGAACTCGGCGTGTCGCGGCCGGCTGGCGGGTTCAGCATAAACCGGATCGCGCAAGGCCGCCGAAAGCCCGGGGGCATCGTCGTCCGCGCTGGGCGGAGCCGATGCAACTGAAGTACTGCCGCTCCAGGAGGACCATTTGCCGATCGACGCGACCAGCGGTGCCTGCACATCACCGCCACCGGCTGGCGCCGCCGGCGACGGGGATTCACTTGCAAGCTGTGCAACTGAATCGGGTTCGAGCTGGTCCCAGCCGAGGCCGGCGTTGCTACCGGAGGGACGCTCTTCGGCCTGCGCCAGGGAGGCCACCAACATCGCTAGGATCGAGCAGCAACAAAGCCGGCAAGGGTGGGGATGGGCGGCGTATGTGCAAAGCCCGGTCCCAGCGGTGCCTGCACCACCCTGCGTCGCGCACGCAGATGACACACTCCTGGCCATGACTGCAACCCCTGGCTGAAATGAACCATGTCGACTCTGCTTTTGAGCATAGATCAAACAAAGCGCAAGCGTTAGGGGTTGGGCGCGCCTTGCGTGGGGCGCCGCACAGGGCCACCTGGCGAGCGGCCGGACCGTGCCGGCCGCTGCCACATTGCTATGCAAACCAGAGGCGCTCCGCTAGGATCGCGGCTGGCCGCCGGGGCGCAGGACAAAAGCCCCGCGAGCCAGCTGTAGCAGCACAAGAAGAAGCGAAACAACGGAACAGCGGAAGATCCTGATGACCAACGACCCCATTGACAGGCCTGGCAATCCTGGCGAGCCCGATGCTTCAAAAATGAAACAGATTGGCGCCGTCAGCAAGTTGCCGATCGCCCCGGTGCACAGCGTCCTGCGCGATACCCGCGAACTGCTGGGCAGCAGCGGCGAGCTCGAAGCCGGGCGCGGCATGATCACCGCCATCCTCGCGCTCGCCCTGGGCGGGCTGAGCCTGCTGGGCGTGATTGCCTTCCATTTTCCGCAATACCTGACCACGCCCGAGCTACGCCACAAGTATTCGGTCGACGTGTTGCGGCACGTACTGTTTGCCGCGCTGCTGGTGTCCGGCGGCATGTCGCTGAGTAACCTGGTGCTGGGCCGCAAGCGCAGCCTGAACGCCGCGGCATTCGCACTGGTAGCGCTTGCGGTGGCGTTGGGCGGCTCACGCGTAGCCGTGGGCGACTTCCCGGACCACACGCCGTACATCGGCCTGGACTGGTTCATCCTCGACCTGCTCGGCTCGACGCTGATCTTCGTGGTGATCGAAAAGCTGTTCCCGCTCTATCGCGGGCAGGCCGTATTCCGGCGCGAATGGCAGACCGATCTGGTGCACTTCGCGGTCAACCACTTCATCGTTGGCCTGATCCTGTTGACGGTCAATTTCCTGATCTTCCGCTTGTTCGGCTGGCTGGTGCGCGACAGCGTGCACGCGTTCGTGGGCGGCATTCCCTTCGTGCTGCAACTGCTGCTGTGCATTCTCGCGGCCGACCTGGCGCAGTACTGGACCCACCGCGCGTATCACGAGGTACCGTTCCTGTGGAAATTCCACGCAGTGCACCACAGCACCAAGACCATGGACTGGCTCGCAGGCTCGCGCCAGCACATGCTGGAACTGGTGTTCACGCGCGTACTGGTGCTGGCGCCGCTCTACGTGCTGGGCTTCAACAAGGGCGTCATCGATGCGTACATCATCATCGTTGGCTTCCAGGCGGTGTTCAACCACGCCAATGTCCACCTGCCGTGGGGCCCGCTGCGCTACCTCGTGGTCACGCCGGATTTCCATCACTGGCACCATGCATCGGATGAAGAGGCGATCGACAAGAACTACTCGGCGCACTATGCCTTTCTCGACTACCTGTTTGGCACCGCGGTGAAATCGGGCAAGCGTTTCCCTGAAAAATACGGCGTAGTCGGCGACTACATGCCGGACGGCTTCGTGCGCCAGCAGCTATTCCCCTTCCGGCCGATGCCGCCTGCACGCAAGGACGACCAGGCATAAGACGGTCCGGCGTGCTGGCATCGACGCACGCCCGCTCGAGATCGAAGCCCCGCAGGCCGGCGATATTCTGCTGCCGGCCGCCGCCCCATCGCGAATGGGGGCGAAACCAGGTGGCGTGCGTGGGGTGCGGGAAACAGGCCGCCATGGGAGGCGGTGCCTTGCAATGTGCCACCGAAAGGGGCCGTATGCCGTGCGGGCAGGAACCGCATGAAAGCGCGGCGCAAAAGAAAAAGGCCGCTGCATAAGCAACGGCCTTTTTCATCGAGTCTTGGTGCCCAGAAGAGGACTCGAACCTCCACAGTGTTGCCACCGCTAGGACCTGAACCTAGTGCGTCTACCAATTTCGCCATCTGGGCTTCGTTTTGCTGCTTTGCCGCAGCGCTGCGAAGAACGACATTATGCAGAACGCGGAATCTGCTGTCAACTCCCGCCCTGAAATTTCTTTGGCGGCCGCGATCAAGGCTGAAAACAGACGTGCCCAGGCCTGCCATCCAGGTGCAAGGTGGCCGTGGCGGGACGCGTGCTCGCCACCACCTTGCCGGCACGCAACACCAGCAGACGGGTGGCGCGCAGCCGGATCGCCTCGACCGCGTCGCGTGCCTGCAGCAGCACCAGGTCGGCCCGGCAGCCCGGTGCGATACCATAGCCTTCCAGCCCAAGGATGCGCGCCGGTGTTTCGGTGACGGCAGCAAAGCACGCGCGCATGGCGTCCTGCCCGGTCATCTGCGCCACGTGCAGCCCCATATGCGCCACCTCCAGCATGTCACCCGAGCCCAGGCTGTACCACGGGTCCATCACGCAATCATGGCCGAACGCCACCGGCACGCCGGCGGCCAGCAACTCCGGCACACGGGTCATGCCACGCCGCTTCGGATAGCTATCGTGCCGGCCCTGCAGTGTGATGTTGATCAGCGGGTTGGCGATGGCCGCCACGCCAGACTCCCGAATCAGCGGAATCAGCTTGGAGACGTAGTAGTTGTCCATCGAATGCATCGAGGTCAGGTGCGAGCCCGTCACCCTGCCCTGCAAGCCAAGGCGCACGGCCTGGCTGGCCAGCGTCTCTATATGACGGGACATCGGATCGTCGCTCTCGTCGCAGTGCATGTCCACCCGCAGGCCTCGCTCGCAGGCCAGCTCACACAGGATGCGCACGGACTCGGCGCCATCGGTCATGGTTCGCTCGAAATGCGGGATGCCGCCCACCACGTCCACGCCCATGCCGAGCGCCCGCTTGAGATTGTCGAGCGCGCCCGGCGCGCGCAGCACGCCGTCTTGCGGAAAGGCCACCAGTTGCAGGTCGAGGTAAGGCCG
This sequence comes from Cupriavidus basilensis, assembly GCF_008801925.2. Taxonomy (NCBI): domain Bacteria; kingdom Pseudomonadati; phylum Pseudomonadota; class Betaproteobacteria; order Burkholderiales; family Burkholderiaceae; genus Cupriavidus; species Cupriavidus basilensis. The sequence continues at coordinate 1,465,095 of NZ_CP062804.1, read as the reverse complement.
GACCTTCTCGCGCACGTGCAGCAGCGCCTCGGTGGCAAGCAGGCGCGGGTCGCACACATCCACGTGCGAACGGATCGCCAGCAGGCCCTTGGCGACCGCCCAGTCGCAATAGGCCAGCGCGCGTTCGACGATGGCGTCCTGCGTCAGCAGCGGCTTGAGCTCGCCCCATAGCGCGATGCCTTCGAGTAATGTGCCAGACTGGTTGATGCGCGGCAGGCCGTAGGACAGCGTCGAGTCCATGTGGAAATGCGCATCGACAAATGGCGGCGTCACCAGTTGACCTGCGGCATCGACCTCGGCAGCGGCAGGCGCCTTGAGCGCCGGCTCCACCGCCTTGATGCGGTCGCCCAGGATGCCGATGTCGATGCCGGTACGGCCATCGGGGAGCGTGCAGTTGCGTAGGATCAGGTCGAGCATGGTGGGGGCCTTGTCATGATGATTGCTTGCCTGGAATCAACGTTCGCCCTTGCGATAGGGCTTCATCAGCGCCTGCGGGTAGGCGGCGCGGCGCGCCACCAGCACCAGCGCGAGGATCGACAGCACATACGGCAACATCAGGTAGAGCTGGTAAGGCAGCGGCGGCAAGCCGGGCAGGCTCGCGCCGCTTTGCTGCAGGCGCAGTTGCAGCGCGTCGAAGGCGGCGAACAGCAGGGCGCCGGCCAGCGCGCGGCCCGGCCGCCACGAAGCAAACACCACCAGCGCCACGCAGATCCAGCCCCGGCCGTTGATCATATTAAAGAAGAATGCGTTGAACGCGGATAGCGTAAGGAACGCGCCGCCCACCGCCATCAAGGCGGAGCCCGCCATGATGGCACCGATACGCATCGCGCCTACGCGAATCCCCTGCCCCTGCGCCGCGGCGGGATTCTCGCCGACCATGCGCACGGCCAGCCCGAGCGGCGTCCGGTAGAGCAGCCAGGCCACCACGGGCACCAGCCCCAGCGCCAGCAGCGTCAATGCGGTCTCCTCACCAAACACCGGACTCAACATACCACCAATTAGCGGAATGCCGCCGATCCAGTGCATCGGGGCAAAGGGCGTGATAGTGGGCGGCGTGGACACCGAAGCAAAGCCGAGCCGGTAGGCATAGTAGGACAGGCTGGTGGCCAGCATGGTCACGCCCAGCCCAGCCACATGCTGGGACAGCGCCAGGCTCACGGTCAGCCAGCCATGCAGCAGCCCGAAGGCCAGCCCGATGCCGGCTGCCACTGCCACCCCGCCCCATAGCGGCGCACCGTGATAGACCGCCAGCCAGCCACCGAAAGCGCCAGCTACCATGATGCCCTCGATGCCAAGGTTGAGTACGCCGGCACGCTCGCACAGCAGCACGCCCAGCGTGCCGAAGATCAGCGGCGTGGCCACGCGCAGCACCGCGATCCAGAATGGCGCCGAGGCCACGATATCGAGCAGTTCCATCAGGCCACCTTACCCGGGGCATCGAAGCGGATGCGAAAGCGTGTCAGCATGGTCGCCACCAGCATGGCGAGCAGGGCCACCGCCACGATCACGTCGGCAATGCTGTTGGGCACGCCCACCGCGCGGCTCATGCCATCCGCCCCCACCAGCACCCCGGCCACGAACACCGATGCCGCCACCACGCCAAGCGGATGCAACCCCGCCAGCATGGCGATGACCACACCCGCATAGCCATAGCCGGGAGAAATATCGAGCGTGAGGTAGCTGGTACGCCCCGCCACCTCCACCACGCCCGCCAGCCCCGCAAGCCCGCCGGACAACAACGCGGCCCACATCGTCACCCTGCGCACCGGCATGCCGGCGAAGGCCGCGGCCCTTGCATTGGCGCCTACCGCGCGCATGTGCAGGCCAAACACCGTGAAGCGATTGACCGCCCACAGAATCACGGCCAGCGCGCAAGCCAGCAACAAGCCGCTGTGCACGCGCGAGCGCTCCACCAGCTTGGCCAGCTCCAGCTCCGGCACCAGCGCCACCGATTGCGGCCAGCCCATCGCGGTGGCGTCCTTCATCGGGCCATCGAGCATCATCGAGACATACAGCAGCACGATGAAATTGGCCAGCAGGGTCGTGACCACCTCATCCACACCGAGCCGGGTCTTGAGCCACGCGGCCCCAAGCAACAACATGGCGCCGGCCAGCATGCCGGCCACCACCATCAGGACAAAGAGCAAACCCATGGGCAGTTGCTGCGCCCAGGGCGCAACCGCGCCATCGACCTGGCCGCCAACCGCCACGGCGGCCAGCGCACCGAGATAGAGTTGCCCTTCCGCACCGATATTGAACAGCCGTGCGCGAAAGGCCACCGCCACCGACAGGCCGGTCAGGATCAGCGGCGTGGCGCGCGTGAGCGTTTCCGACCACGCAAAGCGCGAGCCAAAGCCGCCTTCCAGCAGCAGCGCATAGGCCCGCCCGACCGGTGCGCCGGCCCAGCGCACCAGCAAGGCGCAGATCAGCAGCGTGGCAAGGATGGCGACGATGGGCGCGGCCAGCATGCCCACGCGCGAAACGCTGGTTCGGGCTTCAAGCCGCATGGAGCACCTCCCCCTTGCCCGCTTGCGCGTGCTGGCCACCGCCCGAGCCGGCCATGGCCAGGCCGAGTTCGCCCAGCGTCCATGCCGCCGTAGGCCGGGCTTCGGTCAGGTGTCCGGCATGCATCACGGCGATGCGGTCGGCCAGCGCGTGCAGCTCATCCAGGTCCTCCGAGATCAGCAGTACGGCAGCGCCTTCGCGCGCCGCCTCGAGCAGGCGGGTGCGCACATAGGCCACCGCGCCGATATCGAGTCCCCAGGTTGGCTGGCTGGCCACCACCAGCCTTGGCGCGCTGCCTTCGCCGCGCACCGAGAGCGCCCGGCCCAGGATCAGCTTTTGCATATTGCCGCCCGACATGGTTCGCGCCGGCACCTCGATGCCGGCGGTGCGCACGTCGAAACGCGCGACCAGGTCCCGCGCGAATCGCTGCGCGGCGGCTCGCCGGATGATGCCCCAGCGCGAAAAGCGCGGCTCGCCGAGTTGTTCACTAACGGCGTTCTCCCACACGGCAAGATCGCCCACCACGCCGATCGCATGGCGATCCTCCGGCACGCGTGCCACGCCAGCCCCAATCCATGCGCGGGGCTTTGCGGGCATGGGCTTGCCTGCCAAGGTGACACGCCCCTCGCTGGCCTCGAGCGTGCCGCTGGCCAGCTCCGCCAACGCGGCCTGTCCGTTGCCTGAGACACCGGCAATGCCGACGATCTCGCCGGCACGCACCTGCAGGCTGACCTCACGCAGCAGCGCGCGCCCGTTGGCGGCGCGCGCGCCTACGTGCTCCAGCGCAAACACGGGTGGCGCCGCGCTGCCATTGGCGCCATCCCCGACGCTCGGCCGTGCCGCGCGTTCCGGCATCGCGACCACGCGGCCGACCATCAACTCTGCCAGTTCGGCCTTGGTGGTCTGCGCCGCGGCGCACTGCGCCACCAGCTTGCCACCACGCAGTACCGCGATGCGGTCGGAAACACGCAGCACCTCGTCAAGCTTGTGGCTGATAAAGATCACTGACAATCCTTCGGCGATCAGTTGCGCCAGCGTGGCGAACAGCGTCTCGGCCTCGTGCGGCGTCAAGACGGCAGTCGGCTCATCGAGAATCAGCACGCGGGCGCCGCGATACAACGCCTTCACGATCTCCACGCGCTGGCGCTCTCCCACCGACAGCTCGCTAACCATTGCCTGGGGGCGCACCGCCAGGCCGAAGCGCTCAGCCAGGGCCAGCACCTTGCCGCGCGCGGCGCGCCGTTCCAGGCGCCATTGCCACAGCGGCTGGGTGCCGAGCATGATGTTGTCCAGCACCGAGAGATTGTCGGCTAGCGTGAAATGCTGGTGCACCATGCCGACGCCGGCTGCCAGCGCCGCGCGTGGCTGGCCGGGCGGCAACGGCTGACCGTCCACCTCCACCGTACCGGCGTCGGCCACGTAGTGCCCGAACAGGATGCTGACCAGCGTGCTCTTGCCGGCGCCGTTCTCGCCCAGCAAGGCCAGCACCTCCCCGCGCTGCAACGCCAGCGAGATATCGTCGTTGGCCACAAGCGGGCCGAATCGCTTGGTAATGCCGGCAAGGCGCAGGATAGGGGTGGGCATGGATGGCTGATGATGGCGTTTAAAAGCGTCGACGGTTTGCTCCCCTAGCCCAGACGCGGGCGAGGGGAGCAAACGCAGCCGGGCACTTCAGGTGGCTCTGGCCACCTTACTGCGACGACTTCGGCTCCGTTTCCACCACCTTGACCGCGAACTTGCCATCGAGGATCGCTTTCTCTTTCGCCTTGACCTTGGACATCACGTCGCCCGGCACCTTGCCGTCAAACGTGCCCAGCGGCGCCAGCTCCGCGCCCTTGAACTTCATCAGCGAATAGGGGCCGTAGTCCTCGCTCTTGAACTGGCCGGCCTTGACCTTGCCGAGCGCGGCGCCCACGGTGGGCTCCATGTTCCACAGCGCCGAGGCGACCACGGTAGCGGGATACTGCGGCTGCGTGTTGATGACATTGCCGATCGCCAGCTTGCCCTTTTCCTTCGCGGCGTCGGATACGCCAAAGCGCTCGGCGTAGAGCACGTCGGCGCCCTTGTCGATCATGGCGAAGGCCGCTTCCTTGGCCTTGGGCGGATCGAACCACGAGCCGATGAAGCTGACCGTAAACTTCACCTTGGGATTGACCTCGCGCGCGCCCTCCATGAAGGCGTGCATCAGCCGGTTGACCTCGGGGATGGCATAGCCACCCACCATGCCGATATGGTTGGTCTTGGTCATGCCGCCGGCGATCATGCCAGTGAGGTAGGACGGCTCCTGGATGTAGTTGTCGAACACCGAGAAGTTAGGCGCCTGCGGCTTGCCGGAAGAGCCCATCAGGAACGCGGTCTTGGGATAGTCCTTGGCCACCTTGCGCGCGGCCGCCTCGACGGCGAACGATTCGCCCAGGATCAGCGACGAGCCCTGCTCCGCGTACTGGCGCAGCACGCGCTCATAGTCGGCGTTGGACACGCTTTCCGAGAACACATAGTCGATCTCGCCGCGCGCCTTGGCCTCGTTGAGCGCCTTGTGAATGCGCGACACCCATTGCTGCTCGACGGGCACGGTGTAGACCGCCGCCACCTTCAGCTTGGCCTGCGCCTGCGCCGGCACGACGCCACCGAGTGCGGCCACGCCGGCGGCAGCCGCCGCGAATTTCAACCAGGACCTGCGCTTACCCTCAATACTCATGGCTCTCTCCCCTTGTTGACGATAACTCCACGGCCAGGCCAGCCGGTTCCAGCCCGCAGCCTCGCAGCAAAAGCCGCACCAGGTGGTCGGTGGCCTGTTCATAATCGCGCTGGCCCAGGTGGCTCACCCCAAGCACGGCGCAAACTTGCGACTCAAAATCGGCGTAGGTCTGGGTGGCGGCCCAGATCGTGAAAAACAGGTGCTGCGGATCGACGCTGGCCATCTCGCCGCGCGCGATCCATTCCCGGATCACGCCGGCCTTGCGCGCCACCAGCGCGCGCAGCGCGCCGCTGAGTACGTCGCGGATCTCCGGCGCTCCGTGCAGCAGCTCGTTGGCAAACACGCGCGAGGCATCCGGATGGCTGGCAGACAGCCGCATCTTGGCGCGGATGTACTGCTCCAGTGCCACCTGGGGCCGCTGCTCCGCGCCGATGATGTCGGTCTCGGACAGCCACAGCGCGAGCGTATGCGCCAGCACGGCCCGATATAGCGCCTGCTTGGTGCGGAAGTAGTAATGCAGGTTGGACTTCGGCACGCCGGCGCGCGTGGCGATCTCGTTCATGGTCGCGCCAGCAAAGCCGGCCCGGGCGAACACGTATTCGGCCGCGCGCAGGATCAGCGCCTCGTTCTCCTGGCGGATGCGCCCCCCCGCCACCTCCCGCGGCGGCGGAAAGCATGGCGGCGGCGCCGTAGCCGGCGCTCCCATTACTTGGTGCCGTAGAGGCGGTCGCCGGCGTCGCCCAGGCCTGGCACGATGTAGCCGTGCTCGTTGAGTTCCTCGTCAATGGCCGCGGTGACGATGGCTACGTCGGGATGCGCCGCTCGCAAGGCCATCAAACCCTGCCGCGAAGCGATCAGGCACACGTACTTGAGCGTGCTCACACCGGCTTCCTTCAGACGGTTGAGCGCGGCGATGGCGGAGTTGCCGGTAGCCAGCATCGGGTCGACCACGATCACCAGCCGCTCATGGATGTCTTCCGGCATCTTGAAGTAGTACTCGATCGGCTCCAGCGTTTCCGGGTCGCGGTACAGGCCGATATGCCCGACCCGCGCGGCCGGCAGCAAGTCCAGCATGCCATCCAGGAAACCATTGCCGGCCCGCAGGATCGACACCAGGCACAGCTTCTTGCCCGAGAGCACCGGCGACTGCATGGGCGCGATCGGCGTCTTGATGGCGATGGTCTCCATCGCCAGGTCGCGGGTTGCCTCGTAGGTCAGCAACTGGCTGATCTCGCGCACCAGCCGGCGAAAATTGTCGGTGGTGGTGTCTTCGCTGCGGACCAGCGTGACCTTGTGCTGCACGAGCGGATGATCCACTACCATCACGGACGCGGTGGCGGGCGGTACGGCGGAGAGGTCGGTCATGATGCGCTCCTGGAGGGCGGTAGCGGATAGCACTTGCTGGCTGCTCATGCTGGTTGCTCATGCTGTTTGCTGCGGCGCGGGTCTGGCAAACCCGCTAGAACACCGTGCCGTCGCTGTTGATGGCGAAAGGCGGCGGACCACCTGGCCTGCGCTTGGCGGCAATGCGCCGTCCCGCGGCCCAGGTGCCACCCTCCAGCACGCGGGCCAGCGGGAACAACTCTGCCGACAACCCGAGCGCCTCGCGCACCGACGCGGCCACGAGGTCGAGTCCCGTCACCGTCAGCGCGCGCCATTCCACGATAACCGGCTCATCCACCGTGTGCGCCACGGCAGTAAAGCCAGGGTCGCGCGGCACCATCAGCTCGAAATCGAACAGCAGCCCGCCGTTGCGGTATTCGGGCAAGCCCGTCAAGGCCTCCAGCCCGGTCACAGTCAGGCCGGCATCTTCCAGCGGTTCCAGCAGCGAGTAGGTCAGCCACTGGGTCAGCTTGTGAAAAGGCACCAGGCCATCCGTACAGGCCGGGTGGTGCCAGCAGTCGCCCAGCGACACGCCTTCCAGGCTCACACGCCCGGGCCATACCGGCCCCAGCGCCACCAGCAGCGTGGTCAGCACGAAGCCGGCCTCGATCTGCCCAGAACTGGCATGCGCCTTGAGGTAGTCGAACAGGTTGCCCAGCCGCGCCGGCGAACCAAAGACCGCTGGCGTGGCTTGCGCAACCTCGCCAAGGCGGCGCAACAGCCCGGCGCGTCCATCCAGGCCCACCAGCGGGTTGTGCTGGGCCACCTGGAATGCGGTTGCGATGGAGGATGCATCGATACGCATCAGGCGCTCGGTATCGGAGCGCAGCGGCTGCCCCGGCTGTGCGGAAAAGCCGCCGCGCGCGAACAGGTCGAAGCTGGCCACGCCGAGCCCTTCGGAGCGCGTGAGCAACAAGTCGCTGGCAGGATCGCGATAGCGCCAGTCCGGGCCTGCGCCGGCATCCAGCAATACGCTGGGGATCACCAGGTCGATGCCGATGCGGGCGCGCTCCTCACGGTCGGCCTCGCCGGAGAGCCCGCCGCGTTCGCACAGGATCTGCCAGCGGTCCAGCTTCTCGCCAGGGCCGCCGCTCTCGAAATGACGCCAGCGGCTGTGGTACGGCACGTTGAGGTCGGGATAGCGCTGGCGGATGGTGGCCGCCACGTAATCGGCCACTGCCGGGATCCGCTCCGGATGCCAGGTAAACAGCTCGGACGCGCCGGCTGCGACATGATCCGTCACGGCAGCGCAACGGGTGCGTACCGCATGGCCCGTGAGCAACGCGGCGGCCGGATGGCCCGGCGGCACGGGACTGGCCCAGCCACCGGCATCATCCTCGCCGTTGATGAAGGGATTCGCGGCGCCGCGCACGCCACCCGCTTCGGGTATCTCGTTCATTCGTGCAGTCCTCTACCCTTGGCCAGCGCGAGTTCTTCCGCGTCAGGCGGGGTATAGCTCGTGAAGTAGCCAGCTGCCACCTTGGCGTCGATTTCCACGCGGGCATCAGCCGGGATCAGTGCATCGGGAATCGCAACCTGCTCGACCACCTCGATACCCTGAGCGGTCAGCGCCCCGTGCTTCATATTGCTCATCGAAGCCCAGCGGTCGATACGCTTGATGCCGAGCCAGTGGAACACGTCGGGCATGAGCTCCTGGAAGCGCATGTCCTGCACGCCGGCGATACATTCCGTGCGTGCGAAATAAGTCTCGGCCCGGTCGCCGCCAACCTGGCGCTTGCGGGCGTTGTAGACCAGGAACTTGGTCACCTCGCCCAGCGCCCGGCCTTCCTTCCGGTTATAGACCACCAGCCCCACGCCGCCCTGCTGCGCCATCTCGATGCACACCTCGATGCCGTGGGCCAGGTACGGCCGGCAGGTGCAGATATCGGAGCCAAACACGTCCGAGCCGTTGCACTCGTCGTGCACGCGGCAGGCCACCTTGGTCTCGGGCTTGCCAAGCTGGCTGACATCGCCAAAGAAGTACAGGGTCATGCCGCCGATCGGCGGCAGGAACACTTTCAGGTCGGGGCGCGTGACCAGTTCCGGGAACATGCCGCTGGTCTGCTCGAACAGGCTGCGGCGCAGCATGCTCTCCTTGATCTCGAAGCGGCGCGCCAGCCCCGGCAGGTACCAGACCGGATCGATCGCGGCTTTGGTGACCCGCACGTCGCCATTGGCATGAAGGATCTGCCCATCAGGCGTGAGCCGGCCGGCCGCAATGGCGCCCATCAGTTCCGGCATATTGATGTGGGCGCGCGTAATGGCGATCGAGGGACGGATGTCGATGCCCGCGGCGATCCGGTCGCCGAAGGCGCTGGAAACCAGGTGGCCCCAGGGATCCATCGAGACGATCTTGTCCGGATCGCTCCACTGAGGGTGAGGCCCGATGACCTCGGCCGGCGAGGTATCGGTGAGATCAGCGCGGTGGTCTCGCTGCAGCTTGCCGGAGGCCACCGCCAGCGCGCGGTAAACCGCGTATGCGCCGGAATGGGTGCCGATCACATTGCGCTGAGCCGGATTGGTCAGGCTTGCGATCACGGGGCCGCGCTCCGCAGCCGTGGCGGCCCCCCAGTGGATTGGCTCGGCCGGCTTGTCGCGGCGCGCGTGCGAGGTCAGGACAATATGATCGGACATGGCAGCCTCGGAACAAGAATCCTGACCAAACGGTCAGGTTTACGATTCCATAGTAGGCAACCTTCGTGCCATATCCCAATGCTCGTTTCTACCTTGTGTTGCACGCCGCACGATGCCGCTTGCGCACTGCGCCTGTGCGCAAGCGCCGCGGCTAGCACCACTCCTGGTGCATCGGCACCATGTAAAAGCGGCACCGGGCCACTCGGGCCGGGTGCCGCTGGATATGCCTTCGGATAAACCGGAAGCGATATCGGTGCTATCGGTCGGTCAGGTTGACCGTTGCTGCCCCGCCTGCTGGACCGGCTCGGGGGCCGCTGGCCAAAGCGCCAGGCGCAATGCGCGCAACGGCGCACCGCTCTCCACGTAGCGATGGAACAATGCCCCAGCGGCATTGCTCAGCAGCCAGGCCAGCACCATGCCGAGCGCATTCAGGACGGGCTGGTGCGGAGCCAGATGGAAGACCAGGGCATTCACTACCAGGCAAATCGGGAAATGCACCAGGAACACCGAGTAGGAAATGCGCCCGAAAAATGCCAGGAACCGGGCCTGCGGCCAGTGCTCAAGCCAACTGCCACGGCGCGCCGTGCCGAGCAGGAGCGCGATGGCCAGCGCCACCGCGATACGCAGCCGGAAATCCACGGCCAGCGCTGCCAGCACCACGGCGCACAAGACCAGCAGTGCCACCGGCGAACGCTCTGGCTCGGATGCCCAGAAGGCCAGCGTGCCCAAGCCGTAGGCGCCGAAGAAGTAAATCGCCCAGATATCCCACGTGGCATCACGGTTGAACCAGAACAGTGATGCCAGCACCAGCCCGGCCACCACCAGCGGGCCCATCGGGCTGCCGCCCACGTCGAACCATCGCTCGCAGCGACGGGCAGCCCACAATGCCACCATCAGCAAGGCGAACAACTGCAGGTCGATGGCCACATACCAGACGCCGGCAGACAAGGCTTCGAAATCCAGCACGTTATGCAGCAGCAGCACATGCGCCAGGAACTGGTGCAGGCCGGGGGCGCCGGGAATGGAGTCGTGATGCATCCAGGTGCGCGCAATGGCGGCACCGGCAATGGCAATCAAGATCGCCGCGGTATAGGGCACCACCAGCTTCTGGTAACGGCGCCAGATTGCCAGTAAGGGGCGCGGCACCATCAAATGCCCCGCGGGCGCCAGGCTGCGCGCCGCCAGGAAGCCGCTGATGACGAGGAATACCTGCACGGCAATGCGCGCGTACTGCGAGAACCAGTCGAGCAGACCGGGCGCCAGCACGTGGGCCGCATCGGACATGGGGCCATAGAAGGCAAGATGGTGCAGCACGATCAGCTGTGAACTGATCGCCTTGAGAGCGTCAATGCACGCCATGCGCGAAGGACGGGGGCTCATTTGTTATAAGAATGCTACAAAGTACACAAGGGCCGGATTCTACTCCCAGGAAACAGGATGGCGCCAAAATGGGCCACGATGCACCGCCGCAAAATGGCGAAAAGCGTTGTATTGGTCACACATTGCACCGCAACATATGTACTAGACAGCATATTGACGGCATTCGCCTAAAAACTGTAACGATTCCCCACCGGCCCCCTGCATGACAGCCAGAGCAACACCGCCGCCACGCCCAGCGAAACCCAATAATCGGTAGGCGCGCCGGCCCACCAGTGGATGTGCCAGGGCACGAAACTCGGCGCAAAGCGCGCCAGACCGAACGCCGGGTTCAGCACGAACCAGAGAAAATCCTCGCTGATCCAGAACACCATGATGCAGGCGATCACGCGCGCCTCGGCGCGCCAGTTCCAGCGCCCGCCGAACACCAGTGAAAAATGGAAGAACAGCGCCACGCAGGGGAATACCCACGCGTGATACCCGGTCATCGGGCGCCCGCCCCAGAAGATATCCAGCAGCCAGTGATGCTCGATGCGCCAGGTGGGCAGGTTGGCCGCCCAGCCCGCGGCACCCTCGATCTGGATCTCCACGTTAGCGAAGAAATAGGCCAGCAGCAGGGTCCACGCCACGGTCAGCACCAGCACCATGGGATGGCGCGACGGATAGGACTGGCCCGCGTGCCGGGTGGAAGAAGACAGGTTCAGCGCGCGCATCTCAACGCCCCGCCGTCGCAGCTGCGCCACCGTGGCCGGCTAGCTGGCCGCACCGCGCCAATTGCCCGAGCACGGTTTCCAGCACGCGGCGCGCCGCCGCCGGTTGCCCGAGCGCGCTAGCCCGCGCACGCATCTGGTCGAGCCGTGCCGGCTCCGCCAGCAAGAGGCGCACCCGGTATTCGAGCGATACCAGGTCGACCGCCTTGAGCGCGGCGCCTTGCTCCAGCAGGTAATCGGCATTGCGCTCTTCCTGCCCTGGAATCGGCGCATTGACCACCATCGGCACGCCCATCGCCAGGCATTCGGACGTGGTCAGGCCGCCCGGCTTGGTAATGACAAGGTCGGAGCACGCCATCAGGCGTTCCACCTCGTTGGTAAAGCCGAAGGGAAAGAGGCGTCCGGGGTATGCGGCGGCCAGGGTCTTGAGCCGCGCCAGGGCGTTCTCGTTGCGTCCGGCTAGCACGATCAGCTGGAAATCGTGGTCCAGCCGCATCAGCGCGCTGGCCACCTCGTCAAGGCCGCCAAGCCCTGCCCCGCCGCCCATCAGCATGATGGTGCGCCGTGCCGGATCGAGCCCGAAATGCTGTGCGCAGGCCTGGCGATCCTGCGGGTGGGAAAACGCCGGCACCACCGGAATCCCTGTGGTGTGGATGCGGCCAGCCTCGATCCGGCTGGCCCGCATGCGAAACGCGATTTCCTCGCTGGCGGCAAAGTAACCTGTCATATGGGGAATCACCCACATGCCGTGCAGGTCAAAGTCTGTCACCTGCACCCACACGGGCACCGCCAGCCGCTGCCGGCGCACCTCATGCATCAGGATCTCGGCGGGCAGGAAGTGCGTGCAGACGATGGCATCCGGGGCGAACTCGTCGATCGCACGGCGCAGCGCCCGCGTGCTCAGGCGCTCGGCGGCGCGCCGCAGCTTTTGCATCGGTGCGGCCGGGTCGGCATCGGAAGTGTGCTGGTACAGCATGCCCCAAAGGGCCGGATAGCTGTTCACCAGCTTGATGTAGAAGTCGGTGTAGAGCTTGCGAAACGTCGCCGGGACGTATTCCATCACGTCCAGGTGAAGCGTCTGCACACCGGGGAATTCGGCTTCGGCGGTCAGGCGCAGGGCTTCAGCGGCGCGCATGTGGCCGGCGCCGGCGGAAACACTGAGGAAGAGGATCTTCTGCTGCTGCATGGGAATTGGGGGAAATTGGGCTGCCGGGGTGATCCCGGAGGTGCCGGGACACTGGGGTGCTGGGGCGTTGGAGAGTTTCGGCGCGGTGCTCACTTCATGACAAAGGACTTGATCAGCGTCAGTTCACCGGGCTTGCGCATCGGCACGCGGAACACCTGCTGCTTTTCGTTGGGCGTGTTTTCATCGGTGATCAGCGCCACTTGCGCCACGGTAATGGCTTCGGGGCCGGCGCCGCTGCCGTAGTAGTTCACATAGACCAGGTAGGTACCGGGTGGCGGCGCGGCAATCGAATAGATCTCCGGGCCATAGCCGGTGGTGACGTCGACATCGAGCGCGCCGCCGTTGCTGGCCACGCGATTCGCATAGAAGGTGTGCTGGCCGTCGGGGGCCACCACATGCAGGTCCAGGTCGGTCTGATCGCTGTCCCAGGACAGCACCACCCGCAGGCGCGGACGGGTCTTGCCCTGGTAGCCGTCGTAGAACTGCACGCGCTTGCTGGCGCCCTGCGCACTGCGGATCTCCACGCTGTTGCTACCGCCCGAGAAGGCGTAGGGCCGTGAGAAGCGGCCATCCTCCTCGACCCGCTGCGGCATCGCCACGCCGTTGACCACCAGGGTGGCAACCGAGCCGCCACCGCGCCGCCCGCGCCCGCCGGGTGCGGGGCTCGACGCGGCGCTCGCGGCATCCGCCTCGGCCTTGGGCGCCGCGCGGATGCGCCCGGCAATCATGGCGCTGGCGGCTTGCCCAGCTCGCGTGGAGACCGCCACCGCCGGGTAATGCACTTCCTGCGTATAGGCCGAAGCATCACCGGCCGAGTTGCGCCAGCCGTTGCGCGGCGTGGTGAACTCGATGGCATCGTCGGCTCGCACGGCGCCGGCCAGCAACAGTGCCGGCAGGGTCAGGCTGATCAAGGCTAGTTTTGGCGAGTGCTGCATATCCACGGTTCCTTCCTGCGTTCTTTGCGACTGCTTTCTGGCTAGGCGTCGGTCTGGCTATCAGTGTGCCTGATCGATATGTCGGCTCAGAAACGCACCGACTTCATCAGCGCCAGTTCGCCCAGCTTGCGCAGCGGCACCACGAGCGTCTCACGCTTTTCATTGAGCGTGTTCTCGTTGTAGATCAACGTGAGCTTGGCGGTAATCAGGTCGCGATCGTTCTTGCCTTTCTCGAAGTTGTAGCCATCGGCGTTGAAATTGCCCCAGTAGTTCACATAGAACAACCACACCCCGGGACGCGGCGCCGCGCTCGAGAAAATCTCCGGCCCCGCACCATCCACGCTATCCACGTCCAGACCGCCCCCCTCCGGCAGCAAGGGGCTGGCAAAGAAGGCATGGCCACCGTCAGGTGAAATCACATGCAGGTCGACCTCGGCCTTGGGATCGTCCCAGGTCAACACCGCGCGCAGCTTGGCCTGGATCTTGGTCGCGTCGGCCTCATAGAACTGCAAGCGCTGGCGCGAGGCGCCATCAGCGGACACGATCTCCACACTGTTGGAGCCCCGGCCAAACGCCCACGGCCGCGCGAAGCGCCCCTGCTCGTCGGCATACAGCGGCATGGCCGTGCCGTTGACCACCAGCGTGGGCGGCTTGCGGCCCTCCTTGCCGACCTTGCGCAGGCGCCCCTCGATCAGCGTGCGGTACTTCTGCGTGCCCCGGTCCACCGGCGGCTTGGGATAGGCGGCGGTATAGCGCTCGAGCTCGTTGGACAAGCCGCCGTGGCGCCAGCCGCCCACCGGGCCGTCCAGATCGGCAACCGGCTCGGCCGTGGCCACCAGCGGCACCGCGACGCAGGCCAGGGCCAGCACGCCGTGGCGCCAGTTGCGGGACAAATTGCGGGTGAGATTCATGATGGGTTTTGCGTACGTACCAGCTTGCGCGCCATGGCTTCGACAAAGCCTTCGTCCTGCCCGCGCGGGTGGCGGGCAAATGCAAGATGGAGATATTCGTGGGCCAGCGCAATGCGGTCGTCCTCGCTGGCCAGCCGGTGGATATAGAGCCGGTTGCGGCGCGCGTCGGCATAAGGGCGGCCTTCGCGCACTTCGCACACCGCGGGCAGCGGCGGCGTTTCATAGCCCGGCTCCGCCGCCAGCCAGCGCTCCCAATGCGGCGCGCGCTGCGCCAGCCACTGCCGCGCATTGGCCACCGCCAGGCAATCGCCGGCCACTGGGCTCTGGAACGAGGTGAGCGTGGCCTGAGGCCACCAGCGAGCCAGGATGGCATCGAACGACTGCCCCTGCCCGGCCGCGCGCCGGGCCTCCAGCCAGGCCATGCGCCCCTGGCCGCTCGCGTCGTGGTGATAACGCACGGCCACGCCGGACAGCACCAGCGCATCGGTCACATCAGCGGCACGTCGCGCCGCGGCGGTAGGGACACGCGGCAGCACACGCTGGGTGCGGCTGCTATCGGCAATATGAAAGCAGCCTTGCTCACGCGTGGCTTGCTGGATCAGGTAGCTGCGCGCGGCCACCGCCAGGGCACGGGCGGCTTCGGGCTCAGTGGTGTCGCCCTCGCGCTCGACAACCCGCGCCACGTAGTCATTGAGGCCGAAGCGGCCCACTACGCGCGGCGCAGCGCCGGGCTTGCGCAGCAGCGTCAGTTCGCCACGGCTTTCCACGCGCAGGGTGTTGCCATTGGCAAACTCCGCGCGGTAGGTGCCGTTGAGCGGGCCATCCGCCACGGCCTGGCGACTTGCGCCGGTGCCGTTGCCGGTACCGGCGGCTTGCAGATCGCGCAGCGCATAGCGCTCGAACATGTCGACCAGCACGCAGGCGCCATCATCAGGCACCGGCACGGTGGCCAGCAACGGCTGCAGGCGGGGCGCCGCACGGCGCAGCACATTGGCACTGGCGCCGGGGCCGCCCAGCCAGACCGGGCTGCCATCGGCAAGCCAGCCGGCCGCGCCGCCGATGGATGCGCCCGGCCGCGCCGGGTCCGGCATGGTCCAGGTCTTGGCGCGCAGCAGGCTGCCATAGTTGGCCAGCGTGCCTTCGCCGCGCCCCACCGTCAGTACCGAGACCAGCGTCGCGGCGGCTGCCTGTTGCGCGGCGGGGGACACGGCATGCAGCCCGGCAAGCAGATCGGCAACGGCCACGTTGCGAGCCGGCTGCATCGCCTGCATGTCCTGTAGCCACGCGGGTGCGCCTGCCTCCTTCCAGAAACGGCGCCAGTCGGCAGCGGACAAACCCAGCCGCCGCGGCTCGAAATAGCGTCCGCAGGATTGAATCAGCGCACGCTCGCGGTCGATGCTCTGGCCGGGCGTGCAGCAGTAAACCTCCTCCGGGTCACCACCACGGCAGGTGTAGTCATCGGATGGCTTGTCGCGGCCGACCAGGTAGCCATAGACGAACAGCTTCCACACGCTGCCCAATGGGGTCTGCAAGCTGGCAGGCAATGGCGTGGCAGCGGGCGCGGCGGCGTTGCCGTCGAGGCCGAACAATTGCGCGTCCGCGCCCGCGAGCCGCGCGAAGCGCAGGGGCTCGGCGGGCGCGAGCGTGGCAGCCAGCGCAGGCCCGGCGCACGCCGCGCCCACGGCGGCCAGCACCGCAAGCCGTCGCCACCAGGCACGGCCGGCCGCCATGCGCGCTGCCCCGTTCATGCCCGCCTCACTCCACCGTGAAGGGGAAGCCCGCCGTCTTGCCGTCGCCTTGCAGGGCTTTGGCATCTGGCTGGTACATGCGGAAGTAGCGCACCGGGGGCAGGTTGAACTTGCCTGGCAGCGAGAAGCGTACCAACTGGCGCAGCACCACCGGGCGCTCCAGCGAGACTACCGGCTGGTGGTATGACAGCATGCCCATCTCGTACGTCACGGCGCGCTGGAACGGCTGCAGGCCGGTGGCCTTGTTGTCCGGATCGGGCAAGCCGTCGATCCGCAGGCCCCACGTCGTGCCC
Organism: Cupriavidus basilensis; assembly: GCF_008801925.2. Classification (NCBI taxonomy): domain Bacteria; kingdom Pseudomonadati; phylum Pseudomonadota; class Betaproteobacteria; order Burkholderiales; family Burkholderiaceae; genus Cupriavidus; species Cupriavidus basilensis. The sequence continues at coordinate 1,448,715 of NZ_CP062804.1, read as the reverse complement.
TCGACCTCGCCGCCGGGCGGCAGCGGTGCTTCGACCAGCCCGTAGCGGTAGGTGCCCTGGCGCGGGCTCAGTACGATCTCATCGACGTAGAGCGTGTTGCTGTCGAGCTTGTCACCCGGCTTGACCGGCTTGGCCGAGAAGGTCAGGCCGGCCGTACCCGCGGCGGCGGCTTCGGCTGGCTTGCCGTCTTTCGCTGCGCCATCGCTCGTGGGCACCAGGCGATAGAGCTTGCGCTCGATGCCGATCGGCAGGCGCGAGGCTTCCTGGGCACGGCTGCGGTAGGACACCACGGCATTGGTGTTGAACGACTGTGAGGCCGCATCCATGTTCTGCGGCACGGTAAGCGCGAGCGTCTCGGGCAGTTGCGCCCCGCTCCAGCGCCATTCCGGCAGGCCGAGCGGGCTGCGCGCAGCCTTCCAGTTGCCCTGCGGCACGCGCAGCGCGGGATCGCCCTCGCCGGCCAGCCCGCGGCCCAGCCCACCGCCAAGGGCCTTGTTGAGCCACACCAGCGTCACGGCCCGGTCAATCGTCGGTGAGGCAGCGCCGGCGCGGGCCAGCAGCGCCTGCACCTCGGAGGTGGCCGCGCCCTTGCCCGCCATCAGCAGCAGGCTCTGCACCAGCGGCGAAGGATCGCTCGCCAGCGTCTGGCGCGCGGCCTCGGCGGCGCTGGCCAGGCCTTCCGGCATCGGCTGGCCGATCTGCCTGTAGAGCTGCGCGGCCAGCACGGTCGCCACGCGGCGGCCTTGCGGCGAATCCGGCGCGGCAAACACCAGGCTTTCGCCCACCGCCGCGCCAGGCGCGTCGGCGCCGGGGCGAGCGAGCTCGCCGGCCACGCCACCGAGCTGCGTGGCCACCGGCAGGCCCATCTCGTTGATGAACCACAGCGCGAGTGCACGGTGCAGCAGCGGCTCCTTCATGGCCTGCTTGTAAGCTTCCAGCGTGCGCTTCCAGTGATCGGGCGGCAGGCTGATGCCGACGGCGCGCGTTGCCAGCCAGTCGGCGTAATAGGCATACGCCGTCAGCAGCGCGCTATTGCCCACCGTATCGCCCCACCATCCAAACTGGCCATTGACCCCGGCCAGCAGCGCCAGGCGCTGGCGCTGGGTGCGTAGCAGCGCGTCGATGCCCTGGGTGCCGCCGCCCGTGTCCGCGCCGGTGGCGGCCAGGCTGCGCTGGGCCAACGCCAGCGGAATCAGCCGGCTGGCGGTCTGCTCGGTGCAGCCATAGGGATAGGCCAGCAGATCGTCCGCCACGCGGGCGAACTGGCTGGCGGCGCCATCGACGAAGCGCAGGCGTATGTCTTGCGCATCCGCCGGCAGCTTGAACGCCGCATTGGCGCCGGCCAGCGGCAGCGTCAGCTCGCGCTGCGAGAGCCAGCCGGTGGGCTCGACCGTGAGCGTGGTCTGCAGTCGGTCCAGCACCTTGCCCTGCAGCTTGATCTCCGCATTGACCACGCCACCCTGCAGAGCACCCTGCGCAACCGGCAGGCGCACGTAGTTGGCACCACGCTTGAGCGTCACGCTCTGGTTGACATTCAGGCCGGCGCCGATCACCACGAGGTCCGCGGCCACCTCCTGCTCACCCTGGTTGAAGGCCACCATGTCGATGCGCGGCGCGTCCTCGGCGCGGTAGCGTTGCGGCCCGGTCCATTTGAGATACAGGCCCTTGTCGGACCGGATGCTGGCGGTGCGCTGCCCGACCATGCCGTCGCCCGACATCGCGCGCACCGTGATGCGCCAGCGAGTCAGGGAGTCGGGCATGGTGAAGCTCATGCGCGCGCGGCCGTCTGCGCTGGTACGCAGGTTGGCCTCCCACGCGGCAGTGTCCTTCTCGTCCCGGCGCGGGCGCTCCAGCACCTTCACGCCCCGCTCGTTATAGCGGCCGCGCTCAGGGCCACCGGCGCCGGGCTGGCCCGACACGGCGAGGTCGTAGCCGATGAAGTTCAGGCTGGAAGTGGTGCGCACGCTGTTGCGGCGCGGATGGTAGAAGAAGTCGACAATGCTCGGGGCGATTTCAGGCTGCAGCACGTAGACCATCTCATCCACCACGCTGACGGTGAGATTCGCCGGCACGGGCTTGCCATTGAAGGCACTGGTGAGGTCCAGCGTGACGGTCTCGCCGGGGGCATAGACAGGCTTGTCGCTCTTGACCGCCAGCTCGATCGTGGGCTGCACCACGGCAATGCCGGCGTTCTGGAACACGTAGTCGCCGTCCTTCACGTACAGCACGGAGAACGTCATATTGGGGCTGAAATCGTTGCCCACCTTGATCCGCGCCCGCCATTGCTTGTCGGTAACCTTCTCCAGCGACAGCCAGTCGCCGCCCTTGGACAGCAGGCCGCGCCGCTCCACCCGGTCACGCTCCAGCGTCAGCAAGGCATCCTCGACGGCGAGCGGGAACGTCACCAGCGCTTCGGCCGTGTCGCCGATGCGGTAGCGGTCCCGGTCGAACACGATCTCGATATTGCCCGGCACGGTCTGCAGGCCCTCGCCCGCCACCCAGTGGCTGGCGGCGGCCAGCAGATTGCCCGCGCCGTCCTTGACGGAGAGCGTGTACGAGCCCGGCTCGCCGAACTTGACCGGGAACGACACAGTGCCATTGGCGGCGGGGCTCAGCGTGCCCTCGCTGCGGGTGCGGGACTCCAGCCGCACCAGTTCCCACTTGGCCGGCGCCTGCGCCGAAGCCTGCCCGGCGGCGGCCAGCGCCTGCAACTGGAAGGTCACGCTCTGGCCCGGGTTAGTGAAATTGGCCGGCGCCGTCAGCTTGTATGGCGTGGCGCCACGCGCGATCAGCAGTTCGCGCGTGACCTTGACCCGATAGGCCGCGCCGTCGTTGGCGAACACCGTCACCACATAGCGGCTCGGGTCCTTGGCGGCAGGCAGCACCAGCGCGGCATTGCCGCTGCCGTCGGTGGTCAGTTCCTGCTGCTCCAGCTTGACCGGGAACAGGCCGGCATATTGCAGCTCGCCCTCCACCATCGTCACCTGCTGCGCGCGCAGGCTGACGGACAGCTTGGCGTCCTTGACCGGCTTGCCGTCGGGATAGCGCAGCTGGATCTTGCCCTTGACCGCCTCGCCGGTGGCATAGTCGGCCTTGTCCAACGCAAGATTCACGTCGAAATGCGGCTTGATGTACTCGGCCACGCGGAAGGCGCCGCCGTAGGTGTTGCCACCGTAGTCGAAGCGCAGCGTATAGCCGCCGGCCAGGGCATTGGCGGGCAGCGTGAAGCGCGCGTCGGCGCCATTGTCAGCGGCTAGCGCGGTAGCGACCGAGGCCAGCGGCGCGCCGTTGGGGTCCAGCACCTCCAGCTTGATATCACCGGGCGCTGCGGGGCCGGATTCGGTGGCATTGCGGAAATTGCGGCCGATGAACTTGACCCGGACTTCGTCGCCGGGGCGGTACAGCGGCCGGTCGGTGAAGGCGTACAGCTTGGTGTTGTAGATCTCGCTGTCGTAGTAGAAGTTTTCCGAGATAAACGCGCCGCCGGCCGGATCCACGCCCAGCAGGTAGCTGCGCTCCGGGCTGGCGTGGGCCAGATCTGCCGCACCGTCAGCGCCAGTGGTAGCGCTCTGGAGCACGCCGAGGCCGTCGGTCCAGGCGAGGCTGGCGCCGGCGACCGGGCGGCCGCTCTTGCGCTGCGCGGCCCAGACCAGCATGCCGTTGCCGGAGCTCTTGGTGATGGCCACGGTATCGGACACAAACAGCAAGGTATGGGCGCGGTAGGTGCCGATGATGCCTTCGACGATGTACAGGCCCGGCTTGAGCTTGCCCAGCGGCACCATCACGTTGCCCGCATCTCGCGGCAGGAATTCGCTGCTGCTGCCTTCCAGCTTGACATCCTTGGGCGGCGCGATTTCCTTGGCGTCCCAGATCGGGTAGCGGAAGCGCTCGACCACGTCGTAGCCCTTGAGCGGCTCGTACTGCGGGTTGTTCTCGAAGCGGGTCGGCTGGGCAATCTGGTCACCCATGCTGAACTGCGGCGCGTCCTCCACCGCCTTGCTGCGGGTCGCGAACGACAGCACGCGTTGCCATGCGCGGCGCGCCTGCTTGTACCAGCTATCCCACAGGTAGGACAGGGTATTGGCCAACCCTTCGCCGCGGTAGTTCGCCTTGACGTCGATCCGGTGCAGGTTCTTTTGTGCCTTCAGGAAGGCGATCGGATCGGCGACCCGGTAGACGAGGATGTCGGCGCCGCCATAGCGCTGCAGCTCGCTCTTGTATTCGCGTCCCGGGGCTTCCAGGCGCACCTGTGCCGTCTGGTCGCTGCCGTAGCTGGCGTCCGACAGCAGGAAGAATGGCTGCCCTTGGAAAGCGCTATAGCCGCTTGACGGCACCGTGTCGAGCGTGACGCTCGGCCGCTCGGCGGCGCCCGCCGCCTGGGCGCCTGCCGCCTGGGCGCCTGCCAGCAAGGCAAGCGCCAGCAGCATGCGGGGGATGGAGGAACGCAGAAGCGCGCTTGCGCGCGTCATGACGACAAGCATCGTCTTTACCTCGACAAAAAGGCGAAACGGAATACGCCGATGAAATTGGGATTGCCGTCCTGCGGCTGCCAGCGCGAATCGTTCCATTGCATCAAGCGAGAAAGGGTGACGGCACGCAGGCCGTTATCGGTACGGGTCACGGTGCCGGTGTGATAGGCCAGGTACTGGCCCATCCAGATCATCAGGTGCTGTTCATCGCCCTGGTCGTAGAAAAGCAGGTCGCCGGGCTGCGCCAGGTTGACGTTCCTGGCGACAAAGCGGCTATTGCCCTGCACCAGGGCCAGGGCGGAGGCATAAGCCCCGGTGCTGCCGTCGGCGCGGGTCCAGCGCTGGCCAAGCGTGCGCTGGCTCGGGCTCAGGCTAAGCTCCGGCGGCAACTGGCGGGCCGAGGCGCTGCCTTGCATGCCGTTGGCGCGCAGCCAGCGCGCGTCATGCACCTTGAGCGCCTCGCCCACGGCAAAGCGCACCAGGCCCGCACAATCGCGCTGGACCCAGCGCGGGGTCGGGCCCTGGCGCAGTTGCTCGCCAACGATGCGCACGAACCAGGCACGAAACGCCGCCGATTGCGAGGCATCGAGCGCATCCGCGTCTGGCGTGTCCGACGCCAGGCCCGACAAGGCCCAGGCCCGATTGCCGCCGGCCAGGGGCAAGGCAAGCGCCAGCGCCGCCAGCATCGAGCGGCGGCCTCGGCTCACAGCTATCACTGCGCGGCCTCTTGCGGCGCCGGTGCTGCCGGCGCTATCGACGGGGCCGCGGCCAGCACGCCGCGCGGCGGCGTGCCTGCCTGCTGCCAGGTCACCGGCACCCACGCACGCCCCGAAGGCAAGCTATCGGGCAGCACCAGCGAGACCGTCGGGTAGGCCGCTAGGGTCTTCAGCTTAGGGAACAGGTGAGCGCGCGCCGCGTTCAGGAACAGGGCTTCCTGGTCCGCGGGCAACGCCTTGGTGGCTTCGCGGCGCACCAGCGGCGCCAGCGTCGACGGGGTGAAGCTGAGCACGGTACGGGCCTGCTGGCCGCGCTGCATGGTGTCGGCCACCGCCGGGAAGCGCTTGCCCTGCACCGCCAGCGCGTCATCCACCAACGCGCCGTCAGGCGAGAACAGCACCGTGTTGCCAGCCAGTGCCAGCGTCACGGGGAAATAGGCACCCGCCGAAAGCTGCGCCGCGAACGGCGCCCCCTTGGCCTCACGCGTGCCGTAGGGCGAGCTGACCGCGCGCGACCACAACACCGCGCCGCCCGCGCCCTGGCGGCTCTGCACCGGCAGGCGCGCATAGGCGCCCTTTTCCGTGCCGGCATTGGGTTCATAGGCGCCAATCACTTGCTCGAACAGGCTCGCCAGTACCGGGCGCAGCGCGGCAGCGGCATCGGCCGACTTGACCCGCGCCATGAACAACGGCGCCACCAGCGCCGACTTGCTGTACCAGCACACGGCAGCCGGCCCGTCGAAGGCCTGGGCCACCTGCGTAGCCAGTTCGTCATTGCCGCCGCTGACCTTCTGCAGCATCTTGCCTGCGGCCTGCCAGTCCACCGGCAGCGTGGCGCACGCCGCGGGGTCGGCCGGCAAGGCCTTCCAGAGTTCGGCCGTGTTCCACTTGCCCGGCAGGCGCGCGCCATCGACCAGCACCGCGCTGTGCCAGGCGGCATCATCGGCGCCGGCCTTGGAATCGGACTTGGAATCGGACTTAGAATCGGACTTAGAATCGGCGCCAGCAAAATCGAAACGCAGCGCTTCGATGCCCGGGAAGAATGCCTGATAGCCAAACGAGAGGTAATTCGCGCCCACCAGCACGCGATGGCCCTTGGGCGGACCCTTGGCGGCGTCGAGCGCGAACGATTGCAGCGGGGTCTCGCGCGCGCCGGCATCCTCGGACAGCCAGGCGGCCACCGCCTTGGCGCGTGCGCCGATGGGCTTGCCTTCCGCGTCCAGCAGCATGCCGGCTTCCGAAAGGACTACCAGGCGATCACCCTTGCCCGCCAGCAGCAGGCTGCGCGCCGGGCCGATCCGCAGTGCATACAGCGGCGTGCCGCCGACTTCACCGGCACGGCTCAGCTGCGTGTCAGCCGGGGCGATCGTGCCAAGTGTCTGCAGCACCTTGGCCAGCCCGTTGCGCTCCATCGACAGCGCCCAGTAGCGCAAGGTGCCATCGGCGCCGCGCCAGGCCATGAGCCGGCCCGGTTCGTCGAACACGCGCTTGAGCAACGCATCGCCCCAGTCCAGGTCGTGCTCGAAGGCAATGCGACGCAAGGCGCCCGAGGCAGACAGGCGGCCTTCGTTGTCTTCGTAATATTTGACGAAATCTTCGGTGAGCACATCGCGCAGCAGCGGCACGCGCAGCATGTCGCGCGGCAGGCTGGACAGGCTTTCGCTGTCGACCAGCGCATCGGGGCGGCTGAAATCGAGTTCAAGCTGGCGGGGCTGCCCCTTCCAGGCGCGCCCGAACGGGTGCCAGACCATTTGCACGGCCACACCAGCGGCAATCGCCAGCGCGGCGGTGCCAAGCGCGATTTTCTTGCGCGAAATCTTCATGATTCCCTTGACGATCGTGATCACTGCACGTCACAGACGCAGCGAACCCGGTAGCGTACCGCGCACATCAATCAAACCGCAACCCAGCCACCGTGAATTTTTGTGACTGCCTGCGCAGCCGCGCGCTCGGCGCCACCCGCCGGCGTAGCGCGCTTTCCGACCGGACGCCTTTTCCCAGGCGGCTCTCCGGGCGGATATTTGCTTATGACGAAGATGTACTTTGCCGAAGCAGGCCACAGGGGTAGCCTCGCCACTTTTGAAATATTCGACATATGTTCTCGTTTGCCACATTCGCCAGTGCCGGCACGTTCCGTGCCCCCCGCCTGCTGGCAAAGCTAGCGTTCGTCGCTGCCGCCGCCCTCTCGATTTCCGCCCCACACGCCGCCCAGGCCCAAAGCCCGGTGCTGGACAAGATCCGCAACACCGGCACCATCGTGCTGGGCTACCGTGAATCGGCGCTGCCCTTCTCCTTCGCCAACGACAAGGGCGAGCCCGCAGGCTACGCGGTGGACCTGTGCCTGCGCGCCGCGGAGGCCGCGCGCGTGAAGCTCGGGCTGAAGACGATCAAGGTGCGCTGGATGCCGCTCACCCCGCAGAACCGGATCCCCGCCGTGGTCAATGGCCTGGTCGATCTCGACTGCGCGCCCAACACGAACTCGCTGGAGCGCCAGAAGCAGGTCGCCTTCAGCGTCTCGCATTACATTTCCACGGTCCGCATGCTGGTGCGCGCGGATTCGGGCATCAAGTCCTTCGAAGACCTGCGCGGCAAGAACGTGGTGACCAGCGCCGGTTCCACGGGCGATCGCCATGTGCGCCGCCTGAAGGGCCAGTATGGTTTCCATGACATCTACGCGAAGGACCATGGCGAATCCTTCCTGCTGCTCGAATCCGGCCGCGCGCAGGCATTCGTGATGGACGATGTACTGCTGTCGGGACTGCGCGCCCGCGCCAAGGACCCTTCGCAGTTCGTGATCGTGGGGCCCGCTCTGTCGATCGAGCAGAATGCACTGATGATGTCCAAGGCCGATCCGGAGTGGAAGCAACTGGTGGACCAGACCCTGGCATCGGTATTCGCCGGCCCACAGGTGATCGCCTTGCAAAAACAATGGTTCCAGCAGCCAATCGGCGCGCGCAACATCAACCTTGCGCTGGCACCGAGCCCGGAAGTCCGGGATGCGTGGAAGCATCCTTCGGATGTCGCGACCGAGTAACGGCCTTCGAAGCCCGGCGATCCACCAAAATCAACGCCCCCGCAGACCATCACGCCTGCGGGGGCTTTTTTTCACATTACGCAAACAAAAAGTGTGCGGTTAGGCGCACGGAACGTCAGGCGTCAAGCAAGTCTTGGCGATAAAGGCAATAGCGGCTTTCCATAGGACGATACAAAGCGTGCATTTCACAATACAGCGCATGTTGACAGCCAGGCGAAATGTTGGCGACACTGAGGACCAGCGGACAACGCGGCAACGGTATCCCACGCAATCGGCGTGGCGGCCTTAGCCGTCAGTTTCCGTGTATTCGAACCGCCGGAAGGCGGCATTTACCAGGAGAAAACATGAACAAGTTCGTCGCGACAGCCATCGCGCTGTGCATTGGCGCCGTCTCCGTGGCTGCCCAGGCGCAATCGACCGGGAAGAAGCAATTCGACCCGTATAGCCAGGGCGCCAAGTCGGGCGATAAGTTCGACCCGTATAGCCAGGGTGCCAAGTCCGGTGACAAGTTCGACCCGTATTCCCAGGGCGCGAACAAGAGCACCCGCACGGACCTGACCGACGCCTCCGCGCCGCCGGCCAAGAAGTCGACCAAGAAGAGCAAGAAGAGCAAGAGCAAGAAGCCCGCCGCATCAGCCGCAGCCGCGAACTGATCGGCAAGGGCGCCGCGCAGGTACCGGGCGCCCTGACAGCAGAAAGCCCGCCAATTCAAACTGGCGGGCTTTCTGCTGTCTGCTGTCTGCTGCCGGAGAATCCGCTTTGGCGCGCGGGAAAGGCCTCAGGGCGAAGTCGTATCCAGATCCATGCCGGTGACGTCGATCCGTTGCACCTTGTCCTGCTGGCGAATCTCGGTGCGCAGCACGAATGCCTCGGCGGGGCAATACCAGTCGGTAACATGCATCAGCGTGGGCTCCACCTGCACCACCTCCTCCCCCACCATCAGCGGCCCCAGCGAAGTCCGCTTCTCGTAGGTGATCGGCATGCACTCCTTGCGGCCCAGCACGGTATCGATCATCTGGCGCTTGCCCACGTGGCGGGATCCGACGCTGATCGAGGCATATAGCGCCCGCATGCTGCCCACGACCTCGTCCGCGCCCACCGGATAGATCTGCAGCGAGACGCTGGACTCGAACGCCTCGCCCTCCAGGGTGCCGCCTTCGCGGATATCCATGCCTGCGTAGCTGAACACGCCCTGGCCCCTGAAGGCGGCTTCGCCGTACATGCGGGCATAGCGCCCTTGTGCATTGATGACGGCATGCTCGCTCTCGATACTGCTCTTGGCAGAGTCGGGGCTGCGGTCGATATTGACCATGTGGACCTGGTCCATGATGACCGGCGGCCCCATCAGGGCAGACAGCGCCGACTTGGAGCGCACCTCGAGCTGCGCCCGGCACCCGGTCTGGTTCTTGGTCGCCCGGCGCAAGGTCATGGTGATCGACATGGGCATGGCGCCGTCGCCTTCCATCTGCACCCGCGAGCCGGAGCGGAACCATGGCGCGTCGCACAGCGGGGCAAGCGCCCGCGCCGGCGCCTCCTCGGACGCGGCAGCAGCCACCGCCACTGTCTGAGCCTGCGCAAGGCTGCCCATTGCCAGCAGCACTGCGCTGGCCATAGAAGCAGCCCTGAACCGTTGCGCCTTTGTCCTCACATGAATCCTGTCTAGAATGATTTCGCGCCCCCGCTCGTTCCGACCCGGTGCCCCACACGCAAGGCCAGCCAGACGTTGTAGCTCGCGCTGGCTAGAAACTAGCGCTTTTTTGCCCGCGTGTGTCGGCAATCTTAGTCGGTCACCGTCGCTGCCGGCCCATGCGGGCAGCTTGCCAGGGAGTTCCTATGCTTCAGTATTACGCCAAGCTTTGGTGGGTCGTGGCCTTGCGCGGCATTCTCGCCGTTCTTTTCGGGATTTGTGCGTTTTTCGCTCCTATTGCCACACTGGCTGCACTCGTGCTCTTGTTTGGCGCCTTTGCCGCCGCCGACGGCGTCAGCGCGCTGCTGATGGCCATCTCGGGCAGCCAGCGCGAGGCTAGCGACCGCGGCATCCTTGCACTGCAGGGCCTGCTTGGCCTGGGCGTGGGCTTGCTGACCTGGTTCAGCCCCGTGGTCACGGCGTTTTCCCTGCTGTTATATATCGCCGCCTGGACGCTTGCCACAGGGGTGCTGCAAATTGTCGCGGCGATCCGCCTGCGCAAGGACATTCCCAATGAATGGTGGCTGATCCTGGCCGGGCTGGTGAGCATCGTGTTCGCTTTCCTGCTGCTGTGGCAACCCCTTGCCGGCGCGCTGGCGGTGCTGTGGATGATCGGAGCCTGGGCGGTGGTTTGCGGCATTCTGCTGATCGGCGTCTCGCTGCGCTTGCGCCGGGCCAGAAATATGCCTATTGCACCACTTTCAAGCTAAGCCACGCGCGCTGCCCGGGCTGTCCCGCGTGCGCCGACCCCGCGCGCGACGGTGGGTTGCGGCGGTCGTGCTAACATTGCGCGCCGCGCCACTTGGCAACCACGGTTGGCCATGGGGTAACGGCTATAAGGAAGGACGAAGCAGAAGGCGCGTGGAAACGGGCACGATCGCTTGCTTCTTTTGTCTACCAAAGCCGTCGCTGCTGCGTTGTGATGTTTTCGCCCGGTGCCCGGGCAGCGCGAAACCGTCAAACAGCCTGGCAGCGCGCTGCGGCAACAACCTGACTCCGCTTTTTTAGCGGGGCCAAGACGGTATACCAAGCTTTGATCATCATGCAGGTGGCCGCGTCATCGCGAGCCAATGCAATGATTGTGTGGCAGCTGGCGGGACAAGCCATCCGGTCCGCCAGCGCGCGGATCGCCGCACCCGCAAGCCCGAGAACCGGTCGTCATGTGCGCAAGCCAGGGCGGTCACCCGATCCCTTTCCAGGAGACGTATGCGTAGTTCCGTGACCTCGCGAGACACCTCGCGAAGCACCGCACAAGGTGTTTCGCAATCTGCCGGCTTGCCCACGACCACCATCGTCCTGGTTTGCCTGTTTATTCTCCTGGTCTGGTTCGGCACGCTCGACGCTCGCCACCTGCTGCGCTCCGATGAAGGCCGCTATGCCGAGATCGCCCGCGAGATGTTCTCTACCGGCGACTGGGTAACCATTCGCTACAACGCACTCAAGTACTTCGAGAAGCCGCCCTTCCATATGTGGGTGACGGCGCTGTCCTACACCGTGTTCGGCGTAGGCGACTGGCAGGCCCGGCTGTGCGTGGCGCTGTCCGGCATGGTCGGCCTTGTGGTTTCGATGCTCGCCGCCCACCGCTGGTATGGCTTCCGGGCCGCCTTCCTGACCGGGCTGGTGCTGGCCGCCGCGCCGATGTGGAGCGTGGCCTCGCACTTCAACTCGCTGGACATGACGCTGTCCGGCGCGATGGCCTGCGTGCTGGCCTTCATGCTGCTCGCGCAGCACCCGGCTGCTACGCCGGCCGCGCGGCGCTACTGGATGTGGGCCTGCTGGATAGCGATGGGCGTGGCGATCCTGACCAAGGGGCTGGTAGGCATTGCCCTGCCCGGTCTCGTGCTGGTCATCTACACCCTGATCTCGCGGGATTTCGGCCTGTGGCGCCGCCTGCACCTGATTACCGGCATCGCGCTGATGCTGATCGTCACGGTGCCCTGGTTCTGGCTGGTGTCTGAGCGCAACCCCGAATTCCTGAATTTCTTCTTTATCCACGAGCACTGGCAGCGCTATACCTCGACGGTACACTCGCGCAAAGGCCCGCTGTGGTACTTCGTGCCGTTGCTGGTGGCGGGCTTCATCCCCTGGCTGGGCCTGGCGCCGCGCATGTGGCAAGTGGTCCGTGGCGAAGGCGCGGCGGCACGCGTGGCGCCGGCACGGCCATTCCAGCCGGCGCTGTTGCTGGCCGTGTGGGCCATTGCCATCTTCGTCTTCTTCAGCCTGTCCGGCTCGAAGCTGCCCGGCTACATCGTGCCGATCTTCCCGGCGCTTGGCATGCTGGCAGCCGTGGCGCTGCAGCACATCGATGAGCGCAGCTGGAAGCGGCAGCTCAACGGCATGCTGGTCATTGCGGCAATCGGCTTGCTGGCCAGCCCGGTGGTGGCCACGCTGAATTCCGACAACACGCCCAACGAGCTGTACCGCTTGTTCGCAGTCTGGGTCGGCGCCGCCTTCGTGCTGATGCTCGGCGCCGTGTTCCTCGCGCGCAAGCTGCTGGCGAGCAAGGGCCTGATGGTCAGCATCACCGTGTACTCGCTCGGCTTGTTCACCAGCTTCACGGTGGCGCTGCTGGGACACGAGGTCATGGGACGGCAGACTTCGGGCGTGGACATGGTGCCCGCCATCAACGCCGTGCTGACGGATGACATGCCGATCTACGGCGTGCGCATGCTGGACCACACGCTGCCGTACTACCTGCGCCGCACCACCATCATGGTGGAATGGCCGGACGAACTGGAGTTCGGCACCAAGCAGGAGCCGCAGAAATGGCTCCCCACGCTGGATGCCTTTATTGCAAAATGGCAGGATGGCCAGCACGCCGTGGGCATCATGTCGGCTGCCACCTACAAGTTGCTGCAAGAGCGCAAGGTGCCGATGTACAAGATCGGGCAAGACAAGCGCCGCGTCGCGGTCACCAACTTCCCGCCTCCCGGCCAGGCGCCGGCGGCCCCGCAGCAAGAACCGAACCGCGCGCCATGACGCTCTCTACCTTCGCTTTCATCTTCACTGGCGTGCTGCTCAATGCGTGCGCGCAGTTGCTGCTCAAAGCCGGCACCAACGCCGTGGGCGCCATCACCATCGAGCGCGCGACGCTGTTTGCCACGGCGTTTCGCGTGCTGACGCAGTGGCCGGTACTGGCTGGCCTGACACTGTACGTAGTCAGCGTCGGCGTGTGGATCGTCGGGCTGTCGCGGGTCGATGTATCGATCGCTTACCCGATGCTGTCGCTCGGTTATGTGGTGAACGCCCTGGCAGCCTGGTGGCTGTTCGGTGAAATGATCGGCCCCCTGCGCGTAGCAGGCATCCTGCTGATCCTCGCCGGCGTGTTTCTCATCGCGCGTTCCTGATCACCGCACCTTCGCACCATCGCAACAAGAACCTGATCGCCATGACCGCTTCCGCTGCGCAAGCCTTCCTGCCCTTCGTCAAGCCGAATATTGACGCCGCTGCCATCGCCGAGGTGGGCAAGGTGCTGGCCTCGGGCTGGATCACCTCCGGCCCCAAGATGCACGCCTTCGAGGCCGCCCTGTCCGAGCTGTTCGGGGGCCGCCCGGTGCGCACCTTCGCCAATGGTTCGGCGACGATGGAAATCGCGCTGCGCGTGGCCAATATCGGCCCCGGCGACGAAGTCATCACCACCCCGATCACCTGGGTTGCCACGGCCAATGTCGTGATCACGGTCGGCGCCAAGCCCGTCTTCGTCGACATCGACCCGCGCACGCGCAATATCGATCTCGATGCCGTGGAAGCCGCCATCACGCCCCGTACCCGCGCCATCATGCCGGTCTACCTGTCGGGCCTGCCGGTGGATATGGACCGCCTCTACGCCATCGCGAACAAGCACAACCTGCGTGTGATCGAGGATGCCGCGCAGGCCATCGACTCGCGCTGGCGCGGCCAGCGCATCGGTGCCTTCGGCGACCTGGTCAGCTTCAGCTTCCAGGCCAACAAGAACATCACCAGCGTCGAAGGCGGCTGCCTGGTGATGAACTCGCCCGAAGAAGCCGAACGCGCCGAACGCCTGCGCCTGCAAGGCGTGATCCGTACCGGCATGGACGGGATGGATGTGGAAGAGCCCGGCGGCAAGTTCAACCTGACCGATGTCAACGCCGCCATCGGCCTGTCGCAACTGGCGCAGCTTGACGCCATCACGGCACGCCGCGCCGAACTGGCCGAGGCTTACTACCGCTGCGCCGCCGACAGCGGCCTGGCCGAACTCGGCATCGAGCTGCCGCTGCCGCGCGACGGCGAACTGGCCACCACCAACTGGCATATGTTCCAGGTGGTGCTGCCGGCCGAACGCATCGAAGGCGGACGCACCGCGGTGATGGAGGCCATGCGTGAGCAAGGCGTCGGCACCGGCGTGCACTATCCCGCCGTGCACCTGTTTTCTTATTACCGCTCCCTGGGCTGGCGCGATGGCATGCTGCCGCACGCCGAGCGCATCGGAAGGGGGATCGTCACGCTGCCGATGTTCCCCGCCATGCAAGCCGCCGACGTGGAGCGGGTATGCGCAACTCTTAGTGAAACATGCAAACGCCTCTTCAAATGAGCCCTGTCGAAGTCTCCGTCGTCATTCCCGTCTATAACGAGGAAGATGGCCTGCAAGCCCTGTTCGACCGGCTCTACCCGGCGATGGACGGGCTCGGCTGCAACTACGAGATCATCTTCGTCAACGACGGCAGTCGCGACCGTTCGGCACAGATCCTGGCCAGCCAGTTTCACAAGCGCCCGGACACAACCCGCGTCGTGCTGTTCAACGGCAACTTTGGCCAGCATATGGCCATCCTGGCCGGCTTCGAGCATACCCGCGGCCAGATCGTGATCACGCTGGACGCCGACCTGCAAAACCCGCCGGAGGAAATCCCCCGGCTGGTGGCGACCATGCGCGAAGGCCATGACTACGTTGGCACCATCCGCCGCGAGCGCAACGACACGGCGTTCCGCCGCATTGCGTCCCGCGCCATGAACCGGCTGCGCGAGCGCATCACGCGCATCAAGATGACCGACCAGGGCTGCATGCTGCGTGCCTACGACCGCAATGTGGTCGACACCATCAATGCCTGCCGTGAGGTCAATACCTTTATCCCCGCGCTGGCCTATACCTTCTCCTCCAATCCGGTGGAAATCGTGGTCGAGCACGAGGAGCGCCACGCCGGCGAATCCAAGTATTCGCTGTTCCAGCTCATCCGGCTGAACTTCGACCTGGTGACCGGCTTCTCCATCGTGCCGCTGCAGTGGTTCTCCGCCATCGGCACCTTGCTGTCGCTGGCGTCGGCGGGCCTGGTGGCGGTGCTGCTGGTTCGGCGCTTCGTGCTTGGCGCGGAAGTGCAGGGTGTGTTCACCCTGCTCGCCTTCAACTTCTTCCTGGTTGGCATCATGCTGTTCGGCATCGGCCTGCTGGGCGAGTACATCGGCCGCATCTACCAGGAAGTGCGCAACCGTCCGCGCTATCGCATCCAGGCGGTGCTGGAAGGCACGCCAGAACAGCAAAAGGCGACGGAGGCCTCGTGCGCGCAGTAGTCTTTGCCTATCACAACGTCGGCGACCGCTGCCTGCGCGTGCTGCACGCGCGTGGCGTGGAAGTGGCGCTGGTTGTCACGCACCGCGACCGCCCGGATGAAAACATCTGGTTCCGCCGCGTTGCCGATACCGCCGCCGAACTCGGCTTGCCCGTCACCTACGGCGAAGACCCGGCCGATCCGGCGCTGGCCGCCGCGGTGGCCGCGGCGCGCCCCGACGTGATCTTCTCTTTCTACTACCGCGCGATGATTCCCGCGGCAGTGCTGGCGCTGGCGCCGCAAGGCGCGTTCAATATGCACGGCTCGCTGCTGCCCAAGTATCGCGGCCGCGTGCCGGTGAACTGGGCCGTGCTGCACGGAGAAAGCGAGACCGGCGCCACGCTGCATGCGATGGAAGCCAAGCCGGATGCCGGCTTCATCGTCGACCAGACGTCAGTGCCGATCCTGCCCGACGACACCGCCGGCGAGGTCTTCGAGAAAGTGACCGTGGCCGCCGAGCAAACGCTCTGGCGCGCCCTGCCCGCCATGATGGCCGGCAACATCAAGCCGCTGCCCAACCGCCTTGCCGAAGGCAGCTACTTCTCCGGGCGCAAGCCGGAGGACGGCCGCATCGACTGGCAGCAGCCGGCCGCGCAGGTCTACAACCTGATCCGCGCTGTCGCGCCGCCCTATCCCGGCGCCTTCACCGATGTGGGCCCGCGCCGCTTCGTGGTGGCACAGGCGCGCCTGCCGCATGCCGGCAGTGCAGCCGCAGCAACCCAATTGCAGTCCACCAGCGCCGCCCGCCCGGGCTTGCACGTGATCGACGGGCAGATCGTCGGCGTGTGCGGCGATGGCGGCCTGATCCTTGTACGCGAACTGCTGGACGATGGCGCCCAACCCGCGCCCGTCTCGCCTGCCGCGCTTTCCACATTTCTTACCGCATTGTCCAAAGAGGAAAACCGATGAAAAAGGTCCTGATTCTTGGCGTCAACGGCTTCATCGGCCACCACTTGACGCGCCGCATTCTCGAAACCACGTCGTGGGAAGTCTACGGCATGGACATGTCCAGCGATCGCCTTGGCGACCTGATCGACCATCCGCGCATGCACTTCTTTGAAGGTGACATCACCATCAACAAGGAGTGGATCGAGTACAACATCCGCAAGTGCGACGTGGTGCTGCCGCTGGTGGCCATCGCCACGCCCGCCACCTACGTGCGCCAGCCGCTGCGCGTGTTCGAACTCGACTTCGAAGCCAACCTGCCGATCGTGCGCGCCGCCGTGAAGTACGGCAAGCACCTGGTGTTCCCGTCCACCTCCGAGGTGTACGGCATGTGCCATGACGACGAGTTCGATCCCGAGACGTCCGAGCTGATCTGCGGCCCGATCAACAAGCCGCGCTGGATCTATGCCTGCTCCAAGCAGTTGATGGATCGCGTGATCCACGCCTACGGCATGGAGCAAGGCCTGAACTACACCCTGTTCCGCCCGTTCAACTGGATCGGCGCCGGCCTGGACTCGATCTTCGAGTCGAAGGAAGGCTCCTCGCGCGTGGTCACCCAGTTCCTCGGCCACATCGTGCGCGGCGAGCCGATCAAGCTGGTGGACGGCGGCGCGCAAAAGCGTGCCTTTGCCGACGTCACCGACGGCATCAGCGCACTGATGCGCATCATCGAGAACCCGAACGGCATCGCCACCGGCAAGATCTACAACATCGGCAACCCGCGCAACATCCACTCCGTGCGCGAGCTGGCCGAGATGATGCTGAAGATGGCCGGCGACTACGCCGAGTACGCGGAAGAAGCCAAGAAGACCCAGATCGTGGAAACCTCCTCGGGCGACTTCTACGGCAAGGGCTACCAGGACGTGCAGAACCGCGTGCCGAAGATCGACAACACCGTGGAAGAGCTCGGCTGGAAGCCCGAGGTCAGCATGGAAGACGCGCTGCGCGCCATCTTCGAGGCTTACCGCAGCAAGGTGATCGAGGCGCGCACCCTGGTCGATTCGGCCAACTGAGCGCACGCACCCGATGGCCCGTATCGCCCTGAAGGTCGACGTCGACACGCTGCGCGGCACTCGCGAAGGCGTGCCGGCGCTGCTCGCCATGCTGGCCCGCGTGCGGGCCGAGGCCACCTTTCTGTTCAGCCTTGGCCCCGACCATACCGGCTGGGCGCTGCGGCGCGTGTTCCGTCCCGGCTTCCTGAAGAAGGTGTCGCGTACCTCGGTGGTGTCGAACTATGGCTTGCGCACGTTGATGTACGGCGTGCTGCTGCCTGGTCCCGATATCGGCCGCAAGGGCGCGGCCGAGATGCGCGCGGCGCGCGCGGCGGGGCACGAGTGCGGCATCCACACCTGGGACCACGTCTACTGGCAGGACAACGTGCGCGAGCGCGATGCGGCCTGGACCCGGCGCCAGATGCAGAGTGCGTTCGACCGCTACGTCGAGATATTCGGCGAAGCACCGCCCACCCATGGCGCGGCCGGTTGGCAAATGAACGATGAGGCCTTCCGCCAGATCGACGACTGGGGCATGGTGTACGCGTCCGATGGCCGCGGCACCGGTCCGTATATCCCCACAGTCGACGGTGTGGCATGCCGCCACGTGCAGATGCCAACCACGCTGCCGACGCTGGACGAACTGATCGGCGTGGGCGACCTGACGGAAGACAACGTCCATCAGGCCGTGCTGCGCCTGAGCGAAGACGGGCGCGACCACGTGTTCACCCTGCACACCGAACTCGAGGGCGGCAAGCTTGCGCCGGTGTTCAACCGCCTGCTGGATGGCTGGCGCGCGCAGGGGCATGAACTGGTGTCGATGGCCACGCTCTACCGGCATATCGATCGCAGCGCCCTGCCGCAACTGCCGGTGACATGGGGCGCGATCGAGGGAAGAAGCGGCGAGCTGATCCTGCAGCCGTAGGCATCCGACCGGGACGGCTTGTCGCCCGCGCCCGCCCACATCAAAACACAGTCAGTACCATCAACGATCGTCAATGGCCGGCAACCGGCCATTGACGATGCGTTCATGCGCGCACCGCTTGCGTGCCCGCGTGCCTCGCGGCCTCGCTTCGGCCCGTTGGCGAAGGCCCCGGCGGACCCTCGGCAACGCTCAGCTACGGTCCCTCCCCGCCAGCCTCAGGCCGTTGAAGACCACCAGCAAGCTCGCCCCCATATCGGCGAACACCGCCATCCACATGGTGCCCAGGCCCATGACCGTGAGTGCCAGGAAAATCGCCTTGATGCCAAGCGCCAGGGCAATGTTCTGCTTCAGGATCGACGAAGTCCGCCGCGACAGCCGGATAAAGGCAGGGATCTTGCGCAGGTCGTCATCCATCAGCGCCACGTCGGCGGTCTCGATCGCCGTATCGGTCCCGGCCGCGCCCATGGCGAAGCCGATATCGGCACGGGCCAGCGCGGGCGCATCATTGACGCCGTCACCCACCATGCCCACCACGACGCGCTTGCTACCATTGCCCGGCGCTCCTTCTGCCCCCTTCACGCTCAGCGCGGCGATGGCGTCTGCCTTGTCCTGCGGCAACTGATTGCCGCGTGCCTCGTCGATCTGCACCTGCGCTGCGATGGCTTGCGCGGTATGCGGGTTGTCGCCCGACAGCATCAGCGTCTTGACGCCCAACGCGTGCAGTTCAGCCACCGCCTCGCGGCTGCTGTTCTTGACCGTGTCGGCCACGCCGAACAGCGCCTCGACGCCGTGATCCGCGCCCAGCAGCACAACGGTCTTTCCCTGCCGCTCCAGCGCTTCCAGCGTGGCCTCCAGTTCCGGCGAGCACAGCCCGCGGTCATGGATCATGCGATGGTTCCCCAGATAGTAGCTGCGCCCGTTCACGCTGCCGCTGACCCCGTACCCGGGCAGCGCCGCAAAGTCCTGCACTTCCAGCGGCACGATGCCGTGCGCACGCGCGGCGTTGACCACGGCCATCGACACCGGATGGTCGGACCGGGCAGCCAGGCTGGCCGCGATCACGCGCGCCGCATCGCTCGCGGCCGCACCTGCCGCGGCGGTTGCGCCCAGGGGCTGGAAATCGGTCTGGGCCGGCTTGCCGTGGGTGATGGTGCCGGTCTTGTCCAGCGCCAGCCATTTCAGATCCTTGCCCTGCTCCAGGTAGACGCCCCCCTTGATCAGGATGCCGCGCCGCGCCGCGGCCGCAAGGCCGCTCACGATCGTGACCGGTGTGGAGATCACCAGCGCGCACGGGCAGGCAATCACCAGCAGTACCAGCGCCTTGTAGATCCATGCGCTCCAGTCGCCGTCCATCGCCAGCGGCGGCACCACGGCCACCAGCACCGCGCCAAGGAAGACCAGCGGCGTGTAGATGCGGGCAAAGCGGTCGACAAAGCGCTGCGTGGGCGCGCGGCTGCCCTGCGCCGCCTCTACCGCGTGGATGATGCGCGCCAGCGTGGAGCCGCTGGCCGGTGCGGTGACTTCGTACTCCAGTTCGCCAGCCTGGTTGATGGTGCCGGCGAAAAGCGCATCGCCGATGGTCTTGTCGACCGGGACGCTTTCGCCGGTGATCGGTGCCTGGTCCAGCGTGGACTGGCCACGCAACACCCGCCCGTCTAGCGCTACGCGTTCGCCAGGGCGCAGGCGCACCAAGGCACCGATGGCCACCGCGCTTGCCTCCACGGGCAGCCAACTGCCGTCCGCCTGCCGCACCGTGGCCTGCTCCGGCGCCATTGCCATCAGGCCGCGCACGGCGTTGCGGGCACGGTCCAGCGACGCCGCCTCGATGCGCTCGGCCAGCGCGAACAGCACCATCACCATGGCCGCTTCCGGCCACTGCCGGATCAGCATGGCGCCGGTGACAGCGATGCTCATCAATGCGTTGATATTCAGGTTGCCATTGGACAGCGCAATCCAGCCCTTCTTGTAGACGCCCAGCCCGGCTATTGCCACTGCCGCCAGCGCCAGCAGGGGCGCAAGCCATTCCTGGCCGGGCACTTGCAGCCACTGCACAGCCTCCGCGCCGAGCGCGGCCACGCCGGCGAGTGCCAGCGGCCACCATGGCTTGGCGGCTTGCGGCGGCAGCGCCGCGGCCTGCTCCGACAGCGGCTCGGCCCTCATGCCGAGGCTCTCGATGGCCCGCACCACGGGCTCCAGGGAGTCCAGCGTATGGTGCACCGTCAGCACGCGCTGCATCAGGTTGAACTGCAGCGCGGCCACGCCGGCCATGCTGCCCAGCTTGTTGCGGATCAGGGTCTCTTCCGTGGGGCAGTCCATCGCGTCGATGCGATAGCTGGCCGCGGCTGCGCCGGCAGGAACGGCTACGGCAATCGGCGGCGTCGCGCTGGCGCTGCCGCAGCAGGCGGCGGCGCCAGCCTGAGCGTGCTGGTGGCCGTGGTCGTGGCGATGGTCGTGCTGGTGACCATGATCGTGAGCGTGGCCATGGTCGTGCTGGTGTGCTTGATCGTGCTTATGCGCGTGTTCGTGTGCATCAGAATGCCCATGACCGCAGCAAGATGGGTCACGGAGCGAAGCTTGGTCTGGCGTTGCGCTAGGCATGGCGGATTTCCCTGCTTGTTTTTGCTTACCGCCCATTTAAGACCCTGAAGCGACTACAGGGTCAAGCGCTGTCTGCACATCGGTCGATGCGAGCGCGCGAGGTCACCGTTGCGCCACGGTTTAAGCCACAGTCGCGCCAGGGTCATGCTTGCTGCCTATATAATCCGCCGCATGCGCCGTTTCCTGATCCTGCTTTTCGCCATCATGCTGCCCGTCCAGTTCGCCTGGGCCGGGGCTGCGGCGTATTGCAATCACGAAAGCACGCAGCAGGGCAACGGCTCCGCCGCAGCCAGCACCAGCTGGCATTTCGGCCACCATAGCCACGCCCATCAGGGCAAGCTCAGCCAGCACGGCAGCAATGACAGCAACGACAGCAAGAACGGCAAGGACAACATCAAGCTGCCCGACCTGGACTGCGCCGTGTGCCACTTTGCCAGCGCCCAGCTGGTCTTGCCGGACATGCCCACAAGCGCCTCGCACCACGGAGTGGCCATCAGCTACCGGGCGCTAGCCGCGTCCTACCTGTCGGCGCCCGGCGCCACCCCCGACCGCCCGCAGTGGCCGCTCGCCGCCTAAACGGCGAGACGACTCCCTTTACCTCCAGACTCTCGTCTCGCCGAACTTCCCTGGCTTTTTCCCGGTGAAATTCGATGAGAACACTTGTGATGCCGCTCGGGCTGGCGGCAGCTTTGCTCAGCCCTGCCGCGTTCGCCCAGAACGCGGCGACGACCCCATTGCCCGCAGCGCAAGCGGCGCAACAAATCCCCGAGCCCGCCGGCACGCTCACGCTGGACGATGCGCTCGCCCTCGCGGCCGGGCGCAACTTCACGCTCTCGGCCGCCGGCCATGAGCTCGATGCCGCCGAGGGCGGCATCATGCAGGCCCGCACCATCCCCAACCCGGAAGTCGCGGTGCTCTTCGAGGACAACCGCCGCGACACCCGCACCACTACGGCCCAGGTCAACCTGCCGATCGAGCTCGGCGGCAAGCGCGCCGCGCGCATCGGCGCCGCGCAGAAGGCGCGCGAGCTGGCCCAATCGCAACTGGGCGCAACGCGCACTGACCTGCGCGCGGCCGTGGTTGGCGGCTTCTTCGCGGTGGTCATCGCGCAGGAGCGCGTCAAGCTGGCGCGAGGCTCGGCCGAGATCGCCGCCAAGGGCGCACAGGCGGCAATCCGCCGCGTTGCCGCCGGCAAGATCGCGCCGCTCGAAGAGAGCAAGGCGCGCGTGGAGCAGGCCAATGCGGAACTCGAGGTCGCCGACGCCGAGGCGGCACTTGCGCTGGCACGCCAGTCGCTGGCCGGCCTTTGGGGCAGCAGCGAAGCTCGCTTCCAGGTAGCCGCCGGCAACCTGGACACCCTGCCCGCGCGGCCCGACGGCGCCAGCCTCGCCCAAGCCCTGGACAGCGCGCCGGAACTCGCAAGCCAGCGGCTGGAACTGGAACGCAGGCAGGCCATCATCGGCGTGGAGCGCAGCCGCCAGTACCCCGACCTGACCGTCAGCCTGGGCAGCAAGCGCGACAACGGCTCGGACCGCGGCACCATGCCCGTGCTGGGCGTGTCGCTGCCGCTGCCGCTGTTCGACCGCAACCAGGGCAATCTCTACACCGCACTGCGCCAGGCCGACAAAGCGGCCGACGAGTATCGCGCCACGCAGGTGCGGCTCGCCAATGAGTTGCAGCAAGCCACGCGGCAACTGAGCGTATCGCGGACCTCGGCCGACTCGCTCAAGGACACCGTGCTACCGGCCGCCCAGCAAGCCTATGAGGCCGCTACGCACGGCTTCGAAGCCGGCAAATTCAACTTCCTCGACGTGCTCGATGCGCAGCGCACCTGGTTCCAGGCGCGCATCCGCTATCTCGGCGTGGTCGCCAATGCCTATCAGGCAGCGACCACCATCGACCGCATTCTTGGCCGCTAGCACCAAAGGAATTCCATCATGGCAATCAGCAACAAGCAGAAAACGAGCATCGCCATCATCCTGGCAGGCGGCGCCATCGCCGCCGCGGGACTGATCTTCGCCGGGCGCGGCAGCGCCGACGCCACGACCGAGGCCGGCCACGCAGCAGGCGCACATAGCGAAGAGGCGGCCCACGGCGACGGCGAGCACCACGGCAGCCCGGCCAGCGCGGCGCACGGTGACGCCGCCCGGCACACCGACGGGGAGCACCACGAAACGCAAGAGAAAGAAGGCCACATCGAGATGACCCCGGCACAGGTCCAGGCGGCCGGGCTCACGCTGCGCACGGCAGGACCAGCGCACATCGAGGGCACGACATCCTTCCCCGGCGAGATCCGCTTCAACGAGGACCGCACGGCCCACGTGGTGCCGCGCGTAGCCGGTGTGGTGGAAGGCGTGTCCGCCAACCTGGGGCAACAGGTGAAGAAAGGCGATTTGCTGGCGATGCTGGCTAGCACCGCGCTGTCCGACCAGCGCAGCGAACTGCTGGCCGCGCA
Organism: Cupriavidus basilensis; assembly: GCF_008801925.2. Lineage (NCBI taxonomy): Bacteria > Pseudomonadati > Pseudomonadota > Betaproteobacteria > Burkholderiales > Burkholderiaceae > Cupriavidus > Cupriavidus basilensis. Next base: position 1,425,333 of record NZ_CP062804.1, on the reverse strand, counting down.
AAAGCGCCTGGAGCTGGCCGAGTCCACCTTCCAGCGCGAGAAGAAGCTGTGGGAGGACAAGATCTCCGCCGAGCAGGACTACCTGGCCGCGCGCACCGCGCTGCAGGAAGCCCGCATCGCCACGCAAAACGCCACGCAGAAGCTGACCGCCATCGGCGCCAGCGGCAACGCGGGCAGCGCCAGGTCGCTCAACCGCTTCGAGCTGCGCGCGCCCTTCGACGGCACCGTGGTCGAGAAGCACCTGGCGCTGGGCGAAGCCGTGGCGGCCGACGCCAACGTGTTCGTCATCTCCGACCTCAGCACGGTATGGGCCGAGTTCGTGATTGCGCCCAAGGACCTGGATCGCGTGCGGGTTGGCGAGAAGGTGAAGATCGCCTCCACCGCCTTTGACGGCAAAGCCGAAGGCACGGTCTCGTATGTCGGCTCGCTGCTGGGCCAGCAAACGCGCACCGCCACCGCCCGTGTCACGCTGGCCAACCCCAAGGCGGCCTGGCGTCCCGGCCTGTTCGTCACCGTGGGCGTGACCGACTCCAGCGCCGAGGTGCCAGTGGCGATCGAGGCCGAAGCCCTGCAGAGCAACGGCGATCAGCAGGTGGTGTTCGCTGTCGTTCCAGGCGGCTTCCAGGCGCAGCCGGTCAAGACCGGCCGCAGCGACGGCAAGCTGGTGGAGATCACCGACGGCCTGAAAGCCGGCACGCAATACGTGGCGGGCAACAGCTTCGTGATCAAGGCCGAGCTTGGCAAGGCCGGCGCCGAACATAGCCACTAAGCGGAGAATCCCTCATGTTTGAAAGACTGGTCCGCTTTGCCATCGAGCAGCGGTGGCTGGTGCTGCTGGCGGTAGTCGCCATGGCGGCGCTCGGCATCTACAACTACAGCCGTCTGCCCATCGACGCCGTGCCCGACATCACCAACGTGCAGGTGCAGGTCAACACCTCCGCACCGGGCTATTCGCCGCTGGAAACCGAGCAGCGCGTCACCTACCCGATCGAGACCGCGATGTCCGGCCTGCCGGGCCTGGAGCAAACCCGCTCGCTGTCGCGCTATGGCCTGTCGCAGGTGACGGTGATCTTCAAGGACGGCACCGATATCTATTTCGCGCGCCAGCTGGTCAACCAGCGCATCCAGGAAGCCGCGCAGAACCTGCCCGCGGGCGTTGCGCCACAGATGGGCCCGATCTCCACCGGGCTCGGCGAGATCTACCTGTGGACGGTGGAAGCCGAGGACGGCGCCAGGAAGGCCGATGGCACGCCCTACACGCCCACCGACCTGCGCGAGATCCAGGACTGGGTCATCAAGCCGCAGTTGCGCACGGTGCCCGGCGTCACCGAGATCAACTCCATCGGCGGCTTCGCCAAGGAGTACCTGGTGGCGCCCAGCCCGGAACGGATGGCCTCATACGGCCTGAGCCTGCAGGACGTGGTGGCAGCGCTGGAGAAGAACAACGCCAACGTGGGCGCCGGCTATATCGAGCGGCGCGGCGAGCAATACCTGGTGCGCGCGCCGGGGCAGGTCAGGTCCGTCGACGATATCCGCGAGATCATCGTGGGCAGCGCGCAGGGCCAGCCCATCCGCATCCGCGACCTGGCGGACGTGGGCATCGGCCGCGAACTGCGCACCGGCGCGGCCACCGATAACGGGCGCGAAGTGGTGCTGGGCACCGTCTTCATGCTGATCGGCGAGAACAGCCGTGCCGTGTCGCAAGCGGTGGACCAGCGCATGGCCGCCATCAACCGCTCGCTGCCGGCCGGCGTCAAGGCCGTCACCGTGTACGACCGCACCGTGCTGGTGGACCGCGCCATCGCCACCGTCAAGAAGAACCTGGTCGAGGGCGCGATCCTGGTGATCGTGATCCTCTTCCTGTTCCTCGGCAACCTGCGCGCCGCCATCATCACCGCGCTGGTGATCCCGCTGTCCATGCTGTTTACCTTCACCGGCATGGTGACCTACAAGATCAGCGCCAACCTGATGAGCCTGGGCGCGCTGGACTTCGGCATCATCATCGACGGCGCGGTGGTGATCGTGGAGAACTGTGTGCGGCGCCTCGCCCATGCCCAGCAACAGCACGGCCGCCCGCTCACCCGCAGCGAACGCTTCCACGAAGTCTTTGCGGCCTCGCGGGAAGCACGCCGCCCGCTGATCTTCGGCCAGCTCATCATCATGATCGTGTACATCCCGATCTTTGCGCTGACCGGCGTGGAGGGCAAGATGTTCCACCCCATGGCGATGACGGTGGTGCTGGCGCTGATCGGCGCGATGATCCTGTCGGTCACCTTCGTGCCGGCGGCCGTGGCGCTGTTTATCGGCGACAAGGTAGCCGAGAAGGAAAACCGCCTGATGCTGTGGGCCAAGCGCGCCTACGCGCCGATGCTCGGCAAGACCATCGCCAACACACCGGTGGTGCTGACCCTTGCCGCGGTGGCGGTGCTGTTGAGCGGCCTGGTGGCGACGCGGCTGGGCAGCGAGTTCATCCCCAACCTGAACGAAGGGGATTTCGCCGTGCAGGCGCTGCGCATTCCCGGCACCAGCCTCACCCAGTCGCTCGCCATGCAGCAGCAGATCGAGACGCGCCTCAAGGAGAAATTCCCCGAAATCGAGCGCGTCTTCGCCCGCACCGGCACAGCCGAGATCGCCTCGGACCCGATGCCGCCCAATGCCTCGGATGGCTACATCATGCTCAGGCCGCAGGCAAAGTGGCCCGATCCGTCCAAGACGCGCGAACAATTGCTGGCGGAGATGGAGGCCGAACTGGCAACCATCCCCGGCAACAAGTACGAGTTCTCGCAGCCGATCCAGCTGCGCTTCAACGAGCTGATCTCCGGGGTGCGCAGCGACGTGGCCGTGAAGATCTTCGGTGACGACAACGCCGTGCTGGAGGACACCGCGCAAAAGGTCGCCACCGTGCTGCGGGCCGTCCCCGGCGCAACCGAGGTCAAGGTCGAGCAGACCAGCGGCCTGCCGATGCTGACGGTGGACGTGGACCGCGCCCGCGCGGCCCGCTACGGCCTCAACATGATCGATGTGCAGGACACCGTGGCCATTGCCGTGGGCGGCAGGGACGCTGGCATCTTCTTCCAGGGCGACCGCCGCTTCAATATCGGCGTACGCCTGCCGGAAGGCATCCGTGGCGATGTGGAGGCGCTGCGCCGGCTGCCGATTCCCTTGCCCAAGGGAAATACGGCAGCCGCCAGCTATATCCCGCTGGGCGAAGTGGCCACGCTCACGCTCGCCCCGGGGCCCAATCAGGTCTCGCGCGAGAACGGCAAGCGCCGCATCGTGGTCAGCGCCAATGTGCGCGGGCGCGACGTGGGCACCTTCGTGCCCGAGGCGATGGCGTCGCTGGATCGTCAGGTCAAGGTCCCGGCGGGCTACTGGGTCACCTGGGGTGGCACCTTCGAGCAGTTGCAATCGGCCACCACGCGGCTGCAGATCGTGGTGCCCGTGGCGCTGCTGATGGTGTTCGTGCTGCTGTTTGCCATGTTCGGCAATGTGCGCGATGGCCTGCTGGTCTTTACCGGCATCCCCTTTGCGCTCACTGGCGGCATCCTGGCGCTGTGGCTGCGGGGCATTCCGCTATCGATCTCGGCGGCGGTGGGTTTTATCGCTTTGTCCGGCGTGGCTGTGCTCAACGGACTGGTGATGCTGTCCTTCATCCGCAGTCTGCGGGAAGAAGGCAAGCCGCTCGATGAAGCCATCCATACCGGTGCGCTGACCCGGCTGCGTCCCGTGCTGATGACCGCGCTGGTGGCGTCGCTGGGCTTTATCCCGATGGCGATTGCCACCGGGACCGGGGCCGAGGTACAGCGTCCGCTCGCCACGGTGGTGATAGGCGGCATCCTGTCGTCCACCGCGCTGACCCTGCTAGTGCTGCCGGTGCTGTACCGGCTGGCGCATCGGCGCGATGAGGATGAGGCTGGCGTAGCAGATGACGCAGGCAACACACGCCTGGCTGGCGGCGTCGTGGTGCCGCCGGCCTTGCCGCTCGGTTAGCCTTGCTTGCAGGAGTCCCCCTGTGCATAAGGCGCCCGGCGATGCCTGCACGATTTCCACCCGGCAGTTCATTACGCGCCCGGTGGCCGTGGTCTTGTCGGCGAGCGGTTGAACGTTTCAACAGGGCTCCTCTGGTCTGAAGAATCCAAAATGAGAATCTGAAATCTCCGAATCCTGCCGACGTTTGAAATCGATATTCTTCGCCGGGCACCGATTCTGGTCGAGCGTGCAATGCCAAAGCGCTATCGCACGCTCCCTATTTGGAAAGGACAAGAAAGAGGATGAATCATGCGCATTTTTGTGCCAGATGCAGTCTGCCATTGAGCCGTTGCGCTGGCTGCGCGGCGCCGTCCCAGATAATCATCTGGCGGCGCTTGAGGTGTGCGCGCAGTGCCTTGAGGAAATCCACGATCTGTGCGCTCTTGATCGCGCCGTCGTAAATGCGGAACAGGCAGTTGTGATAACTCAGGCCCGCGATGGCCGAGACATGTTTCCAGTTGCAATGAAACCGGATGACTGGCGTTTGTCCTTCCGGAGCCCAGGTGCACGCGCGTGGGTCGTTACGAGAGCCCAAACTCGTCAATGAAGACAATCGGCCGTTGCTCCCGCATACACTTTTTGAGCGCGGGCCAGGTCTTTTGCTTCCACACCAACACGGCGTCCTCGTCGCGTTCGATAGCGCGTCGGTCTGGCCGTTGGGCGAGAAGCCGAGCGAATCCAGGATGCGCCTGACACGGGCTTCGTTGTATGACACCCCGAAGCTTTGATCGATGAGTAGGCGCACCCGTTTGAGCGTCCACAGTTCGGTGTCAAGCCATGCTCGGTGGGGCGCTGCAGCAAGGCACGACACAACTCGCGCTGGGCGTCGTCGAGCAACAACGACCGTCCACGGGCCATGGCGCGCAGCGCGTCAACCGGATGGTCTGCGGGGTAACCGCACACTCATAGTCGCGCGCGTCATTGCGGGTGGGAGCCGGAAGCCTGGCGATGGCCTCGTCGCGGCCGGAGCGGACGAAGTGTCGCACGGCGGTAAAGCCGCTGCCGTCGGCGCGCATGCAGAAAAGAAAACTTTCGTTCGTTGAGCACAGCCCCAAGCCAGCGGGCGGTCCAGATGCTCGAACAGGATCTGGCGTTCGTTCTCGTGCACGCTGTGCAGCGAAGCAGCGAACATGATTGCCCCGCCGTGCACCCTGAGCACGCACGCGTTGTTAAGTGTGGCGACAATCTCAGTTCATTTATTTTTTGCTGAAAACAAGAACTATCCTGTTTCGCTAAAGGGAAATTCTGGCGAATATCTGCTGACGCACACGCGCCATACCGGGGTTTTGGCGGCCAATATGACTTTCATGGAACCACGCCTGCCCGCCTCAATCCACCCAAGCTAGGCCTCAGCAAGCCTTGTAGGCAGCATGTGGATGAGGCTTGTGACGAGGCGGTCGAGGTTTGTCGCGATCGGATCGTACTCGATGGGTGCGTGTTGCGATCAGCGCAGCTTTGGCCCAGGGCAGGCCATGCAAAGCAACAGGCTGGACACATTCGAGTGCGGAGATGGCGTAGGTACGATTGATTCGATAGTCCGAACCGATGTCATGCTCTTGCGCAGCGGTAAAGCAGCACAGGGCGTGTAGGTTGTCACAGAGAACTTTGGAGCCGAATTCCTGTATAGCGGCCAACCGTGGGGGTCAGACAGGTGTTCGAACAGGATCTGGCGTTCGTTCTCGTGCACGCTGTGCAACGACGCGGTGAGCATGATCTCGGCCCCGGGGAGATACAGGCCGAAGGCCAGATGATCGCGGGTGGCCGATCGAGGGACATGGCTGTGACGGATGGCAAAACGCAAGTACGAGGCAACAGCGGCGATCAACTGGAAGCATGCCAGCGCGGGAAATAGGCACAGACGCACTGGAGTAGCCAGTCATTGAGACGAGCGAAGACATCGCCACTGAGCTTGCTGCGGGCCTGAGCAAAGGCCTGCTCGCTAACCTGCCGACACAGAGTGCTCTGGCGAGTGAGTGGGCGAAGAATTGACCGAGTTCTGCTTGGACGTTCATGCGCATGGTGCCGAGCAGGAAGGCGATCAGCGGCGGCAGGGAGAGCTTGCGCTGCCGGGTGAAAGCCGCGGGACGCTTGGGATGGCTGGCGAGGTCGTGAACGGTCTTGGTGTGCAGATAGTCGGCAAGGGCGGCGAACAGTTTGGACAGGGACATGAGGGCCAAGCGAAGATCGAGAAACGATCCGCTATTGGCCACTGTCCTTGCCTGTCATGACCTTGCGTTGATCAATCGCGGCCTTTTTGGGGACCATGCAGGCGCGCAGCGCGAGGTCCTTCAGAGCAGCTATCTCGACTCAATGGGAGCGATCAAATGCAACTTAACTGGTGACAGGAGGGCCTCAATGACTCTGAAGTAACTGCCATCTCACCTTTTCAAACCAATCAACGGATAGGAGGCAATATGAGCGCGATTTTGAATATTGGGAGCAGCGTTGATAATTTTTTGTATCCAGATGAATTGGATCGATATCAACATGAAGGAGTTATCGGTAAATTTAGAGACGAGTGGGATATTGACGACAAGGAAGCTCTCGACATATTTTCGGAGATGAAGAAATTTCTTTATGTGTCACATTACGCACAAAAACAATGCATGGAACTAGAAATTGATGAGCCACTTTTAATGATAGATAAAATGTGGCACCATTTCATTCTATTCACCAGTGATTACGAGAAATTTTGCAATCGCTTCTTTGGAAAGATGCTGCATCATATACCATTCTGCTCCGAACACTTGACACAGAAAATCAAAACGCTGTCAAAAAACGGGATAACGTTAAACGAATATAAGCGCGACAGACTGGAAAAACAAATCCAAGTCATTATATCGACTTTCGGCTTCTACACATTAAAAAAATGGTATGTTCACTATGGCAACAAATACTCTCCAGATAAGGTTAACATGCTGCAGCGACCGGTTTATCACGGGGATTTAGATAAACTGGGCTCACCAATCGAGCAGAAAACTGCAGATAAAATGACGGCCGGCGAGCTAATTAATTGCCTAATTCAGCAGACATCCCCATCAATGTACTGTGGCGGCAGTAGTTGTGGAATGTACTGCACATGCAATTCAGGCAACCTTTATACCTAAAACTCTCGACAGAGATTAAGTGTGACGCCCAAGATCTTGTGAAATTTCACATGGATCTTGGGGGAAATAAGCCGCGGAGTCGACAATTGGAAGAAAAAACGAATGCATCACATTACCTTTTGCTGCTATTGGTTCGCTATAAATACCACTTCTTTAGCGTAGTCACTTTAGCATGCCTAACTGCGATATTGAACACATCGTTCGGAGCTATGCTGAAATGGCTTACAGATGGCCTACAAAAAGGATCATCCAGCGTACTATTTCCTTTTATATCCTTGTTCGCACTGCAAAGATTTCTCCTTCCAATTACGGGCGCTAGCGGCGCATTGATATCAAATAGGCTAGCAAACAAAATTGAGAGTGACATTCGAAAGAGCTGGTATGAGTACGTTGTTGGCTTAGACTACGGCAGCTCCAAGCTAAAAAATTCAGGAGAATACCAAAAAAAAATGCAGGAAGCCGTCGCTTCAGTTAGAACTCTATTAAACAACACATTAAGATCACTTCTATCCATAACCTTAGATGTCATATCCATCACTCTATTTGCCATTTTTTTTATAGGCGCGAAGGCGGGACTTCTTTTACTTTTCTTCGCCATATTTTATTCAGCATTTGTTATCAAATCGACAAGAAAGAGAATGCCAGTCATGAAAGAAATTGCGCAGTCAGATGCCGAATGCGCTGCTTTTATGCACGATAGCTTTATAAACTCAGGCGTAATATCCCCGGATGTTCGGAAAAATAGAGTTAACCAACATGAGATCTTGCTTTCAAAACTAGAAGGCAGGAAGAATTTCAATTCCAGGAAATTATTTTTCGATAGTTCTTTTTCTGCTGTAATTTGCCTATCTGCGTCCTTCTTTTTGCTAACCGCATACTATCAAGAAGGATCAACCTCGATTGGCGTTATCATTATGCTAGCAACCAGCCTGGCGCAATTAATAGTCCAAATCAATACACTCGGATTCAATTATCGCAGCATCCTAAGCGCCAGAATCGACATTATGCGGATTTCCGACGGCCTGAAAATTAAAGAAAAATCCAATTCGGGCGCCGCCCCTCCGATCTTTGGCGCAAAAAACTATATATTTTCATTTCAAGAATTTATGGCTTCCGATGTTTCCGCAGACAACACACCGTCAATACATGGATCAATCAGCCTCAATTATGGAATGATAAATACCTTACGAGGAACCAGCGGCATCGGCAAGAGTACCGCTGCGCGCGCGATGCGCGGGGAACTTCGTGCTTCGGCGAGGCAATTGCTTATTAATGGTATGGATTCAAGCGGCATACAGGCAGATATCCTTCTGGAAAAAATTGGTTATGTTTCCCAGGACAACACCATTTTTAACGAATCAATAATTAAGAATTTACGGTATGGAAAAAGCAACGCAACGCAGAATGAAATCGTTGAATCTCTTTCAAAGGTCGGATTGGGAAAATTCAGCAACAGCCTTGAATTCGTAGTTGGAGAGAAGGGAGGACTTCTCTCCGGAGGAGAGCGGCAACGGCTAGTTATAGCTAGGGGATTGCTGCAAGATTGTGAAATTCTGATACTTGACGAACCATTTTCAGGACTGGACGAAGAAATGGCTTATGAGCTCGCGGGCACCATAGTGAGCTTGGCGTGCGAGATGTGCATCTTTGTGATAATGCATCAGCGCCCGGAACCGCTCTTTGGCCATAACTCCAAAATTAATCAGCACACCATGGAAGAAAAAGGGGGAAGAGTTTATATTTCAAACTTGGAGGAAAAATTTTGAATTCTCTTAATTTCCTGACCGATGAGTTGCATATCAGACCTTACATTTTTGAATCTCCTGCGACCGAAGAGATTACAACATGGAGCGAAATTAATTCCCTTTTGTCTAGCGGGATAATTGATTACCCAAGAGTAAGGATTATCGGCGCAAATAATGAATATAGCAAAAGCTATAGCGGATTTTTGCGCTATTCATTTTCGGAGAGAGGCGAGAGGCGACCCCAGCTCGTTCCTGGAGTCATTCATAAGACAATGCGGGATGGATGTGCGGTAATAATTGATCGGTGCGAAGCGTTTCTTCCTGGGGTTAGATCTCTGGTTAGTGAAATAAGTTCTACTTTATGCTGTCAGGCGTGGGCTAACCTGTATGTTTCTCCGAAGGGGCCAAGTGGATTTGGTTGCCATTTTGACGACCATGACATCTTCGCAATACAAATTCACGGTAGTAAACGATGGTCGATTCATCCTCCTACGTATCACGCGCCAAACCGGGGGGACAAGAGCTTCCACTTGACATCACCCAAGGGCAAGCCACTGAGAGAACACGTGCTTTCCGCTGGGGATGGCCTGTATCTGCCGTTTGGCTATTGGCACGATGTCGAGACGGTAACTGAAATCTCCATGCATGTGACGATTGGTCTGGATTTTGCTAGAAAGCTAGACGCCTTTGAATTAATTTACGATGAACTTGCCAAAGACAGATTCTTCCGAGATAAAATAGATTATTCGAATACCTTGGTTGAGGCTCGCGAATTTAAAGATCGGTTGGTTGAAGCGATACGAGATTTAGAAATGGAGAGCTTCCTTTCGAGACTGCGCGAACAACGTCTCGACAAGCGCCAAAAATTCAATCTCCCAAAATTTTAGGATACACCATGGATAGTTATAAATTTGATTTAATTAAGTTCTCCTCAGAAGTCCGCGAACTACTTAAAAGTGAATTGGAAATTTCGGTTGGAAATATGGAAGTTGTTCCATTCGGGGAAAAATTGTACAAATTGGTGAGAGCCCATGCGTACAATGAAGGCGTGCAAGACGCTCAGCGTTTGTTGGATAGAAAACTGTCAGATATATCTGAACAACTTGATTTGTTGCTTCAGCATGAATAGTAAATATTTACTAAAACAAATAAGGGAGGTTTGGATTGACGCTTATCTAAATGGTGAGGTGGACTGGCTCTCATATTTGGAGTCCCCTTCATTCTTCATCAAAAGAGGCGAAGAACTTATATCCAAATCTGAACAAATATCCTATATAAAAAGAAGTAGATCTAAATTTCCCACAAAAAAACAAGAGGGAGTAGAGTTTAGAGAATCAATTATCGAAATTCGAGAACATAATGGCTGGTCCACTATCTTTGGATCCGCCTCCTTCAAGAGAAACGGAGAGATCGTTAGTCAATGTAATTTCTTTGAACTGTGGCTAATTATCGAGGAACGCTGGCAGATCGCGTCGTTGTGTATCGAGGATTTCGATCAGGCTAGCGAAGCGTAACGATGACGCATATGCGCCATGGAGATGGTCAATCTATGTCAAACGTCTTGGCTTTCAACGGTAATTATGGAGGGGCAAGAAAAGGCTCTGATTTTCTGCAGCACCTTGAACGCCGTCCTCCGGAACTTTGGTATCAGGGTAAGCTGGTCGAGAATGTTCGTAATTTTGAGCCTATCAGAAATGGCGTAGAGACTCTGGCTGCACTATATGATTATCAATGGAGTCACAGTGATCGGATGCTTGAGACCTTTGATGGTAAGAAGGTGAGCCGATCGTTTTCAATTCCAAAAGAAAAGAGCGACCTCTTTGCATTAGGCAAGGCGCTTCTCACTAGCGCGAAGTTTAGCCAAGGTATGCTTGGCCGAGAGCCCGCTTATTTAAACAGGTCAATTGCCTCATTCGCTGGAAGCGCTGATTTTTTCGATATTGGCGGTAAGATTTTTTCGAATAATATTAAGGAATATTTCAGATTTGTTCGCGACAACGATCTTTCTCTAACGCACACAATATTGAATCCCAGGGTAAATCGTCGAGTCGGACCTGCTTTTCAACATGATCCAACAGTAGCGGCCCACGTAACCAAGGAATCAGATTCCGGCATCTTTGTTACCGGGGCTCGGCTAGTGGCAACTCTTCCTTTTGCTGATGAAATCGCAGTTTTCCCGGCGCGGCTGATGGATGTATCGGATGCATCTAAGGATTACGCATTTGCTTTTGTGCTGCCTACCAATTGCAAGGGGTTAAAATTCATTTGTCGTGATTCGATTGATTACGGACTCGGTCGCAACAATCATCCACTCAGTGCGAGATATGAGGAGATGGATGCAGTAGCGCTATTTGACAGTGCTTTTATTCCCTGGGAAAGAGTTTTTTGTTATCGTGATATAGATGTTTGTAATCAATTTTACGATGCCACTGGGGCTACCGCACACGTTACATACCAGGTTGTATGCAAGAATATAGTCAAGATCGAGTTCTTTTTGGGATTGATCTCACTTATGATACGCGGATCTGGGTTGGAGGCATTTCAGCACATTCATGAGAAAATGGCCGAAATTTGGGCCGGATGGCAGGCGATGAAGGCTTTCAAGTCCGCATCTGAGGCTGGGGCAAGATTAAATGATTTTGGTATGCTTGTTCCGGATTGGAGCCCATTGGAAGCGGCTAGATTTATGTTTCCTCGCCTATACCCTAGGATGGTGGAGATAGTTCAACAAATAGGAGCCAGTGGCCTGGTTACTTTGCCAACGAGTGAGGATTTGGATGGGCCATTACGTGATGAAATTGATAAGTATTTTCAAAGTGTAAGACTGGAGGCAGCTGAGAAGATTGATTTGTACCGGTTGGCTTGGGATGCCTCGGTTTCTGCGTTTGCGGGCCGACAGGTACTATATGAAAGATTTTTCTTTGGTGATCCTGTGCACATGGCAACACGTATATTTCGGAATAATAAATGCTCTGAGTTGATGGAACGAGTTAATAATTTTATCCGCGATAATGGTGTTTAGGCTTGAAACCGATGCATATCGGCTGCATATTTTTTGACGCCGAGGCGGATCCCACAATACAAAATCGACTCACTCAGCGAGTTTTCTCTTCCAAACGGATGAACGATCCGCTCTCCACAGCTTCCTTGGTTAGACCCGAGAAGAGGTCAGTTGTGTAATTCTCCTAACGGTCGTCGATCGCGTCTGGGTAATCCGCTCCGAGCAATCCGTAAAGTTTGGTGGAGTAAAGCAGTTACGAAATAATCCATTGACTGGAATTGCATGGAGACGGCGAATTCGAGGCGTGAATCCTGCAAATTCTGGCGCGTTCTGGGTCAACAGCGCGTACCGTAGAGCTATTCAAGCGGCGTCAGCTAAGCAAATTCACCGGCCAGCGTTGGAACTCTCGATCAGCTTCAGGTCGCGGCGTTCGGCGGCATGCTCCTTCTTAGCGAACTGACAGGACGGAATTTTAACGCCCTAGGGCCTGCCGGTGCTTGCGATATTCGCTGTCGGCGCCAGACTGTCTACCGTGTGTGGGTGGTACGGTTATCTCCACCGGCGCTGCCCTATCTATCTCCTCCTCCGGATTTCTCGTCGTCCGAAGTCCGATGCTCAAGTAACACTATATGTGTGTTGACGATGTTCGGTTTCTTTGCCACTACAAATAAAGGTCAGTATGGTTTACGCCGCTTTTCGGTTTATCCGTGCTCTATCTGCATTCATTCTTTGTGCGTCCTTTGCGTCTAGCTGCGCTCACGGGGAAACTGGTTGGATATTACCTAGCACGTCGATTATTTATGGCCCCGGTGTAATTACATTTGATGCGGCTATATCAAAATCACTTTTTGTTGCGGACAAACTACCTATGCGTCTGGATAATTTGTCGATAACAGCACCGGATGGAAAAAAAATCAATACTATCAATTCTTTTAAATTAAGAAGACGCAGCGTTTTTGATCTGTATTTTCGACAAATCGGCACCTATAGAGTGAGCGTTGCGGTCAAAGAGATATCTGCCACTTGGAAGGGTAAGAATGGTCGAGATGAAAGTATTCGAGGCACTGTTGAGCAAGTCCTTAGCAAACTGCCGGCGGATGCGGAGTTTGTTGTTTTGACTGAGCGCCTTCACCGAAATGAGACTTTCGTGACCGTCGGTCAGCCGTCGGACGTAGCCCCTGTTGGCTCTGGACTCGAGTTGGGGTTTGTGGAAACGGACGCGTCGACTTTTCGAGTCAAAGGGAATGGATCTCGATTCGTGTTTCTGATCGATGGAAAGCCCGCTGCCAAAGTCTTGGTGACAGTCACACGTGGAGGCATGCAGTGGCGTGACAGAGTGGAAGCGCGTGAGTTCATCACCGATACCGCGGGTCAGTTCTCTGTTGATTGGCCTGAGGCTGGGTTCTACTTGCTGGACGCCCAGGCGATTGACGACAAAACCACCATCCCGAAAGCCAAAGAGCGCATCCTGACTTACACGGCCACGTTCGAGGTGCTGCCCTTAAGACCCACCCCTCCGGTGATCAAGCGGCACGTCCAGCCTTGAGGACAAGCATGGTCGAATAGTGGCATCGCGCCTCGCAGCCAGGGCAACCTAGCCTATCGTCTTGGCGCTTGGCTCCACGCGGATGTTCTGCGAAGCGCGCGGGGGCAACGCGAGCCACCAATTTTCTCGCGGCCCGGTAAAGCTGGCTCGGCGTGGGTCGATCATAGGCACGCCGGAGTTCGGCTAGGACAGCGATGATCATGTCAGCGTAGGTCGCCCTGATATCCGCATACGGTGAGAGTTCGATTTCGCTTGTATCCAACTCATGTGGGATTCACACCGCGGTGGCGATCACACTCAGCTGAGCGCCACCGCGCCGAAGGCCAGGAGCGTGCGCGTGGCTGACTCAACAAACGGATTTTACTGTTGAGCACCGACTTGAGACGCCGAATCAGGTTATCGATGCGCCAGCGCCGCCAGTATAGGCGCGGGGCCGTGATGTGCGAGGCCGGTACACTAGTCAGCGGGCTGACACAGTGTCGCCATCCTCCAAACCAGCGCCAACGCCCGTTGTAGCGCCGGGCGCGCCATCACTGTAATTGGGCTCTGATCGAGAAGGCGTTCCACCTCTGCGCCGAGTACAAAGCCATCGCCTCCGACTCCAATTTGATAGAACCGAAGTTTCCTGATTTTCGCCACATTGAAGGCGGTGGCTCCTAACCCCTGCGTGTCGAGTCTGCCGCGGACCCGGCATATTGCGTCGGAAACTCCAGCTCCGCCACCGTCTCGCCGGGCCGGCTGCGCATGCTCACACTGCCCCCATGCAGCCGCATGATCGTATCCACGATGGCCAGCCCAAGGCCGGTCGAACCCGCCGAATTGCTGCGCGCGGGGTCGCCTCGGTAAAAACGCCCGAACACATGCGGCAGCGCCTCGGCGGCAATGCCGGCGCCACCATTGCTCACCTGGATCCGGGTAGCGGCGGTGTCCGCCACTACCCGGATGTCCACGGCGCTGCCCGCGGGCGCATGCCGCAAGGCATTGTCGACGAGGTTGGTCACCGCGCGCCGCAGCAGCGTCTGGTCAGCACGCACGGCGCCCTGGCCTGCAAGTTGCACCTTGATGTCGCGGTCCGCCGCCACGGCTTCGTAGTACTCGGCAACCTTGTCCAGCTCCGCGCGCGCGTCCAGCTCTCGCATCTTCATGGCCACCTGGGCATGGTCCGCGCGCGCAAGGAACAGCATGTTCTCGATCATGCGGGCCAGCCGTTCGTATTCTTCCAGGTTGGATTCCAGCAGGTTCTCGTACTCCTGCACCGGGCGGCTATGGCCCAGCGTGACCTGGGTCTGGCCGATCAGGTTGCTGATGGGCGTACGAAAATCGTGCGCCAGGTCGGCAGAGAATTCGGAGAGCCGATGGAAGCCGTCTTCCAGCCGTGCCAGCATGTCGTTCAGCGCGGCGACAAGCGCGCGCAGCTCGGTGGGCGCCTGGCCGGCATCGAGCCGCGTGGCGAGCCGGCTCATGGTGACGGCGGAAGCGTCCTGCGCCATGCGCCTGAGCGGGCGCAGGCCACGCCTGGCCAGCAGGTATCCCAGCCCCGCCGCGACCGCTGCGCCGCATAGCGTTGCCCACAGCATCTGCGTCTGGTAGGCCTTCATCAGCGCCACGCGGTACCCGGCATCACGCAGCACCACGATCTCGACCGCGCGCTCGGAATCCCCCAACTGCCCCAGCGCGGAGATGCCGCGCGAGGCGACGCCATTGCGGGGATACCAGGTATGCAGCTGGGATTTGTCGGGCGGTGTGGCCGCGGGCAGGACTGGCAATGCCGGCACCGGCTCATGGCGCGGGTTCAGGGTGACCAGCGGCTCGCCGCCGCTGCCACGCACCAGCAGGATCAATCCTTCATGGCCCAGTGCGAGATCGGCGAAGCGATGCGTGTCGGCACGGATCTCCGCCTCCGAGCCCACCTCGCGCAGCAGATGGCGCACCAGCAGCACTTCGCTGACCAGCTCGCTCTCGTCGCGATCCTGCAACTGGGCGGCAAGCGCGCTTGCCAGGTAGGTGCCAACGGCCACCAGGATAGCCACGGTGGCGGCGCCGTAGGCCAGCGCCAGCCGTGCCGTGAGCGATGCCGGCAGGCGGAGTACGGCGCGGATCAAGCGGCGGCCCCTGACATGGACCGGCTCACCGGGATTCCTCTTCCAGCACGTAGCCCATGCCGCGGCGCGTGTGGATCAGCTTGGCGGGAAAGGGATCGTCGACCTTGGCACGCAGCCGGCGGATGGAGACATCAACCACATTGGTGTTGCTGTCGAAATTCATGTCCCAGACGTGGGAGGCAATCAGCGAGCGCGACAGCACTTCGCCGCTGCGGCGCGCCAGCAGTTGCAGCAGCGCGAACTCCTTGGAGGTCAGTTCCAGCTTCTGGCCATTGCGCGTGACGCGGCGCTTGACGGTATCGATCTGCAGGTCCGCCACTTCGATCAGCTCACTTTCACGCAGCGGGCCACGCCGCAGGATGGTGCGGATGCGCATGACCAGCTCGGCGAAGGCGAAGGGCTTGACCATGTAGTCATCGGCGCCCAGCTCCAGGCCCTTGAGCCGGTCCGGAAGCGCATCGCGCGCGGTGAGGAACAGGACCGGCGTATCGCGCTCGCGCCGCAGTTCCTGGAGCACCTGCCAGCCATCCATGCCCGGCAGCATGACATCCAGCACGATAAGGTCGTACTCCTGCCCGCGTGCGTGGGCCAGGCCGTCCACGCCATCGCGCGCCAGGTCCACCACGAAACCGGATTCGCTCAGGCCCTTGCGCAGGTAGTCACCTGCCTTGGGTTCGTCTTCGACAATCAATATGCGCATAGTTATTCACTCCGGGCCATCCACTTGCCCTGCAAGACCGACACGCTATACGAGCAAGCCCCGCCGCGGCGGAAGATGTCAGCATTGTCATGTTGGCGTCACGCTACCGCACCTTTCGATGCAGGTACAATACCGGCTGCTGATTCCCCTGCCCCGATGAAACGCGTCCTTAGCTACTTCCTGTTGTGCCTTGCCATGATCGCGCTGCCCGCACAGGGTGTCGCGGCGGCAGTCATGATGGTCTGCAGCGCGGCGCAATCCGTGCATTCGGGGCATTCGGGGCAGGTGCCATCCGTCGTGCTGCCGGCCGATTCGCCGGCCGTGGAATCGATGATGTTACGCCATGCGGCCATGAAGTCGCAGGCGGAGGCCGCGCTTGGCAGCCATGCCGGCGCGCATTGCCATGACGCGGCCGACCCGGCCCGGCAGACGGACGGGACGGCCAGCCTGTCTGGCATGACTCACCAGCCCGCCCATCAAGAGCATCAAGACCATCAGGATCACCATGCCAGCCATGGCGCCGGTGGCGCCTGCAGCGCCTGCTCGGCCTGCGCGCTCGGGGCCGTCATGCCCACCATCCTGCCTGAACTCGCCCTGGCCAGCCACGGCCATGCCGCACCGGTAGCCACCCTGGCCACCTACGCCGGCTTCCTCCCCCCCCCCCCGACCGCCCGCCCGCCGCACGCTGCTGACACCCGAGGTGCGTCCAGCGCACGCTCGCCCCCGGTTCGTCTTACCCCGCGCCGTCATTCGCGCATCCCACGAACACTGAGGTTGTCATGCATTTCGTCCGCATTCTTGCGGCGGCTTGCCTGGTGCTCGGGCCGACCTTGTCGTCGGCCCAGTCCAGCGCGCCCGCCGCCGATCCACTCGATCCGCGCGCATCCGTGCCGCCGCTGCCGGCACCGAACGTGCTGGCGGGCTACGTGCCGTTCCAGGCGCAAGCCATCGCCCCGTGGCGCGAGTCCAACGCGCAGGTCACGCCGATGGCGGGCAAGGACGCAACGGGCGCCAATGCGCCCATGTCCATGCCCGCGTCGACACCAGCGGCCAAGCCCGCCGCCGCCGGCCACGGCCACCACCACTAAGGAGGCCGCATGTCTTTCCCATTGCCAATCCGGCCGGGACTGGCCGCGGCGGCCTGTGCCCTGCTGCTGGCCGGCTGCGCCGGATTTACCGCCGATGGTGGCTTCGGCACCGCGGCCACCGCCGCGCGCGAGCGCCTCGGCAAGGATGCCATCTGGGTCCGCTCCGACCAGGACCGCGCCGCCGTCTACGAGCGCACCCAGGCCTTGCTGGCGCAGCCGCTCGACGCCGACAGCGCCGTGCAGATCGCGCTGCTCAACAACGCCGGCCTGCAGGCGGCCTTTGCCGACCTGGGCATTTCCGAGGCCGAGTACGTCCAGGCAACGCGCCTGCCCAACCCGGGATTCTCCTTCAGCCGCACCCGCCAGGGCGACGACCTCAAGATCGACCGCGCCATCTCCGTCGGCCTGATGAACCTGCTGGTGCTTCCGCTGGCGGCCCGCATCGAGCAGGACCGCTTTACCCAAACCCGGCTCGCCGTGGCAGACACCTTGCTGCGCCAGGCGCTGGAAACGCGCAAGGCCTTCGTCAACGCAGTGGCCGCGGAGCAATCGGCGCGCTATGCGGAGCAGGTCAAGAACGCCGCCGAAACCGGCGCGCTGTTCGCCCGCGACCTGGCGCGTGCAGGTAACGTCAGCGCGCTTGACCACGCGCGCGAGCAGGCCTTTTACGCCGAGGCCGCGACCCAGCTGGCCCGCACCCGCCAGCAGGCACTGGCCGCGCGCGAGCAGCTCACGCGCCGGCTTGGCCTGTGGGGCACCGGCGCGCAATACCGACTCCCCGAACGCCTGCCGGACTTGCCGAAGGGGCGTCCCGTCATGGCGGACCTGGAGGGCTATGCCATTGCCAGCCGCCTCGATCTGCAGGCCGGCAAGCTGCAACTGGATAGCCTGGCGCGCTCGCTTGGCCTGACCCGCGCTACGCGCTTTATCAGCGTGCTGGACGTGAGCTACCTGCACAACTCGGAAACCGGCAAGCCGCGCGAAACCGGCTACGGCATCGACATCGAGATCCCGTTGTTCGACTGGGGCGGCGCCCGCGTGGCGCGGGCCGAGGCGGTCTACATGCAGGCCGCCAGCCGGCTCGCCGAGCGTGCCATCAATGCCCGCTCGGAAGTGCGCGAAACCTACGCCAGCTATCAGGCGCGCTACGACATCGCCCGGCATTACCGCGACGAGGTAGTGCCGCTGCGCAAGCGCATCTCCGACGAAGGCATGCTGCGCTACAACGGCATGCTGGTCAGCGTGTTCGAGCTGCTGGCCGACGCGCGCGAGCAGGTCGGCGCCGTCAACGGCTATCTGGATGCGCTGCGCGAATACTGGGTGGCCGAAACCGAGCTGCAGGGCGCGCTCGGCGGACGGCTGCCGGACGGCAGCGCATTGCCTCTGCCTGCATCCGCCTCCCCGCCCTCGCCGGCCTCGCCCGCCACGCCCAAAGGACAATGACCATGGTTACCCGAAGACAATTCCTGCATGGCTCCGGCGCCACCATGCTCGGCGCGGCGCTGGTGACGCGCGCCGGCGCCGCGGTGCTGCCCGAGGCCGCGCTGCAAGCCAGCCCCGCCACCCAGCCGCCGCTCGCGCCTGCCACCGGCCGCCCGTACAACCCGGTGGTGACGCTCAATGGCTGGACCCTGCCCTGGCGCATGCGCCAAGGCTGGAAGGAGTTCCACCTGGTGGCGGAGCCCGTCGAGCGCGAGTTCGCGCCCGGCATGAAGGCGCACCTGTGGGGCTACAACGGCCAGAGCCCTGGCCCCACCATCGAGTGCGTGGAAGGCGACAAGGTGCGGATCTTCGTCACCAACAAGCTGCCGGAACACACCACCGTGCACTGGCACGGCATCATCCTGCCGGCTGGCATGGACGGTGTCGGCGGCCTCTCGCAGCCGCATATCCCGCCCGGCAAGACCTTCGTCTATGAGTTCGAGATGAAGCACGCCGGCACCTTCATGTACCACCCGCATTCCGACGAGATGGTGCAGATGGCGATGGGCATGATGGGGTTCCTTGTGGTGCATCCGAAAGACCCGGCGCAGATGCGGGTCGATCGCGATTTTGTGTTCCTGATCTCGGCCTACGACATCGACCCCGGCTCCTACACGCCGCGCGTGGCCGAGATGACGGATTTCAATATGTGGACCTGGAACAGCCGCGTGTTCCCGGGCATCGACAGCCTGCCGGTACGCCTGGGCGATCGCGTGCGGATCCGCTTTGGCAACCTGACCATGACCAACCACCCGATCCACCTGCACGGGCACCGCTTTGAGGTGAGCGGCACGGACGGCGGCTGGGTGCCCCCGTCCGCGCGCTGGCCGGAGGTGACCACCGACGTGGCGGTGGGACAGATGCGCGCCATCGAATTCATCGCCGACAACCCCGGCGACTGGGCCTTCCACTGCCACAAATCCCACCACACCATGAACGCGATGGGCCATCAGCTGCCGACCATGATCGGCGTCAAGCAAAAGGACCTGGCCAAACGGATGAACGCGCTGGTGCCGGATTACATGGCGATGGGCGAGGCAGGCATGGCGGACATGGGCGGCATGGAGATGCCGTTGCCGGACAACACCTTGCCGATGATGACGGGACAGGGGCCATTCGGGCCGATCGAGATGGGCGGCATGTTCACGGTGCTCAAGGTGCGCGCCGGCCTTGGCCGCAACGATTACCGCGACCCCGGCTGGTATCGCCACCCCAAAGGCACGGTTGCCTTCGAATACGCCGGCACGCCGCGCGCCAGCCAATGACCACGCCAGCCAGAAAAAGGAAAGACAACATGCGAAACAGGAAATCCCGCGCCGCTACCGCCTGGATGGCGGTGGCCAGTGCCGTCGCCCTTGCCCTCCCGTGCGCCGGCGCCTTCGCCGCCGGCGACCACGGCGGCCATCATGCCGGCGAGGCCACCAGCGCCGCCAGCGCGATTGGCGAGCCTGGCGACGCGGCCAGCGTGAGCCGCACCATCCAGGTGAACATGACCGACAACATGCGCTTCAGCCCGGCCGATATCCAGGTCAAAGCAGGTGAGACCGTGCGCTTCGTGGTGCGCAACGCCGGCAAGCTCCGGCATGAGATGGTACTCGGCACCGAGGCCGACCTGAAGGCGCACTACGCCGAGATGCTGAAGCTGCCCGAGATGGAACACGCCGACCCGAACGCCGTCACGCTCGAAGCCAGCCAGCGCGGCGAAATGGTGTGGCGCTTTACGCGCAGTGGCCGGGTGGACTTTGCCTGCCTGCAGCCCGGCCACTATGACGCCGGCATGCGCGGCAAGGTCAGCGTGCGCTAAGCGATTTCGCGGCGCGGCGACGCCGCGCCCTGTATGCAATACCAGCCAACCAGGAAGGAGTGCAAATGAACCCCAGCAAGAACCTGCTCGCGCTGCTGCCGCTACTGGCAGCCTTCGCCGCCTTGCCGGCCCAGGCCGCCACCGATGCCTGCAATGCTCTCGCCCCGGCCAGCGCGGCGCAAGCCGAGGCTGTGCCAATGACCGATGGGGAAATCCGCAAGGTAGACGCCGCGGCCGGCAAGCTGACCATCAAGCATGGCCCCATCGCCAACCTGGATATGGGCGCCATGACAATGATCTTCCGCGTGCAAGACCCAGCCCTGCTGGGTCAGGTCAAGGAAGGCGACCACGTGAGCTTCAGCGTGATCCGGGCCAACGGCGCGCTGACGGTAACCACGCTGGTGGTGCAGCCGCCGGGGAAGTGAGAGGGTTTTTATCCGCCGTTTATCCGACCCGGAAGAAATCGACCGTCTGCCCCGCGTTGACTGCCCGCTGCAGCCACTCCGGACGCTCGCCGGTACCGTCCCAACTCTGGCCCATGGCATTGCGGTAAAGCGCCCGGGCTGGCTTTTCCGCCTCGGGGGCTGCCGCCGGCGCGGCGGCCGGGGGCGTAACGGCCAGCGTGGCCCTTGGCACTGCCTGAGCCGGTGCCGGCGGAGCCGGGGGGGCAGCGAAACAGCCCGCTTCGAGTAAATCGTCGAGCGTGAGGCCGTGGCGATCCATCTGCTCACGGACCCACGTCGCCGCGGCTAGTTTGGCTTCATCAGACTCTGACATGACTTTCGTAATTGACTTTGCCGCCGGACAGATGGCCGGCAAAGCGGAGGAAGGGGGGCAATCCGGCGGGTCAAGCCGCCTGTGAGGCAGGATTTTACAGGGTCTTGCGCCTTTGCTGGCGCAGACATTTCCTAAGCGTTAATGCCAGTTGCCGCGCGGCCCCTGGCACGCCCTCAGATCCCGCCAACGCACCGCAAGGTGCACACTCCGTCTCTCGGAGCCCGCCCGCATGCCAAGGCAGCGGCGACACTAGGCCAGGCACGCGGCATTGACGATGCCCGCCGCCAGCGATACCACCCCCATCAGCGCACCCATGCCGCGATTATCCGCGGTGATTTCCTCGCTGACGCCGCGCAGCGCCCGCGCCACCAGCACATAGGCCAGCACCTGCACCACGAACGCGCCAAAGCCCCACAGCACGAACATCGAGAAGGCTGCGTTGTGCTGGATGCTGGCCGAGAGCGTCAGAGAAAACCCCAGCACGGCGCCGCCCAGCGACAAGGCCGCCGCCACATTGCCCCGGCGTATCAGTTCGAACTCGCGGTGCGGCGTGATCCGCGTGTACACGATTAGAAACAGCCCCAGCATGGCGAAGCTGGAAAGAATGTAGATCAGGTAGGCGTAGACCGGTTGCATGGGCAATGTCATGTGGATTCCTGGTTGGGTTGGACCGGATTTGGAGCAGATTTGGAGCGGATCAGAAAGGATGCGATGCTGCCTTAGCCGCCGCCGGAGCGCCCAGACCCGCCAAAGCGGCTGGTAAAGCCGCCGCGCGAGGACACGGCAGGCGCCCGGCTGACAGCGGCCGCGCGCATCGACATGCCGCTGCCCGCGCCACGCCCGAGACTGCCGCGGCCCAGCGTGGCCTCCTCGACCATCGTCGCATGCGGCGTGCCTGGCGCTTGGCTCACGCGGGTCAGGTTGCCGTTGCTGTCATAGACGCCCATGGGCCGCGAGTTGCCGCTCGACATGTCGCGCCGGGTCTGCGTGCCATCTGGGTGGTAGACGGTGCCGGACTCGGTGTAGTACGGGCCGTACCAGCGGGCCATGCCGCCGTGATACCCGCCGTAGTAGCCGCCGCCATGGCCACCGCTGCTGGTGCTGGCGCTGCTGCCATCGCTGCCAGCCGTATCCGCCAGGCTGGAGGCGTAGATGTTGTCGAGCGGCACGCCTTCGCAATCCTCGGGCGCATTCCAGTCAGCCACGCAATCGGCTTGCGAGGCATAGCTGGCGCGCCGCACGGTGACGGCTTCGTCGTCGCCATCATCGCTGCATGAACCGATCACCGCCACGCCGGCCGCCAGCGCGCAGGCGCCGATCAGCCATAGCGCCGGCGAGCGGGACTTGCGCCGGAGCGCGGGCTGGCCGGACCGCGCGGACCGGCTGGAGCCGCTTGCCCGCGGCTGGTAGGCGCTGCCGTACTTTGACGGCTGGCCGCCCTTCTTGCCTTTCTTCTTGGCCATTGCGCTGCGTTTCTCCTTTCTTCGGATTAGCCGTGCTGAAAATAATGCGGGACGAAGAAGCTGGTGTTCTTGGCGATCGGTCCCAGTTCCTCGCGCACGCACAGGCCGCTGGGCACGTCGTCGACCAGCCACACGCCGAGCGTGGTGTAGCGATCGTCAAAGCGCTGGGCGCTCGCGTAGGCCTGGTAGATAAAGCCTTCCTCGCCGTACTCGCCGGGATTCTCGAAACGCCCCTGCGGGGTCACCAGCGCCACGCTCTCGCCCTCGCGCGACAGGAACGGCTTCCTGGCATAAGAGCGCCCGGCAAAGGTGGCTTCGCGAAACGAGGCCTCGAGCAGATTCGGATGGCCTGGGAACAGGTCCCACAGGATCGGCAGGATGGCCTTGTTGGAGAGCACTGCCTTCCAGGGTGGCTCCACCCATCGCACCGCGCTGCCTGCCAGCTCCGTGCGATAGTCGGAAGTGGCCATCCATTCCCACGGGTAGAGCTTGAAGACCAGCTCCATCGGCTGGTCGTCGCCGTCGTAGAAGCCGCCGCGCCCATCGGAGCCAACCTGCTCCAGGTCGGTCAGCTTGACCGACCACCCTGCCTGCAGCGCCGTGTCCATCAGGTACTCGACATTGCAGACATCCTCCTGGCTGTCGAACATGCAGGCGAAATGCAGGACCTTGGCGTCGCGATAGTGGCGGCGCAGCCATTGCCAGCGCGACACCAGCGCTTCATGCAGGCTGTTGAACTGGTCGGCATCCGGGCGCACCGCCGCCTTCCAGAACCATTGCGCCAGGCTCGATTCGATCAGCGAGGTGGGCGTATCGGCGTTGAACTCGTACATCTTGGGCACGCCAAGCGCATCCATGGTCATGTCGAAGCGGCCGAACAGCGTTGGCTCGTCGCGGTCCCAGGAGGTACGGATCAGCTCGGCAAAATCCGGGGCAATGGCGAGCTGCGCAAACAGGTCGTGGTCAATCACGTGCTGCACGGCTTCCAGGCAGCGCTGGTTCAGATCGAGCGCGGCGGCATACAGCGCCTCGATCTCCTGCGCCTCGAACTCGTAGGCGACGTCTTCGCGCCAGTAGAAGAACGTGTTGCGATCCACCTGGCGCGGCAGGTTCTGCTCGTCGAGCGAGTGGAAGTGAAAACCGATGCGCTCAAGCTGCTGCGGCCAGTCGGCACGCGGGGTCTGGGCAATGCGTTTCATGGCAGGGCGATCTCCGCGGTGCCCGGCGCTGGCGCCGGCGCGGATGCGGTAATGAGGAATTCGTCGAAGGCCAGCGAGCGACGGCCCGGCCAGGGGGTCCAGTCGGTGAAGCGCGTGACGAGAGGCGCCCACCAGCCGGCTGCGTGCTCCAGCACCATGTGGTGATCCATGGCATCGGACTCGGTCACGCCGCGCACCGGATTGGCCTGTGCCCAGCGCATCGCGGCGACGATGCTGGAGGCCACCTGCAGGCTGGTGGCGGAGTTGTGCGGCGCCAGCGCGCGTGCCCGGTGGATGTCGAGCTGCGAGCCGTGCCACACCGCGCCATGGCGCCCGCTCATCAGCAGCACGCCAAGCTCATCCACGCCATCGACGATCTCGTCCTTGAGAATGCGGTGGCTGGCAATGCGGCTGGCGTCGCGCTCGCCCAGCCACTGCATGGATGCCATCGTGGCGCGGGTGGGGCGGTAGGCGTAGTAGGCCGTGGGCCGGTATTGCGGCTCGCCGGGCGTGGCACAGCTGAAATACTCGGCGATCGAGATCGATTCGTTGTGCGTGATCAGGTAGGCATCGAACGGACCGTGCAGCGCGGACCAGGAGCGCACACGGGTACGGTGCCCGGGCCGGTCCAGCACGATCGCCGCATCGCTGCCGTAGCCATGGCGCCGGCCACCGGCAGGCAGCGCGGGCTCGTGGCTGCCCCAGCCCAGTTCGGCGTCCTGCAGGCATTCCGTGATGAAGCCCTCGGCCGACCAGGTATTGGCGAATTCGCCGTGCGCCGGATAGCCCGGGGCGCACTGGCTGTCGTGCTCCGCCACCTGGATCACGCGCACGTCGAGCCGGCGCGCGAGCCGGGCCCAGCCAGCCTGGTCCCGCGGTGGGGTGTCCGGCACGCCGGCGTGCCGCGCGAGTTTCAGCAAGGCGGCTTTGACCAGCAGCGAGACCAGCCCGGGATTGGCGCCGTGGGCAACCAGCGCGGTGGACATCCGCTCGCGGCCGCGGGCGAATGCCAGCATCTCGCTGCGCAGGGCGTAGTTGCTCAGATGGGATGAGGCTACGCCGTCCTCGTAGTCCCATGGCTCGATGCCGCTATCCAGGTAGAGCGCGTGGTGTGCCTGCGCAAGCGCAATCAGGTCGCGGCTGCACACGGCGGGCGCCAGGTTAAGCAGGCAGGTTTGCGCCCCCAGCAGCGGACTCAGCACCCGTGCAAAGTTGTCCGGCGCCACCGTGGCATGCAGCGGCGTGGCGCGGTATTGCCGGGCCAGCGCCAGGCGGTGAGCGTCCATGGCCCGGTCGACAACCGTTACCGCCGCTTCCGGGTGAGCCCGCGCCAGCAAGGGCAGGATGGCCTGGCCGATGCAGCCAAAACCGACAATGACGATATGCTCGATGCACTTGCTAGACATGATGACAACGTGCCGGGCCAACACGCAGGCTGGACCGGAAAAATTCAAGAAAAATAACGACGAAGGCGATGGACCCGCTCAGGGCACCCACCAGTACCGCGTGATGTGAAAGAAGATCGGCGCGGCGAACACTACCGAGTCCAGCCGGTCAAGCATGCCGCCGTGGCCCTGGATCATCTGGCCCCAGTCCTTGATGTTGCGGTCGCGCTTGATCGCCGACATCACCAGCCCGCCCAGGAAGCCCATCAAGGCGATCACCAGCGCGATCAGCCCCGCCTTCCAGGGTGAGCCGTAGGGCGTGATCCACCAGAGCGAGGCGCCCAGCGCGGTGGCGCTGGCCACGCCGCCGACAAAGCCTTCCACGGTCTTGGACGGCGACAGCAGCGGCGCGATCTTGGTCTTGCCTAGCAGCTTGCCCCACACGTACTGCAGCACGTCGCTGCCCTGCACCACGATCACCAGGAATGCGATCAGCAGCAGGTTGCGATCCTCGAAGCCGGGAATCGGCAAGGTCAGCAACGCCGGCACATGCGATACGCAGAACACGCAGATCATCACCGCCCACTGCACCCCCGCGCAACGCTCGAGAAAGCGCGTGGTCTCCGCGGACAGCGCGGAAAGTATGGGCAGGATCAGGAAAGCGTAGACCGGGATGAAGATGGAAAACAGCCCGTACCAGCCGGTGTACACCAGCACGTATTGCAACGGCAGGAAGACGAAGAAGGCGGCGACGATGGCGCGATGGTCCCCCCGCCGCGTGGTGGTGATGGTGATGAACTCGCGCAAGGCGAAGAACGACAGCAGGTAGAACAACACGATGATGGCGGTGCGCCCCATCACGAACGCTACCCCTAGCACGCCGATCATCCACCACCATGCCGACACGCGCGCGGCAAGGTTGTCGATGACCGCGTGCGGGCCGCCCCGGGCCACGCGCCAGCGCAGCAGCGCGGTCACCGTGGAAGCCAGCACGAGTACGCCCAGCACGCCGCCAAACAGCAGCCACGTCTCATGCATCATGGTCAGGTGAGGAAAGGTCATGGGTTCTTAGTCCAGCGCGGGCGCCAACGTCAGCAGGCCGTCCCGGCAGCGCGCCAGGAAGTCATCCTTGGCTTCTTCCGCGCCAAGGGTCAGCGGCTTGCCGAACGTCACGGTACATAGCAGGGGCACCGGCACGATCTCGCCCTTGGGCATCACGCGGTTGAGGTTGTCGATCCACACGGGCACGAACTCGATCTCTGTGCAAGCCTTCGCCAGGTGGTAGATGCCGCTCTTGAAGGGCAGAAGCCGTTCGTCGGTGGTATTGCGCGTGCCCTCGGGAAACAGGATCAGCGAGTCGCCTTTGCGCACCGCCTGCTGCATCAGGGCCACGGGATCGCTGCCCGGCTCGCTGCGGGTGCGATCGATCAGCAGCGCGTTGAATACATCCTTGCCGATAAAGCGGCGCAACGCCGACTTGTTCCAGTAGTCCGCGCCGGCCACGGGCCGCGTAAGCGAGCGCAGCTCCGGCGGCAGGCAGCCCCAGATCAGCACGAAGTCGCCATGGCTGCTGTGATTGGCAAAATAGATACGCTGCGCCGCGGCGGGCAGGCAGCCGTTCCAGCGCGCCTGCATGCCAGTCAGCAAGCGCGCGAACAGGATGATGGCGCGCGCCACCAGTCTGGAAATCCACATCGTGTGTTATCTCAGCAGCAGTAGCAGCAAGGCCACCAGCAATTGCAGGGCGGCGAGTCCCGCGGCCCAGTGGAGAAAGCGCAAAGCGCCGCGAACGCGCCGCGCCAGGGATCGCCCGGCGGCCTCGGGAGCCGCCCATCCGAGCAGCGCCAGCGCCTGGTCCAGCGAGGCCAGCGTCGAGACTGGATCGGCGATGCGCAAGGCCTCGGCAAGCGCGGCAAACAAGCGGCGATCGATTGCCACGCGGATCAGCAGCCACAGCTGGACCGCGCCGAGCAGCGCCGCCACGATGCCAAGCACCAGATAGATCTGCCCCGCCGGCGACAGGGTACCGGCCAGCAGCAGATTGATGAGTGCCAGCACCAACCCGGCCCAGAGCACGCGGCCCGCGCCATCGAGTCCACCCACTGCGGCCTGCGCCATCCAGTGCCCGGCGGCGGCATCCAGGTGATGGTCGTCATGCATCGGAACGGACATGGCCTGCTCCCCCAGAAGACTGTGCAGCCGCCTGCCGGCGGCGGATGAATTGCGACAGCGCTGCCACGCTATCCGGGCCCAGCACCACCGCCGGACGCCCCTTGCGCAGCAGGGCCAGCGCCTGCCCGGCATCGCGCGCGCCAGCGTGGCCTGCGATCCAGGCGGCGGCCACCAGCGCGCTGCGCGAATACCCCAACGCGCAGCATACAAGCACCTTGCGGCCATCGCGATGCCAGGCTTCCAGCACGGCCACCGCTTCGTCCAGCTGCGCCGGCGCGGGCACGGTCAGGTCCAGCACCGGCACGCAGCGGTACCAGGCGGCATCCGCCAGCCGCGGCAGCTCGGCGGTCAGGTCGAGCACGGCATCGGCCCCGAGGCGGCGCAGTTCGGCGCCGCCAGGGAAGCGGCCGACCCAGAGGCCGGGCACGATCTGGCTGGCGCCGGGCTGGCGGCGCGTCCACCAGCGCGAGTTGGCCAGCGCGCCCAGCAGGTAGGGCGCCAGCACCCAGCGCGTGGCCATCGGCATGGTGCCGTCGTGGCGCTTCTGGAACATGGCCGCAACGCCCTGCCGGTAGATCGCCGCGACGCAAGCCAGCGACAGGGCCAGCCAGCCCAGCAGCAAGGCGGCGAGGGCCGAGGCGGGCAACAGCGCCAGCGCTACCCCCCCGACGGCCAGTGCGCCCACTGCGTAGCGCCCGGCCAGTTGCCGCGTGCGCACGCGGGCAGCGGGCTCTGCATTGCCCTGCCCCATCCCGAAGGGAAACAGGAAAACGCAGAACCAGCCCACCAGCCAGCCGGTGGGCACATCGATGACATGGTGCTGGTACGTGGTCAGCACCGACACGCCGATCAGCGCGAACCAGCCGTGCAGCAGCCAGCGCCAGGCGCCGCGCGCGTGCATGGCATAGGCCACCCACAGGATCACCAGCAGGCTGATGTGCAGTGACGGCGCCTGGTTGAACGGCTTGTCGAAGCCGCCCAGCAGCGTGAAGAGGTGGCCGGGCACGCCGTCGGCCTGCGGGCGATCAAAGGCGAAACGCAGCGGAAAGGCGATGAAGCAGGCCACCGAGATCAGTTGCGCCGCCAGCAAGCGCTTGGCATGGACAAGCAGATCGGCGCGCGTGCGCCAGAGGAAAAAGGACAGTCCGTAGAGCAGGTCGATCGACCAGTACGGCACGATGCTCCAGGGCACAAAGGGAATGTGCCGCTCCCATGCAAAGTAGAAGAACGGGACCTCGGCACGCTGGCTCGCCAGCCAGTTGGCCAGCCCATAGGACGAGAAAAACAAGGCGCCCATGCCAGCCAGCAGGACCACGGCAAGGCCCCAGGGGCGAGCCTGGGCAGCGCCCGGCTCCCCTGCGGCCATGTCCGCGGCCCGGTCTTCGGCCTGCTGGCGCAGCATCACGCGGCCCTGCGCGCCAGGCTGACCGTGAAGATGCCCCACGGGTCGATACGCTGCGCGATCTTCTCGAAGCCGGCTTGCCGCACCAGCTCATCCATCTCCGCCTGCGAGCGGCGCCGCATCACCCAGGCCGAGCCTGCGCGATGGCTGGTGAGCGCGCGCGCGATGAACTCGAGCTGCGGGTGCCAGGGCTGCCCGGTATAGACGAGGTAGCCGCCCGGTGCCACCGCCCGCGACAGGCCGCCAAGCGAGCGAGACACCATGCCGTTGTCGCCGAACAGCTCATACAGGCCCGAGACGATGGCCAGCGTGGGGGCCGGATCGAGCGCGGCGAGGTCGTCGCCGTCGAAGGCGTCGCCCTTCTCGAAGCGAGCAATGTCGGACAGGCCCTTGCTGCGGATCAGCGCGCGGCCCTGTTGCACGTTGATATCGCTGTAGTCGCGCAGCAGGATGCTCTGTACCTGTTGCGCAGCCGCTCCGTCGATGCTCTTGGCGGCCAGCGCCTCCAGCACATAGCGGCCATGGCCCGCGGCGATGTCGACAATGCGCACCGGCACGCCGGCGGCGCGCAGGCTGTCGATGGCAACGCCAAGCAGCTCCTCGATGTTCACCTTGCGCTGGCGGATGCCCCGCCAGCCGATCGCGTCCAGGTAGTTGCGGTCGACCATCGGGCCGACGCCAAACCGCCCCTGCGCCTTGTTGCAGTAGACGTAGTCAAGCGTGGAGCCAGAATCGAAACCGGTCTTGTGCCCGAGCCGCACCCCGTCGGACAGCAGGCCGCCGAACTTCAGGCCGGCGCGCGCGAGGCCCCAGTAGATGCCTGCCGGGCTGGCCGGGGACAGCGGCTGCGCCAGCCGGTCGGACTCATCCTTGAAAGCACCGCTGCGATCGGCGCTCAGCAGGGAGACCGGCGCCGATGGCGTCTCGAACTCACGCACGATAAAGCGCCGCGCCGCCGCCACGGCCTGCGCGCGGTCGCGCTCGCCCAAGGTGTCGTGGTAGAAGCCGTCCAGCACGATGCGCTCCTTGACGCTGGAACCCAGCCGCTCATAGAACGCATCCTGCGGGCCACGATGCACCACCCAGTCCGCGCCGGAGATCAGCAACTGCGTGGGCACGGTGATGGCGGCCGCATCGGCCACGATGCGATCGGCCGTCTCGTAGAGATCCAGCAGGATATTGACGGCAATCGGGCGCGTAATCAGCGGATCTTGCTGGTAACTGGCGATGCGCTCGGGATCGTGCGTGAGGAACCTGGCCTTGACGTAGCTGTTGACGAAGAACTTGCCCCGCAGCTTGTGCATGAGCTTGAGGCCCGGCCGCGCCAGCGGCACGTAGAGCTTGACCTTGAACGCCGGCGAAGCCAGCACAAGGGCGCGGATCCGCGGCGCGTAGTCGTGCACCCACGTTGACGCCAGGACAGCGCCAACGCTCTGCGCGACCACGGCAATGCGTTCTACCGGAATGCCGTGCTCGGTGGCGATGTGGTCGATGAACGTCTGGATATCGCGCACCGATGTGGCCAGGCTGGGGCTATAGCCGCGCTCGCCCGGCGAACGGCCATGGCCGCGCGCGTCCCAGGCAAAGAAGGCGTGGCCGGGCAAGCCCAGTTCGTCCACCAGGTGGGCGATGCGGCCCGAATGCTCGTGCCCGCGGTGAAACAGCACAACGGCGCCCTGCGGTGCCTGGCCCGTGGCGGGCGCCGCAGGCCAGTGGCGATAGAACAGCGGCTGGCCATCGTGGGTTTCGAACTGTGACTCAACAGCGGTACGGCCGGTTTGACTATCCACGTAGCATCACTCCACGGGTTGGGAAGACGATTTGGCGTGCGGGGCTGCCTGGGCGCGGGCCTGGCGTGCCTGCTCGCCCTCGGCCACGCCGCGGCGCACCCGGTTGGCGATGGTCAGCAACGACAGCAGCGACAACAGCACCCACAGCCAGTGGGCTGCGTGCGCCAGGCTCAGCCCGAGGCCGGCCCATAAGCCCAGCGCGCCCAGCACCAGGGCCCGGTCGCTCTTGCCCAGGGGGCCGTCGTAGCGGCGGCTGGCACCCGCCAGCGGCCCGATCAGGCCAGCGCACTCGACGATGACGGCCAGCAGCGCAAACACCATGATCTCGCCGGCACCAAACGGCACAACGAGGGCGAACGGCAGGATCAGCGCAATATCGGAGACGATGTCCCCAAGTTCATTGAGATAGGCGCCCAACACGCTCTGCTGCCCGTGTTCGCGGGCCAGCATGCCGTCGATGGCGTTGAGCGCCATGCGCACGAACAGCCAGAGCGGCATCAGCAGGAACACGCCCGGCAGCCAGGCTAGCGCGGCCACCAGCGCCCCCGCTACCAATGACCCGCCAGCCGCAGCCAGCGTGACCTGGTTGGCGGTAACGCCGCGCGCGGCAAGGCGCTTCACCAATGGCCGCAGAAGAGCCTGGAACTTCGGTTTGATCTGGTAAAGCGTCATGTTTCACGACCTTTTCAGGCCTTATGTCATCTTCGGTCGCCGTTTTCGGCCATGGTATCCGCGCCGGCGGCCACTGGTCATGCCGGAACCGTTGCCCAACCTCCCTGCAGCCGCCCTTGACGGGCGGATGGTGTGCTGCACGCCCGACAATCGGGCAAGGATAGCTTGATTGCGCGTTTTCGCCAATGATTAAGAATTTATGAGATTTTTGGCACATTTTCGACACAGTTTGGGCGTGCCGAGCCAAGTTACTCCCCGCCAGGATTGGCGAGTCACGCCAGTTGGCAAAAGTTGGGGCGCCACGGGAAGACTTTGCGCGAACTTCGAAGGCGTTGGAGCTTGTGGAAAGCACGTGGCGGCGGACAAGCGATGCCGCCGAGGCAACGCCCGCTGCATGACAGCATTGTCATGTGCCGGTCATGTTGTCGTGGGTGCCTGTTTCTTAGACTGCCAGCACGGTCGATCGAAAGAGATCGCCCGCCCCTCGAATCCTCGGAGAGAAACAATGCGTACACTCAAGCAAGCCCTGCTCGCCACGGCGCTGGCCGCCACCCTTGGCGGTGCCGCCAGCCTCGCCAGCGCCGCCCCGCGCAGCGTGGACCCGTATCTCGATGGCGCGGCCACCGGCCAGGCGCGGGACATCTACACCCAGGGCGCCAACAAGCTCGGCCCGCGCGACCCGTTTACCGATGGCGCACGCAGCGGCACGCGGGACCCGTTCACCGACGGCGCGCGCAACGGCACCCGCGACTCGTTCAGCGACGGCGCGTAAGCATCGGCGCCGAGCGCCGCCGATCAGCGGATCTCGCTGTAGATTTGCCTGGCTTCGTTGGCCGAAGCTAGCGGGCGCCCAAGCGTGCGCGCGCCTTCGGCCGCCTGCCCGACAAGTGCCGCGTTGCCTGGCGCGGTGCTGCCGTCGCGCAGCTTCAGGTTGTTCTCGAAGCCCACCCGCACGTGCCCGCCAAACGCGGCGGCCGTGGTCACGCAGGCATTCTCCTCTCGCCCGAAGGCACAGATCGCCCACGGCAGCGCGCCGTCATAGACCTGCAGGAACGGCAGCAGGTCGCGCGGCGACGATACCTGCCCCGCCGAGTACCGGCCCAGCACAAACAGCACCGACCAGGCGCCCGGCGGCACCAGCCCGCGCGCGCGCAGCGCTTGCCAGCGCGCCACGTCGGCTGCGTCGTACAGGATGATCTGCGTCATCACGCGCTCGCGTGCCAGCCAGGCCAGGAAATCGGCCAGCTCGGCCTCGGCAATGTCCGGCACGGCGATCTCGCGCAGCCCAATGGAAACCGCCTCGGGCCGCAGCTCGCGCACCATGGCGATCTGCTCGGCCGCGCGGTAGATGCCGGCGGCTTCGCTGGTCACCTGGACCAGCAGGGCGTCGCCCACTTCCTTCTTCACCACGGCAAGCGCTTCGCGATAAATCTGTGGATCCAGCGAATGGCGGCCGTCGGGCTGGCGCACGTGCATGTGCATCATGGCCGCGCCGGCTTCCAGGCAGGCCCGCGCGTCGGCCGCCAGTGCCGCCGCGGTCAGCGGCACGGCCTGGTGGTCCTTGGCGGTCTTGTAGGCGCCGTTGGGCGCGACGGTAATGATCAGCGGCGAATCCGCCAGCAAGGTGTGTTCACTCATAGTGCGCTCTGGTCTACCAAATCGATCTGATCGATCTCATCGGTTTAGTGAATCTTGTGAATCCGGTGAGGTTCAGGGTTCGATCTTGGGCAGCTCCGGCGCGATCAGGTCGAGCCCCGCGCGCAGCAGCCGGTCATAGCGCTCGCGTTCCGCGGCGATGGTCTGCGGCGTCCACTGGTAAAAGCCTTCGCCGCTCTTCATGCCGTGGCGGCCGTCCGACGCGCGCTCGGTCAGGCACCGGGCCGGCTCCGCCGCGTTGTTGAAGGTCGGATACATGGTAGCCCCGGCTGCCGCGTGCACGTCGATGCCAGCGTGGTCGCGCTGCATGACCGGCCCGGCGGCCAGGAAACGAAAGCCGAAGCCAAAGCGCACCGCCGCATCCACATCCTCGGGCGAGGCGATGCCGCGGTCGATCAGGTCGAAGGCTTCGCGCGACAGCGCGTGCTGCAGGCGGTTGGCAAGGAAACCCGGCAGGTCCTTCTTCACCTTGACCGGCACCATGCCGCAACGGCGCATGAAAGCAATCAAGGCATCGGCGCCGGCCTCGGCGCTGCCCTCGCCCAGCACCACCTCTACCAGCGGCACCAGGTGCGCCGGCATGAAGAAATGCAGGCCGAGCATGCGCTCGCGGGTGGGCAGGCCCGCGCCGATGGCGCTGATCGGGAAACTCGAGCTATTGCTGGCGAGGATGGCATCCGGGCGCGCACGCTGGGCCAGGTCGGCGAACAGCGCGCGCTTGATGTCGAGCCGCTCGGGGATGCACTCGATCACCAGGTCGACCGTGCTCCAGTCGACTGCGTCGAGCCCTGCGGCTACCGTCAGTCCCGCCAGGCCAACCTCGGCCGCCGGGCCGATCGCGGCAAGATTGGCGGCTACCCTTGCGGCGACCGCTTCCGCGCGCTGCGTATCCGGTTCCACCACGGTGGTGCGGCAGTGCGCGCGGGTGAGCACCACGGCCACGTCGGCGCCCATGGTGCCGCCGCCTACCACCACGGCGTGCGCGGTGCCGGGAGCGGCTAGCGAAAAGTGGGCGGCGTCGGGCATGGCGTTCCTTTGAACTGTCTGGTGTCGGGATTGGGCATGAGTGTAGACAAGCCGCTTTGATTGATGAATCAGATTTTCTGGATAAAATGATCGATAATCAAGATCAATCTGCCATCCATGCCGTGAAAATCAACCTGTCGATGCGCGATGTCGAGACCACCCTGGTGCTCGGCCGCACCCTGAACTTCCGTCAGGCAGCAGGGCAGTTGCACCTGTCTCAATCTGCGCTGTCCACCCAGATCCTGCGCATCGAGGAATCCCTCGGCGTGCGGCTGTTCGATCGCACCACCCGCACCGTGCGGCTGACCGCGGCAGGCGAAGTCTTCATGCAGCAGGCGGCGATCCTGCAGGCGGCTTTCCGGGACGCCATCGACGCCGTGAGCGGCATTGCCAGCGCCGAGCGCGGCCATGTTGCGGTGGCCGCCCTGCCCTCGCTGGCCGCCCGCCTGCTGCCGCGCGTGCTGATGGCCTATCGGCGGGAGCATCCCAAGGTTACGCTCAAGGTCTTCGACACGCTCTCCGGCCCGGCCTTCGACCTGGTGCGCGCGGGCGAGGTGGACTTCGCGCTGACCGCGGCCGACCCGCAGCAAGCGGACCTGCACTACGACCCCATGATGTCCGACCGCTTCGTGCTGCTGATCCCCAGCGAGCACCCGCTGGCCCACGGCAAGGGGCCGGTGCGCTGGGCCGATACGGTGGACGCCGGCCATGTTTCCATGACGCACCCCAGCAGCGTGCGCCAGTACGCCGAATGGGCCTTCCTGCAGAACCGTATCCGCTTCCAGCCGGTGTTCGAGGCCGAGCACCTGGCCACCATCGCCGCCATGGTCGAATGCGGCTTCGGCGTGGCGGCGCTGCCTGAGATTGCGGCCGGCACGGTGCGCCAGGCCGGCATTGTCGAGCGCTTGCTCACCGCGCCGGTGACCGAGCGCTCGATCGGGCTGGTGACGGCACGCAACCGCAGCCTGTCGCCCGCGGCGGTGGCGCTGGTCGGCGTGCTGCGCGCCCACCTGGCCCAAGCCGGCGGCGGCGTGGCCGATCCGGCCTGAGCGGGCGGGAACGGGATCGCGCGAAGCGGTGAGCAAGGTGGTGAGCCAAGCGCAAGAGGCTTGAAAGCGCGCACGATATCGCGGTATGTTCGGAGCCCGCAGCCACCTAAGCGTAAGGACCCCTCAGTGACGCTGTCGTCGCCCACAGTACAACCCGGGCCGTCCCGCGCCCGGCAACGGAGGCGTGCTTGAATATCGTCGTCGACGTGCTCATCCTGGCGGGCGCGCTGCTGGCCATCGTGGCGGTGGTGCAGGTCGCCGCCGCCAAGCTGGCACTGCCAGAGTCCACGCTACTCTCGGCCATCGGCATCGCCATCGGCGCGGGCTATGTGGCCATCGACGCCGCCTACCCGCAGTTCGCCTTGCATTTCCTCCATCCCCTGATCGACCCGGCACTCCCGCCCGAGGCCTATCTGTGGATCTTCCTGCCGCCTTTGCTGTTCCACGCCGCGCTGACCGCCGACGTGCGCAGCATGCTGCCGGACGCCGCGCCGATCCTGCTGCTGGCCATTGTCGCGGTGATCGTGGCCACTGGCGTGATCGGGCTGGTCACCACGCTGGTCAGCGGCGCCAGCCTGGTGGTGTGCCTGCTGCTGGGCGCGGTGGTAGCCACCACCGACCCCGCCGCGGTGATCGCCATCTTCCGCGATGTCGGCGCACCCGGCCGGCTGATCCGGCTGGTCGAAGGCGAGAGCCTGCTCAACGACGCCGCGGCCATTGCCATTGCCGGCGTGCTGGTGGCCATGCTGACCGGCCATGGTGCCGAGGCCACGCTGGCCGCTGGCGCGCGGGAACTGGCCTGGTCGTTCGTGGGTGGCGTGCTGTGCGGCGCGATCGCCGGACGCCTGCTGGCCGACCTGCTGCCGCGCCTGGCCGGGCTGGCCATGGCCGAGGGCGCGCTGACGCTGGCGCTGCCCTATCCGCTCTACCTGCTCGCCGACCAGTTGCTCGGCGTGTCCGGGGTGGTGGCGGTGGTATGCGCCGGCCTGATGGTGAGCGCGCTCGGGCCCACGCGGCTGAGCCCGCGCAACTGGAACCACATGCGCATGATCTGGGAGCAGTACGCCAGCATCACGGGGGCCGTCGTGTTCTTGCTGGCGGCGGTGCGCGTGCCGTCCTTGCTGGCCGGGGTGACCGTGCATCACGGCTTGCTGCTGCTGGCACTGGTAGTGGCCGCGCTGGGGGCGCGCGTACTCACGCTGTTCGGCCTGCTGCCGCTGCTCTCCTGGCTGAAGGTCAGCGCGCCGATCAGCCATGCCTACAAGCTGGCCATTGCGTGGGGCGGCCTGCGTGGCGCGGTGACGCTGGTGCTGGCGCTGGGCATCGCCGAGAACGAGGCGCTGCCCTACGAGGCACGGCATTTCATCGCCATCCTGGCCACCGGTTTCGTGCTGGTCAGCCTGCTGCTGAACGGCACCACCCTGCGCGGGCTTATCCACCGGCTCGGGCTGGACCAGCTCACCGCCCAGGACCGGGCATTGCAGCAGCAGGCCATCCAGCTCTCCACCGAGGAGGTCGAAACCACGCTCGACCACATCGCGCAGACCTTCGACCTGCCTCCCGCGGCAGCGCGCGAAGTGGCGCAGCACTACCGGCGCGAGATCGAGCTGGGCGCGCTGGAGTTCGATTTCGACGCCGCGCTATCCGAGCGCGACCGCGTCACCATTGGCCTGGTCACGCTGGCCACGCGCGAGCGCGAACTGATCCCGGAGTACGGCGACGGCGTGATCTCGGTAGCCAACCTCGACGCCATGATGCGCAACACCACGCTGATGATCGACGCCGCGCGCGAGCATGGCCGCCTGGGCTACAACCGCGCCGCCCGGCATATCCTCGACTACCAGCGTGGCTACCGTGTCGCGCTCTTCCTGCACCGGCGCCTGTCGATCGACCGGCCGCTGGCCCACGCGCTGGCCGACCGCTTCGAGCTGCTGGTCTGCCGCCAGACGGTGCTGGAGCGGCTGCGCCAGTACAACCGCTCGCTGCTCACGCCGGTGTTCGGCGCGCGCATGGCGACCCTGCTGGACGGCGTGCTGGAAGAGCGCGTCAAATCGGCCGGCGGTGGCCTGGATGAGATGCGCGCGCAGTTCGGCGGCTACACGGTGGCACTGGAAAAGCGCCTGCTGATGCTGTTTGCCCTGCGCAAGGGCCAGCGTTCGCTGGAGGCCATGCGCGAGGAGAAAGTCATTTCCAGCCAGGCCTACAACCAGATCGCGCAAGTGATCCAGCGCGCCTGGCGGGCCAACCTGGCGCGTCCGCCGCTGCGCAGCGCGCTGTCCGCGCAACCGATGCCAGCGCCGGAGTCGCCGTCGCGCGAATGAGGGCCGCCAGGCCTCGCGCAAGTTATCGCGCCAGCTAGCGGCGCCCGCGCGATCAGGGTGAGTCCGCCCGGACGGCCGGTTCCGGCTGATACCGGACCGTGTTGTTGCGTCCGTTGCGCTTGGCCTGATAGAGCGCGATATCCGACTTTTTCAGCACCTCGCCAACCTCCTCCGCCGACGAAGGAAAATGTGCGACGCCAAGCGAAACCGTCACGACGCCACCGGTGGGGTTAGGCGTCTTTTCCACGGCCTCGCGCAAGCGCTCCGCAATCAGGAACGCATTGTCCGCGGTCGTGCCGGGCAGCAAGATGACGAACTCCTCCCCGCCGCTGCGGCATGTCACGTCGCCGCCCCGGGAACCGGCCCGCATCAGGCCTGCGATGTGCGTCAGCACCTCGTCCCCGACATCGTGCCCGTAGCGGTCATTGATCGACTTGAAGTGATCCACGTCGAGCGTGATGACGGCAAAGGACTGCCCGCCAAGCTCGTACAGGCTGAGCGCATTGCCCAGCCCGCGGCGATTGCGCAAACCCGTCAGTGCGTCGGTGATGGATTCATGGTTGAGCCGGTCCAGCGTGCTGCTGGTCAGGCTCATGCCCCGCAGCAGCGCTTTCTTGAGGCGATCGGCTTCGATATACCTGGCCTGGATCCGCTCGATCCGCTCCATCCCGTCGGGCGTGGTCCCCATCCGGGCGTCATCGGCCAGTTGCCCCAGCGGCCGCGAGATCCAGCGGGAAAACCACAAGATAAGGACCAGCGACAGGAGCAGGATGGGAATGCTGTTGCGGAATGTCACCAGCACCAGATCATTCAGATCAGCTAGCGTGGCTTGCGTGGATCTCTGCGCCACGATGCCCCACCCGGTGGACGCGACCGGCGCATAGCCTGCAAGCATCTCGACACCGTATTGGTTCACTATCTGCTGCGCGCCCGCTGCGCCGCTGGTTACTGCCAGCACGACTGAATTCTTGAAGACCGACTTGCCGACATGGGAGTCGTCCGGATGAAAAATCACGGTGCCATTACGATCCACCACATAGACATAAGAGCTATCCCGATAATAATGGCTATCGAGAATCTCATGCAGCAGATTCTTGGCATTCAGGTAAATGGTGCCCCCGACATAACCAAGCAGCCGCCCCTGCGCATTAATAATGGGATGGGAAATAAAGATAATCAGCCTTCCGCTGGAGGTGGTAAATGGCTCGCTGATCGCTGGGGTGCGGGTGGTCAGGAGCTTGTGCCCCCAATCGGTCTTCACGCTCTGTCCGCTCCGGCCCAAGGCCGCTGGCGATACGGATAGCACCATGCCGTCCTGGCGGACGATGGCCACCGAATTCAGGCTCCTGGTCTGCAAGCGCAAGCGCTCGGCCTCCTCGTTCACACGGGCCGGATCATCCATGGCCTCGGCAAGCAAACTGGCGCTGTACGCCAGCTGCTGCATGGTGCTTTCAATATGGGCTCCCGTGGACTGCGCCAGCTTGGCCGCATAGACACGGTTGGCTTCCAGCGTATTGCGGATCAGCAGGTCACGCTGCACGCGGTAACTGGAGTGGAGCGCATTGGCCATGGTCAGCAGGACCGATCCCAGGGCCAGGAGCAGGATCAGGCCACCTAGCCCTATTTTGGGCGAGCGCTCCGGAAGTGGCTTACACGGTTGCGCTGACATCTCTTTTGCAGGCCGACAATCGTCAGAACTTCAGAAGGGGCCGAGTTTAGCACGGTCCGCCGGCTAATATTCCTGCTGCAACGTGCAAATACAAGCCCGCGCGGCTAAAGATTGGGAAAGGAATTTCAAGTTACCCCTCGAGTGGCGTATTGATTCCCCCAATATTTCTATTAACCACGCCTGAGAGACAACTAAAGTAATGTACTAAGCAGGCCCTCCGGCACGCTCCCGTTCCGCCGCGAGGTATGCATCGCGCGAGGGCAGCAGATGGCTACGGCATAGTGCGACAAGATCCTCGCGCCGGCCCTCGCGCAAGGCGTCGATCATGGCCCAGTGTTCCTGCCTGGCGCGCTCGCGATAGCCCGCGGCAGCCAGCGACCCAAAGCGGATCGGATGGGCGCGGCGCGCGTACTCCTCGATGGCCTGCCGCAGCACCGCATTGTCGACCAGGGCGAACAACGCCCGGTGAAAGCGCTGGTTGATGCGGAACACCGCGCGCGCATCGCCCGCGGCCACCGCAACGTCGTGCTCCTGCTGCACGGCCACCAGCGCCTGCAACCGCGCCGCGGGCACCGGCAGCGCGATCAGGCTGGCGGCATGCGTTTCCAGCACTTCGCGCAGTGCGTATAGCTCCATCACCTCGCGCGCCGGAAAGGCGCGCACCACCGCGCCAACGTTGCGCTTGCGCTCGACCACGCCCATGCCTTCGAGCGTGACGAGCAGCTGGCGCACCACATGGCGCTTCAGGTTGAAGCGCGCCATCAGGTCGTCTTCGACCAGCCGCTCGCGCGGACTCAGCAAGCCAAAGACGATGTCTTCCTCAAGGATCGCTGCGGCGGCCAGCATGGCTTGGGCGCCGCCGGCGGCATCATCCTGAGCACTATGCGCCGCTTGCGCGCGCGTTCCTGCACGGGTTGGTTGATCCATGACTGGACGCTCAGGACTTGCGCGGCACGGTTTCGCTGGTCCGCGCGGCGCGCAGGAAATCGAAGTCCACGCCCTGGTCGGCCTGCGTCACCGTGGTCAGGAACAACTTGCGATAGCCGCGCTCGGCGGTAGGCCGCACCACTTCATGCTCGGCCGCCCGGCGGGCCAGCTCCGCGTCGTCGATCAGCAGGGAAATTTCGCGCCGCGCCACCGACAGGCGGATGCGGTCGCCGTTGCGCACGTGCGCCAGCGGGCCGCCGATGGCGGCTTCCGGCGTCACGTGCAGCACGATGGTGCCAGCCGCGGTCCCGCTCATCCGGCCGTCCGAGATGCGCACCATGTCCTTCACGCCGGCACGCGCGAGCTTCCTGGGAATCGGCATATAGCCGGCCTCGGGCATGCCGGGCGCGCCGGTCGGACCGATGCGCTTGAGCACCAGGATATCGTCGGCGTTCACGTCCAGCGCGTCGTCGTCGATGCGCTGCGCCATGTCCTCGGCATTTTCGAACACCACGGCGCGTCCTTCATGCTCCATCAGCACAGGATCGGCGGCGGATTGCTTGATGATGGCGCCGCCCGGAGCCAGGTTGCCGCGCAGCACGGCCAGGCCACCCACCGGATAGATCGGCGCGTCGAACGGGCGAATCACCTCCTGCGCGAACGGCGCGGGCGCGGCGTCGAGCTCCTCGCCCAGCGTGCGGCCCGACACCGTCAGCGTGTCCAGGTGCAGCAGCGGGCGCAGCTCGCGCAGCAGCGCGGGCATGCCGCCTGCCGCGTGGAAGTCTTCCATGTAGTGCTGGCCGGAGGGCTTCAGGTCCACCAGCACGGGGGTCTCGCGGCTCATGCGGTCCAGCCCGGCCAGGTCGATGTCGATGCCCAGGCGCCCGGCGATGGCGGTCAGGTGCACGATACCGTTGGTGGAGCCGCCGATGGCCAGCAGTACGCGGATGGCATTCTCGATCGCGCGGCCGGTGAGGATGCGGTCCGGCGTCAGGCCGGAGCGGGCCATGGCCACGGCAGTGGTACCGGTGCGCTCGGCCACCCGCACGCGGTCGGCGGTGACCGCCGGGGCCGATGCGCCGCCGGCCACCATCATGCCGAGCGCTTCGGTCAGGCAGGCCATGGTGCTGGCCGTGCCCATCACCGAGCAGGTGCCCACGCTGGCAACCAGCTGGTTGTTCACGTCGGCAATCTCGGGCGCATCGATCTCCTCGGCGCGGTAGCGGCCCCAGTAGCGGCGGCAATCGGTGCAGGCGCCCACGCGCTCACCGCGATGCGAGCCGGTGAGCATGGAGCCGGTGACCAGCTGGATCGCCGGCACGCCGGCCGAGGCCGCGCCCATCAGTTGCGCGGGCACGGTCTTGTCGCAGCCTCCGATCAGCACCACGGCGTCCATGGGCTGCGCGCGGATCATTTCCTCGGTGTCCATCGACATGAGGTTGCGCAGGTACATGCTGGTGGGCGCCGAGAAGCTCTCATGCACGGAGATGGTGGGAAAGTCCACCGGCAGGCCGCCCGCCAGCATAACGCCGCGCTTGACGGCCTCCACCAGTTGCGGCGCGTTGCCGTGGCAGGGGTTGTAGCTGCTGTTGGTGTTGACGATGCCGATCACCGGCCGCGACAACGCGTCGTCGGTATAGCCCGCGCCCTTGATGAAGGCCTTGCGCAGGAACAGCGAGAAGCCTTTGTCGCCATAGTTGGTCAGGCCCTTGCCCAAGCCGTTCTCGGCGTCTTGCGCTGGCTCGAAGGGGTCCTGGCCGGCCTGTGCCGAGGCGGAAGGGTCCTTGCGGGAATCGTGGGAGCCGGCCATGCACATCTCCAATAATATTATTGATAATCGAGGCAGGAATCATATCTGGCCTTGCTGCCTCGCCGCAACGGAAAATTCAGCCCCGCACCTTTAATTGAAGATTCAGATCAGTCGATAGAAAACTTCTGATTCTTCTATCAAGAGACGCCCCCTACACTCTGCCATAGCGACGAGCCGGGCGTCCCGCGCTGCACAGCCTTGCTGTGACTTCCCATCCATACCAACCCGGCGCAGGAGATTCCCCGATGACCGGCATTCGACGCCACGCGCGAACGCGCGTTTCCGCGCCCAGGCGCCACCTGATTCTCTGCGCGCTCGCCGGCGCCATGCTGGCAGGCACAGCCGCCTTCCCTGGCCTGGCCGCTGCCGCCGACTATCCCACCAAGCCGATCCGCCTGGTCGTGCCCTACCCGCCGGGCGGCGCCACCGATGTCATCGGCCGCACCCTGGCGCAGCACCTGTCCACCGCACTGGGCCAGCAGGTCGTGGTCGACAACCGGGCCGGCGCCGCCGGCAATATCGGCGCGGAACTGGTCGCCAAGTCGCCCGCTGACGGCTACACCCTGCTGATGGGTGCCCTGACCAGCCACGCGATCAACGCGGCGCTGTACAAGAATCGCGTCTCCTACGACATCGAGAAGAGCTTTGCCCCGGTGGCCATCGTGGGTACCGTGCCGCTTGTGTTCGTGGTCAATCCCAGCGTCAAGGCCAACAGCCTGCCGCAGTTGATCGCGCTGGCAAAAACCACCCCTGGCGCGATTACCTTTGCCTCCGCCGGCAACGGCTCCCCGCAGCACCTGGCTGGCGAGATGTTCAAGCGCATGGCCGGCGTGGACATGCTGCACGTGCCTTATAAAGGCAGCGGCCCCGCCATGACCGACCTGATCGGCGGGCAGGTGCTCAGCATGGTCGAGACCGTGCCGGCGGCGCAGTCCTACGTCAAGGGCGGCAAGATCCGTGCGCTGGCCGTCACCACCAGCGAGCGCGTGGCGGCGCTGCCTGACGTGCCGACGGCCAATGAAGCGGGCCTGAAGGACTTCGAGGTCAACTCCATGTTCGGCATCGTGGCCCCGGCCGGCACCCCGGCACCGGTGGTGGACCGGCTCAACGCCGAACTCAAGAAGATCCTGGCCGAGCCCGACGTGAAGGCTTCCCTGCTCAAGCAAGGCGCCATCGCCACCTGGACCACGCCGGCGCAGACCCAGGCCCGCATCAAGTCCGAGCTGGCCAAGTGGACCGCGGTGATCCGGGAAGCAGGCGTCAAGCCAGAGTAAGGGGGCCAGCGGCCCAGCAGCCCCGAAGCCCGATCCCGGATCGCGGCCTGCCCGCCCCGCCCTGATGTGGCGGGACGGGCGCCTGCCGTCGCGCGCCTTGACACCCTGACGATTGCGCCTATGATGACTAGCGCAATGCTGCGGCGCAGCAAGTGACGATTGCCACCGGCGAAATCCCTCGGACGCGTTGCCTCGTCATGAACTATCGGAGACGCTCATGGCTACCCTCTCTCACGCTGAACACGTCGAGACGCCTCTGCCTTACCCCGTCATCGATTTTGGCCTGGCAAGCCCTTGGGCGCAGGTGGCGCAGAAGATCGGCGCGCTGAACCTGCAAACGGCAAAGACGCTCATTGCCGAAGGCACCGACTACCTGCGTGAGGCGGCCGCGCAA
This sequence comes from Cupriavidus basilensis, assembly GCF_008801925.2. Lineage (NCBI taxonomy): Bacteria > Pseudomonadati > Pseudomonadota > Betaproteobacteria > Burkholderiales > Burkholderiaceae > Cupriavidus > Cupriavidus basilensis. The sequence continues at coordinate 1,381,743 of NZ_CP062804.1, read as the reverse complement.
CCGTTCAGCTTCACCACGTTCCGGCCCGAGCTGGCCGACGTGATGGCGCAGCACATTGCCGCCTATACCCACAGCCTGATCGAGATCGTGTTTGGCGCGAACGCTGATGTTTCCGACAACGTCCAACGCCATTTCGCCGCGATCGCCGGCCAGGATCCGTTTCAATGGTGCCTGATGGGCCGGGATTTCCTGCCGGAGTACGGCAACGGGCTGCCCGCCATGGGCGCGGCGATGACGGGATGGGTCGCGGCCTACCTGCCAGGCGGCAAGCCGCTGCCGGAAGTCAACGCCGAAGCCGCGCCGCGCAAGACTGCGCTGCTGGCGGCACCGGCCGACGTCGTGGAGCCGGTCGTGGAGCCGGTCGTGGAGCCGGCCAAGCCAGCCGAATAAGCCCGGGGCCCGCTCTTTGAGCGGGTGGCGCGAACCGGCGCGGCGAAACTTCAATGACAATCCGCCCTGAAGTGGGGCTCCCCGGCCCCGCCATCCTCCTCGCGTAGACCTCGCGTAGAAAAAGGCGCCGATCCAATGCGTCTGAATCAGCGCTTGCACAGTGCTCTTGGCTACATCATTGGCAGGCGGTGCCGGGCACAGGCTTGCCCGAGTTGGTCATGCCCTGGCAGGCGTCGCCAACGCTGGTATCGGCGTCGAAGGCGGCGTTGTTATATGGCTTGAGCCTGCCCGCTACCGTGCAGCAAAAGCGCGGCTCGCCCGGGACGGGCGTTGCCGGCGGCGCGCTCTTCGCCATGCGGGAGGACGCAGGCACCTGACTGGCGGCGGGAGTTGGCGCGGGAGCAATACGGGAGGCTGGCGGCTTGGCGGGCTGGTCGACGCTCTGGTCGTCGTCATCCGGAGACACGCACTGGCCCTTCTGGCAGATACGCTCCCCTTTGCACTGCATGTCATATTGGCAACCCGCTGCGTATGCATGCAGCGGCGACGCCATCGCCAACGTGGTGGCGAACAGCAAGCCCAGCGTTCTCATGTTTCCTCCTACTCGACTGCCAGCGCGAATCGTACGAATCGCCCGCACCGGATCCTATATTCCGGCACTGGCGAGCGCCGGGCATCGTGCTGTTTTGCACGAGATACCCGACTCCGGCGTCGACCGCCACGTCAGCCGAAGCGATCCACCGCCACCTCTAGCATAGGCACCGGGACCCGCCACAGGGAACCCCGCCATGCAAGCGTGTGAGCGCCGCACCACCAACGGCGGCGACGGCAAACGAGCGCTGCGCGCCATGCCCGGCCAGGCCGTCCAAACACCCGTGTGAAACCGCTTGCGAGCGGCGCGCGCACGCTGCAAGTCCTTGTATGATTGCCGCTGGATTCATTGCACTGCCCTGCCCCACCGACCATCCGATCCTCCGATCCTCCAGAGGCAAGCCGAATGATGTTTCGCACTGTTGAGTCAGAGTTGCTGAACCAGCCGGTGCCGGCGCCGGTGCAAGCCGATTTTGCCCAGCATGAATTCGAGAGGCTGCAGCGCTTTTGCCTCATGACCTTCGCGGCCAGCGTGGGGATCTGGCTCGTGTTCGATCTGCTGGTCAGCGTCAAGGGAGGCCAGGGTTTCACGATCAACTCGATCCTCCACCTTGCCCTGTTGTCGGCGCTGACCGCGGCCGTGCCCTTTGTACGGCGCGCGCAGCAATTCCAGATCCTCAACTTTGCCTTTGTGCTGGCCTTCTGCGTGGGTGCGCGCCTGGTGCTGAACGGCATGCCTGACGACACCCGTCCGATCTGGTCGATGCTGGTGGCGGCCAGCGTGCTGTTCTGCGCCTCCACGCTGCCGCTGAGCCCCAGGGCGTTTTTCGGCGTCATCGCGCTGGCCTGGGTCCTGCTATTTCCCATGATGGCGCCGCAGGACCTGCTGGAACTCAAGGGCATCCTGGTCGTCTGCTACGCGCTCTATTTCACCGGCATCACGGTGTACACATTCATCACGCTACGGCGCGCGAAGCTGCAGAACTTTGTCATGGCGAAGACCTTGCTGCAGCAGGCTTATGTGGATGCGCTGACCGAGATTCCCAACCGCCGTGCCTTCATGCTCAACGTGGGCAGCCTGGTGCCGCGCGCCACCACGGAGCAAGACCATTATCTGGCAATGGTGGACATCGATGACTTCAAGAAGGTCAATGACCGCTACGGCCACGATGTTGGCGACGAAGTGCTCAAGCACGTGGCCGCGGGGATCAAGCTGGTGATGGGGGACTGCCAGTATGCGCGCCTGGGGGGAGAGGAATTCGGCATCTATCTCAAGGGGATGACGCGCGCCGAGGCGGAAGTCCGCATCGGACTGCTGTGCCGCAGCATCCGGGATGCGCCATCGGAGCCCCCCGTGACCATCAGCATTGGTGTCACCCACATGGTCAGCGGCGACACGCTCACCAAGGCGTTCATCAAAGCCGATGAAGCGCTCTATGATTCAAAGAGGACCGGCAAGGACAAGTACACATTCCACCAGGAGCCCTGCCAGCCCGAAGGATCGCCATGACCCATATCAACCTGCTTTGCGCTGCCTGGCTGGCATCCGCCTGCCTTGCCGGCGCGGCGCTGGCTCAGTCCAGCACCGTGGTTATCAACCAGAGCGGCATTTCTGCCTCGGGCACATCCGGGAGCAGTGTCGTCATCGTCAATGGCCAGGTGGTGACTTCCCATGACGCCACCAAGGGAGGCGGCCCCGAGAAGACCGAGCAACGCATGGTCGGCGCATTCTCCGGCGTGCAGCTCAATGCCCCGGCCGATGTGGTGTTCTCGGTTGCGCGCGCCTACTCCGTTTCCATCACCGGCCCCGAGGACATCCTGCCGCTGGTGCTCACCAGCCTGGACGACGGCAAGCTGACCATCGGCCTGAGCGCGCCAGTCGTGCTCGCGGCGCCGCTCAGGGTGGCCATTACCGGGCCCTCGCTCCAGGCGGTCAGCATTCCCGGCGCCGGCACCCTGCGTGCGTCCGGCCTGCACGAGGCATCCATCGACCTGCGTCTGTCCGGGTCCGGCTCGATCGTGGCCGAGGGCACCGTGGGCAGCGTGCGCGCCGCCATCTCCGGCTCTGGCGAGGTGGATGCCAGCGCCTTGCGCGCGCAGCGGCTGGACGCGCAGCTTAGCGGCTCGGGCCGCATCCTCGGCTACGCGTCGGATGCGGCCAGCGTGGCGCTGACGGGATCCGGCGACATCATCGTTGCCGGCAAGCCGCACCAGCGTGCCGTCAGCCGGACCGGTTCCGGCCAGGTATCTTTCGAATAGCCAGCCACGCTACAGCGCCCACGGCATCGACCGCAGCGCGGAACTTATTGCGCGCGGCGCGGTGTAATCCAGCGCGTAGAAATCCGTGAAATCCACCGGGATTCCGTCCGCGCTTATTCGGTAAAGGCGAGGGTGACGCCCGCCGCCTCGGCAGGCGGCACCACCAGCAGGCCGTCGATCTCCTCGACGCCGCGGATCTCGCCTGCCGCCAGCGCGGCGCGCGCCGTTGCCAGCGCCGTGGTGCGCAGCACCAGCGCCACCATGCGGTCGCGGCCATCAATCAGCGCCGGCACGCTCGCGCCAAAGCGCCGCGCCGCCGCCTCCGGCGTCAGCACCACCACCGACGCACCGCCGGCGCGCAGCAGCTCGCCGTGCGCCCCCTTGCCCACATGCTCGGCGCCGAACAGGCGCGACAGCAGGCCGATGGTGCGCGCCGGGTCTGCAGCCGCGATCACGTATTGCGCCACGCCGGTCACGCCGTTGGGATGGACTTGCCAGTGCCCGCGCCAGACCAGTTCCGGCGTGAAGTGGTGGCAGAAGTAGAGGCGCCCGTTTGGCACCAGGTGCGCGGCCAGCCGCACCGTGCGAAAGCGCGCTTCGCCGGTGGCGCCGGGCAGATCGACCGGGCGCGTGAACTCACGCGGCGGCCCTTCCACTTCCAGCCCGCGCGCCAGGATCTCGCGGTGCAGGCCGGTGGAGTCGGCGCTCTTGAAGACGAGCCCGGTCAGGCCAGCCGGTTCGGCCAGCAGGTCCGCGCGGCCGGTCGTCGCCTTGCCGGCTTCAAAGCCGAGCAGTTCCAGGTAATCCGTATCGAAGATCGCGAGATGGTTGCTGGACCCGAGCGAATGATGGCCGCGCGGCGTCAGCTGGAAACCCAGGCGGCGATAGCGGCTGGCGGCGTCGTCCAGGCCTTCGTGGACATTGACGACGACGTGGTCGAGCAGCGGGATCAGGCTTGGCATAAGAGGGGTTCCGGTGGAATAAGCGAGCGATGGGTGAGCGTACGCGAGCACGGTGCGATCCCCAACTGCGCGTTTCGTCTTTGCATATGCGCGCGGCGCGCGCCTGCCGGGTGCGCCGCGCGCCGCGCAGCCAACGTCTTTGCTTAGACGAAAAGCGCGTTTCCCTCGCGCGGCGGCGCCCCCTACACTCGCTGGCTGCCCAGCCTTCGTGCTCCCTGCTTCCTGCATTCCTTCGATTACCGTGGAACCCCTGCCATGTCCCTGACGCGACGCGACTTCCTGATTCAATCCGGTGCCCTTGCCGCTTGCGCCTCCCTGCCGGGCACGCTGCTGGCACAGGCTGCCGACACGCCGCGCAAGGGCGGCGTGCTGACGGTGCTGCTGGGCGGCGAGCAGCGCATCCTCAACCCCGCGCTGCGCGCGTCCACCGGTGTCTATGTGGTGTCCAGCAAGATCATCGAATCGCTGGTGGACCTGGACGCCAGCGGCAAGCCCGCGCCCGTGCTGGCCACCAGCTGGAGCAGCTCACCGGACGGCAAGACCATCACCTTCAAGCTGCGCGAGGGCGTGACCTGGCACGACGGCAAGCCCTTCACCTCGGCCGACGTGCAGTACAACGCGATGGAACTGTGGAAGAAGCACCTGAACTACGGCACCGCGCTGCACCTGTACCTCGATGCCGTCGATACACCCAACGCACAGACCGCGGTGTTCCGCTATTCGCGCCCGATGCCGATCGAGTTGCTGCTGCGCGCGCTGTGCGACCTTGGCTACGTGGTGCCGCGCCACAAGTTCGAAGGCTCCAACGTGCTGGAGAACCCCGCCAATACCGCGCCGATCGGCACGGGGCCGTTCCGCTTTACCCAGTACGAACGGGGCCAGTTCGTGATCGCCGAGCGCAATGCCGCATATTGGCGCAAGACCGCGCCGTACCTGGACCGTGTGGTGTGGCGCATCATCACCGACAAGTCCGCCGCGGCTGCCGCGCTTGAAACCGGCGAGGCACAACTGACCACCTATTCGCATGTCGGCCTGGCGGATCTTGAGCGATTCAAGAAGGATGGGCGCTTCAAGGTGTCCACCAAGGGGCTGGAGGCCAACTCCTACAACAACACGCTGGAGTTCAACGTGCGCCGCAAGGAGCTGTCGGACGTGCGCGTGCGCCGCGCCATCGCGCACGCCATCGACGTCGACTTCTTCATCAAGAACTTCCTGTACGGCACCGCCAAGCCGGCCACCGGCCCGATTCCCTCGACCTCGTCGTTCTATCCCGGCGGCAAGCAGCCCTACCCGTTCGACCGCAAGCGCGCCGAAGCCCTGCTCGACGAAGCCGGCTTCAAGCGTGGCGCCGACGGCAACCGCTTCACGCTCAAGCTGGTGCCGATCCAGAACGGCGAGGACGTGCCACTGTTCGCCACTTACGTACAGCAGTCGCTGGCGCAGGTGGGCATCAAGGTCACCGTGCAGCAACTCGACATCGCCGGCGCGTTGTCGACCGTGTACCGCGACTGGAATTTCGACCTTGCCACCGGCTGGCACCAGTACCGCGGCGACCCCGCGGTGTCGACCACCGTCTGGTACCGCTCTGGCAGCCCCAAGGGCGCGCCCTGGACCAACCAGTACGGCTGGCAGTCCGCCAAGGTCGACAAGCTGATCGACGACGCCGCCTCGGAGATCAACCCGGCCAGGCGCAAGGCGCTCTATGCCGAGTGGGTCAAGGAGGTCAACGACGAGCTGCCGGTCTGGATGGTGACCGAGCGCGAGTTCTACTCGATCACCAGCAAGCGCGTGCACAACGACCACAACACGCCACGCTGGCCATCCAGCAGCTGGTACGACACCTGGCTGTCGGCCTGAGCCGGCCATGCGCATCTTGTCACTCGCCCTGCGCAGGCTGGCAGCCAGCCTGCCCTCGCTGCTGCTGATCCTGTGCGGCCTGTTCCTGCTGCTGCAATTCGCCCCGGGAGACACCGTCGATGCGCTGGTCGCCGAAATGGGGGGCGCGGATGCCGCCGTCGTCGGCCAGCTGCGGCAGTTCTACGGGCTCGACGCCTCCACCACGGTGCAGCTTGGCCGCTACCTGTGGCGTCTGGTGCATCTGGACCTGGGCTACTCCGCCATCTATGGCAAGCCGGTGGCCACCGTCATCCTGGAGCGCCTGCCCGTCACACTGCTGCTGATGGGCTGCGCGCAGGTGCTGGCCGCCGTGTGCGGCATCGCGCTGGGCGTGGCCGCGGCGCATCGGGTGGATCGCTGGCCGGATACGCTGGTATCCATGCTCGGGCTGGTGTTCTATGCCACGCCGTCGTTCTGGTTCGGGCTGATGGGCATCGTGGTGTTCGCCATCCACCTGGGCTGGCTGCCACCCGGTGGCTACCAGGACGTTGCCGCCGGCTACACGAGCCTGGCGCGACTGGCCGACATCGCCTGGCACCTGGTGCTGCCCACCGTGACCCTGGCGCTGATCTACCTGGCTATCTACCTGCGCATCATGCGCGCGTCGATGCTGGAGGTGTTGACGCTGGACTTCGTGCGCAGCGCGCGCGCCAAGGGCCTGTCCGAGTACGCCGTGCTGGTGCGCCATGTGCTGCGCAACGCGCTGCTGCCGCTGCTCACGCTGGCCGGGCTGCAGTTCGGCACCATGCTGGGGGGCTCGGTGGTGATCGAAAGCGTGTTCGCGCTGCCGGGGCTGGGCCGGCTGGCCTATGACTCGGTGGTCCAGCGCGACCTGAACACCCTGCTGGGCATTGTCTTTATCAGCGCGCTGCTGGTGATCGCCATCAATTTCATCGTCGACATGCTGTATGCGCTGCTCGACCCCCGCATCCTTCACGAACGCAAGGCATGAAGCTGCTCCGACGTTACCTGCGCAACCCCGCCGCGGCCTTCGGCCTGCTGGTGTTGCTGGGGGTCATTGCCATGGCGGCCTGCGCCTCGGCCGTGTTTCCCGCCGATCCCCTTTCCCTTGCCGGCCGCCCGTTGCAATGGCCGCTGGAAGATCCGCATTTCTGGCTAGGCACCGACCAGACCGGGCGCGACATCGCCGCCCAGATCTTTCATGGTGCGCGCGTCTCGTTGCTGATCGGCTTCGTGGCTACGCTGATTGCCGTGTCCATCGGCATCCTGATCGGCGCGTTCGCGGGCTACTACGGCGGCTGGACCGACAACCTGCTGATGCGGCTGACCGAAGGCTTCCAGACGCTGCCCAGCTTCTTGCTGCTGCTGGTGCTGGTGTCGGTGTTCGGCTCCGGCATCACCACTGTGACGCTAGCCATCGGGGTGGTGTCCTGGCCTGCCACCGCGCGGCTGACGCGCGCCGAGTTCCTGACCCTGCGCAACCGCGACTTCGTCCACGCCTGCCGCGCGCTGGGCATGCGCGACCTGCAGATCATCTTTCGCGAGATCCTGCCTAACGCGCTGCCGCCGGTGGTGGTGTACGCCAGCGTGGTGATGGCGCTGGCCATCCTGCTGGAAAGCGCGCTGGCCTTTCTCAACCTGTCGGACCCGAACGTGGCCTCCTGGGGCAACCTGATCGGAGGCGGACGCAGCGTGCTGCGTTCGCAGTGGTATGTCTCGGCCATTCCCGGCGTCGCCATCCTGCTCACCGTGCTGGCTGTATCGCTGGTGGGACAGGGCCTGAACGACGCACTCAACCCCAGGCTGAAACGCGCATGAGCGGACCGTTGCCCTTCCTTCTCAGTATCGACGCGCTCAGCGTCGCCTTGCCCGCCGGCGCCGACCGCCCGCTCGCGCTGGATGGCGTGTCGCTGGCGCTGGCGCCAGGCGAAATCCTGTGCGTGGTTGGCGAAAGCGGCTCAGGCAAGTCCATGACCGCCGGCGCCGTGCTTGGGCTGCTGCCCGATGGCGTGCGCCGCAGCGCCGGGCGCATCCTGTTTGAAGGCCGCGAGCTGACGGCGCTGTCCGAGGCGGATCTGCGGCGCATACGCGGCGCACGTATCGGCATGATCTTCCAGGAGCCGATGACAGCGCTCAATCCGCTGCGCACCATTGGCGACCAGATCGGCGAGGTGTTCCGCACCCACACCCGGTTGCCCAAGGCGGAAATCGCGCGCAAGGTGCGCAGCCTGCTGGAAGACGTGCAGATCCCGCAGCCGCATGCCGCCGCTGGCGCCTATCCGCATGAGCTGTCCGGCGGACAGCGCCAGCGCGCCATGATTGCCATGGCGCTGGCGCTCGAGCCCAGCTTGCTGATCGCCGATGAGCCCACCACCGCGCTCGACGTCACCACCCAGGCGCAGATCCTGCGGTTGATCCGCGAGTTGCAGCAACGCAAAGGCACGGCGGTGCTGTTCATCACACACGACTTCGGCGTGGTGGCGGAGATTGCCGACCGCATCGCGGTCATGCGCCAAGGCGAGGTGGTGGAGACGGGGCCGGCGGCCGAGATCCTGGCGCGGCCGCAACATCCCTACACCCAAGCGCTTCTGGCCGCCGTGCCCACGCTGGAGCCGCCGACGCCGCGCGTGCAGACGCGTGACACGCTGCTCGCCATCGACGGCATCGGCAAAACCTACCGCGGCGGCGGCTGGCTCGGCCGGGGACGGCGCCAGGTACAGGCGCTCGATCAGGTATCGCTCGCGCTGCCGCGCGGCGGCGCGCTCGGCATCGTGGGAGAGAGCGGCTGCGGCAAGAGCACGCTTGCGCGTTGCCTCGTAGGCCTGCTCGACCCGGATCGCGGCAGCCTGCGGCTCGATGGCGCCGATCTGCTGGCCAGCGGCTCGGGCCAGCGCCGGCAGCGCGCCCGGCGCATCCAGATGGTGTTCCAGGACCCGTTTGGCTCGCTCAACCCGCGCCGCCGCGTGGGCGAGCTGGTCGCGCAGGGGCCACTGATCCATGGGGAACATCCGCTGCGGGCACGCCTTCGCGCCGCCGAGCTGTTCGAACTGGTAGGGCTGGATCCCAGCGCGCTCGACCGTTATCCGCACGAGTTCTCCGGCGGCCAGCGCCAGCGCATCGGCCTGGCCCGGGCGCTGGCCCTGTCGCCCGACGTGCTGGTGGCGGACGAGCCGGTGTCCGCGCTGGATGTCTCCGTGCAGGCACAGGTGCTGGCGCTGCTCGACGACCTGCGCGCGCGCACCGGCTTGTCGCTGATCCTGATCACGCACGATTTGCGCGTGGCGGCCCAGGTCTGCGACCGGGTGGCGGTCATGAAGGACGGCCGCGTGGTGGAAGAAGCCGATACCGCCACGCTGTTCGGCGCGCCCCGCCATCCTTGCACGCAGGCCTTGCTGGCCGCCGTGCCCGGCAGGCGAGCGGTGGGCCGGGCAAGCGCAGCGGTAGGCGAGTGCAGCGTGCGCTGAAGCTTGTCGACCGCCGCGCCGCCCCCGACATGCGCGTGCGCACAACAATTTCGCGCGGCACCGCTTGTTGACGTTGCAGTGCAAGAATGGCAGCATTCCCGGCTTCGGTGGACTGCCCACCTGGCCAACCACTCGCCCGCCGCCAACGCGGGCTTCGGAGTATTCAAGTCATGCGCGTCGCATTTATCGGCCTGGGTGTCATGGGCTATCACATGGCTGGCCATCTCGCCGCCAAGGGCCATCAGGTCACCGTCTACAACCGCACGGCTGCCAAGGCCGAGCAGTGGGTCGCCGCGTTCGGCGGCAAGTCCGCCGCCACCCCGGCGCTGGCCGCGCAAGACGCCGAAGTGGTCTGCTCCTGCGTGGGCAACGACGATGACCTGCGCTCGGTCCTCACTGGCAAGGACGGCGCCTACAGCAACGCACCGGCAGGCTGCGTGTTCGTGGACCACACCACCGCCAGCGCCAATGTGGCGCGCGAGTTGCATGCCGCGGCTAACGAGCGGGGCCTGCACTTTGTCGATGCGCCCGTCTCGGGCGGCGAAGTCGGCGCGCAAAAGGGCATCCTGACCATCATGTGCGGCGCCGACGAGGCCGTGTTCGGTCGGGTCGAGGCCGTGCTGGGCGCCTATGGGCGCGCCGTCACCCGCATTGGCGGCTCCGGCGCGGGCCAGCTGGCCAAGATGGTCAACCAGATCTGCATCGCCGGCCTGCTGCAGGGCCTGTCCGAAGCCATCGCCTTTGGCGAGCGCGCGGGACTGGACATGAAGGTAGTGCTGGATGTGATCAGCAAGGGCGCCGCCGGCTCCTGGCAGCTGGAAAACCGCGGCCCCACCATGATCGAAGACAAGTTCGATTTCGGCTTCGCGGTGGACTGGATGCGCAAGGATCTGGGCCTGTGCCTGGACGAGGCACGCCGCAACGGCGCCAGCCTGCCGGTCACCGCCGTGGTCGACCAGTTCTACGCGGACCTGCAGCAAGACGGCTGTGGCCGCGCCGACACCTCCTCGCTGATCAAGCGCCTGCGTTGATCCTGCGCTGAGACCGAATGGCTGCCGGGCACGTGTGCTGCCCGCGCCGCCGGCCGTTCTGTCGGCCGTTCTGTCGCCCTTTTCCCGGTTGCCCCCTTTCCTGACGCCGCGCTCGCGGCGTCATCCAATTCCTACATCCGTATCAGAGGCCGTCCCGCTGGGCCGGACTGCGTGCCCGGCTATCTTGTCAGCATGGCAGGCGCGCCCGTTAGCGCCGTCAGCAGCATCATTCACGTAGGAGACCACCATGTTGAGACTGGCAAGCGCACTCATCGCGAGCGCAGCGCTTCTGTTCGGATTGAACGGTTGTACCGCTACCGGCGCCGTGGCTGGCGGTGTGGCGGGTCATGAGCTGTCGCACGGCAGCACCGCGGGCACTATCGGTGGTGCGGTGGCAGGCGGCGTCATCGGTCACGAACTGGGCAAGTAAGCAACAGTTAACCACGAGATCAACGACGATCCAGAACACAAACCAGATAGCGCGAGCCTCGCGCTGATCCACCCGTCAAGGAGCCAATCATGGCCATCGGTACGATCCTGCTTATCCTTCTTATCCTGCTGCTGGTCGGCGCACTGCCCACGTGGCCATACAGCACGGGATGGGGCTACTACCCCAGCGGCGGCCTAGGCCTGGTCGTGCTGATCGTCGTGATCCTGGTGGTCATGGGCCGGCTGTAACGGCTGTAGCGCAAGCTGACTTCCCCAGATAAAAAACGCGCCGCATGAAGATACGGCGCGTTTTTTATTATTTTCATCGCTGAAAGAATGGCAGCGCCGCCGCACGGATTGGCGGGCAATGCATCAAGAACGAGTTCAATACGACTTCGGCAAACCCAGCACACGCTCGGCGATATGGCACATGATGAGTTGCGCGCTGACCGGGGCAATGCGCGGGATATATGACTCGCGCAGGTAACGCTCCACCCGGTACTCGCGCGCATAGCCCATGCCGCCCAATGTCAGGACCGCGGTCTGGCAGGCCTGGTGCGCGGCCTCCGCCGCCAGGTACTTGGCGGTATTGGCTTCGGCCCCGCAGGGCTTGCCGTTGTCGTACAGCCAGGCCGCCTTCCACACCATCATATCGGCCGCTTCCAGCGCCATCCACGCTTGCGCCAGCGGGTGCTGGATGCCCTGGTTCTGGCCGATCGGGCGCCCGAACACGGTGCGCTCCCTGGCATAGCGCGTTGCCGCTTCCAGAGCGACGCGGCCAAGGCCGACGGCTTCGGCGGCAATCAGGATGCGCTCGGGGTTGAGGCCATGCAGGATGTACTCGAAGCCGCGCCCTTCCTCACCGATGCGATCGGCCACCGGCACCGTCAACCCGTCGATAAAGAGCATGTTCGAGTCCACCGCGGCGCGCCCCATCTTGTGGATCTCGCGCACCTCGATGTGCTTGCGGTCCAGCGCCGTGTAGAACAGGCTCAGGCCCTGCGTCGGCTTGGCCACCTTGTCCAGCGGCGTGGTGCGGGCCAGCAGCAGCATGCGGTCGGCCACCTGCGCGGTGGAGATCCAGATCTTGCGGCCGTCCACGCGATAGCTGGCGCCATCCGCCGACAGCACGGCCTGGGTCTTGAGATGGGTGGTGTCCAGCCCGGCGTCGGGCTCCGTCACGGCGAAGCAGGCCTTCTCGGTCCCGGCGATCAGCGGCGCCAGCGCCGCCTCCTTCTGCCGGTCGTTGCCGAACACCACCACCGGGTTGAGGCCAAACACATTCATATGGATGGCCGACGCACCGGAAAAACCCGCGCCGGACGCCGACACCGTCTGCATGATCAGCGCCGCCTCGGTAATGCCAAGCCCGGCGCCGCCGTATGCTTCCGGCATCGCGATGCCGAGCCAGCCCGCCTGCGCCATGGCCTGGTGGAAGGCATGGGGAAACTTGCCTTCGTCGTCCAGCCCCGACCAGTAGTCGGCGCCGAAGTCGCTGCATAGCTGCGTCACCGCTTCGACGATGGCGCGCTGCTCGGGGGTTCTTTCAAAGTTCATGCCTACCTCATTCCGGCTGGATGCCAGCGTCCTTGACCAGCTTGGTCCACTTGACCAGTTCGCCGGCCACGAAGCCGGAGAACTGCTTGGGCGATTGCCCGAATGCCTCAAAGCCCAGCGCTTCGAAGCGCGGGGCGACTTCCTTGCTCGCGGCGATGCGCGAGAGCTCGCGGTTGAGCCGCTCGACCACCTCCGCAGGCGCCTTCGCTGGCGCGAACACACCATTCCAGGACGTAATATCGAAGCCTTTGAGCTCAGGCGTGTCGGCCAGCGGCGGCAGCTCCGGCAGCAGCCGGCTGCGCTGCGCGGTGGTCACCGCCAGCGCCCGCAGCTTGCCCGCCTTCACGTTGGCAATGCCGGCCGCCACGTCGACAAACATCATCGGCACCTGCCCCGCGATCACATCGGTCATGGCCGGCGGCGTGCTCTTGTACGGCACATGCAGCAGGTCCAGCCCGGCCATGCGCCCGAGCGTGGCGCCCGACACGATGCCGGTGCTGTTGCCGCTGGCGTAAGACATGCCCGGATGCGTGCGCGCATAGGCGATCAGGTCCGCCACGGTCTTGACCGGCAACTTCGGGTTGACCACCAGCATGAATGGCAGGTTGCCCATGCGCGCCACCGGGGTGAAGTCGCGGATCGGGTCATATGGCAGCTTCTTCATCAGCGAAGGATTGGCCGAATGGGTCGTGTTGGTGGTCATGAACAGTGTGTAGCCGTCCGGCGCGGCCTGCGCGACGATCTCGGCGGCAATCGCGCCATTTGCCCCGGGACGGTTGTCCACCACCACATTGGTCTTGAGCGCGTCGCCGAGCTCCTTGGCGGTGATGCGGGCCACCGCGTCGGTGCCGCTGCCGGCGGCGAACGGCACCACCATGCGGATCGGCTTGCTGGGATAAGCGTCGGTCGCCGCCGCGAACGGCGCCGCGGCGAGGCTCAGTAATGGCAGCGCGGCGCGCAGCAGCGTGGTGAGGCTTGGCATAGTGTTGTCTCCTGTTTTTGGCTAGCCATCTCGTTGTCGTGGATTAGCCTTGTCAGCTTTGTCTTTGCGATGCCCCCTGGCACCATGCCGCCTCATCGTGCGGTCTTCTCTTTGTAATTGGTGTCCTTGACCAACTTGGCCCAGCGCGCGGCGTCGTCGGCAATGATGGTGGCAAACTGCTCGGGCGTGCTGCCGACGGCCTCATAGTCGATGGCGGCAAGGCGCTCCCTGATATCCGGCATCGCGACGATCCGCACGATTTCCTGGTTCAGCCGGGTGACGATTTCCTTCGGCGTGCCTGCCGGCGCCAGCAGCCCGGCCCAGGAATTGAAGTTCATGCCCTGGATCCCGGCCTCCTGCATGGTCGGCACATCGGGCAGCGCCGGCGAGCGCTTGGGCGACAGCACGGCCAGCGGGCGCAGCCTGCCGGCCCGGATCATCGCCATCGAATTGAAGGGATCGATGGTCATGTCGACCTCGCCCGCCACCACGGCCTGCATCTGCGGGCCGGTGCCCCGGTACGACACACTGACCACGTCCGGGGTGCCGGCGGTGGATTTGAATGTCTCCCCGATCAGCTCGATCATGCTGCTGCCGGCCGACAAGCTCAGCGGACGGCTCTTGGCGCGAGCCAGCGTGACGAACTCCTGCACGGTCTTGGCCGGCACCGACGGGTGGACCACCATCACAAAACCGATGCTGCTGATCAGGCTGATCGGCGCAAAGCTCTTCAACGGCTCGTAACCTGCCTTGTACAGCACGGGGCTGAGCGTCTGCGCGCCAGCGGTATTGAGCAGCAGCGTATAGCCATCGGGGGCGGCACGCGCGACCATATCGGTGCCGATGATGCCATTGGCGCCGGGGCGGTTTTCCACCACCACCGGCTGCTTCAAGGCCTCCGCCAGCCGCTGCGACACCAGCCGCGCCACCACGTCGGAGGCGCCGCCCGGCGCGAAAGGCACCACCATGCGGATCGGCTTGGCGGGATAGGTGCTGCTCCACGCCAATGCGGGCATGGCGCTCAAGATGGCGGCGCAAACGAGCAAACGGCGTCGGGAACACAGTGTCATCGGAATCTCCTACCAGGCTTGAACAACAAACGTCGTATCGGGTGCGGGCACCCAGGCGAAATGGCGCGCTCGGCAGCGTTCCTCAGGCGGGACGGATCACGCGATCCGGGGATTCCTCGTAAGGCGGGGCGTAGATCACCAGCAGCTTCACGGGCTCGTCGCTGATCACCGTGAACACATGCATGGCCTCGGCCGGGAAGAAGCAGCAATCGCCGGGGCCGAGCTCGCGCGATTGCCCGTTCACCTCGGCTCGCGCCCTGCCCTCCAGCACATAGCAGACCTGCTCGATGCCGGGATGCGCGTGCGGCAAGGCACCTTTGCCGCGCTCGATGGTGCCGTGAATGACTTCCAGCTGGGTGGCGCCGACGTTCTCGCGGCCGATGATGCGGCGGTTCAGCGTGCCGACATGATTGGCCGGGTGGTAGCCGGGCACGTCTTCGGCACGGACAAAGTAGCTCGGTGAGGACGACGAGGGGGTCATTGCAGTCTCCATGCCGGCTATGCCGCGACCCCATGAGGGCGGCTGTGATACCCGGCTGTTTTTCATGTTTGTGAAAGTTATTTTATCCCCATGAAAAAACTAGTCAACTATTTCAGCCGAACCAAAGCACCTCAACCGCTTCCGCGGCACAAATAAGTTACCTTTTAAGCACAAATCAGGGATTTACCGGCAACCCCGGCAGATTCCGCAATCTCGCGCATCAGGGTTACAGAGACGCTGCAGCCTTTGCGGCACCGGTCCCAACGCATTTCTCCTAACTTACCCCGCCCTCGGAAAGGTAAACCGCACCTTGGCTTCCCGCCTGCCCCCGGACGCTGGACGTTCTCCCCGTTCCTTGCATGCCTCCCCATCTCCGCGCTCGCCCGCCCCTTCGCAGGCCATGCAGATCGCCTCGCGCACAGGCGCGGCGATCCTGGGTGGCTACCTGCTCGCCTCGGCCAGCATCCTGGCCCCTGCCGCCTTGCTGCCGGCCTTGCGGGCCGAGGCCGTCATGACGGCCAGCCTGTTCAGCTACGCCATCTACACCGGCGCCGCGCTCTGGGCCTTCGCCGCACGCACGCCCGGCCGCGCCTGGCTGGGCCTGCTGGCACCGTCCGCGGCGCTGCTGATCGCCGCTGGCGCTGCCCACTGGATGCAGGGCCGGCCATGAAGACCTCCTTGCGCCAATCAATGGCATGGCTGCATACCTGGTGCGGCCTGTGGCTGGGCTGGCTGCTGTTCGCGGTATTCCTGACCGGTACCTTGGGCGTGTTCCACGCCGCCATCACACGCTGGATGCAGCCGGAACGGCTGGTAGTCACCGCCGGCGCAGTAGACAACGAACGCGCCCTTGCCTATGCCCAGCACTACCTGGAGCGCCATGCGCCGCAATCCGCCCATTGGGAGATCGAGTTTCCCGCTAACGACGATGCCGCCATGCATCTGCACTGGGATGGGCAGGCCAGCGGCGGCGATGGCGAAGCCCGGGAGGTCCGGCTCGACCCCATTACCGGCACCGTGCTCCCGCCCGCACGGGACTCGCTGGGCGGGCAGCATTTCGTGCTCTTTCACTACGAATTGCATGCGGGCATGGCGGGCGTGTGGATCATCGCTGCCGCCACCATGGTCATGCTGGTGGCGATGGTGTCGGGCATCGTCACGCACAAGCGCTTCTTCAAGGACTTCTTCACCTTCCGCCCGGGCAAGGGCCAGCGCTCCTGGCTGGATGCGCACAATGCGCTGGGCGTGCTGACGTTGCCTTTCCTGCTGATGATCGCCTACACCGGGCTGGTCATCTGGTGGCCGGACACCATGCCAGCGGGCATCCGCACCTACTACGAAGGCAGCGAGGCCAAGCTGTTCCGCGTGCTTGGCCAGGCTGGCTGGCTCGAATCCAAGGCCCTGCCGCCGCCGGGCGCGCCGGCCGCGCTGCTGGCGCTGCCCACGCTGCTGGCTGATGCGCGCGAACGCCTGGCCGCCGGCGCGGACAGCGAGCACCGCGCCATCACATCGGTCGCCGTGACACGGCCAGGCACCAGCACGGCCAGCGTCGCCATCGCCGGCGCCTACCTGTACGACGGCCTGGCCTTCGCCGCCCGGCGCGAACTGCACTATGACGGCGTGAGCGGCGCTTACCTGTCGACCAAGGCCGAGGATGAAATGCTGGGCACCGGCGGCGCCGCGCCGCTGGTTGCCGGCTCGGTCATGCGCACGCTGCACATGGCCCGTTTCGGCGGTTATGCGGTGAAATGGCTGTACTTTGCCTGCGGATTGGCGGGCGCCGCCATGATGGCCACCGGACTGCTGCTGTTCTCGGCCAAGCGCGCCAACCGCAAGGCCCAGGAGTTCGGTGCGGCCAGCGCGCGCGTCTATGGCGCCATCGACCGCCTGAACGTCGCGGCGATCGGCGGGCTGGCGATCGCGTGCGCCGGATACCTGTGGGGCAACCGGCTGCTGCCCGTGGCGCTGCCTGAGCGCCACGCGTGGGAGATCGCAGTCTTCTTCGCGGTGTGGCTGGCGGCCACGGCCCACGCCTTGGCAAGCCCGCCAGCCCGGGCCTGGCCCCGGCAACTGGCGCTGGCAGGCCTGCTCTGCCTGGCCTTGCCGCTGCTCAACGCGCTCACCACCGGCTGGCACATCCTGCGCTACCTGGCACACGGAGACGGGCAGAGCGCGGGGCTGGAACTCGGCGCTCTGGCCCTCGGCGCCCTGCTGCTGTGGGCCGCCGCCAGGGTCCGCCGGGCCGGGCTGGGAGACGCATGATGGCGCTGAGTTCGATGCCCCCAACGCTCGCCGCCCTGGCCAGCCTGGCGTTCTGCTATGCCGGCATGGCCAGCATCAGCCTGGCGATGGATCGGCACCACGGCCAGGTCCGGGGGCGCAATGCCGCGCCGCCGGCCGCCCCCGCGCGCTGGCTGCTGCGCGCCTGCGGCTGGCTGCTGCTGGCCCTGGCCGCGCTGCCCTGCCTGCGCGGCTGGGGCGCCAGCATAGGCGCCGTGGTATGGGCGGGCTCGGTCAGTGCCGGGGCGCTGGCCTTCGTGCTGCTGCTAGCCTATTTCCCGCGCACGGCCGCGGCCCTGGCGCTACCGGCCACGGCGTTCGCCGCGGCAAGCCTGGCGCTGCCGCCTTAGCCGGCATGGGGGCCGCGCACGGCTTCCCGCTTTTCGGTGCGCGCTTCTCGATGCCCGCTTTTCGATGCCCACCTCCCGTGATGCGGCCAGTCCAGGCCGTATCGCTACCTCCTCAACCAAAGACCCCTTACCCATCGTGCTGGCACACCCACTCCTTGCTCTCACCGGCATCGCCATCCTGGCCATTGGCCCGGTGGAACACGGGCACCGGGCGGCACGGGCGGGCCTTGCGCAAGCATTGGCAAGCGAATGAACAAGATCAACACCCTGAATGCACTGACCCTCCTGGTCACGCTGGCCGCCGCCATGGCTGCCACCGGCTGCGCCGCGCCGGCCGCGCCCGATGCCGCCCTGCCCACCGCGCCAGCGCAATGGCGCTACGCGCCGCAGGACCGCGCCGGTGCCGATCCCGTCAGCACGGCGTGGTGGCAGTCCATCGGCAATGCCGAACTGGACGCGCTGGTGCAGCGGGCCCGCGTGGACAACCCTGGCATCGCCGCGGCCTATGCGCGCGTGCTGCAGGCCCGCGCCAGCGTCATCATTGCGCGCGCGCCGCTGCTGCCGGCGCTCACCGGCTCCGCCGACGCGCAACACTACGGCGTTTCACGCGTCAGCAGCAGCGACAGCACCGCGAACTTGCGGCTGGGGCTGGCGGCCAGCTACGAGTTCGACCTGTGGGGCGGCAACCGCGCCGCCGCCGGCAACGCCGCCGCCTCGCTGCGCGCCGCGGGCTTCGCGCAGGATGCGGCAACGCTATCGGTCACCGGAGAAGTCGCGCTGGCCTGGCTGCAGACCGTCAGCCTGCGCGAGCGCATCGGCATTGCCACGCGCATGCTGGAAAACGCGCGCAGCGTGCTGGCCGTGGTCGATGCGCGCCAGCGCGCCGGCAGCGCCACCGCGCTTGAGCTGGCCCAGCAGCGCGGCCTGGTGGCCAGCCGCGAGCGCACCTTGCGGCTGCTGGCGCAGCGGGCCAACGACAGCCAGGTTGCGTTGGCGATCCTGCTCGGGCAGTCCGCCGGCGGCCTGGAGGTCGAGACGGCCAGCCTTGCCAGCCTGCGCCAGCCCGCCATCGACAGCGGCCTGCCGGCCGCGCTGCTGACGCGCCGCCCCGACCTGGCCGCGGCCGAAGCCCGGCTCGCCGCCGCCGACGGCAACATCGCCGTGGCCCGCGCACTGATGCTGCCGCGCCTTGTGCTGACGGCCAACGCCACCGCTGAGAGCGACCGCCTGCGCACGATGTTCGAGAACCCCATTTACACGCTTGCCGCCGGCGTGCTGGCGCCGATCTTCAACGCCGGCAAGCTGGCCGCAGGGCACGACCTGGCCATTGCGCAAAAGCAGGAACTGCTGGCGGAATATCGCCGCGCTATCGTCGCGGCCTCGGGCGATGTCGAAGTTGCGCTCAACACCATGGCCGGCGTGGATGCCCAGCGCGTTGCCCAGGATGAGGAACTGGCACAGGCCCGGCAGGCTTTCGCGCTGGCGCAGCGTCGCTATCGCGCCGGCGCGGAGACGCTGCTGACCGTGCTGGACGCGCAGCGCACCCTCTACAGCGCCGAGGACGAGGCCGCCCAGCTGCGCCTGGCGGGCCTGCAAGGCGCGGTGCTCTTGTACAAGGCGTTGGGAGGCGGATGGCAGCCGGATGCGTAGCGGCGCCCGTGTAGGGAATGTGCCGATCCGTGCCGGCGGCGGATCCATGCCTTGTCTTTGAGTCACGATCTCACATACAATGCGAATCATTCTCAATAGCGTTTGGCGCCGGGCGCCCGCATCACACAGGCGCCATGGCCACGGCAGACACCCTTCCCCAGTCCGAACTCCACGCGCTTTACCGCAGTCACCACGGCTGGCTCGTCAACCTGCTATGGCGCAAGCTGGGCAATGCGGACAATGCAGCCGACCTGGCCCAGGACACATTTGCACGGCTCCTGGTGGCTTGCGACACCAGTTCGCTACGCGAGCCGCGCGCCTACCTGACCACCGTAGCAAGCCGCCTGGCCGCGCAGTATTTCCGGCGCCTGGCGCTGGAACGCGCCTACCTGGAAGCGCTCGCCCTGCAGCCCGAAGCCGCCGCCCCGTCGCCCGAGACCCGCGCCCTGGTGGTGGAGGCACTCACCGCCGTCAGCACGGTGCTCGAGCAGCTTCCCCCGCGCGTGTGCGAGGCCTTCCTGCTGTCGCAACTGGACGGCCTGGCCTACAAGGACATCGCGCAACAGCTCGGCGTCACCGTCAACGTGGTCCAGAAATGGATGAGCAAGGCCTTCCTGCATTGCTATACCGCGGTGTACGGATGACGAAGCCCGCCAGCGGGCGCATCGACATGCAAATCGTCGAGGCGGCGGCGCAATGGATGTCGCGCCTGCAATCCGGTGAGGCCACCGCCGCCGACCATGCGGCTTGCGAGCAATGGCGCCAGGCCGACCAGGCTCACGAGCTCGCCTGGCGGCGCATGGCCCTGCTCGGCCAGGACCTGCGCGCCGGCCTGGACCAGATGCCACCGTCCGTCGCCCGCAAGGCGCTCCATGTGGCCAGCCCTGGCGGCACCGCCGGGCGCGTCCACCGCGTCGGCAGCGTCTCCCGCCGCAGCGTGCTGAAATCAATGGCTGGCGTGGGCATCGCGGCAGGCGGTGCGTGGCTGGCGGGCGAGCCGTTCTCCGGGCGCGGCTGGAACACCCTGAACGCCCTTGCCGCGGACTACCGCACCGGCAGCGGCGAGCGCCGCACCATCGCACTGGCCGACGGCACCCGGGTGGTGCTCAATACCGGCACCGCCATCGACGTGCGCTTCACGCCGGCGCTGCGCGAACTGGTCTTCCTCGCCGGCGAAATCCAGGTCACCACAGGTCACGACCCGGCCGCCAGGCCCTTCAGCGTCACGACCCGCAACGGCAGCATCACGCCGCTGGGCACGCGCTTCATCCTCCGCGAAGGGCAGCTCTCGTCCGACGGCACCAGCGACAAGCGCGACCCGATCAACGTCTCGGTGCTGGAGGGCGCGGTGCGGATCCGCACGCGCCAGGGCAGCGCGCCGTTTCGCCTTGATGCGGGCCAGGAAACCGCGTTCACGTCCACCACCATCGATACGCCATCCATCATCCACCCGCAAGCCAGCGCATGGCTCGACGGCATGCTCGTGGCGGAACAAATGCCGCTGGGCCAGTTCATCGCGGAGCTGGCGCGCTACCGCGCCGGCAGCCTGCGGTGCGATCCGGCGCTCGCCGCCCTGCGCGTGTCGGGCGCCTTCCCGCTCGACAACACCGATGCGGTGCTCGCCATCCTTGAGCAAACGCTGCCCGTGCAGGTGCGTTACCTCACGCGCTACTGGGTCCGCGTGGCACCGAGGTAGGCACGGCGCAGCGCATGCGCCTCGTTCCTCAGCTTGTCTCCCAACCCTATTTTGGCCACGGGCGGCAGCTTTCCATGTCTCGCGCATCAAGTGAATTAGCAACGCTGCAGCAGCCACACCGCCATGCAGCCAAAAGCCATTCAATGACACGAGAACCAAGAGGAATCCGCACCATGGCGCACCGCCCCAACGCTTGCACCAACCTGCAAGGGAACATGCCCTCGCCACAGCCTCGCAGCCGCCACCGGCACACGCCGCTGGTGCTGGCGCTACGCGCCGCCCTGCTCGGCTGCGCGCTGGGCGCGACAGCGACGATGCCTGCCATCGCCCAGGCGCAGGCCGCCCCGGCCAGCAGCAAGGCATACGACATCGGCGCGGGCTCGCTGGACCAGGTGCTCGGGCGCTTTGGCCGCGAAGCGGGGGTGCTCGTCGCCATCGATCCGGAGCTCACCCAGGGCCTGCGCAGCGAAGGCCTGCGCGGCACCTACACCGTTGCCGAAGCGCTGGCCAAGCTGCTGTCCGGCCAGCAACTCGAGGCAGTCAGCGGCCCCAGTGGCGGCTATCGCCTGCGCAAGCGCAGCGCGCCATCCGCCGCGCTCGCGTCGGCTGGCGGCCCCATGCTGGCGGAGGTCAAAGTCACGGCCAGCGGGCCGGGTGACGGCATCACGGAGGGCAGCGGCTCGTACACCAGCGATGCCAGCAGCACCGCCACCCGCTTGGGCATCAGCCTGCGCGAAACGCCGCAGTCGGTCAGCGTCATGACCCGCCAGCAGATGGACGACCAGGGCTTGAACGCGCTGACCGACGTCATCACCCAGACCCCGGGCCTTACCCTCAACCAGGGCGGCAACCTGGGCTCCGACAGCAGCAGCGTGTACGCGCGCGGCTTTGCCGTGGAGAACTTCCAGCTTGATGGCGTGCTGCAGCTCAACAGTGGCTTTGGCGGCTTGTTCCAGACCAGCGACATGGCCATCTACGACCGCGTGGAAGTGGTGCGCGGCGCCACCGGCCTGATGAACGGCATCGGCTCGCCCGGGGCCACCATCAACATGGTGCGCAAGCGGCCCACGCGGGACTTCCAGGCATCGGCCAGCGTCGAAGGCGGCTCGTGGGACTACCGGCGCTTCGGGGTGGATGTGTCCTCCCCGTTCAACGAGGCCGGCACCGTGCGCGGCCGCGTGGTCGCCGCTTACCAGGAAAACAATGGCAGCGTGGAACGCCTGCACGAGCGCCGCGAGATCGTCTACGGCGTGGTCGAGGCCGACCTGACCCCCTCCACGCTGGCGACCCTGGGCTTCTCGCTGCAGAGCTTCGATGTACAAGGGCACGCCCGCTCCGGCCTGCCCCTGTACTTCGCGGACGGCACACGCACGGACTGGGCGCGCTCGAAATCGTCCGCCGCCGACTGGGCTTACTCGTACCGGCGCAACCAGAGCCTGTTCGCTTCGCTCGAGCACCGTTTCGACAACGCGTGGCGCATCAAGGGCACGGTCAGCCAGGACACCTACGGCTACGACGAGGTCTTCGGCTACGCGAACAGCGGCTTTCCCGACCGCAGCACGGGCGCCGGCCTGGCCCTCTGGGGCGGCCGCTGGAGCGGCAAGCCGGACCAGACCAGTGTCGACCTCTATGCCACCGGGCCCTTCAGCCTGCTAGGCCGCGAGCATGAGATGGTGTTCGGCGCCACCTTCGCGCGCACCTCCTACGACAACGCCACTTACCAGCTCTGGCGCCCCGATGGCTGGGACGGCAGCATTGCCAACATCTACACCTGGGATGGCCGCACGCCGGGCATCGCACAGAACCCGCCCGTCGGCAGGTACAACTACGCCGAGCAAACCACCGCCGCATATGCCACGGCCCGGCTGCGCCCGACGGATGCCTTGTCCGTGCTGCTTGGCGCGCGCATCACCAACTGGAGCACCGACACCCGCGACTCGGTCACCAGCACCGGCCAGACCACCGTCGACAACCGCTCCGCGAATGGCAAGGTCACCCCCTACGTGGGCGTGGTCTATGACCTCTCCAGGCACTGGTCTGCCTACGCCAGCTAAACGAGTATCTTCAAGCCGCAGAACAACCGCACCCTCAGCGGCAGCTTCATCGACCCGGTGGTCGGCAATGGCTATGAAGTGGGTGGCAAGGGCGCGTTCTTCAACAACCAGCTCAATGTGAGCGGCGCGCTCTACTGGGTCAAGCAGGACAACCTGGCCGTGGCGATTCCCGGCGCCTTCGCGCCCGACGGCTCGCAGGCGTACTACGGCGCCTCGGGCGCCAAGACACGCGGCTTCGAGCTGGAAGCCGCCGGCCAGCTGGCGCGCGACTGGCAGGCTACCGTCAGCTTTTCGCGCAACCTGTCCCAGGACAAGGACGGCATTGCGCTCAACACCAATATCCCGCAGAACACCTTCAAGCTCTTTACCACCTACCGCATTGCCGCCGTGGGCAACGGCCTGACTGTGGGCGGCGGCCTGCGCTGGCAGAGCCAGATCTACAGCGACAACACGGGCCCCCTGAATGCGCGGTCCACGCAGGGCAGCTACTCGGTGGCGGACCTGATGGCGCGCTACCCCATCACCAAGACGATCTCGGCCACGCTCAACATCTACAACCTGTTCGACAAGCGCTACTACACCAGCTCCAACTCGGCCTTCTACGGCACGCCGCGCAGCTTCCGGCTCGGGCTGAACGTGAGCTATTAAGCCACGGCATCGGGGAGCAGCGCGGTCGGCCATGGGGCCATGGGACGATCGACTATGATAAGTGCTTCTCTTCCGACCAATCCGGGCCTGCCCCACTCATGACCGCCAACGACAACAAAGCGCCGCCGATGAACGTGAAGACGGCGTTACGCGTGCTCGAGATCATCGAAACCTTCGCGCGCGAGCGGCGCGCGCTGTCGCTCTCGGAGCTGGCCCGGTTGCTGGCGGTGCCGGCATCGAGCTGCCTGGCGCTGATCCGCACCCTGACCTCGCTGGGTTACCTGTACGAGACCGGCCGCCGCCAGGGCTATTACCCCACGGGCCGCCTGCTGGCCATGGCGCAGCAGATCGCGCGGCACGACCCGGTGCTGGACCGGGTCCACGGCACCATGAACGAGCTGCGTGCGGCCACCGGCGAGACCGTGGTGATCGGCAAGCTGCATGAAGGCCGGTGGGTGGTGTACCTGGACGTGCTCGAATCCCCGCATGCGATCCGCTATATCGCCACCGCAGGCGAGCGGCGAGAGCTCCATGCGAACTCGATCGGCAAGGCCTTGCTATCCGTCATGCCCGAGGACGAGCGCAGCGCGCTGATCGCGCAGCTCAGCTTCGAGCGCTTCACGCCACGCACGGTAGCCAATGCGGCGCAACTGGAAGCCGAGCTGAAGAAGTCCGCCGAGCAAGGCTGCTTCATCAACCTGGGCGAGTCGCTGCCCGATGTTGGCGCGCTAGCCTGGCCGGTGCGGCTGTCGGGAGAATGCTACGGGATTTCCATTGCCGGGCCGGCGTACCGCATCGAGCCCGCGCTGACGCGCTTCTCGGCCATCCTCAGGACGGCCTGCTCCGCGCTCGAGCGCGACGAGCGCAGCCGGTTCTCGCAATAGCCATCAGCCTATCGTCAACTCCCGGCTGACGCTTCCGGCATGCCGCATTCGCGCAGCAGGTCGCGCAGTTCGTTGATGACCGGGAACACCTCCTGGTTCCAGTCGGCGCCCTGCTCGTCATGCGCCGCCTGCTCGCTCTCGACGATCCAGCGGTCCTCCTTGAAGATCCGCTCGGTAAACCACACCAGCAGCGGCCAGGCCAGATTCAGTATGCCGGGAATGCCGGGCTTCTTGATCGAGAGCAGTCCGAACGTGCGGTTGGTGCGCTGCTCGGCATCGAGCGGCACGTAGACGATCCACAGGTCCATCACCAGCGTGGCATCCGAAGTACGGATCTGCAGCGTCTGGTAGGGATACAGGGTGCGGACAGTCATCACGTCCTTGCCGGCTTGCCCGCCCTTGCTGCCCTTGTTGCCGCCGCCGAACACCAGCGCTTCACCCACCGGCTGCTTGCCTTGCTCGCGCGCGAAGGTGTAGTCCACCTCGACCCAGCCGTCACCGCGCCGGCGGCCCAGCGAGCGGGCGCGCATCTGCCCCATCTGCCGCCGGTGCAGGAACTGATGGTTCATGTCCATCAGGTTCTCATGCATGAACGAGTAATGGCATTTGACCTCGCGGCCAAAACGCCGCGTCTTGTAGGCCTTGTTGGCCACCGAGCCCAGGCTGGGCAACGGGGTTTCGTCGGCCAGCACCGCGCTGCCGGGAAACACGAAGATCAGCCCTTGCACCTCGCGGCAAGGGTAGGAGCGCACGCCGTTGGGCAGGCGCTCGCGGCCCAGGTAAGGCACATCGATGCAGCGGCCGGTGCAGTCATAGGTCCAGCCGTGATAGCAGCAACGGATCGATTCGCCGTCGACCACGCCCGCATGCAAGGGCACTTGCCGGTGCGCGCAACGATCCTCGAGCGCGAACACCGCGCCGGACGCCGTGCGCACCAGCACGATCGGCTCGCCGGCAAAGCGCACGCCATGCGCCTTGCCGCGCTTGACTTCGCGCGACCAGGCCAGCGGATACCAGTGATCGGGGTGAATGGTGACGCGGCGCAGGTCACGCAGCGGGACTTCGGCAGGAGCGGGGGTATCGCTATCGTTATCGTTATCGTTGGCACTGCTATCTAGCAACGGAACTGCATGCATGGGGGACTTCTCCTTGCAAGACTGGTATCTCGATTAGCCGACTGCATGGGCGAGGGGACGAAACCAAGGACTCAGTCTAACCGAAGGCGTGCCGAGCGATGTATTGTCTGCCGCGGGGTATTGGCGGGTATTGGCGGGTATCCGGGCTTACCCCGACACTGGCCGGGCGTACCGGCAGTGGCGTGGATCGCGTCCGCGATGACGTGATGCTCAGGACGCATTCGCCGGCGGCGTCAGGCACCAGTAGCGCAGGTTCGCGGGCGCGGTATCCGACAACGACAGGGGGGGCGTGGCGTGGATCGCCAGGATGGCATCGCCGTGGCGCCAGGTGCAAGCATTGGCGCTGGCCGGGGTTGCCGCCGGCGATACCGCCACCGCTTGTCCGAGCATGGTCTGGAACAGCCCCCCGCCGCCGCGCTTGAGCCAGGCTTCCTTCAAGGTCCAGAGCTGGAAGAAGGCCTCGCGTTGCGCCGCCGGATCGCCGCCCGGGCGCAATGCCGGCAAGGCAGCGCGCTCGGCGTCGCTGCTGACCGCAAGCACCAGCGCGTCCAGCCCCTTGCGCGGCAGCACGCGCTCGATGTCCAAGCCGAGCGGTTCCAGCGCGACAGCACAAGCGACGTGGTCACCGGAATGGGAAAGGGAGAGAAAGGCGGACGCAGGCCCAATGGCCTGCGGCGGGCTGTCCGGCGCGGCGCTCAGCGTCCAGTCCTGCCAGCCGCCACCGTAAGCTTGCGCCAGCAATTGGCGCGCGATCCAGCGCCCAGCCACGAACTGCGCGGCGCGCTGGCCGGCCTGCAGGGCGTCCAGGCGGCGCGCTTCGTCCGCGCCCAGCCATTGCCTGGCGGGCGGAACCTGTCCCGCCAGGCCAGCTACCGACGCAACGCGGACGTGGATCGGGGCAGCCGGCATGGCGGGGGCGCGCGGCCTTACTTGCCGGCCACCTTGGCGTACGTGCCCTTGAGTGCGACACCGGCCACCACGGCGCCGGCATGGCATTCGTACTCGGTCGGGCTGGCGACCGAGTCCTTCTTGTAGTAACTCACCACATCGACCACGGCATTGGCGCCGAGGGTCTTGGCCTTGTCCTGGAACGCGATCAGCGCGGACAGCGCGGCCCAGCGGCAGGCGTCTTCATCGCTCTTGCCAAAGCTGTTGGTCTTGCGGTTGGACACATCGCTCTCCTTGGTCTCCAGGACCTTGGGCGTTTTCTGCCCGGCCAGGAAGAACTTGACCGAGCCATCGAGCTTTTCCTGTGCTTCCGGCATATCCAGCACTTCCTGGAACGGCAGCATGTACTTGGTATCGCGCGCCGCGGCGGGCGTGGACAACAGCATGGCGGCCGAGGCGGTTGCGGCCAGGATGGAGAGAGCGTGCTTCATTGACCTTCCTTTCTTGGTGTTGTTGATTTTGTTGATGAGGAAAATGCGCGGTAGTACTGGCAGATCAACGCCAGCGGCGGAACACCAGCGACGTGTTGATGCCGCCAAAGGCAAAATTGTTGCTCATCGCATGATCGATGTCGAGCCGCCTGCCCTCACCCATGATGTAGTCAAGCGAGGCACAGCGCGGGTCCGGGTCGGACAGGTTGATGGTGGGCGCAAACCAGCCGTCGCGCATCATCTCGACCGTCATCCATGCCTCGAGCGCGCCGCAGGCGCCTAGCGTATGGCCCATATAGCTCTTCAGCGAACTCACCGGCACCGCGTCGCCCAGCACCTCGCGGGTGGCATGGGACTCGGCGATATCGCCCTGGTCCGTGGCAGTGCCGTGGGCATTGACGTAGCCGATCGCCGAGGCCGGCAGGCCGGCATCCTCCAGCGCCAGGCGCATGGCCTGCGCCATGGTGTCCGCCTTGGGCTGGGTCACGTGGGCGCCATCGCTGTTGGTGCCAAAGCCGACGATCTCTGCCAGGATGCGCGCGCCGCGCGCCAGCGCGTGCTCCAGCTCCTCCAGCACCAGCGTGCCGGCGCCCTCGCCCAGCACCAGGCCGTCGCGCTCGCTGTCGAACGGGCGCGGCGTGCCATGCGGCGCGTCGTTGCAGGTGCTGGTGGCGAACAGCGTGTCGAACACGGCGGCCTCGGTGGGATCCAGCTCCTCGGCGCCGCCCGCCAGCATGGCCACCTGCCGGCCGCTGCGGATGGTTTCGTAGGCGTAGCCGATGCCCTGGCTGCCCGAGGTGCAGGCGCTGGAGGTGGTGAGGATGCGCCCGGTAATGCCGAAGAACACGCCGATGTTCACCGCCGTGGTATGCGGCATCATGCGGATGTAGGTGGTGGCGCTGACGTCCTCGGTGGTGCGGTCCATCATCATGCGGCCAAAATCGGCCACGGCCGACGGCGTGCCGGTGGACGAGCCGTAGGCAATGCCAAGCTTGCCGCTGGTCACCAGCGGATCGCCAAGCAGTCCCGCATCGCGCAAGGCGGCCTCGCTGGCCAGCACCGACATCACCGCCACGCGGCCCATGGCGCGCGTGACCTTGCGGGTGTAATGCGCAGGCAGCGTGAACGGCGGCACAGGTGCCGCAAGCTGCGTGTTGAGGCCCTTGTAGACGGCCCACTCCGGCATCTGCACGACCGCATTGCGGCCGCTGGCCAGGCGCTCGCGCACGCTCGCCCAGTCGTTGCCCAGCGAGCAGACTGCGCCGGCTCCGGTAATGACGACTCGCTTCATCCGAACATCCCCCCGTTGACCGAAATCACCTGCCGGGTGATGTAGCCCGCATCGGCGGACATCAGGAACGCCACGGTGGCGGCCACCTCGTCCGGCGTGCCCATGCGGCGTGCCGGGATCATGCGCAAGGCTTCCTCCAGCACGTGTTCCTCGACCATTTCTGTATCGATCAGGCCGGGCGCCACGCAGTTGACGGTAATGGCGCGCTTGGCCAGCTCGATGGCCAGCGCCTTGGTCGCGCCGATCACGCCGGCCTTGGCCGCGCTGTAATTGGTCTGGCCCCGGTTGCCCACCAGCCCCGACACCGAGGACAGCGTGACGATACGGCCCGGCTTGCGCCGCTGCACCATGGGCATCACCACCGGGTTGAGCACGTTGTAGAAGGCGTCCAGGTTGGTGTGGATTACCTCATCCCACTCTGCCCCGGTCATGGCCGGGAACGCGGCATCGCGCGCAATGCCCGCGTTGCAGACCACGCCGTAGTAGCAGCCATGGGCTTCGATATCGGCCAGCAGCGCGGCCGCGGCCTGCTCCCGCTGGCTGACGTCGAAACAAAGCACGCGCGCGGTGCGGCCCAGGGCGCGGATCGCGTCGGCCACCGATTCGGCTTCATCGCGCCGGGCCCGGCAATGCACCACCACATCGTAGCCCTCGCGCGCCATGCGCAGCGCGATGGCGCGGCCGATGCCGCGCGAAGACCCTGTGACGAGCACGGTTCGGTTCGTCATGGTTGTTGTCCTTGCAAGAAAGCCTGCGCGTCGGCAGGCTGGAAAACGGAAACGTTGGCGCGCGCCACTTCGCGCTCGCCCAGCGACAGCGAGCAGGCAAACATGCCGAGCCCGTTGTCGCCGACCAGCTCAGCGCGCACTTGTATGGTCAGCACGCTGCCCACCGGGAACGCCGGCACATCGCATTCGTAGCGCCGCGAGCCAAGCAGGAAGCCGATGCCAGGCGCCCGGCCGGCACGCCAGTCCTGCGCGCCGGCCCAGGCGGCGATGGTCTGCGCCATGTACTCGATGCCGACCCAGCCCGGCATGCCGGACTCATCGACAAACAGCTGGGTGGCGCGCACCGTGGTGCGCGCCACCGCGTGTTCCTCATCGGCGCGCAACAGCTCATCGAGCAAGCGCATCCCGCCGGCGTGCGGCAGCACCTCGGCGATTGCCGGCAACGCGGCAAGGGACGTCATGGTCATGGTCAGCCGGCTCCCAGTATCACGGCGCTGTTGCTGCCGCCGAATGCGAAGGAATTGCTCATCACGTAGCGCGGCGCGCGACCCAGCATTTCGCCGGGGGCCACCACGCGCAGCGCCGGCAAGGCCGGATCGGGCACGCCGTCCCACCAGTGCGGGGGCAGGCGGCCGTCCGGGTTGTCGACCAGCGTCAGCCACATCAGCGCGGCCTCGATCGCACCAGCCGCGCCGAGCGCGTGCCCGGTCATCGGCTTGGTCGAGCTCAGCGGCAGATCAGCGCCGAACACCGCGGCGCATGCCAGCGCTTCCATGGCGTCGTTCTGCGGCGTGGCGGTGCCGTGCAGGTTGAGGTAATCGATGTCCGCGGGCGCAAGCCCGGCGCGGTCCAGCGCCTGCAGCATCGCGGCCCGGGCACCGGCGCCGCTGGGATCCGGCGCCGACATGTGATGCGCGTCGGAGGTCTCGCCGCAGCCGGCCAGGCGCACCGGCCCCGGCTCGGCGGACAGCAGGAACAAGCCGGCGCCTTCGCCCAGGTTGATGCCGCAACGGTTGGCCGACAGCGGGTTGCAGCGCGACACAGAGACGGAATCCAGCGCGCTGAAGCCAGCGACGGTGAAGGAGCACAGGGTGTCCGCGCCGCCCGCGATCACCACGTCCGCCATGCCGCTGCGCAGCAGACGCGCGGCCGCTGCCAGCGCCTTGGCGCTCGACGAGCAGGCGGTGGACAGCGTGTAGGCCACGCCGGTCACGCCCAGCACGCCAGCCAGGAACTGCGCCGGCGAACCCAGCTCCTGCTGCCCATAGTGGAAACCCTCAGGCCACGCGCCGGTGGCAGCGCGCGCGCGCACGGCCACGCCGCCCTCGGCAATGCCTGAGGTACTGGTGCCCAGCACCACCGCCACCCGCGCCGGGCCAACCCGGGCAATGGCGGCCTGCGCCTGCGCAATGAACTGGAGCGCGGCGTGATACAGCAGCGCATTGTTGCGGGTACGGTGCACCTCTGGCGTGTCGTCCGGCAGGCTGAGCGCGGCGTTGACCGTGCCGAGCTGCAGCGGCCGGCCCGGGCTGTACAGCTCGGTCACCTCGCCGCCCTGCGGGGCGTCGCCGCGCCAGAGCGCCGCGCGCACGGCATCCGCGCCGTCGCCCAGCGCGCAGGTTATGCCCAGTGCGTTAATAAAGACATTCATTTCGTCCCTCCTTGCCCCGCCGTCGGCAGGGTGCGGATGGTCAGCCGATAGCCATCGCGGTATTGCTCGAACTCGATCGTTTGCGGGTCCGGATAGCGCACCTGCGCCACCACCTCGCCACCCGCGCGCAGCACGCGCCGGCCGGCCTCGACCTCCAGGCGCCAGCCCGCCGGCAAGGCCGCGGCAATCGCCTCGACCGGCCACAACGACAACTGCATTTCACTCAGGATACGCTCCGGCACCAGCTCGGCCGGCGCCCAGGGCGAGCGCACCACGCGCAGGTCCTGCCCATCCCAGTCCAGCCGCGCCAGCACCTGCCCGCCGGCCAGCGCGGCCAGCCGCGTGTGGGTGGCGTCGGCTTCCAGCAAGGCCTGGATCTCGCGGCGCTCCTCCCCGCGCGGGGTGCGGTAAACCACGGTGATCTGCTGCTGCAGCGCCAGCTCCCGGCCCAGCGATGCCGGCGGCAGGCGCAGCAACGGCACGGGCTGCTGCTCGGCAGGCAAGGTGGGCGCGGCAGGCGGCGCTGCGGAACCTGCCGCCGGCCCCGCACCGGGGCCGGCGCAGCCCGCCAGCAGCAACGCACAAGCGGCAACACCCAGCGCCATCCGCGCAGGCGCGGCGCCAATGCCGTGATGCCTGGCGATCAGGCTGCGCAAAGCTGCTCCAGCACGCCAAGGCGGCGCCGCGACTCGGTGACGAACGGGTTGGTGCGGTCCCAGGCATAGCCTGCCAGGATGGCCGAGATCATGCGGCGGATTTCCGGCGTGGCATCGGGATGGAAAATCAGCTTCTGGAAGCGGCCTTCGTACCACGCTTCCACAAAGGTGCGGAAGCAATCCACGCCGTCCTTGAGCGGGCGGCCGTAGTCGGCCTGCCAGTCCACCGTCTCGCCATTCAACTGGCGCGCCAGGCAGGCCGTGGCCAGGCTGGCGGACTTGAAGGCAATGGTGACGCCGGACGAGAACACCGGGTCGAGGAATTCGCCCGCATTGCCCAGCAATGCATAGCCCTTGCCCCACAGCGATTTCACGTTGGCCGAGTAGCCGGCGATCTGCCGGGCCGGGGTATCCCAGTCGGCATTGGCCAGCAGCTTGGCTAGGCCAGGCTCCTCGCCCACCAGCGCCCGCAGCCGCTCGGTCTCGGTCCCTGTGTACTGGTCGAGGAAGCGCTTTTCCGCCACCACTCCCTGCGAGCAGCGGCCGTCCGAGAACGGAATGGTCCAGTACCAGACATCGACATGCTCCGGATGCACGCTGACGCGGATCTTGTTGCGATCGAAGGTGCCCAGCGGGATGCGGTCTTCCACGTGGGTGAAGATGGCGCTGCGCACTGGGAAGTTCGACGGCGACTCCAGGTCCAGCAGGCGCGGCAGCACGCGGCCGAAACCCGAGGCATCCAGCAGGAAGCGCGCCCGCACCTGGTATGCCTTGCCATCCGGGTCGCACACGGTGACGCAAGGCTGCTCACCCTCCAGGTCGACGGCGCTCACCTGGTGCTTGAAACGAACCTCGGCGCCCTGCTTCTGCGCCTCGCGGATCAGCACGTCGTCAAAGCGCGCGCGCTGGACCTGGTAGGTGGTGCCCCAGCCGGCGGAGAACTTGTCGCGGAAATCGAAATCCGTATAGCGGTCGCCACGCACGAAGGCAGCGCCGTTCTTGTACTGGAAGCCGGCCTCGACCACCGCCTGCAGCATGCCCGCCTCTTCGATGTAGGCCATGCTCTGCGGCAGCAGGCTTTCCCCGATCGAGAAGCGCGGGAAGGTCTCCTTCTCGATCACCAGCACATCAATGCCGCGCTTGCGCAAAAGGCCCGCCGCCACGGAGCCCGCCGGGCCGGCGCCGATGATAAGGACATCCACCTGTTCGGTATTCATTTGCAACCCTGTTTGACTCATTGATCTTGTTGGTTTTATTTGTCTTGCTATTTGTCTTGCTGTTTTTCTTGCGGCGACTTCAACATGAAACTAGTGCGCATGCCCGTGCGGCGCGTGCGGCCGGAACCATGGCGACAGCACCCACACCGCCCCCACGCCGGACAGCATGGTCATGCCAAAGGCATGCAGCGCCGGCGTGGACGACAGCGCCAGCAGGCCAAAGGCCAGCAGCGTGCTGGCCGCGCCGAGCACGATCGCCGTCCATGACTCGCCATCGCCGGGATGCTCCAGCAGGAAGATGCCGTAATCCACGCCCACGCCAAGCAGCAACGCCAGCGCAAGCACGGAGAACAGCTGCAGCGGCACATGCAGCCAGCCCAGCAGCGCCACGCTGAATGCCGCCGCCAGCAAGGTCGGCACCAGCGCCCGCCACGAGGCCCTGCCATAGCGCCACGCCAGCAACAGCGCCACGCCCAGCGCGCCGGCACCCAGCAGCCAGGTCATCAGCACGCGGTAGTGCTTGAGCAGCGAGGACAGGTCGGCCACCCGGTCCACCCACTCGACACCCGGCACCTTGGCCGCCGCCGCCTCGATCAACGCAATGGTGGCGGGCTTGTCCAGCCCGCGCAGCAGCATGACGCTGGCGTAGCCCTGGCCCTCGCGATCCAGCCAGAGGTGGCGCAACGTCTCGGAAACCGGGTTCGCCAGCCACGCCGGCAACGTCAGCACACGGTCCGGCGCGGCGGCATTGGGCGCGCCCACGGGGCCGCCCACCGCGCGCGCCACGCGCTCGCGCACGGCGGCCTCCAGGCCATCCGTCAGCGTGGCATCGGCATGCTGGCGCGACGCCGATGGCACCCAATCGGAGATGGCCAGGAAGCCCTCCAGCTCGCCGCGCGCCACCACGCCCGCCAGCGCCGCCTTGACCGCTTCCTCGCGCGCCAGCACCTGGTCCGGCGAGTCGCCGCGCACCAGCAGGAACTGGGCGGGGCTAGGCGTGCCCAGCAAGCGCCCGGCGGTGCGCTGCGCCTCGATCAGCGCCGGCGGCGAGCTTTGCAGCTGGCGCACGTCATCCGCCACCTTGACCTGCCACAGCCCCGGCACGATGAACAAGGCCAGGGCGCCCAGCAGCAGCATCGAAGCGCGATCCATGCCCACGCGCGGCCAGCGCGCCAGGCTGGCGGTCAGCCAGCTCGACAGGCGCGTCTGGCGCAGCTGGCCGCGGTCGAGCAGCGGGAACCAGAACACCACGGTCAGGAAAGCCGCCACCAATCCCACGGCCGAGAACAGCGCCATTTGCCGCAGCCCCGGGAACGGCGCGATGCCCAGCGCCAGGTAGGCCACCACGCTGGTCGACAACGCCAGCGCCATGCCCGGCAGCAGCCGGCGCATCACCTGCGGCGGCGACAGGCCAGGGCTGGCCTGCCGCGACACGAAATAGTGAATGCCGAAGTCCTCCGCCACGCCCACCAGGCTGGCCCCGAACACCAGCGTGATCAGGTGGACGCGGTCAAACACCAGCGCGGTGGCCGACACTGCGGCAGCCGTGCCGATCAGCAGCGACAGCCCCACCAAGATGATCGGGCGCAGCGAACGGAAGGCCAGCCAGACCAGCAGCAAGACCGCCGCCAGCGAGCCCCAGCCGATCACGTTCATCTCCAGGTTGGCCTGGGATGCGGCGGCTTCCGCGTGCAAGGGAATGCCGGCAGCCACCACGTGCACGCCGTCGTCGCCCTGCGCGGCGGCGCGCTCGCCCAGCTGCAGCACGTCGCCGTAGTCCGTATTGCCGCTCACCGAGAACGCAGGCTTGGTGATGCGATAGGTCAGCAGCACCCACTCCTTGCCCTCGGCGCTGAGCGCGGCGCGGCCATCACGCTCATGCACGCGCGTGATCGCCGCGCGAGACAGCCACCAGTCCTGCCACAGCCCGATCGGGTCGGCCGCCCAGTCCGTCAGGCGCGGGCCGGTGGAAAGCTGGTAGAGCCGGGTCAGCGCCTGCTGGGACAGTACATCGGGATCCGCCTGGCGCAGCATGGCGCGCTGGCTATCGGTCAGCAAGCGGTCGCGGTAAGGCCGGTAGAAGGCCAGCGCCGCGTCGAGGTCGAAACTGGCGATGCGGTCCACTGGCTGCAGCAAGCTTGCCTGCGGCTTCGCGGCCGCGCTGAAGCGATCGGCGGCGGCGCGGGCGCGGGCCCAGTCGGGCGCGCCCACCAGCACCACGATCTCGCGCGAGACGCCATCGGCCAGCCGGCGCAGCACGCGGTCGGCGGTGGCGGTGCGCTGGCTGGTGGGCAACAAGGCCATCACATCGGTGTCGAGCCGCGAGGCGCGCCAGAACTGCAGCTGGTGCACCGTCAGCGCGATCACCAGCAGCAGCCATGCCACGGCCAGCACCCGCTCCAGGGTGCTGAGCCCGTGCGCTGGCTTGCCGGTGGCCGGGGCGGCCTTAGCCACCTTTGCCGCCTTACTCAAAGCGCTTCTCCTCATCGGCGCCAAGCTTGGCGGCCGCGCTCGGGTCGATCAGCTTGACGGTGGTGCTGTCGCCGCTGCCTTCTTCCAGGCGCACGGTGCGCACAAAGCGGTCCCCGGCCAGCTCGATGCGGGTGAATACGCGCCGCATGCCGGCATCGGTCGGCGTCAGCGTCAGGGTCCAGCCGCTCTTGCCAAGCAGTTGGCCGGCCACCTCGAAACGTGTGGACAACGCGCGCAGGTCGCCGCGCAGCACGGCAATCACCGATTCGCCCACGACCCGCATGGCGGGCTGGGCGTCTGCCTGCAACTGTTGCTGCACGCGGCCATCGGCACCGCGCATGACCAGCCGGTCCGGCGTGACCAGCAGGCTGGACGCAAACGGCTCACGCGTGCTCCACACCACGCCGCGCTCGCGCGCGAGCACGAAGTCTCCGCGTGAAACCAGCGGATTGGCAAAGCCGGACAGGCGGCGAGTCTGTTCGAAGCGTCCGTGGATGACCGGGGCATCGGACAGGCGCGCAGCCACCGAGGCCAGCAAATCCGGCGCGGCCGCGGCGGCAAGGCCCGGGCCAGCCAGCACGGCGCAGCACAGCGCCAGCAACAGGCGGCGGCGCATCATGCCTGGCGCTCCGGCGGCGCCCCGTCTTGCACGCCAAGGCACGCCAGCAGGACCGGCGGGCAGACGTACTGCATCTCGCCATTGGCCATGTCCACCGCCACCTGGATGGTGTAGCCCTTGGTCAGGCGCCGGCCGCTGGCGGCATCGCGGACCACATACTCGATCTTGAGCCGGTTCTCCCACTCGACGATGGTGGCGCGCACGATGAATGACTGGCCGTAGGTAAGCGGCCCGACATACTTGACGCGCATGTCCACCACCGGCCACGCATAGCCCGAGTCCCGCATGGCGGGGTAGTCGTAGTGGTAGCGCGCCAGCAGCGCGCAGCGTGCCTGCTCGAAATAGCGCACGTAGTTGCCATGCCAGACCACGTTCATCGGGTCGAGGTCGTGGAAAGCCGCGCTGAGCGTGATCTCAAAGCTGAAGTCCTGGGAGGCTTGGGGCATAAGGTTGGGTATCGCGATATCCGGATTCAGGTCAGTTCTCGATGGGGGCGGCGCTGGCGCGCGCTGCGTCCGGCACGGCGCCGCCCTGCCCCCAGAAATCGTAGAAGTTGAACCAGTCGTAGGGCGACTCCACCAGCAGTTGCGACAGCCATTGCGCATAGCCAGCCGCATGCTCGGTCAGGATTGCGTCGCGCCGCGCGCGCGGCAGGCGCACTTCACGGGCCAGCTCGGTAAAGCGCAGCAGATGGCCGTCGCCCGAACGCACGCAGCCCATGGCGAACAGCGGGCATTCCAGCAGCGCTGCCAGCACGTACGGCCCCACGGGAAAGCGCGCGGGCGCGCCCAGGAACGGCACCGTCACGGCGCGGCCGCCATGCACCGGGACACGGTCGCCTGCAATGGCCACGAACTCGCCCGCGCGGACCTTCTCGGCCAGCTGCAAGGCGGTGGCCGGCGAGATATCGTCGACCTGGAACAGCTGCAGCCCGGAGCGCGGGTCCAGCCGCGACAGGATGCGGTTGAACTGCGCCGCGTGCGCGGTATGCACCAGCACCGTCAGGCGCAGGCCGGCGCGCTGGTTGGCCAGCACCCGGCACAGCTCCAGGCAGCCCATGTGGGCGGTCACGATGATGCCGCCCTGCCCGCTGGCGATCTGCGCCAGCATCACCTCGGCGCCTTCGCGCCGCACCGCGCCGTAGCGGTAGCCGCCGCCGATGGCCAGCAGCTTGTCGAGCAACGTGTCGGCAAACGAGAACAGGTGGCGCAGGCTGTGGCGCAGCCCCGGCATCATGCCCGCCGGGCCGACCGCGCCCGCAGCGGCCTGGATGCGGCGCAGATAGTCGAGCGACGCATGGCGCGCCAGCGGCTTGGCAAGCCAGTAGTAGGTCACCACCGGGTACAGCACCGCGCGGAACAGCACGCGGCCGCACAGGCGATACAGCCAGTACAGGCTCCACACGCCCCATACGCAAGTGGATTCGCGAATCTGGCTCCAGTGACGCGCCATGCGCCCGGGTTGCGCCGCTTGGGTGCCTTGGGTGGCTTGGGGCGTGCTCATGCCGGCCGCACCTTGCGCCACAGCAGTACCGGCAAGCGCTTGAGCATGCCGAAGAAGAGCCGCGTATGCATGGAAGAGATCAGCACGTTGTCGCGCCAGACCTGGAAATGGGAAACGCCATCGGTGGGATACGTCACGCGCGTGGGCACGTTGACGATGCGCACGCCGCGCCAGACCAGGTGCACCAGCACCTCGGTATCGAACTGCATGCGCCGGCCCAGCTTGACCTGGCGCACCAGCGGGAGCACGTGCGCGAGAGGATAGACGCGCAGGCCGCACATCGAATCGCGCACGGCAAACGACAACGTGTTGATCCAGACCCAGACGTGGGTCAGGTAGCGCGCCAGCAGCCGCACGCGCGGCACCGACTCGTCGTAGACCGGGCAGCCGCAGATCATCGCGTGCGGGCTGGCTTGCGCCAGGGCCAGGAACTGGGGGATGCAGCCGGCATCATGCTGCCCATCGGCGTCGATCTGCAGCGCATGGGTAAATCCCATGCGCGCGGCCTCCTCGAAGCCCGCCATGATGGCCCCGCCCTTGCCCTGGTTCTGTGGCAGGCGGATCAGGTGGACCCGCTCGGCATGGCTTGCGGCAAGCTCGCGCAGCACATGCTCGCAGGCCGGGCTGCTGCCGTCGTCCACCAACAGGCACGGCAACGGGTGCGCGAGAATGGCTTGCACCATCGCGCCGATGGCACGTTCGTGGTCGTAGACCGGGACGAGCGCCACGGGCTTAAACATCCGCCTCTCCAAAAATGATGCGCCCGCTGGCGTGCGGGCCGCGCGCCGAGCTCAGGCGAAAGGCCAGCGCGCTGCGCTCGGGCTGCCAGGCCAGCGTCATGTGCACCAGGGTGCCGGGCGTGATCACAGCCTGGAACTTGAGTATCTCGATCCGGCGAAAGCGCGCGCGCGGCGGCACCGGCAGGCGCTCCGGCGCCAGCGCCATCACCCAGTCGACCTGGGCCACGCCCGGCACGATGGGGCTGCCCGGGAAATGCCCGTCGAACACGGCCAGGTCCTCGCTGACCTCCAGCTCGGCGGCGGCGGACAGCGCGTCCTGTGCGGCCTGCCAGCGCACGGCCGGCAGCACGCGGCGGAACACGTCGCGCAGCATGGCTTGCGTGGTCTTGCCCTGCGCGTTGCAGGGCAGCGCCTCGGCAAAGCTCCAGCGCCGCGGCAACGCCACCGCGTCCACGGCATCCGCAAGGCGGGCGCGCAGCGCGGCAAGCAGGGCCGCGCGGCCCTGCCCGTCCAGCATGGCCGCGCCGCTCTCGCTGGGCACCACCACGGCGCCAAGGCGCGTGCCGACATCCAGCTCCAGCAGCACCACGCGCGCCTCGCGCACCAGCGGCGACGCGGCCAGCGCCTGCTCGACCTGGGTCAGCGATACGCGCTTTTCCTCGATCTTGACGATGTGGTCGGCCCGGCCCGCCAGGGTGAAGCCGCCATCCGCGGCGGGCAGCACATGGTCCGCGCACAGGAACCAGCCGTCATCCGGAAGGTGCGCGGAGCACACCTCCAGGAAGCCGTCCTGCAAGCGCCATTGCACACCGGGCAGCGGCGTCCAGCGGTCTTCATGGCGGGCACGCTGGCGCCAGGCGATGCCGCCGGTTTCGGAGCTGCCGAACACTTCGATGGGGGCTTGCCCCAGATGGCGCAACGCGTCGGTGGCGGCCTCCGGCGGCAAAGGCCCGCCCGACGAAAACACGGCGCGCAGCACGGCGCGGGCGGCAGACCAGTCGAGCGCCTGCGGCATGCGCCGCAGGTGTGCCGGGCTGGTGACCAGCAGCGCGGGCGCATCGCCGCATGCGCGCACGATTTCCTCATGGAAGGCGAGTCGGTCCGCCGGCATGGCGCGCGCTGCGGCAAGCGGCCACAGCACGCAAAACAGCAGGCCGTAGATATGCTGGTGCGACACCGTTGCCAGCACCCTCACCTGCGCCGGCAGCGCCGCGCCGAACGCTTCTTGCAGCGCCTGCACTTCCGCGTCGAGCTGCGACAGGTGCTTGACGATGGCGCCGGGCGCGCCGGTGGAACCCGAGGTAAACATTGTCACCAGCGTGTCGCGCGGCGCCAGCGCAGGCCAGTCCATGCAGTCGACCGGCTCGATCGATGCTTGCGGCCGCAGGCCATCGGGCAACTCGCCGGCGCAGCCATCGGCGCGCTCGCGCAATGCCGCCAGCGTTTCGGCGCGCGTGTCGCCGGGCAGCACCACGTGCTTGCCCGCGTGCCAGGCGCCCAGCAGCGCCGCCGCGAACTCGGTGGTCGATTCGATGTAGAGCGCCCAGGACTTCCCCGGCGCGGCGGAAAACGCTTGCCGCCAGGCGGCCACGCGCCGCACGAACTCCGGTGCGGTGGTCGCGCCGGCCGCGCCATGCGCGACCACATGCGAGCGCTGGGCCAGCGCCGCCATCAACCCGCTTACGCCCAGCCACTCAGCCATGCCGCCCCCTTGCCATCACACGCTGGCGCACCAGCCATTCGCCGGCGAACATGGCACCGATCAAGCCGTAGGCGATGCCACCGTTGTAAAGCGCCCAGATCCGGTCGCTGGCCAGCACGGCGGTCAGCGCGGCTACCGTGCCGTTGCACACGAAGAACACGCACCAGGCTTGCGTCACGCGGCGCGTGTACGCCACGCCCGAGGGCGGCAGGTCCGGCTCGCGCAGCCGCGCCAGCCGCTCCACCAGGCTGGGCGGGTGCCGCAGGCTCCAGCCAAACAAGCCCAGCATCGCGGCATTGACCAGCACGGGGTATAGCTTGAGGGGCAACGCGTGGTTGGACGCGGCCACGATCGCGGCCAGCACGGCGGCGGCCACGGCAAGCAGCCGCCAGCCGGCCTGGCGGCTGGTCAGGGCGCGCAACAGCGCCAGTGCCACCAGCGCCAGCGCCATCACGCGCGGCGACCAATGCTGCAGGCCGAAGTAGATCGCCACCGGATAGCACAGCGTCAACACGCCGAGCAGCAATTTGCGCACGGGCATGCGCGCTCAGGCCGTGGCGGGCGAGTCGATCAGCAAGGCCAGCGCCTGCACCACGTCCTGCACGGTGCGCACGGCCTTGAACTGCTCCGGCTTGATCGGCTTGTTCAGCATCGGCTTGAGCTTCACCAGCAGGTCGACCGCGTCGATGCTGTCGATGTCCAGGTCGTCGTAGAGACGGGCTTCGGGACGAATGCGGGCCGGGTCGATCTCGAAGGTTTCCTCGAGCACCGCGGCCACCCGCGCAAAGATTTCGTCATGGGTCATGATGGGCTTCCCCCTGTTCGGCTATCACCGGCCGTGGTTGCCGGCCTGGCAAGTGGTATGTGGATCCTTGGTGTGTCGCGGGCGGGTTCAGGCAGAAGCCTGGCCGGCGCGCTGAGATGCGACGAACGTGGCCAGCGCTGTCACGCTGGCAAAGCGCGCGCGCATGTCTTCCTTGTCGCCGTTCATGGTCACGCCGTAGCGCTTTTGCAGCGCCAGCCCGAGTTCGAGCGCATCGATCGAATCCAGGCCCAGCCCCTCGATGAACAGCGGTGCGTCGGCGTCGATATCGTCCACGCCGATATCCTCCAGCGACAACGATGAAATGATCAGTTCCTTGATTTCTTGCTCAAGCGCCTTCACGGCGAACCTCCCTGGAAAAAAACTCGGATAGCGATTGGGTCAGGTGCCGTACCGCCAGCGCGTCGTCCAGTCCGGACGGCACCATCTGGGCGACACTGACATCCTCTCGCACGTCAATGATGTAACGAGGCCTGCGGGCCGGCACGCGGTACCACTTCTCACCCTTGGTGAGCGTGGGCGGCTCGCACCGGATCACCACGGGCGTCAGCGCAAAGCCGCCGCGCACCGCGACATTGGCCGCACCCCGTTGCAGGCGCAGCGGGCCGTGCAACGGCGTGCGCGTGCCCTCGGGGAAGATGACGAGATTATTGCCCGCGCGCAGCGAGGCAATGCAGTCATCCACCATGCCCGCGCCGGAGTCATTGCAGACGTAGCCGG
Organism: Cupriavidus basilensis; assembly: GCF_008801925.2. NCBI lineage: Bacteria > Pseudomonadati > Pseudomonadota > Betaproteobacteria > Burkholderiales > Burkholderiaceae > Cupriavidus > Cupriavidus basilensis. The sequence goes on along the minus strand of NZ_CP062804.1, from coordinate 1,340,471 downwards.
TGGCGCGCACCGGGCCACGCGTAAACGGGTTGTGGGCCAGGCCGGAGCGCACCACGCAATCGGCCTGGCGCGTCAGCGCGATCAGAAAGACGACATCGATCAGCGACGGATGGTTGGCCACGATCAGCAAGCCCTGGCGGCGCAGCCGCTCAGGATGCCGCACCTCGTAGCGGATCACCCCGACCGAGCGCATCAGCCACAGGAAAAGCCGGAACGCGTAATGCACCACGTTCTTGCAAACCCGCTGCCGGCGCGCCGAAGACCACAGCAAGACGGTAAGCAACGGGAACACCATCACTCGCAGCACAAGGCCGCCAACGCCGAAGCTGGAGAAGCACAGCCCGGTCGCGCAGACGCGCCAGGCCCGGTCCAGACGCTCAACCATGCCGCTGCCACCTCCAGCCCGCACGCTCCCCGGCGTGGCGCAATTCGGTGTCGCCGGACAGCATGAAGCGCAGCACCTCCAGCCCATGCGGCAGCGGCACGCCGGCGGCGCCCGGCAGGGCCTCCCCCACCACTTCAAGACTGAACACCGGTTGCCCCGCCTGCGGCATGCCGACCCGCCACGCCCACCCGAACAGGCACTCCGGCTCGTCCGCGAAGACGGCATAGGCCTCGGGCAGCGGCGCCTCGTAGTGCACCAGCAAGACTTCCGGGGCGCCGTCGGCCAGCAGGCCGCACGCTTCCACCACCGCCGCCTCCACCGTATCGCGGCCCGCGGCCAGGGCTTGCAGGTTGCCCGGATCGCCCCGGTCGATCGAATACAGCGCGCCGATGGCGTTGTGCACGGACAGGCCGAAGGCCGTGGGCGACAACGGCTCGCCGTCGGCAAGGTCGCCGAGCATTTGCAGCGGGCGCAGGGTGTCGCCGTGGCGCGATGCGAAGATGACGGGAATGCCGTCCACGCCCGGCTGGCAGGCGTAGGCGGGGTGCAAGGCCGCGCGGCCCAGCGCGGTGATCCTGCGGCGCAGCATCGGGGCCATGGCGGCCAGCGTGGGCAATGCGTCGCCTTTGGGCAGCCAGGGCGCGCGGCTCCAGGCCTGCCAGGCTTGCTGCGTCTCTAGTTGTGCTGCACATGCCGCCCATGCGCGAATACCAAATTCCATTGCCGTGCCGTTCGCGTAGGGTAGATGAAAAGGCGGGTCGCTGCCGGCCCGCGGGTGATGCACATCGGCGCCAGCAGACACGCAGGCGTTTCGCACACATCACGAATCACGCCCGTTGCCGAATTTTGTTGACAGATACCGCCTGTTTGCCCAGGTTTGCCGCTTGATTGCTGCTTGAATACTCTTCTTGCAGTGACTCCTGGGCCGCTGCCGTGGCGGACATGGCTGCCTGCCGGCCAATGACGATGCCCGCTGGCGAGTCGGTATTAGACCGGTGTCAATCAGGTGTTAACGACCGGAAACCCGCGAAATTGACCCCCCGGGCGACCCGCAGGTGGAAGCCGCAGGACATCAAAACATCATTTATGCCAGGAATGCCGAACTTTGCCCTGCCCTTTTTGTCAGGGCCGAATTCTCGCACAAAGGCGCGGCATCAGGGGATGCAAGAAGGTTAAGAAAGTTGTCAATTGTAACGGCGCACGCCAGCCGGCCATGCGGTGGCATCGCCATGCCTGTCAAGGCCAGGAGGGAAACGGGGGAATGAGAGCGGGAGGGAGTGTGACCGGGTTATCCCCCGCCCGGCGTAGCGCGGCGGGGGCCCGTGGCAAAACGAGCGTGACGCGGCTTACAGCGCGGGCAGGATCTTCCCTGCCACCTCGCCAAAGCCGACGCGATAGCCGTCGCCCTGGCACCAGCCGGCCATGATCACTTCGTCGCCATCCTCCAGGAAACCGCGCTTGCTGCCGTCGGCCAGCGTCAAGGGCTCGGCACCGTTACGGGTCAGCTCCAGCAGGCTGCCGTAGGAATCCGGCGTGGTGCCGCTGATGGTGCCGGAGCCCATCAGGTCGCCCACACGAACGTTGCAGCCGGACACGGTGTGGTGCGCCAGTTGCTGGACCATGGTCCAGTACATGGCCTTAAAGTTGGTGCGGCAGACGGTGGTGGCCTGCGCGGCGCCTTCAGGGCGCAGCGAAACTTCCAGCGCGATGTCATAGGCGTTGCGCTCGGGCTGCTGCAGATACGCAAGCGGCTCGGGCGATTGCACCGGATTGTCGCGGCGGAACGGCTCGAGCGCGTCCATGGTGACCACCCATGGGGAGATCGAGGTGCCGAAGCCCTTGCTGTTGAACGGGCCCAGCGGCACGTACTCCCACTGCTGGATATCGCGCGCGCTCCAGTCATTGAGGATCACCATGCCGAACATGTGCCCGGCGGCCGCAGCGGTGCTGACCGGCTCGCCCAGGGTCGACGGCTTGCCGACGATGAAGGCCATTTCCAGTTCGTAGTCGAGCTTCTGGCAAGCCGTAAAGACCGGGCGCGGCGCGTTCGGCGGCTTGATCTGCCCCTTCGGGCGGCGCAGTTCCGTGCCGCTCACCACCACCGAGCTGGCGCGGCCGTTGTAGCCGATGGGAATCTCCAGCCAGTTGGGCAGCAGCGCATTTTCCGGATCGCGGAACATGCGGCCCACGTTGGTGGCGTGCTCGCGCGAGGAGTAGAAATCGGTGTAGCCGGGGATGTCCACCGGCAGGTGCAAGGTAGCCCAGGCCATCGGCACCAGGGCCTGCTCATGCAGGGCCGACTTGGGATGCAAGGTGGTGTCGTCCGCCGCCAGCATGGACGTCAGGCGCTGGCGGGTTTCCGTCCATGCCGGCTTGCCGAGCGCGATGAAGGCGTTGAGCGTGGCGCCGCCAAACACGCCCTTGACGGAGGCGGGCAGCAGGCCCGCCTCGTCCAGTACGGACAGGTCGAGAATGAAGTCGCCGATGGCGACGCCTACGCGCGGACCCTGACCGTTCGGGGAAAAGATGCCGTAGGGCAGGTTCTGCAGCGGGAAATGCGTGACGCCATCATTGGCGGATTCGATCCAACTCTGCTGGACAGTGGTCATCGGGGGCTCCGGAAGGCAATGACAAGGGTGCCAGCGACATGCGCCGCACGGACACCCCGGATTCATGATGGTTGGCCGGGTGATGCCGGCCTTGGGACTTGAGGATCAGCGCTCGCTGGGGTTGAAATGCTTCTTCAGGCCTTGCCAGCACCTGTAGTAGTCGTCCTGTAACTGCGCCGATTCCGCTGCATACGGCGTCGGCCGGATCACGGCCGGCGTCTCGAACATGAACGCCATGGTATCGCCGATACGGTGCGGCTGCGAGGTATCCGCGGCAGTGGCCTTGGCGAACGTCTCCGCATCCGGGCCGTGGCCGCTCATGCAATTGTGCAGGCTGGCGCCACCCGGCGAGAAGCCATCGGCCTTGGCATCGTAGACACCCTCGATCAGGCCCATGAACTCACTGGCGATGTTGCGGTGGAACCAGGGCGGGCGGAAGGTGTTCTGCATCGCCAGCCAGCGCGGGCCAAAGATGACGAAATCGATGCTGTCCACGCCCGGGGTGTCGGACGGGCTTTGCAGCACCAGGAAAATCGACGGATCCGGGTGATCGAAGCTGATCGAGCCAATGGTATTGAAGCGGCGCAGGTCGTACTTGTACGGCGCGTAATTGCCATGCCAGGCCACCACATCCAGCGGCGAGTGCCCGATCGCGGCGCGCCACAGGTTGCCCTGGAACTTCGCCACCAGCTCGAAATCGCCCTCACGATCCTCGTACCATGCATGCGGCGTGAGGAAGTCGCGCGGATTGGCAAGGCCATTGGAGCCGATGACGCCCAGGTCGGGCAGGCGGAACAAGGCGCCGTAGTTTTCGCAGATATAGCCGCGCGCCTCGCCATCCGGCAGTTCCACACGAAAACGCACGCCGCGCGGGATCACCACGATCTCCTGCGGCTCGACGTCCAGCAGGCCCATCTCGGTCGCCAGGCGCAGCCTGCCCTGCTGCGGCACGATCAGCATCTCGCCGTCTGCGTTGTAGAAGAAGCGATCCGTCATCGACCGGTTGGCCAGGTACAGATGGATCCCGCAACCCGACATGGCCTCCGGGCCGCCGTTGCCGGCCATGGTGATGATGCCGTCGACAAAGTCGGTGGGCTCCATAGGCATCGCCGGCGGGCTCCAGCGCATCTGGTTGGGCGATGGCGGCACCGCATCGAAATGGCTGACGATGCGCGACTGCTCGACCCGCGTGAACGGCTCATGCATCGCCGCCGGACGGATGCGATAGCACCAGCTGCGCCGGTTGTGCGCGCGCGGCGCGGTAAACGCCGTACCGGAAATCTGCTCGGCATACAGGCCATATGGCGCGCGCTGGGGCGAGTTCTGCCCCACCGGCAGCGCACCGGGCAATGCCTCGGTGGCGAACTCGTTGGCAAAGCCGGATTGGTAGCCGGGCGTGCCGTGGTCGGGCGCCTGCCCTGTCACGTTCACAACGTTCAATTGCGTCTGCGTCATGTCTTGGGTCTTCCTCTTACGCTTGCGATTTCGCTTTCGATGAATCGAGCACGCCCGCGCGGGCAAGCTCCATGGCTTCCTGCAGGACAGCAAGATCGCCGATGTGGTTGGCCAGCAGCAGGATCAGTTGCGCGTTGGCGGCCTGGCTCTGCGCGTCGGTGAGATCGCGATGCATGTCGATCAGCGCCTCGTAGAAGTCGTCCGGACGGGCAAGGTTGGGGTCGGTACTCAGCGGCATTGGCTTGTCTCCTTACGCCTCAGGCCATTGCCGCGGCGGGCATAGTGGCCGAACGATCACCCTGGCGGTGTCTTTCGAACTTCGGATCGCGAATTTCACAATCCGTAATTGATTTACCATATCGTAATCTCAGGTCCCGGACGTGTCAAACCGGTATCGGCCCTTATTTCGCTGCGGACGGCGAAAACCAGTGGACACGACATTTGTAGGTTAGGCGCGAAGGACGGGATGGGACAAAGACGCGACGCCAGACGGCGCACAAGTGCAGGCAGCCCGAGCAATGTCAGGCGGAGAAAAGGATCAGGAAGATCAGGGAGAAAACGACAGGCTCGACAGGCAAAGGCACGACCCGGCCTCGGCGCGGGGCCAAGGCCGTCAAAGACAGGCGGATGCCGCCAGGCGCGGCATCCGGCCATCCATGTAAAGCAGGCAAAACTCCAGCAGCAGGCACGTGGGGGCGTGCCCGCTGCTGGCATGACAAGCGCACGCCAGTCCGGCCGCAGACCCGGCCGGAACCAGCGCGAGTGCTCAGGCTGGCTTGTGACCTTCGCCCGGGCTCGACGCGAAGCCTGTGCTGACCGGGGTGGCCGGTGCAGGACTCGCGGCGGTAGGCGTTGCGGCAGGCGCCTGCCCGGCCATGGAAGCGGCCGTGACGCCACCATTGCGGCTGGCAATAAACGCGTTGACGTCGGCTGCAAGATGCTGGGGAGCCAGCACCACTTCCAGGCCAAGCGCCTCGCAAGCCGCTAGGAAGGTCGACATGCGGGGGTCGGCCTGACCCGATTCTGCCCGCAAGTAAGCTTCCCGGGAGATCCCGGCCTTACGGGCGACGTCTTCCTGCTTGAGCTTTCGCGCTCGGCGCAACGCCCGCAGTTGCCGGAACGGTTCGCTAGCGCCTCTAGGCACGGCTGTACTGTTCATGTCGGTCTCCAGTCACCAGTGAAAAAAAAGTGCGCGGACGTGCATTCGAGTATAGAGCACGCAAAGCGTTCCGTATGTAATCAGGGCAACACTTTGTGCAGATTTCTTGTTGGCACCCTGCGCAGGCTAATCCTAGCCTGTCAATAGGTCCGATAAAGCACAATTATCTACCTCCGTGGTGACATAACGGGCGGCAGTGAAATAGGTTGACGAGGAAGCACAAGTGTCAGGTTGACAATACGACCGGTCGTGCTACTCTTTCGGGATGCAGAAAGGACAACTTACCCGCGCAGCCATCATCGAGCAGGCCCTGGACACAGCCGCCCAGGTCGGGTTCGAGCAGTTGTCGCTCGCCACATTGGCCGCCGACACCAGCATGTCCAAGAGCGGGCTTTACGCGCATTTCAAGTCCAAGGAAGCCTTGCAGCAGGCAGTTTTGGCGCTCGCCCTGGAGCGCTTTTCGGACATCGTCATCAGGCCGGCCATGCGCCTGCCTCGCGGCACGCGCCGGGTGCAAGCCCTCTTCGAAGGGTACATGCTCTGGCTCGGCGGATCCGTCAATAAAGGCCGCTGCCTGTTCATGGCGCTAGGCCAGGAATACCGCGACCGGCCCGGTGCCGTCAGGGATCAGGTGGTGCAATCGCTGAAAGACTGGCATAGCCTCATCGCCAGGGCCGTGACCGACGCGATCGAGGAAGGCGATCTGTCCCCGGCACAAGACGCGCGGCAGTTCGCCTTCGAGATGGTCGGCATCGGCATGTCCTTTCAACAGTCTTACAAGCTGCTGGGTCGTGAAGACACCGAGACCATGGCCCGCCGGGCGTTCGAGGCGCTGCTCCGCCGCGCCGAGCTTGCGCAACCCGTGCGCAAGTAGCCAAGGGCGCGCAGGCACCTGCGCGAGACGCCCTCCGCGAGACAGATCGGGATGAATTTCGAGACGGCGGGACGTCGTCTTTTTTTGAAATAAAAAATAGCACGACTGGTCGGTCTTTCAGAGGGGTATCACCCCGCTTCAATGAGCCGACCAGGAATGCCAAAAGATTTCGCTGGAGGTGACCGCCGTGACGCAAGCGATTTACTCATCCACCAAGAACCGCCAGGCAGCGCCGAGAACCAGGGCGCCAATACGCTTGGGGCGCCTTGGCTGGCAATTGGCCGAGCTGCTTTATCCGGCCGGCGTAGCGCGCGCGCTCGAACACGCTTGGTTCCGTCCGCCCCATGGCAACGGCCCGGATAGCGCTGGGCGCGAGCTGCTTGACCGTGCACGCGCGGACTGGGCGCTCGTGACCGGCCAGGGAGCGAGCCGGCGTGTGCGCGTCTATCGATGGGGCAGCACCGGGCCGACGGTCTTGCTGGCCCACGGCTGGGGTGGCCATGCCGCCCAGTGGCAGCCGCTGGTTGCGCCGCTGCTGGCGGCTGGCATGCGCGTGGTCGCCTTTGACGCACTATCGCACGGCAGCTCCGACGCGGGTGCGCGCGGCGCCAGCCAGACTTCTGTTGTGGAAATGTCACATTCGCTGTTGGCCACGGCGTGGCACGCCGGCCCGATCCACGCGGTGATTGCGCATTCGCTTGGCAGCGCCGCCCTGGCGCTGGCCGTGCGCGAGGGCCTGCATCTACAGGCTGCCGTGATGATCGGCCCGCCGGCCGACATGCACACTGCCGCCGCGACATTGGCCTGGCAGCTCGGCATTGGCCCCGGCGTACTGGCCCGTATGCAGCGCAACAGCGAGCGCTGGCTGGGCATGCCGTGGTCTGCCTTCAACGTCCCCGCCATCGGGCGCGCCCGCCCGGTGCCGCCCACGCTGGTGATCCACGACCGGCAAGACAAGGAAGTAGGCTGGGAAAGCGGCGCGGCCATTGCCGGTGCGTGGCCTGGCGCGCAGTTGATGGCAACGGACGGACTGGGCCATCGCCGTGTCCTGCACGACGCGCAGGTCATCGCGCGGGCGGTATCGTTTATCCACGGCGCCGCGAACGCGCCCGGGCTTGCCGAGGCAACTCGCAGGATGCCAGCCCAGGCCGATGCCTGAATGACTCCCAGACCCTGCTTGCTGCAGTGATTCCGTGGCATGCCACGGAATCGCCGTTGGCGGTTTGGGTCAGGTCTTGGCGGTTAATTGCTGATTAAGCGAAAAAGGAAGGCCGACTGACACCTCGCCCGCCGGCCTCCTGCTTGCAGACGCGTCCGAACCCTGCGTCAGAACCCCTCCAGCACCAGCTTGCCGATGGTCCGCCCGCTCTCGAGCATGGCATGGGCGCGGCGCAGGTTGGCCGCGTCGATCCGCCCGAGGTTCTCGCCCAGCGTGGTCCGCAGCCGTCCGGCATCGATCAGCCGTGCCACCTCGTTGAGCAAGCGATACTGCTCGATCATGTCCGGCGTGCCAAACATCGAGCGGGTGAACATGAACTCCCACACAAAGGTGGCGCTTTTGCTCTTCAGGTCGCCCACGGCCAGCGGGCCGCTGTTCTCCACGATCGAGCAGATCTTGCCTTGCGGCGCAATCGCGGTCGCCATGGCAGCAAAGTGGCGGTCCGTGTCGTTAAAACACAGGATGTAGTCGACCTCGGCAAACCCGAGCTGGCGCAACTGGGCCGGCATGTCGCCATGGTGGTCGATGGTGTGGTCAGCGCCCAGCTCGCGGCACCAGGCAGCCGACTCCGGCCGCGACGCGGTGGCGATGACCGTCAGCCCTGCCAGCGTCTTGGCCAGCTGGATGCCGATGGAGCCCACGCCACCTGCCCCGCCGATGACCAGCACCGAACGCCCGGCATGCTCGCCCTGCGGCGAGACGCCCAGGCGATCGAACAAGGCTTCCCAGGCCGTAATGGCGGTCAGCGGCAACGCGGCAGCCTGGGCAAAATCGAGCGATGCCGGCTTATGGCCGACGATGCGTTCATCCACCAGGTGAAACTCGCTATTGGCGCCAGGCCGGGTAATGCTGCCAGCGTAGAAGACCGGGTCGCCCACCTTGAACAGGGTGACATCCGGGCCCACCGCGGCCACTGTGCCCGCCGCATCCCATCCGAGCACGCGCGTGGCGGGCTCGATCTTGTCCTTGGGCGCGCGCACCTTGGCATCCACAGGATTGACAGAGATCGCCGCCACCTTGACCAGCAGGTCGCGTCCTTCCGGCACGGGGGTGGCGATTTCCACGTCGACCAGGGATTGCGGGTCGTCGATCGGCAGGTAACGGGTCAGGCCAACGGCTTTCATTGCGGGTTCCATCAAGTCAATCACGCAGGTTCTGCGGCACGGGATTGCGCCATGGCCATAGCGTAGCCCCGTTGCCGCACATTGATTAGCCGGAAAATCCAACAATCAATTTCCTGATTTTCCGGAAAATCTAGCCATCTCCTTGTTTGCTGCCGGCCGCAAGGATCTGTCCGCCCCCAAAACTGGACTGCCGAGGCACCTCGCCACCCAGCGTGATGCGGATCGCGCAGTACTTGAACTCCGGGATCTTGCCAAAGGGGTCCAGCGCCGCGTTCGTCAGCTCGTTGATGGCGGCCTCGTAGTAGCAGAACGGCACGAACACCGCGCCGCGCGGCGTACCGTCGTCCACCCGGGCAAACAGCGATACCTGGCCCCGGCGCGATGCAAGCGTCACCACGTCGCCCGGCTGGCCTCCGATGGCGGCAAGGTCGAGCGGATGCACCAGCGCCACCGGCTCCGGTTCGATGGCATCCAGCACGCCCGCGCGCCGGGTCATGCTGCCGGTATGCCAGTGCTCGAGCTGCCGGCCAGTGATGAGCACGACCGGGTACTCCTGATCGGGCCGCTCGGCCGCGGGAATGATGTCGGCAGGGACGAACCGGGCCCGGCCCGAAGCCGTCGGAAACGTGTCCGTAAAGATGACCGGCTCCCCCGGGTCGCCTTCCGCGCGGCAGGGATAGGTCACCGCATCCTCCCGCTGCAAGCGCTCCCAGGTAATGCCGCCGATGCTGGGCATGGCATGGCGCATCTCGTCGAACACGTCGGCCACGCTCGCGTAGGACCAGTCCAGCCCCAGCCTGGCGGCCATCTGCTGGATGATCCACAGGTCCTGCCGCGCTTGCCCGGGTGGATCGATCGCCTGGCGGCCAAGCTGCACCGTGCGGTCGGTGTTGGTGAAGGTGCCCGTCTTCTCAGGGAACGCCGAAGCCGGCAGCACCACATCGGCGAGGTAGGCGGTCTCCGTCAGGAAGATATCCTGCACCACCAGGTGGTCCAGCGCCGCCAGCGCCTCGCGCGCATGCCGGGCATCGGGATCCGACATAGCCGGGTTCTCGCCCATGATGTACATCCCGCGCACTTCGCCCCGCTCGATGGCCTGCATCACTTCGACCACGGTCAGCCCCGGCTGGCGATCCAGCGGCATGCCCCACAACGACTCGAAGCGCGCAATGGCCTCGGGATCGTCGACGCGATGGTAGTCCGGATACATCATCGGGATCAGTCCGGCGTCGGAAGCACCCTGCACGTTGTTCTGGCCGCGCAGCGGGTGCAGCCCCGTGCCCGGCCGGCCGATCTGCCCCGTCATCAGCGCCAGGGCGATCAGGCAGCGGGCATTGTCGGTGCCGTGGATATGCTGGGAGATCCCCATGCCCCAAAGGATCATCGAGGCCTTGGAGCTGGCATACAGCCGTGCCACATAGCGGATGGTATCGGCATCGATGCCGCAAACCGGCGCCATCAGCTCCGGGCTGTAGGCCGCCACATTGCGCCGCAGTTCCTCATAGCCGATGGTGCGGCTGGCGATGAAATCCTGATCGACCAGTTCTTCGGCCACGATCACATGCATCATGGCGTTGAGCAGCGCCACATCGGTATCGGGCTCGAACTGCAGGAAGCGATGGGCGAAGCGCGCCAGGTCGGAGCGGCGTGGATCGGCCACGATCAGCTTGGTGCCATTTTTTACCGCGTTCTTGATCCAGGTTGCCGCCACGGGATGGTTCACCGTTGGATTGGCGCCGATCACGATCACCACCTGCGCGCGCGCCACATCCATCACCGGGTTGGAAACCGCGCCCGAGCCGATGCCTTCGAGCAGCGCCGCCACCGACGACGCGTGGCAAAGCCGCGTGCAATGGTCCACGTTATTGCTGCCGAAGCCGGTGCGCACGAGCTTTTGAAACAGGTAAGCCTCTTCATTGCTCCCCTTGGCGGACCCAAAGCCGGCCAGCGCGCGCTTGCCGTACGTGTCGCGGATGGCCGACAGGCGGGTGCCAGCGAGCGCAAGGGCCTCATCCCAGCTGGCTTCGCGAAACACATCCATCACGCGCGCGGGATCCATCACGAAATCACCGCGCTTGGCGGGGGCGCCTTCGCGCCGCACCAGCGGCACCGTCAGGCGGTGCGGATGCTGGGCGTAATCGAAGCCATAGCGGCCCTTCACGCACAGGCGCATCTGGTTGGCCGGCCCAGGACGCCCTTCGACAAACAGGATGCGGTTGTCCTTGACGTTGTAGGTGAGCTGGCAGCCCACCCCGCAGTACGGGCAGACCGATTCCACCTGGCGATCCGGCACCGGCAACGCGGCGTCGCGGGCCGGCATCAGCGCGCCGGTCGGGCAAGCCTGCACGCACTCCCCGCAGGCTACGCAGGTGGAGGCGCCCATCGGGTCGCCCATATCGAACACGATCGCGGCCTGGTCGCCGCGAAAGGCCAGCCCGATCACATCGTTGACCTGCTCCTCGCGGCAAGCGCGCACGCAGCGGGTGCACTGGATGCAGGCATCGAGATTGACGGCGATGGCGGGATGGGACAAATCGGCTGGCACGGCGGCGCGCGGCGCAAAGCGCGGCTTGCCGACGTCCAGCAGGGCCGACCAATGATCCAGCGCATTGCTGCGCGTGTAATGTGCCTCGGGCATATCGGACTGCAGCAGCGCCAGCACCATGCGCTGCGAGCGCAGCGCGCGCTCGGACGCGGTCTGCACTTCCATGCCCTGCGCGGGGTAGCGGCAGCACGACGGCGCCAGCACGCGCTCGCCCTTGATCTCCACCATGCAGGCGCGGCAGTTGCCGGCGGTGTCCAGGCCGTCCTTGTAGCACAGGTACGGGATGTCGATCCCCTCGCGCTGCGCCACCTTGAGCAAGCTCTCGCCAGGCCAGGCGCACACATCCCGGCCATTCAGGCGGAACGTCACCGTGGTACCCGAGGAGGCATCCACTTGCGCGCGCTCGGCGCGGGTCAGTGCATTCATCTCGCCCTCGCTTATCAGGCCAGTTCCTGGGGAAAGTACTTGATCACGCAATCCACCGGGTTGGGCGCAGCCTGCCCCAGCCCGCAGATGGACGCATCCCGCATCACCGCAGACAAGTCCGCCAACGCGGCCAGGTCCCATTTCGGCTGCGCGATCACCTCCAGCGCCTTGGCCGTGCCCACACGGCATGGTGTGCACTGTCCGCAGGATTCATGCTTGAAGAAGTGCATCAGGTTGCGCGCCACGGCCACCGCGCTGTCCTGCTCGGAAAACACCACGATGGCGGCCGATCCGATAAAGCAACCGTGGGGCTGCAGCGTATCGAAATCCAGCGGAATATCGCCCAGGGACGCCGGCAGGATGCCACCCGAGGCGCCGCCCGGCAGGTAGCCGTAGAAGCGATGGCCGTCCTGCATGCCGCCGCAGTATTCCTCGATCAGCTCACTCACGGTGATCCCCGCCGGTGCCACATGCACGCCGGGCAGCTTCACGCGCCCCGACACCGAGAACGAGCGCAGCCCGTGCCGGCCATGGCGTCCCTGCGCGGCGAACCAGCCCGCGCCTTTTTCAAGGATCTCGCGGACCCAGTAAAGGGTCTCGAAATTGTGCTCCAGCGTGGGCCGGCCGAACAAGCCGACCTGCGCCACATAGGGCGGACGCAGCCTGGGCATGCCGCGCTTGCCTTCGATCGATTCGATCATGGCGGACTCTTCGCCGCAGATATACGCGCCGGCGCCGCGCCGCAACTGGATCTCCGGCATGTCCGGGATCGGTGGGTCGGCCTGCAGCCGGCGCAGCGCTTCGCCAAGCACGGCACGGCAGCCTGCGTATTCGTCGCGCAGGTAGATGTAGATGGCGCTGACCTGGGTCACCGCGGCGGCGATCAACATGCCTTCCAGGAAGCGATGCGGGTCGCGCTCCAGGTAGAAGCGATCCTTGAAGGTGCCGGGCTCGCCCTCATCCAGGTTGACCGCCATCAGGCGCGGGGCCGGCTCGGCCATCACGATCCGCCATTTGCGCCCGGTGGGAAAACCCGCGCCACCCAGCCCGCGCAAGCCGGAATCCTCCATCGTGCGCAGCAAGGATTCTGGATCACGCTCACCCGAGGCCACCGCGCGCAGCAACTGATACCCACCTTGCGCGCGATAGTCGTCATAGCCCAGATGGGTTTCGGGAGCGTGATGCACGGCGCGTGCGCCCACCGTGTCCGAAATGGTCTGCAGACTCGCAAAATCCACTGGGTTCTGCCCGACCAGCGCGGCGGGCGCGCGCTCGCAGCGGCCGATGCAGGGCGCGGCCACTACCCTGACTTCGCTGCCCAGCAGGGCCGGCAGCCGGGCGAGCAGGTCGCGCGCCCCGCCCAGCTCGCAGGCAATGCCTTCGCACACGCGCACCGTCACCGCAGCCGGGGGCCGGATGGCGCCGTCCCCATCCTCACGCACGACATCGAAATGATGATAGAAAGTGGCGACCTCATAGACCTCCGCCATCGACAGCCCCATCTCCTGCGCCAGCGCCACCAGGTGCGGGATCGCCAGCTGGCCGTAGTGGTCGTTGATGGCATGCAGGTGCTCGATCAGGAGGTCGCGCCGCCGCGGCGCGTCGCCCAGGGCGGCCCGGACTTCGGCCAAGGCTGCCGGGTCAGGCTGCCTCCCCTTCGGCTGGCGGCGCTTGCGCGCTTTGCCGATGTCCTGGACCGCGATGGGAATAACGACCTGGTTCATGGCAATCTCGAAAAGCTGTCTCTTGGGGGTGCCGGATGGCTGCGGGGCAAGCGCTGCTAGTGCTTGCCCGCCGCTCTGGTTTTATCTTGCACTGCACGCGGCCTCGCTACATGCAGCGGGAGTCGCGGGAGGGTTTCCGTTTTCGTTTTCGCTTTCGCTTTCGCTTTCGTTTTGACTCTCGCCTTCGATCATATCCCGATTCCCGCGGCGCATTGACCGCGACGATCCACGCCGGCAAGCCCCTCCGGTCAGGTCCTCCGGCACCGCGCGATATCCCATCGGCGCGGTGGTGTTGGAATGCATATATTTTTTGGCATGGGCTTCGCGCATTGGCTTGGGCACGAACAGAGCCAGGAAGGCGATGGGATCCTGCCCATACTTAGCCAGCAACAGAATGCCCACCGCCTCGATCGCAAAGGCCAGGAACATTGTGTTCTCACGGCCGATGTTGTCCGAGATCCAGCCAATGTGTCAGCCCATTGAGCACGCGGTCGATGGTGAGGGCTAAAGTCAGCGCGGGCAACGCCGCGTTCTCCGAGCTCGGCCTGCGCTTTCGCTGGGACAGCGCGATGTACGCCAGGCTATGCGGCATCGAATGCGAGCACAGCCGCATCGCGCGCTAAGTGCGTCACCGCACATTTCGGGGATGCCTGACTCGCTAATGTCTGCCTACCAATCAAAGACAAGGAGGCAGCGATGGGGTCACAAACGATGTTCGGGGCCGACGCGCCGGCCGGCACGCTCGCGCAGCAGCGCGAAGGGGCTTTCGCCAGCACCGGCGATTTGCCGATGCAGAATTGCCCGATCGAACCCACCTGGATCCGCACCGGGGCCCCGCAATCGCGCGCCGCGCAGCATTCCCGTGCGATCGATGGCCTGGCATCCACCAATGTGTGGGAATGCACGGGTGGCACGTTTGAGTGGTACTACGGCTGGGAGGAGACCGTGCTGATCCTGGAAGGCCAGGTCAGGGTCACCAGCGCCACCGGGCGCGTGCATGTGCTGCGGGCCGGCGACATCGGCTATTTCCCTGCTAACACGACCTGGTTCTGGGAGGTTGATGGCTATGTGCGCAAGGTAGCGTTCTGCCGCAAGCAGGTCCCGGTCACGCTGCGCTTTGCCACCCGCGTGCTGGCACGGCTGAACGTCACCAACCGCGCTGGCGAGGCCTGCGGTGCCGCCACGGCTGCCCTGCGCCGCGCGATGGCGCGGATCGGCCTGCGCGATACGTCCGCCCTCACCCTGCTGATGACGCTGCCGCTCTGACACGGCACCGGACGAGCCGCTTGCCCGGTTCCTTGCTGGATGCCAGCGCCCGAACTATCGACTATCCGCGCATGTGGTTGACCAGCGATCCGATGCCACCACGCTGGGCCTACCGCATGCCCAAGTCGGCACACACCTAACAAAAAATGGCACATCCGACACTTTCATCAACCGCTTTACGCACTCTCCGCGCCGTGCCGCACGCTTTCAAGACCTGCCCACTGAGCGCCAGTACCGCGTGGAACCGGATGCCCGGCAAGCAGCGGACGCCACCTCGAATGCCGCCCGCGCCGCTGGTAACCGACATAGCGCAGGCGTGATGTTGCCAAGCCTGGAGCGGGTATCATGTGCGACGCAGATCCACGCACAACAATGCACAACAACGAACCATCACCCCGGGATCCCACCCGCCTAATGATTTCCGCAGATCCAGCCGGCGCGGCCGGCCCCGACGCCTCGCTGCCCCGTGCCGAGCGGGCCTACCAGCACCTGCGCAATGCGATCCAGGCCGGGCAGCTGCCCTCCGGCACCCGCCTGCGCGAAGTGGAGCTAGCCGCCTCGCTGGGGCTGTCGCGCACGCCGGTGCGCGAAG
Source organism: Cupriavidus basilensis (assembly GCF_008801925.2). Taxonomy (NCBI): domain Bacteria; kingdom Pseudomonadati; phylum Pseudomonadota; class Betaproteobacteria; order Burkholderiales; family Burkholderiaceae; genus Cupriavidus; species Cupriavidus basilensis. The sequence goes on along the minus strand of NZ_CP062804.1, from coordinate 1,325,093 downwards.
CGCTGTCGCGGCTGGAATCCGAAGGCCTGGTCGTCAACGAGCCTAACCGGGGCATGATGGTGACCCAGCTCGACGCCAGCATGGTGAGCGAGCTCTATGTCATGCGCGAGGTGCTGGAAGGCACCGCCGCCGCGCTCGCCGCGCGCCACGCTACCGATGTGGAAATCTCGCTGTTGCGCGACATCGTCCAGCGCGACCTGGCTATAACCGACCAGCCGGACAAGCTCGCCGCCAACAACCGGCTCTTCCACGAAACGCTGCACCGCTGCGCGCACAACCGCTACCTGCTCAAGACCTTGCGCTCGCTGCACGAGTCGATGGCACTGCTGGGACGCACCACGCTGGCGCTGCCGGGACGCGCCCGGGTCTCGTACGAAGAGCACATTGCACTTGTGGAAGCCCTGGAGCAACGCGATCCCGCGCTAGCCGAGCAAATCACGCGCCGGCACATCCAGCAGGCATACAAGGCGCGGCTATCGATGTGGATCGAGGAACAATCCGAGTCCTGAGCCCTTAGGTCTGGCGTGCGGGCGGCAATCTTCACTCAGGTCGCCGCCATCGCCCGCGCCCCGCGCCACGTCCCCAGGCTAAGCACCGCCAGCGCCCCCAGGATCAACGCCACCGCACCGAACGTCTGCGGCGCGATCTGCTCGCTGCCCAGCCACGCGCCCACCGCCAGCGCCACCGGCGGGTTCACGTAGACATAGCTTGAGGAAACCGTCGGCGAGACGTTTGCCACCAGATACATATAGGCGGAAAACGCCACCAGCGACCCAGCCACCACCAGGTAGACCCACGCCCACCACGCCTGGCTGCTGACCGTCCGCGGCCAGGGTTCGCCGAACGCAAAGGACAGGACCAGCAAGATCGCCCCGCCCAGCAGCATCTGCGCGGCAAACGCCACTGCGCCCTGCGGCAAATCCAGGCGCCTGGCGATCTGCGAACCGAACGACCAGCTGCCGATCGCCGCCAGCAAAGCCATGACGCCCGTGGCACTCGCGCGAAACTCCGCGCCGCCGGTCAGCACCAGGATGCCCGCGCTGCCCAGCGCAATGGCCAGCACTTCGTACCAGCGCGGCCTCGCACCGAAGCAGATTCCCCAGAACAAGCCGAAGATCGGCATCGCACCAATCATCACGGTAGTCGCCCCGGACGAGATGGTCTGCTCCGCCACCGCCGTCAGCCCCATTCCGCCAACCAGCAGGAAACCGGCCAGCACCCCGCAATTGCGCAGCTGGCGCAAGGTCGGCATGGCGGCGCCGCGATAGCGCAGCCACAGCGCCAGCAACAGGCCTGCGCAGAGAAAACGCGAGCCCATCATCAGGAACGGCGGAAAGCTCTCCAGCGTGAAACGGATGGCGAGATAGGTCGTGCCCCATACCAAGTAGGTAATCAGCAGGCAGAGCAGCAAGCGGGGGGAGATGGTGGACACGGGAAGACCGGGAGAAGGCACAGGGGGCCTTCAAGATAGCGCGATCCGGTGCGCCGGCAAAAGGAAAATGACTCGCAAGGCTTGTGAGGCGATCTCACAAAGGGGCACAACGGAGCTAGCGCCCATAAAAAAACCGGCCAAAAGGCGCTGCGCTCCTCGGAGCGACGCGTTGGCCGGTTTTGCCGCGCGAAAGAGATCCGCGCCGGTTTGACATGGTATCCGCCGTCCCTCGCCAGGACAGATGCATCAGCGCATCGCCGCGACAGGCAGCATCAGAGCCGTCAAACCAAGACTACATACATCAACAACAAACAAAAACAAACAACAACAGTTAACTACGACGCACTACGGCAGCATTCACTCTTGATTCTTGATGTCGGTGCGCGGGCGATCAGCCGTTCGCGAAAACGATCTTTGCCTTGCGAGCCTGGTTCTGAAGGCGGCCCAGCACGGACTGCACAGCGGCGATGGCGCTCTTCACGTCGTCGACGAAGGCCGGGCTGCGGGGACCAAGTTCGCGTTCGATCAGTTCGCGCTCGAGTTGGTCGGTCATCTTGATGTCGGATTGGGTGTTCATGGCTTTCTTCCTTTCAGGGATAACCCTCATCGGGTTTTCCCTAATTGTAGCAAAAGAAATGACGCAGAGCAGCATTAGGTGATAGTACGTACCGTGGTGCTGCCGATGTGCCTGGTCAGCCTCGCCAGCAGCTCCTGGCTGTCGCTGGCGGGATCAGGAGCCATCGTTAGCAAGCATGGGCACGCAGCCACGGCCTCGGGGAGCGTAGGGTTCTCCCAGATCGGCAGTGCCTCGCTGGTGGCAATGGGCGTGCGTGCGGTATTCGGCACGCACGCCCATTGCCACCAGCGGGGTCCGGCGTGCGTGCCGCCGCGTGAGAGCGCCGGCGGCGCGCGGGACAGTGGTCAAGCCGACTTTTGGACACGCCCCTCAAGCGGCGCACGCGATTTGGTGAGCCGATAGCCGATGCCGAGCAGCGCGAACCACACGGGTGCCACGTAGAGCGCCACCCGGGTACCCGGATCGAGCGACAGCAGCGCCGCAACCGTGATCATGAAGACGACCACCAGCCAGTTGGCATAAGGCGCGCCAGGCATGCGAAAGTCCACCGCCTTGACCCGGCCGGCGGCGATTGCCTTGCGATAGCCGAGGTGGGCAATCATGATGATCGACCAGGTCCACAGCGAACCGACCAGCGAAATGCTGGTGACCCAGACGAAGACCTGCTCCGGCACGATGTAGTTGAGCAGCACGCCGATGCCCATCAGCACGGCCGAGAACGTGATGGCAGTGGCCGGCACTTGCTTGCTGCTGACCCTGCCGAAGGCGCGCGGCGCCTGGCCAAACTGCGCCAGCGTATACAGCATGCGCCCGGTGCTGAAGATGCCGCTGTTGCAAGATGAGGCTGCCGCCGTGATGACGACCAGATTGACGATCGCGGCCGCCCCTGGAATGCCGATCCTCTCGAACACGTAAACGAAGGGGCTGACGCCGGGCTTCAGCTCATTCCAGGGCACCAGCGCCATCATGACGATCAGCGCGCCAACGTAGAAGATCAGGATGCGCCAGACGACGCCGTTGGTCGCATGCGGCAACACCTTCTCGGGATTCTGCGCCTCCCCCGCGGTGACACCGATCAGTTCCACGCCCTGGTAGGCGAACATGACGATCTGCAAGGTCAGCACCACGCCGAGCGTCCCGAACGGCATGAAACCGCCATGCGTCCACAGGTTCGAGAAGCCGGCCGTCGGGCCGAGCGGTGTTACACCGAAGAAGATGATCGCCAGCCCGATCACGATCATGGCGATGATGGTCACCACCTTGATCAGCGCGAACCAGAATTCCAGCTCGCCGAATACCGCGACCGCGATGCAATTCACCAGGTACAGCACCGCCAGGGTGGCCAGCGCCGGTATCCACTGCGGCACGTCCGGGAACCAGTAGTGCACGTAGACTGCAACAGCGGTGATCTCGGCCATCCCGGTGACCACCCACATGAACCAGTACGACCAGCCGGTGGCGAAGCCGGCAAAGGGGCCGACAAACTCCTCGGCGTAGGTTGCAAAGGATCCGGTCACCGGGCGGTACAGCAGCAGCTCGCCCAGCGCGCGCATGATGAAGAAGATCGCCACGCCGCCGATGGCATAACTCAGCATCAGTCCCGGGCCGGCGATAGCGATCGCGCGCCCTGCTCCCAGAAACAGTCCGACACCGATGGCGCCGCCGATGGCGATCATCTGGATGTGCCGGTCCTTGAGCCCGCGATGGAGGTCCCGCTCCTCGTGGGCCCGCTCTTCGTCGAGCAGTTTCGTTGCGTCAGTCATATTGGTCTCCTCTCAGACCCGCGAACGTTTGTCAGCACCCGCACGGCTCTCACCCGTGAATGGGTTCCGGCGCGCAACGAGCTTCCTGATACGGGCTGCCCGGCTTCGCGC